>NZ_AONC01000014.1 GCF_000585215.1 Imhoffiella purpurea | reverse complement strand
ATCCCGCGCGTCAGATCCCCGCGCGCGATCGCGTCCAGCACTCCGGCCACGTCGCTCAGCCCCGCCGACATGATGTCGAGCAGCCGGTTCAGTCCCTCGCTCAGCTGACGGAAGAAGCCCTCCTTGCCCGACAGATCCAGCCGCGACGCGAAATCTCCAACCGCCGCCCCCTCGACCAGACCCGCGATCTCGCGCTCCGCCGTCACCTCCGCCGTGCGATCCTCCCACTGGGTGACGCGGCCGCGATAGATCCCCATGTCGTCGGACACCGGGCTCGCTGTCAGACGCAGGCTGCGGCCACAGAATTGCATGTCGAAATCGCGGGTCGAGGTAAGTTTTTCCCGATAGGCCGCCGCGACCTCCTGATCCTCGAAATAATCGGCGAGCGCCGATCCAATCATGCGCTCGAGATTGAAGCTCGGCGAACGACGCTGGATCTCGGGGGTCATGTCGCGCCACAATGCCTCGGCCGCCCGGTTGAGATAGAATAATTGGTTCAGTTCGTTGGAGAGCGTGACCGGAAGCGAGACGCTGTCGAGCCCCGTGCGGATGGTCATGTTCTCCAAGGCGATCCGCTTGGTCTCCTGCATGTCGAAATCCAGTCGCGCCTGGACGGATTTGAGAGACATGAGCATGTTGCCCAGCTCATCCCGATTGGGTGCAACGATGGATGTGCTGTAGTTGCCCTCGGCCAGCGCCTCGAGATGGCTGGAGGTCTGTTTCAGGGGACGCGCGATCTTGCGCACCAGCCAGGTGCCGAGTACCGCCGCGCAGAGGACGGCGAGCGCGGAGAAGAGAAGCACCTGCAGCCGAGCCGCATGCGCGGCCGTCTCCATCGATTTGCGCTCCTCCTCGAACATCCCCTTGACCCGCCGCGCCGAGTCCGTAATGAGGATCTTGTAGGAGCCCCAGGCCGGGTTGCTCTCGACATTGTAGATCCGCTTGGCCTCCACCAGGTCCCCGGCGGCCAGGGCCTCCAGGATCCGATCGCGAATGGCGCGATTCTGCTCGAACCCCTGGGAGATGGCTTCGAGTGCATCCAGCGCTTTGGAGTCGTCTTTCGAGAGCGCCTGGGCCTTCAGCAAGGCGACACGGAACTCGGCATCGGACGACTCCAGATTCTCGCGCGCCTGGACAACCTCTGGCTCCAGAAGCACATAGCGCATCGCGGCGACCATCTGCAGACCATTCGCATACATGTCATTGAATGCCTGGTCCAAGACCAGGGTCTTCTCGGTCATATGGGCCGTGCGGTCGGTCGTCCGTTGCAGGCTCAGCAGAGACATGGCCAGCGCCAGGATGAAAAGGAGCGAAATGAGGACCAGCCCCCCGGGCAAGGCGCGGGTGATATAGAGATCGTTGATCCGCGACAGCAGCCTGGCATGAAGCGGTTTGATCGGTTTTCCGGCCCTCAAGCGGGCATAGACCGACTCGGCCTCGGCGATCTGGCCCCGCGTCGGTTTGCGCCGTACCGAGATGTAGCCGACGATCTGACCCTGCTCGCGTAGCGGCGAGACATTGGCCTCGACCCAGTAGTAATCGCCGTTCTTGCAGCGATTCTTGACCATCCCCGTCCAGGGGCGCCCCGACTTGACGGTTTGCCAGAGATCCTCGAACGCCGCGGAGGGCATATCCGGATGTCGTACGAGATTGTGCGGTGCGCCGATCAGTTCGGCCTCGGTGAAGCCGCTGATCTTGATGAAATCGAGATTGATCTGGGTGATCCGGCCTTTGAGGTCGGTGCGGGAGACGATCAGCTGATCGTCTTCCATCACATGCTCGATCTGGGTGACAGGCAGATTGGTTCGCATCTTCTTAGGGCTCTCGCAACGACCGGTTTTTGCGATTGGCGGAACGAGCATCACCCTAGGACGATGCCTCGGCAGCGGCCATGCCGCGACGCGTCCAAGATGAGGATCGCGTCTGCCAATCACCACCGAGTGGCATGGAAAATCTCACACGAATCGCGATCAATTTACAAAAACGCTCGGATACAAACCGGTGAGCGGGTCACATTTGCACCCTCTTCCCTATCCGCCTTGGTATCCATATCGGCGCGTCCGGCCGGATCGGCGCCTCGCCCTTGCCTCTGCGCCCCTAATTCTCAGGATCGAGGGTGTCCCCGTCCTGGAAACCGCGTCATGAAGCGTCCCGCATTGGCCAGTTGGCGGCGAAGCAGCGTCCAGTTCTCATCCCGGCGCGTATCGTCCCAGCCGAGCATCAGGCGTGTCCGCTGGGCACGATCCATCTGTTCCAGGATAGCCGCCCAGAGCGTATCGTCCACGTTGTAGATACGCCCCTCGGCGAGACACACGGGAATGACCGAGGCGATCGGCACCTCGAAATCGGCCGCGAATGCCGTCACCGCGGCCTGGATGCTCATCGCCTTGAGGTCGCCTGGATCGGTGAGATCGTATGGCGGCTGCCATTCGCGCAGCGGGCGCAGCCGATCGATGTGCGTCACCACCACCAGCATGGGTGGCGGCCGCCGATCGACACGGCTCGTCTGCGCCGTTCGCAAGGCGTCCAGGATCTGGCGCTCCGAATGGCGCTCCGGACTGTGCGCCGCGCTCACCCAGAGGATGATGTCGGCGGCGTTCGCCACCTCATGCAGGCTTTTGTAGGCCAGCCGCTCGGAGCCCGGGGTATCGTAGACGATGGCCAGTTCCTGTCCGTCGCGCTCCAGACGGTATGGCGTCAAGGCACGGTTGGGATCCGGTGTGAGGTCGATGGCCGCTCTGAGCCTGCCGAAGAGCGCGCCGATGAGCGTGGATTTTCCCGAGCTCGAGCAGCCGAGGAAGAGGATGCGCAATGGACAGGGACTGGTGTGAAGAGGCCGGGGCATCGAGGGCGGCGAAGTCGGGACAGGCTCCTCGGCCGGAGCCGTCTCGATCGGCCGCAACGACTGCTGGACCTGGAGAGGGATCCTCGCTGGCGGCGTCCGGCGAGGCTCGACATGGCCGCGGCCCTGCTCTTCCATCCATGCGTTCAGCCAGGATGCCGCCCCGGCGCAGAGCACGAGCATCCCGGCCCAGGGCCAGAACAGACCTGTCTTCAGCAGCCACAGCAAACCCAGCGGGACAAGGACGGCGACCGGCAGCACCCATAGGAGTAAAGGTACCGCACCCTGGCGTTCGACGTTCTTGAGGATCGAATCCAGGATCCCGATGACTCGACGCCGGCCGATAATCGGCATCCAGTCCTGGAGCACGCGCCTTGGATGCGTGCGGGGCTTGCGATAGAAAATCCTCATCTCCCAGACATCCTCGTGCACTCCATCCCATTGTAAGCCCTGCCTGGATCATACGCCTTGCAGCGATCACCACCAGGCCGAGCGTGGCATGATCGCGAAGGATTCCATCGGGGCATCGCGTTCCGGCACGGGTATGCGATAATCCGTGTTCGCATCCGGTGCCATTCAGTACCCAATCTATATCCCCAACTCCCGAAGGTCCTCTTCGCTATGCCCAGGTCGCGTCCAACAGGCTCCACCATCCTTCCAGCATCCGACCATCCAGGCAGGGGACTCGGCCGCAGGTTGTTGATGGTGCTTTTGCTCGCCCCATTGATTCTGACCGGCGCCGCCTGCGCCGGGAATCAGGAGCCCTCACAGGCACCCGTGATCTCGAACCGGCCGGCGACGATCAAGCAGAGCCCGACGACCACCGCGTGGGAGACGCCCGGGTATTGGGCCTCCAAGGCCGATTCGCGGTCGGCCGACGTTTGGGGCGAACTCGATCGCAATGCGCTTCATGTCCAGGTGGCAAGCGCCATCGTCGTCGACGAGAACGGCCGTCAGCTCTATGCCAAGAACGCCACCATGGTCACCCCGATCGCCTCGGTGACCAAGCTGATGACGGCCATGATCGTGCTCGACACCGGTGTATCGCTCGATCGCAGGATCACGATCGTCGATCAGGATCGGGATCGGCTCCGCAACAGTCGCTCGCGGCTGCGTATCGGGGAGGCGCGACTGAGCCGCGCGGATCTGATGCGGGCGGCCTTGGTCTCCTCTGACAATCGGGCGGCCCATGCCCTCGGCCGTACCACCTATCGTGGCGGCATGCCGGAATTCATCAAGGCGATGAACCGCAAGGCGCGGGCGCTGGGGATGCGCAATACCTATTTCGCGGACTGCAGCGGTCTGGACGCCCGCAATCGTTCCACGGCGGAGGATCTGGTCAAGATGGTCCGTGCCGCGGCGCGCTATTCCTTCATTCGCCAGGCCGCCGCGACGGGCGAAATGATGCTCTACCCCTTCTCCGGCCGGCCGCCGCTCACCTACCGCAATACGAATCCACTGGTACGCGATCCGGACTGGACCATCGAGGTCAGCAAGACGGGCTTCATCAACGAGGCGGGGCGCTGTCTGGTGATGCAGACCGTCATCAACGACCGCCGCGTCTATATCGTCCTGCTCCGCGGCTCGGGCCGGATGACGCCCTTCGGCGACTCCAAGCGGATACGCGACTGGCTATTGACCGCAACCCAGACGGTTTCGAGGTAATCATCCATGTATGCGGGCGAATTCTTCAACAGCATTTCACACCTCGTCGGCGCCTTCCTGGCATTGATCGGGGTCACCGTGATGGTCACGCTCGCAGGCACGGAAGGAGGAGCGCTCCGTATCACCAGCCTCACCATCTACGGTGTCACGCTTTTCCTGCTCTATCTCTTCTCGACCCTCTACCACAGCCTGCGAGGGCGGGCGAAACGGATCTTTCAGGTTCTGGATCACCACGCCATCTATCTGCTGATCGCCGGCACCTATACGCCCTTCACGCTGCTGGTCCTGAAGGGAGCGACCGGCTGGTGGATGTTCGGTGCCGTCTGGACCCTCGCGCTGATCGGCATCGTCATCGACTCCTTCCCCAAGAAAGGACCGCGATTCCTGTCTCTGGCCATCTATCTCGGCATGGGATGGCTGATCGTGTTCGCGCTCGATCCGCTGATCGGCGCCCTGTCCCCGGCCGGCTTCTGGGCCCTTCTCGCCGGCGGACTCTTCTACACGTTCGGCGTGATCTTCTACGTTCTCGACGACCGCTACCCATGGTGCCATGGGATCTGGCACCTCTTCGTGCTCGCCGGCAGCGTCAGCCATTATTTCACCATACTCCTCTTCATCTGACCGGATCGCCGCAATGGACACGACAGAATCGGGCATTGCCGATCTACAAATGCGCCAGACCTATCAAGAAGAGGATTTGGCGCAGCTCAACCTCAGCGTCCTGCGCCAGCAGCAGGAAATCGACGCATTGCGACAGGAACTGCAGCGCCTGAAGGAAATGATGGCCACGCTGGTTCAAAACGCCCCTGGAGCGCCGCCGGTCCAAGAACACCCTCCGCACTATTGACCCGATCCCATTCGGCTTTCCACTCCAATGAGCCCACGATCAAGCAGCTCGCCGCACTGGCGCAGATCCTGAATGCCTGGCAAGGCAGGGGCCAAGCAGACACCGGAGCGCGGCGACCGCGCCTTGCGCAAGCGCATTCATGGCCGCATTGTTTCACCGGCGACATCGAGCCAAGGAGCACCAGGATGAAGAACGGCCTCGCAAGGCTCCTGCCTGCAATCTGGCTGACCCATAGCGCACTGTTTGTCTCCGTTCAATCCCAAGCGAGCGATTCCGACTTCTCGCTCCACGGCTTCGGCACACTGGGCATCGCGCGCTCGACCGACGACTCGGCCGAATTGGTTCGGGACCTGTCGCAGCGCAATGGCCTGACCGAGCGCTGGAGCTTCGAGACGGACTCGCTGTTCGGCCTTCAGGCCAATCTGCAATTCCATCCCGAATTCGAAGGGGTCGTTCAGGCGGTCTCGCGCTACAACCCTCAAGGCGATTTCAAGCCGGAGCTCACCTGGGCCTTTCTCAGTTACACGCCCTCCCCCTACATCAGCCTGCGCACGGGGCGGCTCGGCAACGAGTTCTATATGCTCGCCGACTCGCGCCTGGTCAGCTATTCCTACGTCACGGTGCGACCGCCAATCGACTACTATGGGACTCTGCCTTTCTCTTACATCGACGGCATGGATGTGGCGCTGGTCACGCCCTTTGCCGGCGGACTCCTGAAGAGCAAGATCTACGCTGGTCTGAGCCGCGAGCAGTCTCCCTGGGAGGACCTGCAGCTCAATATGAGCGGATCGCTCTTGGTCGGCGGCTATCTCGACTTCGCCAAGGGGGCTTGGCAATTCAGGCTGGGGCACGCCGGTCTCAGATTCGACCAGGATCTGCCCGTGGAGGATTTCTACTCGGCATTGCCGCCGGAGACCGCCGACGAGCTGCGGATCGCGGGCAACTGGTCCAATTTCACCTCGCTCGGGGCCGTCTACGATTCGGGTCCCCTGCAGACCCAGCTCCTGCTCAGCAAGACCCTGAACGACCATGGGGCCTTTCAGGACACCTGGGCCGGCTATCTGATCGCGAGCTACCGGATGCGCGACTTCACGCCCTTCATCGGATTCTCGGCGACCAAATCCGCCCCCAAGGATCTCAAGCATCCGCTTCCCGGCTACAGCGACGCCTATCAATCCGAATTCTACAACGACCAACGCACCCTGTTTTTCGGCAGCCGCTGGGACTTCATGGAGAACATGTGCCTGAAGGCCCAGGTGGACCTGGTTCGCGGCAAGCCGGATTCCTACTTTCTGTATCGCTGGGAAGACAAGAGCGAATGGGACGGAAGCATGACGGTCTTCAGCCTCGCCCTGGATTTCGTCTTCTGATGATCGCGTCGAAATCCAATCCGCTCGTTCCGATGCTCTTCGTCGGCATCCTGATCGCCGCATCGCCCTCGATGTCCGAGGAGCTCCCGCTGGTCGTCGTCGTCAATGCGAGTACCGGGATCGAAACACTGACGCGCGATCAGGTCATCAATATCTTTCTCGGACGCTTTCGTCAGCTGCCGAACGGCGAAATCGCGATCCCGATCGATCAGCCCGCCGAACTCCCGATCAGAGAGCAATTCTATCGGCGCCTGGTGAATAAGAATCCTGCGGAGATTCGGGCCTATTGGGCACGCCTCATGTTCTCGGGCAAGACGACCCCACCGCATCAGGCAGACAGCGAGCAGGAGGTGCTCGAGACGCTGATGCGCGAGCCGGGCAGCATCAGCTACCTGATCGAGAACCGGCTCCAGGCCTCGCTCAAGGCCGTTTTCAGGCTCGAGCCCTGATCCATGCGCAAGCTCGGCTGGCATCGCAGCATACTGTTCCGTACGGCAGCGGTCCTGGTGCTTCTGTTCGTGCTGCTCAGCACCCTCGCCTTGACCCTGAGCTTCGAATACAACCTCGATCGCGCGAAGAAAGCCTCGGACGCCAGACTCGCTCAATTGCTGGATACGGTCGAAAGCACCGCCAGCGTCGCCTGCTTCGCCAACGACGATGTCCTTGCCGCAGAGCTGGCGAATGGTCTGCTCAAGAACACCGAGGTGCTGGCGGTCGACATCCTCGCCGGCGACCAGCCGCTGGCCTCCGGGCGCCGGAGCATGGAGACGCAAGCCTCCCGAATCCATGGGCCGCCCCTGGTTCGAGACGTCTATTCGCCCTTCAGTCCGGATCTGCGGGTCTGTCAGATCCGTCTGACCCCGAACCGGGCGCTGATCGAGCGCTCGATGGAGCAGGAACTGCGGTTCGCCACGCTCCAAACGGCGATCCAGCTGGCACTGGTCGCGATCGCGGTCGTCACCCTGGTGCTGCTGCAGGTGGTTCGGCCGATCAAGCAGATCTCGGACGGAATGCATCGCATGGATGCCACCCGGGGCGATCGTCTTCCGAGTCCGGTCGGGCATCGCCAATCCGAGATCGGCCTGCTGGTGGAGGACGTCAACCTGCTGGCCGACCATTTGGTACAGGCTCTGGACGATGAACGCGCCTTGCGCATCCAGCGCGAGATCGACGAGCGTCGCTATCACGCCATCTTTCAGAATGCCGAGACCGGGATCTTCATCATGGATGCCCAGGGTCTGCTGACCTCATGGAATCCCGCCTTCGAGCGGCTCATGCATCTCCCCGACGGGAGCGCGCCCAAGACGCACACCTCACTCCTGGATCTCGGCTGGAAGGACCCGCTCAGGCTGGCCGAGGCCGTGCTCGGATGTATCGACAAGACCCGCAGCTTTTCGACAGATCTCGCCTATGAGGGAGAGGACGGACGCGACATCTGGTTCAACATGGTCCTGACCCCGATCGGCGACGCCTCCTTCCAGGGCGTCATCCACGATGTCACCGGGCACAAGGAGGCCGAGGAATCGGCCAAACGCCTGGCGGTCACGGATCCGCTCACGGGCGTCGCCAACCGGCTCGGCCTCGAGCGGCGTCTCGCGGACCTGATCGAGGGCTGTCGACAGGAACAGGTTACCGGGTTCTCGCTGATCCTGATCGATGTCGACGACTTCAAGCGGATCAACGACGGCTTCGGGCTCCCTGTCGGCGACGAGGTGCTCAAGGAGGCGAGCAGGCGTCTATCGGCGTGCGTCAAGAGCTCCGACCTGATCGCCCGTCTGGGCGCCGACCAATTCGCGCTCGTCCTGCCCCGTCTCCAGCGCGGACTCGACATCGAATGCGTGGCCCGCCGGATCCGGGAGCGCCTCCAGCCGCATTTCATGGTCGCCGGATCGCCTATCATGCTGCGCGTCAGCCTAGGGATCGCCATCTATCCGCAGGACACCAAGGGGGGCATGGCCGATCTGCTCCATCACGCCGAGCTCGCCCTCACGCATGCCAAGGAGCTGGGCGGCAATTCGGTCCAGTTCTTCGACCCCTTGCTCGCGATCGCGATCGAGCAGAGACGCAAGCTGGAGAACGATCTGCGCAATGCGATCCGCGAGGACGAATTCGTGCTCTACTATCAGCCGATCGTCGACCTGGTCGCGGGCGATCTGGTCGGCGCCGAGGCCCTGATCCGCTGGCGTCATCCCGAGCGCGGCCTGGTGCCGCCAGACGACTTCATCCCGCTCGCCGAGGAAAGCGAGCTCATCAACGAGATCGGGCTCTGGGCGCTGGATGTGGCCGTGAAGCGTCTGGCCTTGTGGCGCGAGGCGGGGAACCGCCTCTATCTCTCGCTCAACGTCTCGGCGCGGCAGATTCCGGACGGCCTGCCACCCAAGGTGATTCTCGATGCCACCCGGCGTCACGGCATCGAGCCCGGCACGCTGGCGCTCGAGATCACCGAGGGCGTCCTGCTGGCCGATCTGGGCGACGCGGCCCGGTGGCTGAGCGAGATCCGCGCGCTGGGATTCCCGGTCTATCTGGACGACTTCGGAACCGGCTATTCGTCCCTGTCCTATCTGAAGCGCTTCGCCGTCGACCGGCTCAAGGTGGACAAGAGCTTCGTACGCGACATCGCCCACAACATCAGCGACCGGGCGCTGGTCGAGGCGGTCGTCGCGATGGCGAAGAGCCTCGGCATCGAGGTGGTCGCCGAGGGTGTCGAGGACCCGGAGCATATCCAGCTGCTGCGCGGCATGGGCTGTCGATATGCTCAGGGCTACTACTTCTCGCGTCCGCTGCCGGTCGAGGACTTCTGCGCCATGTGCGAGCGGATTCCGCTGATGCTGCGGAACGCCGAGCGGTGAGGATTCCGCCTAACCCCGACGTTTCGGCCTGCCCCATTTGGAGCGCGGCTCGCTCCCGGGTTCGAGATCGGGCATAGGCATCCGGGGCCGCGCGATCGGACGCCGATCCGCCGATCGGCCGGGTTGCGACAGACCGGCCAGGTCCATCAGAGTCGCTCGCTCCTCTTCGGTCAAGGGGCGCCAGTTGCCTGGAAAATGCCGTCGTCCCAGCTCGACATTGCCGTAGCGAACCCGGATCAGCCGGCTCACGGTGCAGCCGGCGGCCTCCCACAGACGGCGGACCTCGCGGTTGCGTCCCTCGCGCAGCACCACATGGAACCAATGGTTGGCCCCCGATCCGCCCCGATCCACGATGGAATCGAACCTGGCCGGGCCGTCCTCCAGCTCGATCTCCTCGGTCAGACGCGTCAGGGTCTCGGGCGACACCTCGCCCAGGATGCGCACCGCATACTCGCGCTCGACCTCGCGCGAAGGATGCATCAGCCGATTGGCCAGATCGCCGTCGGTGGTGAAGAGGATCAGGCCGGAGGTGTTGATGTCCAGCCTGCCGACCGCGATCCAGCGGCCCTCCTTGGGGCGCGGCAGGCGCCGGAAGACGGTCGGACGCTCCTCCGGGTCGCGCCGGGTGACCACTTCGCCCTCGGGCTTGTGATAGGCGATGATCTGGCGCAGGTCCTCGCGCGGCCGTCTCACCCGGATCTCGCGTCCATCGACCCGAATACGGTCGGCCGAGGTCGCCCGATCGCCCAGCTTGGCGATCTCGCCATTGACTCGGACCCGCCCCTCGCTGATCCAGGCATCGATCTCGCGGCGCGATCCCATCCCGGCCTCGGCGAGCAATTTCTGAAGCCGCACCGGCTCCTCGGTCGTATTGAATCGCCCTGAGCGGCGTTGATTCTTCATATCGGGATCCTGGGGACGAATCGATTGGTTCGACAACCGATTGGGTTGGATGAAAGCCGTTGGCTAGTCGTTGGCGGCCGGTCGCTGATGGCCGATTGCCGGAAACCTGTCCTCCACGGGCGTCTCCAGCGCGAGTTGGTCGTCGAGCAGGACCTCGGGGTCGCGGATCTCGGCCAGCGGCGGCAGGTCGTTGAGCGAACGCAGGCCGAAATAGTCGAGGAACTTGCGGGTAGTCGCATAGAGCGCCGGCCGGCCGGGCACGTCGCGATGCCCGACCACTCGGACCCACTCTCGCTCGGTCAGGGTCTTGACGATGTTGGTGCTCACCGCGACGCCGCGGATCTCCTCGATCTCGCCACGGGTGATCGGCTGACGGTAGGCGATCAGGGACAGGGTCTCCAGCAGGGCGCGCGAATAGCGCGGAGCCTTCTCGTCCCAGAGCCGCGCCACCCAGGGGGCTACCATGGATCGCACCTGGACCCGGAAGCCCCCGGCCACCTCGGCGATCTCGATGCCGCGATCGGCATAATCCAGCTGCAGCTCGCGGACTGCCCCCGTCACCTCGGCGCGGTCGGGCCGCTCATCCTCGGGGAAGAGCGCCAGGATCTGATCGAGCGTCAGCGGACCGCCGGCGGCGATGAGCGCGGCCTCGACGATGAGCTTAAGCGACGGCGATGTCATCGGACTCCTGATTGGATTCGCGCAAACGCACGTGGATCGGGGCGAAGGGTTCGTTCTGGACCAGCTCCAGCACGCTCGACTTGGTCAGCTCAAGCGTGGCCAGGAAGGTGACCACCACCCCGGCCCGTCCTTCGGCGACATCGAAGAGCGCCGTGAACTCGGTGAAGCTGCGGCCGCGCAGACGCTCCATGACCTGGGACATGCGCTCGCGCAGCGACAGCGACTCCTTCTCGACCCTATGGCTGGTGAAGAGCTGGGCACGGGCCAGCACGCCGCGCAGGGCAACCAGCAGCTCGCGCAGGTCCACATCGGGGGGCGTGCGCTGGAGGAAGCCCGGCGGAATCCCGGCATGCACCGGGAAATGGTCGCGCTCCAGACGCGGCAAGGCGTCAAGATCCTCGGCCGCCTGCTTGAAGCGTTCGTATTCCTGGAGCCGGCGAATCAGCTCGGCGCGCGGATCGCCGCCCTCATCGTCCTCCGACTCGACGCGCGGCAGCAGCATGCGCGACTTGATCTCGGCCAGCATGGCGGCCATGACCAGATATTCGGCGGCCAGATCCAGACGCAGCTCGCGCATCAGTTCCACATACTCCATGTACTGATCCGTGATCTCGGCGATCGGGATGTCGAGGATATCCAGATTCTGGCGCTTGATCAGATAGAGCAGCAGGTCGAGCGGTCCCTCGAAGGCGTCTAGGAACACCTCCAGCGCGTCCGGCGGAATGTAGAGATCCTGCGGCAGCGTCAAGAGCGGTGCCCCCTGCACGACGGCGAACGGCATCTCCTGCTGGAGCCCCGCGGAGGCGGTCTCCAGCGCCATCGCCCCATCCTCCTGCGAGGATGGGTTCTCGCGCTCCTCGCTCGGCCGTCGCGGGCGCGACGGCCGAGCGAGGGTCTCGGTCTCTTCCTCCCTGTGTTCCATCCCCGCGGGCTGCTCTCCTTGCGAACGGACGATCGCCGGACCGGACCGGGCGGTCCTGGTCAGGCCATCACCAGCGACATGGCATGACGGACCTCTTCGATGGTCTCGCGCGCCACGTCGCGGGCCTTCTCGCAGCCCTCGTTGAGCACGCTGCGCACCAGATCCGGCTGCGCCTCGTACTCCTGGGCGCGCTGCTGGATCGGAACCAGCTCGGCCAGCACGCCCTCGATGACCGGCTGCTTGCACTCCAGACAACCGATGCCGGCCGAGCGGCAGCCTTCCTGTACCCAGTCGCGCACCTGATCGTTCGAATAGACCTGATGGAACTGCCACACCGGACATTTCTCGGGATCGCCCGGATCGGTGCGGCGCACCCGCGCCGGGTCCGTCGGCATGGTGCGCAGGGATTTCTCCACCTCCTTGGGGGAGTCCCGCAGTGCGATGGTGTTGCTGTACGACTTGGACATCTTCTGTCCGTCGAGCCCGGGCATCCTCGACGCCTTGGTCAGCAGCGCCCGGGGCTCGGGCAGGATGATACGGCCACCGCCCTCCAGATAGCCGAACAGGCGCTCGCGGTCGGCCAAGGTGATGTTGCCCTGCCCCTCGAGGAGCGCGCGCGCCACCTCCAACGCCTCCTGATCGCCCTGTTCCTGATAGCGTCGCTTGAGCGAGTCGAACAGCTTTGCGTTCTTCTTGCCCATCTTCTTCTTGGCCTCTTCGGCCTTCTGCTCGAAGTCCGGTTCGCGGCCGTAGATGTGGTTGAAGCGGCGCGCCACCTCGCGGGTCAGCTCGACGTGGGCAACCTGATCCTCGCCGACGGGGACCCCTCCAGCCTTGTAGATGAGGATGTCGGCGCTCTGCAGCAGCGGGTAGCCGAGGAAGCCGTAGGTGGAGAGGTCGTGCTCCTTGAGCTTGTCCTGCTGATCCTTGTAGGTCGGCACGCGCTCGAGCCAGCCGAGCGGCGTGATCATGGACAGCAGCAGATGCAGTTCGGCGTGCTCGGGCACGTGCGACTGGACGAAGATGGTGGCCGAGCCCGGATTGATGCCGGCCGCCAGCCAGTCGATGACCATCTCCCGGGTGCTGTCCGGGATGATCGAGGGATCCTCATAGTGGGTGGTCAGGGCGTGCCAGTCGGCGACGAAGAAGAAGCACTCGTATTCGTGCTGCAGTTCGAGCCAGTTCTTGAGCACGCCATGATAGTGACCCAGATGCAAACGGCCGGTGGGTCGCATGCCGGAGAGCACGCGCGCATTTTGTGTGGAGACGGAATTCAAGGATGGACGTCCTCGCGTCGAGCTGAAAGGATTTCGGACTTGGACAAGTCTGGAAACCGTGAGAATGATGTCAGAGGAGAATGCGTCAGACCAGAAAGAGTTCCTTCACGATCCCGGAGCCGGGCAGCAGGCCGACCGTGGCGATGACCAGGGGCAGCAGGATGGCCCCCAGCAGGCCGGTGACCAGCAGGGCCAGAAGGATGATCAGTCCATAGGGCTCGAGTCTCGAGAAAGTGTAGGCGATTCGTGGCGGCAGCAGCGCGTTCAATATGCGTCCACCGTCGAGCGGCAGCACCGGGAAGAGATTCAGCACCATGAGGAAGACGTTGATCAGGACCCCGGCGGCCCCGGAATAGACCAGTGGCAGGGCGACCCACTGGCTGACGGGCATCAGGATCAGCCCGAGATGGATCGTCAGCCCCCAGAAAAGCGCCATGAGCAGGTTCGCGCCCGGACCGGCGGCGGCGACCAGCGCCATGTCGCGACGCGGATGGCGCAGATTGCGCCAGTCGACCGGAACCGGCTTGGCCCAACCGAAAAGAAATCCGGCGAGCAGAAAGGTGACCACGGGAACCAGGATGGTCCCGACCGGATCCACGTGACGCAGCGGATTGAAGGTGACCCGCCCGAGCATGAAGGCCGTGCGGTCGCCCAGCCGATTGGCCACCCAGCCGTGCGCGGCCTCGTGGACCGTGATGGCGAAGAGCACCGGGATGGCGAGTACCGCCAGCAGCTGCAGGTGATTGAGTGCGTTCATCATTCCTCGAGAAGGCTGGCGTCGCCCTTGCCACGGCGGATCAGCACCGGAGGATCGGAGATCATGTCGATCACCGTGGTCGGCTCCAGGCCGCAGAAACCGCCGTCGATGACCAGCTCGAGATGCTTGTCGAGGATCTCGCGCATGTCGTAGGGATCCGTCATCGGCAGATCCTCGCCGGGAAGGATCAGCGTGGTGCTGAGAATGGGCTGGTCCAGTTCGCTCAGGAGCGCGCGGCAGATCTGGTTGTCCGGAACCCGGATGCCGATCGCCTTGCGCCTGGGATGCTGCAGACGACGCGGGACCTGCTTGGTCGCCTCGTGAATGAAGGTATAGGGACCGGGGGTCAGGGATTTCAGCAGCCGAAATGCCTGGTTGTCGATCTTGGCGTAGGTGGTGATCTCGGACAGATCCCGGCACACCAGGGTGAAGTAATGCTTATCGTCGACCCGGCGGATACGGCGGATGCGTTCCATGGCCGACTTCTCGCCGATCTGACAGCCGAGCGCATAGGAGGAGTCGGTCGGATAGACGATGACTCCACCCTCCAAGAGGATCTCGACCGCGCGACGGATGAGCCGCGGCTGCGGATTCTCGGGATGAATCTGAAAGAATTGGGCCATGGATGGGGTTGATCAGCCAAGGGCGATACGAGGCGCAGGCTCGGCATCCGCCATCTCGGGCCAGTCATGCCAGATCGGGGTGCAGCCCTCGGGCAGCGGAGACAGCCGGCCGAGTTCGAGCCAGGGGTAGATGGGACCGTGGTAGTCCGAGCCGGCGGAGGCCAGCAGGCGCTGCTCGCGGGCGTGACGGGCGAAATTGAAGGCATCGTCGCGCGAGTGGCTGCCGGTGACCACCTCGACCCCGGCGCCGCCGAGTTCGCGAAACTCGCCGAGCAGGCGCTGCATGCGGGTCCGTGTCAGCCCATAGCGGGCAGGATGCGCGACGACCGCCTGGCCGCCGGCTCCGCGAATCCAGCCGACGGCCTCTTCCAGACTCGCCCAGCGTCCGGCCACGTGTCCCGGTTTGCCGCTGGTGAGGAAGTGTCTGAAGACCTCGGCCGTATCGGCAGCGAGCCGGCGGCTGACCAGGAAACGGGCGAAATGGGTGCGGCCGATCAGGGTCCCGTTGGAGAAGGCACGGGCGCCCTCGTAGGCGTTCTCGATCCCGTGCTTGGCCAGCCGGCGCCCCATCTCCTCGGCACGCCAGGCGCGGAACTCCAGCAGTCTCGCCAGACCTTGCTGCAGGTCCGCATTGTCCGTGTCCAGATTCAGGCCCACGACGTGAACCGTGCGCGCGCCCCAGGTCACCGAGATCTCGACGCCGGGAATCAGATGGATGCCCGCGTCGACCGCCGCCCGCCGGGCCTCTTCGACGCCGTCGGTGTTGTCGTGATCGGTAAGCGCCATCAGGGTCACGCCGGCCGAGGCGGCACGCGCCACCAGCTCGGCCGGCGTCAGGGTGCCGTCCGAAGCGGTCGAGTGCGTATGCAGATCTGGAATCCGGGTCATCCGTCTAGTTTAACCGAAGGCGCGACATCGCGTGAGACGAGAAGCAACACACGAACCAATCTGGTTGCTATGCTTGTCGGTTGCAAGGTCCGGAACGCACCGAAAGGGTGCGTGGCTCACCCCCAGATTGCGTCGAGGGATGATTGTCCGACATGCTGCCACCGATCGATATCAGCTACATCGCAGACCGACTCAGCGAGGTCGGTGAAGAGGTCCAACGGGTCTTCGAGGAGACTTCCGACACCCCGGATCCCAGCCCGCAGGTGCTTCTCGGCGGGCTCCAACGACTCCTCGACATCCTGCGCGCCGCCGAGCGGGATACATTGGCCGCCTCCGCGGCAACCCTCAAGGATCTCACCGGATCCGATCCGGAAAGCCTGCTCGATCACGGGCTCGACCTGCTCTCGCAGTGTTCCCAGCTCGCCAAGCGGCTCGGCCTGCCTCAACAGGCGCGCGCCATCCAGATCCTGACCCTTCCCCTGTGCTGCTGGATGCTCAGACGGGGCGCGGAGATACTGCGTCCGGAGCCCGTCATCGACGCCGCGGCCCTGCTCGCCAACCAGTCCAGCGATCCGGAGGAACTGGCCGAGCTGTTCGTGCTCATGACCGAGCTCATGAATGGAATCGGTCTGGAGCGCGCACTGGAATTCGAGGCGAGCAATTCTGGACGCCCCTGGCGAGTGCTGCTGTTCAATCGTGCCATCGTGGCCACCCGTACCCATCAGACCGTCCTGATGGAGGCCGCCTTCGATGCCATCGGCGAGCATTTGCCGAGCGATGCGCCCGATTTCTTCCGCGAGGGGATGGGGCAGATGGAGATGCACGACTACCCGGCCCATGTCCGCCAGGTAATGCAGCGCTATTTCGAACGCTGGTGCAGCGGTCAGCGGCTGCATTGACTCAGGCAGCGCGCCTGTGCCGGGTCGAGCGCCCTCGGGCCGCAATCTGGAGCCCCCGCCAGCCCCCGTCAGTGTAACGATCTCTCTCCAGCCGGTCCGGGATGGGAAGGGTTCCAGCACCTGGCACGAACGGTTAGAGTGGTCGAACGAGCGGATCGCCTCGATCCGGTGGATGCGGAGAAAACGCTCGCCGATGCGCAAACCGATGCCGACACCAGAGGAGGAGAGATTGGCGTGGAATTCCTGAAGTCCAACCTGGACCTGGGGGTGGTGGGCATCCTCGGATTCATGAGCTTCATCATGATCGCCTGCGTCATCGAACGCTATCTCTATTACGCCAGGGTCGATCTGAGCGCCTTCGAGGATCCGGAGGACCTGGATCTCGCCCTCACGCGCAACCTCACCGCCATCGCCACCATCGGCGCCAACGCGCCGTACATCGGCCTGCTCGGAACCGTGCTCGGCATCCTCATCGCCTTCTACGACATCGGTCTCCAGGGCAAGATCGAAACCGCCGCCATGATGATGGGGCTGGCCCTGGCGCTCAAGGCGACCGCGCTGGGCCTGGTCGTCGCCATCCCCTCCCTGGTCTTCTACAACGCGCTCCTGCGCCGCACCGAACGGCTCAAGGCGCGCTGGCGCCGGGTCAGGCGCGCATGAAGCGGATCGACCAGATCAATGTGCTGCCCTTCATCGACATCATGCTGGTGCTGCTCGCCATCGTCCTGACGACGGCGACCTTCATCGGCGAGGGACGCCTGGAGATCCGGCTGCCCGATTCGACGAGCCAGCCGGCTCCCCCTCCCCCCGGGGCCGTCGAGATCGGGGTCGACGCCGACGGCAGCTACTATCTGGACGCGGAGCCGGTCACCACCGAGCGGCTGGCCACCGAGCTCGACGCACTGGATCGGTCCACCCCGATCCTCCTGCGCGTCGACGCAGCGGCCCGATTCGAGCATTTCGTCGCCATCGTCGACCAGCTCAAGGCGCGCCGACTCGAGCGCCTGACCATCCTGACCCGCAAGTCATGATTCAGGCGAATCGCTGCCGACGCTGCGTATGGGTCGGAATCGCTCTGTCCGCCGCGATTCATGCCGCGGGTGCCGCCGTCCTCCTGCATTTGGGAACGGACGCCCGATCGGGCACCCAGGAGCGGGAGGTCGCGATTTCGCTCGGCATGTTCGGCGAGCCGGACTCACCGGCCACAGAGGACCGAGCCACGCCGGCAGAGAATCCGGATGGTCCGCAACCGCCTCCCGATTCGGCCATCGCCGAACGGGAACCATCTCCGGCCGACGATGAGACGCCCTCCCCGCCCCGGCCCGCACCGCCGGTACCTGAGCCGGTACCGGAGAAACCCATTGCCAGCCTGGCCGAAGCCGCTCCATCCCAGGATCCCGTCCAGCCGCCTGTCGCCTCACCGAGCGGAAACCGGAATCTCCGCTCGAACGAGTCGGATCCACCCGACAGCCCCAAGGTCGCCCCGAGGCGGACAGTCAAATCCAAGCCGCCCCCCAAGCCCCGCGCGGAACCGCGCCCCAAGGCTACCGCTCAGGCATCCAGGGAGCCGGGCCGACCGCCGAGAACCGGTTCGACCCGCCGAGGATCTCCGTCGGGACAGGCGGCCATGGATCGTAGCGCCCAATCGGGCGAATCCGGCACCAAGACGACCAAGGCCGCGCGACAGGCCGCCGAACGCGCCTATCTGGCCGCCCTGCAACGCGCTATCGCCCGCCAGCAACGCTATCCGACCAGCGCCAGACGCCGACAGCAGACGGGTGTCGCCACGGTGGCCTTCGTGCTCCAGGCCGATGGCCGTATCGGCGGAATCCGCATCGCCAAGGGTTCCGGTCACGGATCGCTCGACCAGGCATCGCTGGATGCATTGCGTCGGCTGGGCCGATTCAAACCCATTCCGCCCGAAGTGGGGCGCACATCCTGGCCCCTGCGGGTCCCGATCCGCTTCGACCTGAGATAGCGACAGCCGCGCATCCGGCATGACGGCCAAAGCGCACCATAATCGCCCAGCCGCACCGGAGCTTGGTTATCATTGGTTCGGCATCCGCTGAAATACCGAATAACGAGGACATGAAGATGGCATCACTCGACCTTGAATCCCTGCGTCCGCTCCAGGATCAGCTCGCCAATCACGAGATCTATGGCGCGATCGGGACGCTCGAAGATCTGCGGGTCTTCATGAAACACCATGTCTTCTCGGTCTGGGACTTCATGTCGCTGATCAAGTATCTGCAACGGTCGATCGCGCCCGTCCAGGTCCCCTGGATGCCGACCTCGGATCCCAGCCTGCGCTATTTCATCAACCAGCTGGTGCTCGAGGAGGAGTCGGACGCCATTCCGATCGCCGGTGAAGGGACCCGTTTCGCCAGTCATTTCGAGTTCTACTGCCGCGCCATGCAGGAGGTCGGCGCCGACGCCGATATGCCCCAGCGCTTCCTGACCCTGGTCGCCGAGCAGGGCATCGACAAGGCGCTCTACTCCGATCCGGTGCCCCTGCCGGCGCGCTATTTCAGCGAGACCACATTCTGCTTCATCCGCGAGGACAAGCCACACATGGTGGCCGCTGCGCTCGCGCTCGGACGCGAGAACCTCATCCCCTCCATGTTCCGTCGACTGCTCGAACGCATGGGCATCGGTCCCGAACAGGCGCCTGCCTTCCATGCCTATCTGGAACGTCATATCCATCTGGACCAGGATTTCCATGGGCCACTGTCGATGAGGCTGCTGGAAACACTGTGCGGGGACGACCCCAAACGCATCGAGGAGGCCGAAACGGCCGCGGAAGAGGCGCTCTGCGCCCGCATCCGCTTCTGGGACGGCGTTCTGGAGGCGATCCGGACGAAATAACCAGGCGTCTTGATATGTTTTTCTCCGCCTCCAGATTGATCTGCGACACCACATCGATCAACAGACGAGGAACAGATGATGCAAGCAGCGATCGAAGTCCCCCTGGACAACGAAGGCTTCCTGCTCGACCGTGACGATTGGAGCGAAGAGGTCGCGGTCGAACTGGCCCGATCGGACGATTTCGAGATGACCGAGCAGGTCATGGGCTTCATCCGCGAGGCACGCTCCATGTACGAGGAGGACGGCGTGGTTCCGCCCATCCGTATCTTTGCCAAGAAGCAGAAGGTCTCGACCAAGGAGCTCTATAACATCTTCAAGAAGGGCCCCATGAAGCTGATCTGCAAATGGGGTGGCCTCCCCAAGCCGACGGGCTGCGTCTAGGGAAACGCCGATCGATTGCGTTTCCCGTTCAGGCCAATCAGCCCCTCGATAGAGAGGCATTGAGCGCCGGGGAGTCGCCGGTCGAATGCCTATCCGGCATCCGACCGGCATCGAGATGCTCGAACGCACCACCATTCATGGCCGGAGCGCCAAGCGCTTGGATCAAACCTCGCCGCGATTGTAATCGGGCTGGGCCGTGATCTTGTGGATGCTCAGGTCGGCGCCGACGTACTCCTCTTCCTCGCTCAGCCGGATTCCCAGCACCGCCTTGATGATGCCGTAGACGATCGCACCGCCGACGAAGGCCAGCAGGACACCGATCAGGGTCCCCGACAGCTGGGCCATGAAGGTCACGCCGCCGACGCCGCCCAGCGCCTCCAGGCCGAAGATCCCCGCCGCGATTCCGCCCCAGAGACCGCAGAGCCCATGCAGCGGCCAGACGCCGAGCACGTCGTCGATACGCCATTTGTTCTGGGTCAGGGTGAAGGCGTAGACGAAGAGTCCGCCAGCGACCGCTCCCGTGAACAAGGCACCGAGAGGGTGCATGAGGTCCGAGCCGGCACAGATGGCGACCAGACCCGCGAGCGGACCGTTGTGCAGGAAGCCCGGGTCGTTCTTGCCCGCGATCATCGCCGCCAGGATGCCGCCGACCATGGCCATCAGCGAATTGACCGCCACCAGCCCGTTGACTGCACCAACCGTCTGGGCCGACATCACGTTGAAGCCGAACCAGCCGACCGTCAGTGTCCAGGCCCCGAGCGACAGGAAGGGGATGGACGAGGGCGGATGCGCCGTCATGGTGCCGTCCTTGCGATAGCGCCCGGTCCGAGCCCCGAGCAGCAGCACGGCGGCCAACGCGATCCAGCCTCCCACCGCATGCACCACCACGGAGCCGGCGAAGTCGTGGAAGGGTGCGCCGAACAGCCCCTCGATCAGGGATTGCATGCCGAAATTGCCGTTCCAGGTCATGCCCTCGAAGAGCGGATAGAGGAAACCGACGATCAGGAAGGATGCCAGCAACTGAGGATAGAAGCGTGCGCGCTCGGCGATGCCGCCCGAGATGATCGCCGGAATGGCGGCCGCAAAAGTGAGCAGGAAGAAGAATTTCACCAGTTCGTACCCGTTCTTGGCCTGCAGGGCCTCGGCGCCGGAAAAGAAGTCGACGCCGTAGGCGAACGTGTAACCGATGAAGAAATAGGCAATGGTCGAGATCGCGAAATCGCTCATGATCTTGGCCAGCGCGTTGACCTGGTTCTTGGCGCGCACCGTCCCGACCTCGAGGAACGCAAAGCCTGCGTGCATCGCCAACACCATCACGGCGCCGACCAGAATGAACAATACGTCTGTACCTGCCTGCAATGACTCCATAGTCGAATCTCTTGTGCAATTTTGGTGCGACCCATAAGCAGATATCAGGCCAATTGCTCTCGCCCATGACCGTCTCCGGACCTTGCAATCCCCTGAAATAGGCGACTGCCGACACGATTAGGGACTCGCGATCAATATCTTGCGATCCCGGTCGTCGCAATGAACACATGTAGAGCAAGCGCTCGTCGAGCGGGCGCGCCCGGCGAGTCGCCCCCCTTCTACCAGACATGGAGAAAGCGAATACGCACCCTTGCAGGGCGCTGCGACAGGAATGTCGCACCATACTGGATCGCCGATCGGACCGAGCCACGAACGGCATCCATCGCGACGCCAGCGACGCTTGGTCTACACTAGGGCGCAACCAGACCAGAAGAGTCCGCCGCCGATGCAGCCCCGCCATCCGAGCGCGACACGGGATTCGATGGGCGCAAGGCTGGTGATTGGAGAGCACCATCATCCCACCTGACGGACATTCAGATCATGACCTCCAGGGACAGCGCGGTTCATTCCGTCCACGAGACGACCGGATTGCAGGAAGGGATCTTCGCCGTTTATTCGGAGCTCGCGTCGGAACACCAGGCATCGTCACCCTATAACGAGCAATTCAACTGTCGAGTCGCTGGAGACCTGGATCCCGAATTGCTCTTGATGGCTTGGTCGTCCCTGTCCGAGCGGCACCCTGCCTTGAGAACGGCCTTCACCCGCACCAAGGAAGGCAAGGTCGTACAGGCCGTACTGACATCGCGCCCGCCTCATGTGCTGATGATTCGGGACGGCGCCGCCGTCGACCTGGAGGAGATCGCCCGTCGCGAGCGCTCCCACCGCTTCGATCTAGCCCGCGATCCACTGCTGCGCGTCGTGCTGATCGGGCAGGCGCCGGGGACCTGGCGGATGCTGGTCACCTTTCACCATCTCATCGCCGATGCCTGGTCCGCCCCGATACTGATCGAGGATCTGGTTGCACTCTACGAAGCCGCATCGGGTCTAGGGCCGACCCTGCCAGCACCCCCGCGGACGACCCCCGGCGCCTTCGCCGACGCACTCTACGCCAGCCGGGGTCCGGCCAATCGCGCCTACTGGGGCGAAACCCTCAAGGGCGGCGAGATCCCGCGGCTGCCCTTTCTGGACAGATCGCGGCCCGCCGGCACCAGGGAGTGCCTCAAAAGCTTCGTCCCGGAACCGACCGCCAGGGCGCTGACGGCCCTCGCCCAAGGGCTCGAGATCTCCGAAAGCGCCGTCCTTCACGCCCTCTGGGGTCTGCTCCTGGGGCGCCTGACCGGCATCCAGGAGCCGATCTTCGCGACGGTATCGGCCAACCGAACCCACGACATGCCCGACATCGAGCGCGCGCTCGGCATGTTCATCGTCACCCTGCCCGTCAAGGCATCGCTGTCCGGCGGACGGACCTTCGCCGAAATGTGCCGTTCCATGCACGAGCAGCTCGCCCTCGCACCGCTCTGGTCTTCGCCGACCCTGGCGGACATGCTCGCCGCCACCGGGCTCCAGGCATCGGAGCTCGACCACACCATGAACGGCCGGCCCTCCGGGCTGGCCTGGGGAGACATCGAGCACCTGTCCTTTCCCCGGTCGGGATTGGCGATCGACGAATACCAGGCCGAGAGCTGGGATCATTACGACTTCCAGATCGGCTTCACGCTCGGCCGCCGCCCCTTCATCGAGGCCCGATTCGACACCAGCCGGGTCGAGCGGGACCAGCTGTCCGATATTCTCGATGCCGCTCTGGCGCTGCTCGCGAACTGTCTCGACGCCCCCTCGGCCCCCGCCACCTCGCAACCGCTGGCGACGAGCCGGGGTCCCGAGCTCTCGATGCTCGAAGGCCCCGCCGCCAAGCTCGACAGAATCCTGCCCGAATCGATCGCGGAGGTGCCCGGCGAGCGTCTGGCGACATGGGATCCGCGCGGCCCGCTCTCCTATTCCGAACTCGGATCGCGGGCGGAGCGCCTCGCCGCGGAGATGGCCGCGGCCGGCGTCGCACAGGGTTCGCGGGTCGCCCTATCGGCCCTGCCAAGCACCCACGTCCTCGTCCAGGTCCTTGCGACCTGGATGCTCGGCGCGAGCTTCGTCCCCGTCAATCCGGCCTGGCCGGCCGCGCGACGGTCGCGCATCCTGGAGGCCGCCCGTCCGAGGATCCGACTCGGACTCGAGGGCGGGATCGAAGCGGCCGAAGGCGACGAGGCGCCAATCCCAGGCATGGCCTATCGGATCTTCACCTCGGGCTCGACCGGCACGCCCAAGGGCGTCGACGTGGGCATGCGGGCGCTCACCAACTACTGCGTCAGCGCCATCTCCCGTCTCGGACTGAGAGAGACGGACCGCGCCCTGCAGGTGACCTCGGCGGCCTTCGATCTCGGCTATACGACCGCCTTCGGCCTGCTCGCGGCCGGAGGGTCGGCCTTCTGGGCCGCCCACGAGGACCTGGTCGACCCGAACCGGGTCCTGCGGCTGATGGCGGAGCAGGAAATCAGCGTGCTCAAGACGACGCCTTCCTTTCTGACCCTGATGCTCTCCGCCCCGGATCCGAGTCTCTTCGCGGACCTGAGGCAATGGCGGCTCATGATCCTCGGAGGCGAAGCCCCGGATCTTGGCAAACTGGCCCAGCTCCGGGAGCTCTGTCCCTGGCTGCAGCTGGCCTTCCACTATGGTCCGACGGAGGCCACGATCGGCTGCACCATGACCGCGCCCTTCCCCATCACGAGCGTCGGGGAGATGGATGGCGCCGACATCGGGACGCCGGTCCTGAATACGGGGATCAAGATCCTCGACCCCTTCGGACAGGCTCTGCCAAGGGGAGTCCCAGGCGAGCTGACGGTCTTCGGCGATGCCTTGGCCGAGGGATACGTCCAGGGTGGCGGCGGCTTCGTGGAGATCGGGGGAGAACGCGCCTATCGCACCGGCGACAGGGCCCTCGTGGGCCGGGACGGCGTCCTGCGGCTGCTCGGGCGCATGGACGAGCGGGCCAGGATCCGGGGGCATTGGGTATCGCCGTCCGAGACCCGGAAGGCCCTGATCGGTCTGCCCGAGGTGGAGGATGCCGCGGTGTCGATCCGCGAGCACCAGGGCGAGACCCGGATGGTCGCCTTCGTGGCGGTCGGGGATCGGATGGTTTCGCCGACCCAGCTGAGGTCGAGGCTGCGCGAGACGCTTCTCGACGCCCAGATCCCCTGCCAGTTCTATTTCCTGTCCCGGCTCCTCATGACCGAGAACGGAAAACTGGACACCGCCAGCATGATCGCCGCGGCCAAGCCTGCGCCCGGCGCATCCGGCTCGGAAGGGCCGGCCACCGAGACGGAGAGACTACTGGCCCGAATCTGGTGCGACGTCCTGGGCGTCGAGCGCGTCTCGCGGCAGGACGATTTCTTCGTCATCGGCGGCCACAGCCTCAAGGCCATGGAGGTCTCCGCCCGTCTCGCCCGAAACGGCCGTTCGGCCATTCCGCTCCGCACCTTCTTCGAGGCGCCGAGACTCATGGATCTGGCGCGATGGATCGACGACGAGCCCACCAGGAACGATGAGAGAGGCATTTTCCCATTGCTGGATCGGGGCGCCTCCGCAAACGTCCTCTGTTTTCCTGCTACTATCGGCAGTGCAAGCATCTATCGCGAGGCACTGGATCTCATGGAGCTCGGTTGCTCGGTCGATGGCCTCGATGATGCGAACCGCTTCGACCAGGCCGAAACGCTCGAGGACATGGTCCGCGAGATGCTGGCCTGCGCGACCGCGACCGGCAAGGATTACAGGGTGCTGATGGGATGGTCGTTCGGCGCCAGCCTGGCCTTCGAGGCCGCACGGCAATTGGAGCCCCTGGGGCAGAGACCGCTGCTCGTCATGATCGATGGTCATCCCGCCGATCCCGATGCCTGTCGAAGGGAGACCCCGGATGATCTGCGATCGCTCGCGACGCAGCGCTATTGGTCGACCCTCCTCCGCAAGATGACCGAGAGTCTCGACGCATCCGGTCTGGAGCGATATCAGCGACAGCTGCATGGTCGTCGGGACAAATCGATGCGCTATCGCTTCAAGGGTCCGCTCAGGAACGATCTCCTGTTCATCGCCGCGGACCCGAGCGGGGCCATCGGGCCGGATACGAGAACAAAAATCGAGGCATCGACCACCGGCAAGGTGCAGATCGAGGTCGTTGCCGCCGATCATTTCAGCCTCTTCCACCCGCCTCATGTCCAAGACTGGGTTGGCGAGGTTCGGCGACGGATCCACCGAAGTCTTTGAGCCCGGCCCCCCGCGGATCGTCCGGACTCGCTGAAAACCAGTGTCGGCGGCTCGCAGAGCACAGCCAGATCTTGCTTCGAAAGACTCAGGAGGAGGGACGCAAGTGCTCGAGCCAATCTCGTTTCCCGATGTGCGCGCGGCCTTCCTCGCCCCAGGCCCGCGAGACGGTGCCCTCGTCCGCATCGACGGCAAGGGCGGCGAAACGACCCTGTCGCCCGCCGATCTGCGCGAGGCCGCCACCCGCATCGCCCGACAGCTCGCCCGTGCAGGGATCGGCCGAGGCAACTGCCTGATGCTGGTGATGCGCGACCCGCTGGCCTATGCGACCGGGCTCTGGGGCTGTATCGCGGCGGGCTGCACGGCCGTGCCCATGCCGCCCATGGACAATCCCACCCAGCGCCAGCGCACCCTGGCGGCGGCGGGCGTCATCGGTTCCTGCATCGTGCTGACAGACGATGAGGAGACCAGGTCGGCGCTGGAGGGAACCGAGACCATCGCAGGCGCCTACCGCCTGGCCGGCGACCGTTTCGACCGGATCGCCGAACTGGACGATGCCCCGTCGGCGACGCCCCCGGCGGAACCCGAGATCCATCCGGAAGACATCGCCATCATTCAGTTCTCGTCCGGCTCCACGGCCGCGCCCAAAGGCGTCGAGCTGAGCCACCGCGCGGTGCTGGCACAGATCGATCTGCTGAAACGCCACCTCGCACTGACGGCGGACGACAGATTCCTGAGCTGGATGCCGCTGTCGCACGACTTCGGTCTCTTCCACTTCCATATCCTGCCGCTGCTCGCGGATCTGCCCCAGGTGCTGATGTCGCCCGACGACTTCGCCCGGCGCCCGATCGCCTGGCTGCGGGCGATGGACGCACACCGCACCACGCTCACCGGCGCCCCGAACTTCGCGCTGCAGATGGTGACGAGCCTGATCAAGCCGAAGAGCGCCGCTCAGCTCGATCTGAGCGCCCTGCGCAGCATCAGCAACGGGGCCGAGCCGCTGAACCCCGGAACCATCGCGGCCTTTCTCGACGCGCTCGCACCGAGCGAGCTGAGCCGCATGGCGATCACCCCCGCCTACGGTCTCGCCGAGGCGACCCTGGTCACCACGATCCGCATCCCGGGGGAGCCGCTCGCCGTGGTGGCCGTCGACCGCGACAGCCTCTCGATCGGCTCCAGGGTCGTCGAACGCGAACCCGACGCCCCAGGCGCCGCACACCTCTGCCTTCTGGGACGCGCGGCACAGGGCTTCGAGATGCGCATCCTGGACGACGCGGGAGCCACCCTGCCCGCGGGCACGGTCGGCCGTCTTCAGGTCCGCGGCCCCTCGCTCATGCGGGGCTATGTCAACGACCCCGAGCAGTCGCGCGCGGCCCTGCAGCCGGACGGCTGGCTGGAGACCGGAGACATCGGCTTCATCTGGCGCGAGGAACTGGTCCTGGCGGGCCGGCACAAGGACGTCATCATCGTGGCCGGCCTCAACTATCACCCCTCGGACCTGGAACAGGTGGCCCAGGAGTCCCCTGGGCTCTCGGCCGCCAATCCGGTCGCCATCGTGCAGGCGCGCTGTCCGCACAGCGACGAGATACGGACGCTCTGCTTCGTCCGCTTCCGTGGCACCGCCGAGAAGGCCCGGGCACTGCAGACATCCATCGCCGATCACGTCCTGGCCCGAAGCGGACTGGTACTGGATCGGGTCATCCCGGTGCATCAGCTGCCCCGCACTACCAGCGGCAAGCTGAAACGCTTCGAGCTCGGCCGCGCGTTCGAGGCCGGCGAGCTGGGCGCGGAGGGGAACGCGGGACCGGACGAGAGTCGGTCCGACTCCGCGGCATTCCGCGCGGCGGTCGCGAGCGGCCATGTCTCGGAGGTCGCGCATCGGCTCTGCCGCCTGGCATCCCATCTGAGCGGCACGCCGATCGAACCGGATTCGGGCCTGATGGACCAGGGGCTCGGCTCGCAGCAGGCCGTGGCACTGACCGCGCGGATCGGCGACTGGCTGGGTCGCCGTCTGGATATCGCCGAACTCTTCGACCACCCCACCCCAAACGGGCTCGCACGCGCGCTGATCGCCCGACGCGCCGACGCCGTCCCAACAGAACCGGCCAGATCGACGAAGGACCGGCAGGGCATTGCGGTCGTCGGACTCGGCTGCCGCTTTCCGGGCGCCGAGAACCCCGAGGACTTCTGGGATCTCCTGATCGGCGACCGGGACCCGATCCGCCCCATCCCCGAGGACCGCTGGCCCGCCGCCGCCTGGCCCGAGGAGGGCCCCTGCCCCCCGGCCGCGCTGCTGAACGACATCGACGGCTTCGACTGCACACTGTTCGGGATCGCGCGCGGCGAGGCCGAAGGCATGCAACCCCTGCAACGGCTCCTGCTGCGGGTGATCTGGCAGGCGCTGGAGCACGCAGGTCTCGACCCGGCGGCGCTGCGCGGCCGGCGGGTCGGGCTCTTCATCGGCCTGAGCGAAAGCGGGCTCGGTGCCGGGGACAGACGTCTGATGGACGACGCCGAGCGTCTCGGCGCCTACAGCGTGACCGGACAGGCCGCCAGCATCGCCGTGGGCCGCATCGCCCATCTACTCGACCTCCGAGGCCCCGCCATCGCCGTCGACACGGCCTGCTCCTCGTCCCTGGTCGCACTGGACATGGCTGTGCGCGACCTGCGTCAGGGCGGCTGCGATCTCGCCATCGCGGGCGGGGCCAACCTCATCGTCTCGCCCGAACTGCACGCCGGTCTGGTGCGCATGGGCGTCCTGTCGCCCGACGGCCGCTGCAAGACCTTCGCCGAGGAGGCCGACGGCTATGGCCGCGGCGAGGGCGCCGGGGTGCTGGTGCTGAAGCGGCTCGATGAGGCACGCCGGTTCCAGGACCCGATCTGGGCCGAGATCCTCGGCAGCGCCGTCAATCACGACGGTCAGAGTCAGAGCGTGACGGCGCCGAACGGCACGGCCCAGCGCGATCTGCTGCGGCGCGCCCTGGGCGAGGCCGGGATCGGCGGCAAGGACGTCGACTGGGTCGAGACCCACGGCACCGGGACCCCGCTCGGCGATCCGATCGAGCTGGCCGCGCTGCGCCATGTGCTGCGGCCCGACGGGGGTGAGATGCTGCCCCTGGGCGCGGTCAAGAGCCGGATCGGCCATCTGGAGGCCGCGGCCGGGATCGCCGGCGTCATCAAGGCGATCCTGGCCATGGCCCATGGACGTCTCCCGGCGAACCGGCCGCGCCGGGCGCCGAACAGCCGCTACGACTGGTCGGACAACCCCCTGACCCCGCTGGATCGTCCACTGGACTGGGACGGCGCCAAGCGCAGGATCGCCGGGATCAGCTCCTTCGGCATGAGCGGTACCAACGTGCATGTCCTGATCGGACAGGGACCGGACCAGGAGGCAACCGATCCCCTACCGCACCGCATCCCGGTCCTGCCGCTCTCGGCGCATACCCCGGAGGCGCTCGAACGGCTCCACGGCCTCTGGGTCGCCCGACTGTCCGAGCGTCCGCCCCAGGAATGGCCGTCCCTGTGCGCCGGACAGGCCACCCGGCGCTGGTCCGGCGGCACCCATCGTATGGCCCCGTTGGTCCCGGATTCCGGGCTCGGCTCCCCGCCCCCATCCGGCATCGAGGCCAGGACCGCCGCGCGCATCCTCTTCTGCTTCACGGGTCAGGGGGCCCAATTCCCCTCGATGGGCGCGGAGCTCTTCGCGCAGGAACCCCTGTTCCGCGATGCCCTGGTCGAGGCGTCCGAGGCGGCCGGCCCCATCGCCGGCCGGGACCTGATCGCATGGCTCTACGGTCCGGACCCGGCGGACGCCGTGCGCATGAACCAAACCGATCTCGCCCAGCCGGCGCTGGTGGCCGTGGCGCACGGCCTCATGCGTCTGTGGGCGGACTGGGGAATCCTCCCGGACGCCGTCATCGGCCACAGCGTCGGCGAGATCCCGGCCGCCCTGGCGGCCGGTCAGCTGGATCTGCAGACGGCCATGACCCTGGCGGTCCGGCGCGGCCGGGCGATGCAGCATGCCGCGCCCGAGGGCGCCATGCTGGCACTCCGGGCGGACGAGGACAGGGCGCGGGAACTGCTGCAGGGACTCGACGCGGTCGTGATCGCCGGCTACAACGCACCGGCCTCCCTGACCCTGTCCGGCCCGATCGCGCAGATCGAGATCCTGCTCGCCCGAGCCGAGGCAGCCGGACTGGCCGGACAGCGGCTGCAGGTCACCCGCGCCTTTCATGGACCCTGGATGGACCGCGCCGCGGCGGAGCTCGTCGAGGGTCTGAACCTGCCCGAACGCTCGGGTGCCATCCCCGTCTATTCCACGGCGACCGGCACCGTTCTCGGCAACGCCGAGATGACGCGTCCCGCCTACTGGTCCTCGCAGATGCTCTCGCCGGTCCGCTTCCGGCAGGCCGTGTCGGCCGCCGCCGGGTCGGGCGACCTCATCTGCATCGAGATCGGACCGCGCAACGTACTGGCCAAGCTGGGTCCGGCCTGCGCGCCGGATGCCGCCTGGATCGGCGGCGGCGACCGGCGCGAGGATCTCGCCCATGCCGCCGGTCTGGCCTGGTCACATGGCGCCCCATTGGACTGGCTCCGCTATTTCGGATCGCGCGGTGCGCCGGGCCAGGATCTGCCGCGCCTGCCATTGGCCGAGATCCCCATTCCACGCCGCGCCTGGTCGGGCGCATCGGTCGCGGCCGGGGATCGGGCGTGTCCTCGGCCGGCCACGCCCGCATCGAGCGAAGGGCCCCCGCGCGGCCGTGCCCTGGACGAGATCCTGCGGCCGCTGATCGCCCGCGTCTCGGGCATCGATCCCGGCCGGATCGACCCGGACCGGCCAATGGTGACACTGGGCCTGGACTCTCTGGGCATGGTGCAGATCCAGCGCTCGCTGGCCAAGACCTGCGGCATCGAGATCGAGCTGGCCGCCCTGTTCCAGACGCTCGACACGCCGCGCAAGCTCGCCGATCACATCGATGCACAACGACCGCCACCGGCACCCGAACCCGCGCCGGCCGCGAATCCGACCGGCCCGACACCAGCGCACGCCTCCCCCGACGTCGTCGCCCTGATGCAGGAACAGCTGCGCACCCTGCAGCAGGTCATGGATCGGCAGCTGAGCGTCCTGGGAGCCCAGGCGGGCGCTTCGAACGCATCGGCCCAGCCGCCCCAGACGCCGTCCGTCCGGCCGCCAGCACCGCGTCCGGACGCAGGCGGGATCAAGGGGCTGTTCCGCCGCCCGAACGGCTCGGGGACCGGACTCGACCCGCGACAGCGAGCCCACGTCGCCCGGCTGGCCCGCGACTGGAATACCCGATCCGCCGGGTCCAAAGCCGGGGCCGAGCGCGCCCGCAAGCGGGTCGCCAACAGCCGGGCGGTCTTCGGCTTCGCCCCCGACTACAAGGAGGTGACCTACCCGCTCATGGCCTCGCGCGCCCAGGGATCCCAGGTCTGGGATCTGGACGGCAACGCCTATATCGACGTGACCATGGGATTCGGGGTCTATCTCTTCGGTCACAATCCGGACTTCGTCGCCCGCGCGCTCCGAGACGAGCTCGATCGGGGCGCCCCTCTGGGGCCGGCCTCGCCGCTGGCGGCGGAGGTGGCCGAGCGCATCCATCGGCTCACGGGCGTGGACCGCTGCGCCTTCTTCGCGACGGGCACCGAGGCCGTCATGTGCGCCGTCCGCATCGCCCGCGCCGTCACCGGACGGGATCGCATCGTCCTCTTCAAGGGCGCCTATCACGGCAGCTTCGACGGTGTACTCGCGACCGGCTGGGTCGAGGAGGACGGCAGCCCCCAGTCCGCCCCGCTCACCGACGGCACGCCCCAGGGGATGGTGGATCCGGTGATCGTCCTCGACTATGGCGACATGGCCGGGCTCGACCTCATCGCCCGCCATGCCTCCGAGATCGCGCTGGTCCTGGTGGAGCCGGTGCAGAGCCGCAACCCCGGAAACCTGCCGGTCGATTTCCTGCATGCCCTGCGGTCGCTCACCAGGGAGCGCGACATCCCGCTGCTGTTCGACGAGATCATCTCGGGCTTCCGCTTCGCCCCGGGCGGCATGCAGGCCCTGCTCGGGATCGAGGCGGATCTCGTCACCTACGGCAAGGTGCTCGGCTGCGGCCAGCCGATCGGCGTGCTCGCCGGCGACGCCAGACTGATGGACGCGATCGACGGCGGGGACTGGGCCTACGGCGACGACAGCGGACCGGGCACCCGGACCGCCTTCGTCGCGGGCACCTTCAACGCGCATCCGCTCGGACTGGCCGCGGCGCGCGCCGTGCTGGACCGGCTGATCGAGGACGCGGGCGCCCTGCAGCACACGCTGGCCCGACGCACCGAGGAGATGTGCGTCCAGCTCGACCGCATCTTCGCGGAGGCCGGCGTCCCGGTGCGCATGGAGCGGTTCGGATCCCTGTTCCGCTTCGAGTACGGGCCCGGAATGGAGATCCTCAACACCCATCTGCTGAACGGGGGCATCTTCGTCTGGGAACAGCGCAACTGCTTCCTGTCCACCGCCCACGGCGACGCGGACATCGCCAAGATCATCGAGGCGGCACGGCGCGGGGTCGCCGCGCTGCAGGGGGTCGGCTGGCTCGGCGGGGATCGGACCGCGACGGCCGAGGCCGGTCTGCTCCGGCCCACGGTCAGCGAGACGGCGATGCGGCGTCACGCGGGGGCCGTCCATCCGGGAACCTGGACCGATCTGCTGATTCTGCGTTTCGGCGGCGACCGGCTCGACCCGGATCGCCTGACGCGCGCCTGGTCCGCGCTCTGCCGACGTCACCCCGCCCTGCGGGCCTGTCTGGCGGCCGACGGCACGCGACGCATCGCCGATCGCATGGCGCCGGCCCTGGAACGGACCCGCCTCCCGGCCGAACCCGAGTTTCGCCGGATGCTCGACGACTGGGCGCGGAACGCCCTGGAGCGGCCCTTCCGGCTCGATCGCGCCCCCATCGAACCGGTACTGCTCGAAACGGAGACCGGCGAACAGGCCCTGGCCGTCCGGAGCAGCCACCTGGGCTTCGATGGCTGGTCCGTCGCACTCCTGCTGCGCGAGCTGTTCCAATTGTTCGACGGGATTCCGCTGCCCGACGCCGATTGCTGGGATTCCTATCTGGACTGGGAGGCGCGAGCCGAATTCACCCGTGCCTCCATGCCGGCCCGGCCGATGCGCCTGCCGTGCGACGCCGATCCGGAGGCCGTGACGGGCGCAGGCGGGCGCATCACCCGCACGGACATCGGCGACCTCTTCGCCCGGGTGTCCGAGACGGCGCGGGCCGGGGGGCAGACCCCATTGGTCGGCATGCTGGCCGCCTTCGCGCTCCTGGCCCGCGGACTGACGGGCGAGACGCGCGTGACCGTCGGACTGCCCGTCGCCGGGCAGGCCCTGTCGGGCCATGCCGGCCTGGTCGGCAACCTCTCCTTCATCCGGCCGGTGACCCTGGACATCGAGGACGCGATGACGCTCGCCGAGCTGCGCCGCGTCCTGCATCAGCGGCTCCTGGAGCCCGGATCGCATCCACCGGCCGACGCGATCCCCGAGCGGCATCTGCTCTTCAACCTCGACGGTCCGATCCGGTTCGGGGGCGCCTCGCGCCGGGTGGAGCTGCATTCGGTACCGATCGTCGGGGCGCGGGCGGATCTCTTCGCCAACATCCTGCTGCTCGACGATCAGGTCATCCTGGATTTCGACTGGAGATGCGACCGCTTCTCCGAGGCGCGCGCCCGATCCTGGCTTGCCGCCTTCCTCGAGATCGCCGAGCGCAGCTGCGCGGACGGGACGACCGTGGCCCAGGTGCTCGCGGATCTCGTCCGGCCCGACCCAGAGCCGTCCGCCCGGGAGATCCCCTCCCCGCCCCTAGCGCCCGACCGTCCCCAGACCGAGACCGAAGGGACGCTGGCCGGGCTCTGGCGCGAGATCCTGGGGACGGGCCCCGATCCGAACGCACGGGACTTCTTCGAGCTCGGCGGCGGCAGTCTGCAGGCGGTTCGGCTGGCGGCCCGGATCCGCGAGACATTCGGGGTCGAGCTGCCCCTCTCCCGGATCTTCGGCGCACCGCTCCTGGAGGACATGGCGCGACAGATCGAGACCGCCGGGGCGGACGACAGACAGCTTCTCCCCGTGCGCCCGATCCCGGACCGGATCCCGGCCACGCGACAGCAGCAGCAGCTCTGGCTCCTGGAGCAGATGAGCGAGGCCGGGCCCGCCTACAACCTCTGTCTGCGGCTGAATTTCACCTGTCCGCTCGACCCCGTGGCGCTCGATGCCGCACTGCGCTGGGTCGGCGAACGCCATGCGAGCCTGCGGACCCGACTGGGCATGGACAGCGAGTCCATCCTGCAGTCCGTCGCGACGGAACCGACCGTCTCGCTGAGCGTTCTGGATTCGCCGGGGCCGGAATGGCTCGCGGCCTTCGTCCATGAGCCCTTCGACCTGACGGAAGGTCCGCTATGGCGCGCCGGCCTGGCGTCCCACGGCGAGGGCTGCACCCTGGCCCTGGCCGTCCATCATGCGATCGGCGACGCCTGGTCGATGGAGATCCTGACGCGCGACCTCCTGGGCGCCTATCAGCGCATCCTCGTCGGCCAGGACGGGGCCTCGGCGCCGCTCGGGATCGACTACCCCGACTATGCCCAGGCACTGGCCTCGGACAACGAGCGCCGGAACCGGGACCTCGATCACTGGCGAGACGTCCTGCGGGATGCGCCCGGTCTGACGACCCTCGCTGGCGATGCGCCGAGACCGGCCTCCAAGTCCTTCGCCGGCGATCAGGCCGTCCTGACCCTATCGTCGGCACTGCAGCAGGAAATGCGCGACCTGGCGAGGAGACTGCGCACCAGCCTCTATCAGCTGGTCGTGGCGGCCATCGCCCAGCTCGTCGCCCGGCGTAACGGGACCGGCGATCTGGTGCTCGGCTGCGTCGTCGCCGGCCGCGACTGGCCCGGCCTCGATCGGCCCGTCGGCTTCTTCGCCAATACGCTGCCGCTGCGTCTGGTGCTGCGCGAGGATTGGCGTGCCATGGATCTGGTCGCGGCGGTCCGCGCGGCCCTCATGGACGCCGCCGAACATTCGGGTTGCGGACTGCAGGACATCTGCGCCGCGCTCGGACGGCCACCGGATCCCGCCGCAAACCCGCTGTTCGAGATCTGCGTCACCCACGACGACCGCCGCGGTCTCGCCCAGCTGGGCGCCGAGCTGGGGTTCCGGTTCGCCGAGCCGCCGCTGCCGACCTCGCAGTTCGACCTCTCCTTCTATGTCGTGGAGACGGGCGGCGAGACGCGCCTGGAGCTGAGCTACGCGACGGACATCTTCCAGTCCGACACCATCGACGCGATCCTCGGCGAGATCGAGCAGATTCTGAAGGACCTATGCCGGGACCCCGAGTCGCCGATCGCAACCTGGACAGCGGAGTCCACCTTCCACGAGCCCTCTGCATTGCAGAAACGTCTCTGGTTCGTGGATCAGTTCGAGAATGGCGAGCTCTACGCGACGGCGCCGACCTACTACAACATGGCCGCCGCCTTCGATCTGGAGTCCGGCACGGATCCGCAATGGCTGCAGCATCGATTCGAGGAACTGCTGGCCGAGGTCCCGGAGCTGAAGGCCGCATTCGAGACCCATGAAGGCCATCCAAGAATCACCAGCGCAAGCCGCCGAGTGGCACCCTGCGTCTCCATCTCCGGCGAGGCGATCGATGTACAGATCCGTCGCTTCATCCTCGACCCCTTCGATCTGGAGACCGGCCCACTGTTGCGGATGGCGGTCGTGGACCGCCCAGATGCTCGGCGCGAACTCTTGCTCGTCGGGCATCACATCCTCGTCGACGAGGCATCCCTCGCCTGGATCGCCGATCGTCTGAGGTCCGACGCCGAGATCCCCAGTCACCTCGCGCCCGGCGGGGATCTCCCGACGGATGCGGCGGATCTGCAGCGGGAACGCGATTTCTGGCACGCCTATCTCGGCCCCAATCCGCCACGGCTGCTGCTGCCGGTCGACCGGCCTCGGGCCGCGGTTCATGTCTTCGGCTCGGGCTTCAGCCAGGTGTCGATGACCCCAGCCGAGCTTGCGGGGCTCCAGAGACTCGCGGCCGAGTCGCGGATCGCGCTCGACGACCTGATCCTGGCCGGCTTCGTCGGACTGCTGAGCCGGCTCAGCGGCCAGGAGGAGATCGTGCTCGGACAGACCGTGCCGCGCCGATCCGGAGACCCGGGCGGCCATGCCAATCTGGTCACGCTGCGCATCGCTCTGACCCCGACCCAGATCGCGCGCGAGGCGATCGGTACGATCGCAGGTCACTCGGCCGAGACGCTCGCCCACGCGCGGACCGATTTCGATCGGGTCGTCCTGGACCTGAAGCCGGACAACGACATGAGCCGCACGGCACTGTTCGACGTCCTCTACGTGCGCAGCGCGGAGCCCGTGCCGGGTCGGACCGCGCCCCCCGCCATCGGCTGGGGCAAATACGACCTGACCCTGGCGGCGAATCGGACGGCGGACGGCGGGCTCGACCTGATGCTGGTCTTCAACAGCGAGATGTTCGAGGCCGCGACCCTCGATCATTGGAGCCGGCTCCTGTGCCGACATCTCACGGCCATGTGCGCGCATCCGGACCGTCCCTTCCTGAGCCTGCCCCTGGCGACGGAGACCGAGATCGAACATCTCCTAGACGCCGGCGGACCGCGCCGGACGCAAGAGACCTGGCCATACCCCAGCCTGCCGGACGCGGTCTCCGAGATCGCGCGCCGGATGCCCGAGGCTGTCGCCGTCTCCGACCCGGCCGGCGCGCTCACCTATGCCGAGCTCGAGATCCGGGCGAACGCCCTGGCGCGGACGCTGATCGCCCTCGGCGTGCGGCGCGGAGACCGCGTGGCCCTGATGCTGCCCCGAGATCGCGATACGGTCGTGGCCATGCTGGCGGTGCTTCGTGCCGGGGCGGCCTTCGTGCCGATCGACCCGAGCGCGGCCCCGGAACGGACCTCGCGCATCCTCGACGACGCCGGGGCGGTCTCGGTCATCGTCAAGGGCGACACGGGCGGAGATCGGCTGCCCCCGGACCTGCCCCGCGTGGAGATGACCGGGCTGCCCGAAGCCCCCGTGGACGCGGCCGACTGGCCCGAGCTGCGGCCGAGCGACGCCGCCTACGTCATCTTCACCTCGGGCTCGTCCGGACGGCCCAAGGGGGTCCTGGTCGAGCACCGCAACCTTCTGGCGCTGGTGCTCGGACAGGGCGATCTCTTCCCCATCGCGGCCGGCGACCGCTGGAGCTGGTTCCACTCCCCGGCCTTCGACTTCTCGATCTGGGAGATCTGGGGCGCGCTCCTGACGGGAGGACGGATCGTCGTGATCCCGGAGGCGGCGCGGAACGACTTCGCCCTGCTGCGAGACCATCTGAAGCAGGAGGAGGTGACGGTGCTGAGCCTCACCCCCTCGGCCTTCAAGGTACTCTCGGATCGGGAGATGGACGAACCCCGGGCCGATCTGGCCGTGCGATCCATCTGGTTCGGCGGCGAGGCCCTGACGCCGACCCTGCTCCGTGCCTGGTCCGAACGCTATCCCGGCTGTCGGCTGATCAACCTGTTCGGGATCACGGAGACGAGCGTCCACACGACCTTCCGCCTGCTCGGCGCGGAGGATCTGGACCGTACCGACAGCCCGATCGGACGTCCCCTGCCGAGCTACGGGGTCACGATCCGCGATGCCGAGCTGCGGCCCGTTCCGGCAACCGTGCAGGGCGAGATCCTGGTCTGCGGCTCGGGCGTCGCCCGCGGCTATCTGGGCCGGCCGGATCTGACGGCCGAGCGCTTCGTCGAGGATCCCTATCGCCCCGGGTCCCGTCTCTACCGTTCGGGCGACCTGGGCCGCTACGACCTCGCGGGCGAGCTGACCTATCTCGGCCGGGCCGACAGCCAGGTCAAGATCCGGGGCTTCCGTATCGAGCTGGGCGAGATCGAAACGGCGCTGACCGGATTTCCGGGCATCCGCAAGGCCGTGGTGGGGACGCGGGAGACCGCCGGGGACGAGCGGGAGCTCGCCGCCTGGACGATCGCCGACACGCCGCCGGACGCGGATCGGCTCAGCGCCCATCTGGCCCGGGTCCTTCCCGCCTACATGATCCCCAGTCATCTCTATCTGGTGGACCGGATCCCCCTGACCTCGAACGGCAAGGCCGATCTGCGCGCGCTCGCGGGCCTGTGCGAGCACCGGATCGGCGCCCCGAGCGACGACGACGCCCCACGCCCAGGTCTCGAGACGGAGATCGCCGCCATCCTCTGCGAGCTCCTGGGACGCGCGGAGATGCCGCGCAGCGCCAGCTTCTTCGCCCTGGGCGGCCACAGCCTCATGGCGAACCAGGCGGTCCTGCGATTGAGGAAACGCCTGGGCCTGCAACTGACCCTGCGCGATTTCTTCACCGCCCAGACGGTCGCCGCCCTCGCCGCCTCGGGAGTGGATCGGCAGGGCGTCGAGACCGCCGGCATCGCGCGTATCCCGGATGCGGACAGCTATCCGCTCTCGTCCGCGCAGCGGCGTCTGTTCGCGATCCAGACCGCGCGCCCGGAGAGCTCGGCCTACAACATGGTCGGAGGCTTCATCGTCCTCGGTGCCCTGGATACCGACGCACTTGCCGCCGCGTTCGCCGATCTCGCAGACCGTCACGAGATCCTGCGGACCCGGTTCCTGATGCTGGCCGGCGAGGCCCGGCAACGGGTCGATCCCCCGGGCCGGACGGTCGCGATCGAGGTGACCCGCGACGACGACGCGGCGGACGAGCAAACGGTCATCGATCGCGCCCTGGACGCGGAGTTCGCGCATGTCTTCAAACTTGCCCTGGGCCCGCTGTTCCGGGTCCGCCTGACGGCCCTGGGTCCGGAGCGCTGGCTCATGGTGCTCAACCTCCATCACATCGTCTCGGACGGATGGTCGGTGCCCATCATGATCTCGGACCTGTCGCGCTGCTACGCCGCCCGCGCCGCCGGCGGCCCGCCGCCGCTCGCACCCCTGGCGATCCAGTATCGCGATTTCGCCCACTGGCAGCAGTCGATGTGCACCGGACCAGCGGCCGAGGAGGCACTGGCGCATTGGCGTTCGCGACTGACGGGTGGCGCACGGCTCCGGACCGCACTGCCCACGGACGCGGCGCGCCCCAGGACCCGCGCCGGACGCGGGGCCATCGCCCGCCGGCTGCTCGACGAGGGGCGCAGCCGCGCATTGCGCGACGCCCTGGCGCGATCGGGTCTGACCCTCTTCTCGCTCTTCGCGTCCATGCTCCACATCCTGCTGACGCTGCGCGCCGAGGACGGAGACGCGACCGTCATCGGCACGGCGGACGCCGGCCGGGATGCACTGGAGACCGAGGATCAGCTCGGCTTCTATCTCAACCTGCTGCCCCATGTCCTGAACGGCTCGGCGGATCGGTCCATCCAGGACTGGGCCGAGCTCGGCCGCGACGAGACCATCGCCATGCTGGCGCACAAGTCCTATCCCTTCGACCGTATGCTGGACGAGCTGGCGATCGACACCCCGTCCGGCCACAGCCCCGTCTTCGACATCCTGCTGCTGGTGCAGAACAATGCCGACCCGCAGTCGCGGCTCGGCGATCTGGAGCTGCGGATGCTGCCGGACCAGAGCCGCACCGCGCGCTACGATCTGATCCTCATGGTGGAGGACCGGCCCGCGATCGAGCTCCTGCTCGAATACGACACCGATCTCTTCCGCCTTCAGACGGTCGAATGGCTCCTCGCGGATCTGGTATCGCTGCTCGATGCCTTCGTGGCGTCGCCGGATCTCTCGCCGATCCAGGTGCTGGCGCGGACCGAGACGGCCTCCGATCCCAACCTCGGCCTGCTGGACCTGGCCGACCCGCTTCTGGAGGTCTGAACGGGCCATGTGCGGCATCGCCGGAATCTATGAGCACGGGGGGCTCGGCCCGGAGGCGCGGACCATCCTCGAATCCATGATGGCGCGGATCCTCCATCGCGGCCCCGACGAAGCGGGCCTGTCGGTCGGCGACAAGGCGGCCCTGGGCTGTCGGCGCCTGGCCATCGTCGACATCGCGGACGGGCACCAGCCCATGTACGCCGATGGCGGACGCATCGTCTCCGTCGCCAATGCCGAGATCTACAACCATCGGGAGCTGCGCGCCGAGCTGCGGCTCGACGGGGCCGAACTCTCGACGCACTGCGACGTGGAGGTCTTGCCCCATCTCTATCGGCGCGACGGGCTCCAGCTCGCCGAGCGCCTGAACGGACAGTTCGCCTTCGCCGTCTACGACGCCCCCCGCGACCGTCTGGTGCTCGGACGCGACCAGACCGGGATCGCCCCCCTGTTCTGGACCCGAACCGCGCGTGGCATCGCCTTCGGCTCCGAGATCAAGGCCCTGCTGGCGCACCCCGAGGTCGAGCGCCGGCTGGATCCGGCGGGACTGGACCAGATCCTGACATTCCCCGGACTGGTGAGCCCGCGCACCCTGTTCGCGGGAATCCATGCGCTCGCGCCCGGACACCTGCTGGTGGTCGAGGGCGACCGCTGCCGCGAGATCCGCTATTGGGACTACGATTTCCCGACCCGCGCCGATTCCGCCGCCACCGAGGCCGACGAGGCCGAGCTGATCGACGCGCTCGACGCCGCCCTGACCCAGGCGGTGCGCCGCCGGCTGATGGCGGACGTACCCGTGGGTCTCTATGTCAGCGGCGGACTGGACTCCTCGCTGATCGCCGCCCTCACCCACGCGATCGATCCCGAGCAGACCCGACACAGCTTCTCGATCACCTTCGACCGCCCCGAGATCGACGAACGACGCTGGCAGGCGCTCATGGTGGATCGTCTGGGCAGCGTCCATCACGCGGTCGAATTCGACGAGGACGAGGTGCTCTCGAGTCTCCGGGACGTGGTCTGGGCCGGCGAGACCGCCCTCAAGGAGAGCTACAACGCCTGTACCCTGGCGCTGGCCAGACTGGTGCGCCGAGAGGACATGCGGGTCGTGCTGACCGGTGAAGGGGCCGACGAGCTGTTCGGGGGCTATGTCGGATATCGGCTCGACCAGGCGCGGTCGGACGGCGGGGGATTCGATCTGGAGGCCCTGCTGGAGGAGGAGACCCGCGCCCGGCTCTGGGGCGACGGCGGCTTCTTCTACGAACGCGACTACTCGGCCAATGCCGAGCTGACCCAGGCTCTGCTCTCGCCCGATCTGGCGGCGCGCCGCCCCGGCTTCTCGGCGCTCGCCGCCCCGCCGGTGGATCTCGGACAGCTGGCCGGGCGCTCGGACTTCCACAAACGCTCCTATCTGGATCTCAAGCTGCGTCTGCCGGACCATCTTCTGGCGGACCACTCGGACCGGGTCGCCTACGCCGCGAGCGTCGAGGCCCGCTATCCATTCCTGGATCCGGACGTAATCGACGTCGCCCGCCGCATCCCGCCGGAGCTGATGGTGCGCGGAGGCGAGGAGAAATATCTGCTCAAGGCCCTCGCGCGCCGGTATCTGCCCGCCGAGCTGGTCGCGCGGCGCAAGTTCAGCTTCGTCGCCCAGGGCAGCCCGCAACTGCTGCGCAGGGGCCAGGACTGGATCCTGGACCTGCTCTCGCCCGAGACCGTCGCGCGGCGCGGCGTCTTCGATCCCGCAGCCGTGGCGCGGCTGCGGGCGCAATACGAGAAACCTGGATTCGACATCAGCCAGACCTACGAGGACGACTATCTCATGATCGTCCTGACCACGGAGCTGCTGATGGACATGTTCGATCTCTCTTCACCGTGACAGACCGCTCGATCGAGGCGGCACAAGCGACCTGGGGACACGCATGACGATGCTCGATTACAGGACAGCCATTCTGCAGGCGGCGACCGATCACAGTACCGACATCGCGGTCGCGGATGCGGTGCGCTCACTTACCTATGCCGAGCTCGCCGGGCTCGCCGGCGGTCTCGCCGAGGCGCTGCGCCGGATCCCGAAGCCGTCGCAGGGACCCGCCATCGCCGCGATCCTCTGCCGGTCCGGCAGCGCGCAGGTCGCCGCGACGCTCGGGACCGCCGCGTCCGGACTCGCCTTCATGCCGATCGACCCGGACCTTCCGCCCGCCCGCATCCGGGCCATGCTGGAGAAGGCCCGTCCATTCGTCCTGGTCCATGTCGGCGCCACCGGGGAGGCGGCCGGATCCCTGGCCCCCGAGATCCCGAGCATCGACCTGGAGACCCTGACGCCCGAGACGCTCCAAGTCGATACCCTGGCCCCCAATGCAGCCAGCTACCTCATGTTCACCTCGGGCTCCACCGGGGTTCCCAAGGGGATCCTGGGGCGCCACAAGAGCCTCGACCACTTCCTCCGGTGGCAACGCGCGACCTTCGAGCTGACCGCCGACACCATCACCGCCCAGCTCGCGCCCGTGACCTTCGATGTCAGTCTGCGCGATATCCTGCTGCCGCTGACGCTTGGCGGCCAAGTCACCATCCCCCCGCGCGAGACGATCGCCGATCCGCCCGCCCTGCTGCGCTGGATCGAGGCCCGGGGCGTGACCCTGCTGCATTGCGTTCCCAGCCTCCTGCGTCTGCTCGCCCAGGCGCGTGCCGCGCAGCCCGAGCCCGAGCGCGCCTCACTGGAGCGGCTGACCATGCTCTTCCTGGCCGGGGAGCCGCTGTTCGGACGCGATCTCATGGACTGGCGGGCGGTCGCCGGGCGCGAGCAGCGCATCGTCAACCTCTACGGCCCCTCGGAAACGACCCTGGCCAAGCTCTACGAGGAGATCGATGCAGGAACGCCGATCGCGGACGGCATCCTGCCCGTCGGACGCTGTCTGCCCGACACGGCGGCATTGGTGCTCAAACCGGACCGCCCGGCCCTGACCGGCGAGATCGGCGAGATCTGCATCCGCACCGCCTTCCCCTCCCTGGGCTACGTCAACGACCCCGAGGCGACGCGCGAGGTCTTCCAGAAGAACCCCTTCGGCGAGCAGCAGAACGACCTCATCTACCGCAGCGGCGACCTGGGCCGCATGCTGCCCGACGGACGACTGGAATGTCTCGGCCGCCGCGACGCCCAGGTCAAGATCGCCGGCAACCGGGTGGAGGCGGGCGAGGTCGAGCTGGCCCTGCGCACGGCGCCAGGCATCGATCTCTGCGCCATGGTCGTGGATCGCGAGGATCCGGCCGATCCCTTCCTGATCGCCTATCTCGTCGGCCCAGGCAGCCGCGACGCCGATCGGCTGCGGGCGCATCTGGCCAGCCTGCTGCCGGCCTACATGACGCCCAGATTCATGGTGCCGCTCGACGAGCTGCCGCTGCTGATGAACGGCAAGGTCGACAAGCGCTCGCTGCCGCGGCCCGATGCGCTGGTCCACGGGGCCGCCGGCCCGGTCGCCGCGGCGAACCCGACCGAGGCCCTGCTGGAGGGGCTGTGGCGCAAGGTCCTCAAGGTCGAGCGGATCGGCGTCGAAACCCCCTTCGCCGATCTCGGAGGCGACTCGCTGAAGGCCATCAAGCTGGTCGGCGAGATCTTCCGCGCCACCGGACAGGATCTCAAGATCGCCGACTTCTTCGAGGCCCGGACCATCCGCCGACTGGCCGAGCTCATGGGCCCCGGAGAGACCTCGGCGGCCCCGGCCGGGATCCCTCAGGCCGTGCCGGCACCCCAGGACCCCTTATCCGACACCCAGGAACAGCTGTGGGCCATGCACCGGATCGGCATGAGCCCGGTCGCCTACAATCTCTGCTACGGCTTCCGCGCCGGACCCGGACTGGATCTCGACCGGCTCGAACGGGCCTTCCAGTCGGTGATGGAGTCCTACGACATCCTGCGCACACGTATCCTCGAGATCGACTCCGTCCCCTGCCAGAGGGTGGACCGGAACCTGGAATTCCGGATCGAGCGCCGCGTCCTGGCCGATGCGTCGGATGTCGAGACGCTGGCGGAGAGTCTCCTGATCGAGGAACGGGAACGCCCCTTCGACCTGAGCCAGCCGCCGCTCCTGCGCCTCGTCGCGGCGGCCGCCGCGTCCGGCGCCGAGACGATCCTGGTCGTCACCTTCCATCACGCCGTCTGCGACGGCGAATCGCTCGACATCTTCGTCCAGCGGCTCGGCGATGCCTACGCCACGGATGGCCCGACGCCGGCGCCCCGGCTCCAGTACCGCGATGTGGTCGCCTGGCAGGCCGAGCGTCTGCGTAGCGAGACGGCCCAAGGGCTCGACGACTATTGGCGGAGGGTCCTGAGCAGGGCACCCGAATCGGTCGAGCTCCCGGAGGCCAAGGCACGCCCGGCCCGCCAGGCATTCGAGGGCCGCACGCTCCACCAGGAGCTGCCGCCCGCACTCGCCGACACCCTGTCCGCCCTGGCCCAGGCACGCGGCACCAGCCTCTTCGCCCTGCTGCTGTCCGGTCTGGCGATCGCCATGGAACAGCGCTCCTGCCAGTCCGACATGGTGATCGGGACGCCCGTCCTGGGCCGCAACCATCCCGACCTGGACAATCAGATCGGCTTCTTCGCCAACACGTTGCCGTTGCGCCTGCGTCTCCACGACCAGGAGACGGTCGCCGAGCTGATCGATCGCACGACGCGCGACCTGAGAGAGGCGCTCGACCATCAGGAGTGGCCCTTCCAGCGCATGATCGCGGGTCAGGGCCGGGCGCGGGACCTCTCCCGCAATCCCATCTGCAACCTGCTGCTGGTCTTCTACGACGCCGATCGCCCCGAGCTGCAGCTGCCCGGCGTCGCGCTGTCCCCCCTGGGCCGCGACACCGAATGGCGCTTCAGCCGCTTCGACCTCGTCTTCCATGTCACCCACGACCGCCGGCGCGGCGCCTTCACCCTGGCATTGAACTACGACACCGCCCTGTTCGACGCCGAACAGGTGGTGCGCATCGCCCGCCATTACGGGGCGATCCTGGAGCAGCTCATGCCCGGTTGCGAGTCGCCCGTCGCGGATCTGACACCCTATGACGCCGACCAGGCCGCGCTCGTGGCCCGGCTGGACCGAAGCCATCAGGGGCGCCCGGCCCGGAGCCTGACCCGGATCTTCTCGGACGTCGTCGAGGAGCGCGCGGACCGCATCGCGGTCTCGGACGAGACCGGCAGCCTGACCTATGCCGAGCTGGACCGGCTCGGCAACGGCATTGCGCACGACCTGATCGCGCGCGGTCTGCAGCCCGAGGAGGCGGTCGCCGTGCTCGGCGTCCGCTCGATCCTAGGGATCGCCGGGATCCTGGGAATCCTCAAGGCCGGCGGGGCCTATGTGGCGCTCGACGAGCGCTGGCCGCGGACCCGGATCGAGGCGACCCTGGACTGGGCCGAGATCCGCCATGTGCTGACCGCTCTGCCGATGGCCGAGCTGCCCGCCTCGCGGACCCGGATCGATCCGGGCCAGATCGCCCCGGTCCGGGATGCCGTGGATCGGGCGCGCCCCGAGGGGCTGGCCTACATCCTTTTCACCTCCGGATCGACCGGCGAACCCAAGGGCGTGCTGATCGAGCACGCGGGCGTCGCCAATATGATCCGCGAGCAGATCGAGACCTTCGGGATGACGGAGAACAGCCGTGTGCTGCAATTCGCCGCCCCCGTCTTCGACGCCTCCATCTCCGAGATCTTCACCGCGCTCCTGTCCGGGGGACGGCTGGCGATCCCCTCGCAGGCGACGGTCGAGCATCCATCCGAGCTGCGCCATTTCATGGAGCGGACGCGCGTGAGCGTCGCGACCCTGCCGCCGAGCTACCTCGCCGTCATCGGGGACCATCTGCCCGACAGCCTCGCAACCCTGGTCTCGGCCGGAGAACCGGCGCGCGTCGAGGACGCCCGCCGCTTCGGCGCCAGACTGCGTCTCTTCAATGCCTACGGTCCCGCCGAGAACTCGGTGTGCTCGACCATCTTCCGGACGCGGCCCGAGACGCCTGGGCCCCGAATCCCGATCGGCCGCCCCATCGCGGGCTGCGGTCTCGCCATTCGCGACCCCAAGGACCGTCCCTGCCCGATCGGGGTGCCCGGCGAGATCCGTCTCCATGGCCTGGGGCTGGCCCGGGGCTATCTGAAGCGCCCCGACCTGACGGCCGCCGCCTTCACGAAGGGGCCGGACGGTGCCGATACACGGGTCTATCGCACCGGGGACATGGGGATCCTGCGCGACGACGGCGAGCTCCTCTTCGCCGGACGCAACGATGGCCAGATCAAGGTCGCCGGTCAGCGCCTGGAGCTCGACGAGGTCGCCGAGACCCTGAGGGGGGCGCCCGAGGTCGCCGAGGCGGTCGTGACCCCATTGGGCGACGAGGGCCGCTATACCTCGGTCGGCGCCTGGATCCTGCGCCGGCCCGGAAAGGTCGGCGTCTGGCCGTCCATCGCCGAGCTCTTCGTCTACGACGACATCCTCTATTCGGCCATGGCCACCGACCGCGGCCGCAACCTCCGCTATATGGAGGGATTCCGCCGCTATCTGCCGGGCAAGACCGTGCTCGAGGTCGGCCCGGGACCCTATGCGGTCCTCTCGCGCATGGCCGTCGAGGCGGGGGCGCGATACGTCTACGCCATCGAGATCAATCCCGAGATCGCCGACCGGGCGCGCGCGACGGTCTCCGAGCTGGGACTGGAGGAGCGCATCCGCATCGTTACGGGCGACGCCTCCAGCATCCAACTGCCGGAGAAGGTCGACTGGTGCATCTCGGAGATCGTGGGTTCGATCGGCGGCTCGGAAGGCGCGGCGGTCATCCTGAAGGCGGCCCGGACACTGCTGAAGTCGCCGGAGAACATGCTGCCGCGCCGCACCGAGACCCGCATCGCCGCCCTGGAGCTGCCGGCCGACGAAATCGAGCCCGGGTTCTCGCCACTGGCGGCGCGCTACGTCACGAGGATCTTCGAGCAGCGGGGACGGCCCTTCGATCTACGCCTCTGCCTCCGGCGTCTCGACCGCGAACGCCTGCTGACCGGATCCGACGTCTTCGAACGTCTCGACTTCACGCGGGACTGGCCGCTGGAGGACCGCCACCGGATCGCGCTGGAGGCGCTGCGCGACGGCCGCTTCACCGGCTTCCTGCTATGGCTGACCCTGGATGTCGGGGCGAACCGCGAGGTGGACATCCTCCAGACGACATCGAGCTGGCTGCCGATCTACGTTCCCATCTCGCTGGAGGGATTCGCGCTCAGGACGGGGGACCGGATCGAGGGAACCCTGACCCGCACCCTGGATACCGACGGACTGCACCCGAACTTCCATCTCTCCGCCGCGATCCTGCGCGAGGGCGAGCCGATCCAGGCGTTCGAGGTGGCGATGCCCCACACGGCAGGGGACCTTGGCGGCAATCCGCTGCGCGACCATCTATTCGACGACCAGGGCGCGCCGCGCGAGGTTGAAGACAGCTTCCTGGAGGATGTCAGGGCCCATGCGCTCCGGCATCTACCGCGCTATGCCGTGCCCAGTCTGCTGCGCGAGATCGAGACCCTGCCGCGCACGGTCAGCGGCAAGCTGGCCCGGGACGAGCTGCCCGATCTGGTCCCCACGGCGACCGAGCGGCACGACGAGGAACCGGGCGAGGTCACGGAGACCGCGCGGACGATCGCCCGAGTCTTCGCCGAGATCCTCGGACAGACAGGGATCGATCCGCATCGCTCGTTCTTCGGGCTCGGCGGGGATTCGATCGCGGCCATTCGTGCGGTCGGCGCCCTCGGTAAACTGGGGATCGGCATCACGGCGACCGATATCTTCCAGTACCAGTCCGCCGTCGCGCTCGCCGCTCACGCACGCGACGCGAGCCCGAGCCTGGCCGAGGCGCAGACTGGCCCGGCCGCCCTGCACCCGATTCAGCACTGGTTCCTGTCGCGCTGCGACGGCGGCCCCATCGGGCGCTTCAACCAGTCGATCCTCGTCGATCTGCCCGAATCCTCGACACCGGACCGCGTCGAACGCGCGCTGGCCGCGCTGACGGCGCGTCATCCGGCACTGAGCTTCCGGCTGGATCGGCAGCAGGCACGGCTCGAACCATCCGGGACGCCGTGCGCCCTGGAGCAGCACGATCTCCGCACCCATGGGGCAAGGGAGGCGGAAGCCTATCTCGAACGGCTCGCCGAGCAGGTGCATTCCGGTTTCGATCCCGAGACCGGACGCCTCCTCGCCGCCCATCTCCTGCGCCTGTCTTCGGGCGACCGTCTCTTCCTCGCCGCGCACCACCTGGCCGTCGATCTCCTGTCCTGGCGGATCCTCCTGGACGATCTCGCGGCACTGCTCGAAGAACCGGAGACCGCCCTGCCCTCGCCCGCGACCAGCTATGGCGCCTTGACCGCCGCGCTGGCCAGGGAGGCCCAATCGCCGACCACGGTCTCCGAGCGGCACTACTGGAGCCGGGTCGCGGCCGTCTGCAGGACCCTCGGTCTGCCGATCAAACCGAACGGCAGCGCGCGCAACGCGACGCACCGCTTCGAGATGACGCTGATCCATGACCAGCTGAGCCCGGATCTCCTGGGGCGCGGGAACGGACGCGAGCCGCTCGCCAGCGGACTGCTGCTGGCAATGGCCGAGGCGGCCCAAGAGGTGTTCGGCTGGCCCGAGAGCGTCATCGACGTCGAGACCCATGGACGCGACCTGCCGGCGCACCTGCCCGCCGCCGGAGACCTCGTCGGCTGGCTCACCCGCATCACGCCGGTCCATGTGACCGCCGGATCCCGGGAGGATCCACTCGCGGCACTACCACGGGGCGGTCTGGGACATGCGCTACTGGCCTGGATGCGCGAGGACGGACGGGATCTGCGCGACGCACAGGCACCCTTGGCGCTCAATTATCTGGGAGATCTGTCCGGCGATGGCCCGGCGGATCGGCTGCGGGTGGACTGGAACGGCCTGGGCAACCCGATCGACCCGAGTTTCCGGACCGGACACGCCCTCGCCTTGCTCGCCCATCGGGTCGCGGAGGGTCTCTACCTGTCGGTCACGGCGGACCTCGCCCTCATCGACGAGGAGCAGGGACAGCACTTCGTCGAGGCGCTGCGCCATGCGCTCGATCGATCCAGCGGCATACGCCACGCGCATCGGGCGAGCGAACTCGATATGGACGATCTGGCGGATCGGCTTGGTTTGTGACGGGATCAGAAGCACCGATCGATCAATCCTTACCGTGAAACGGCCGACTCGTAGGTTGGGCCGAGGTACGAGGCCCAACAAGACGTCACACGTTGGGCCTCCTTTCGTCGGCCCAACCTACCGCCCGTTTCATCTTTCGAGGCGGCCGTCCGCCATGTGCGTCAGCCGGATTCCGAAAAGCCGGACTTTGGCCTAATCTGCAAGCTAAGGGTTTAATTTGCATAGGTATCGAGCATGGAACTGGTGAAGCTCGGAGCGAAGGGCCAAGTGACCATTCCGCAGGCGATTCTTCGCTCGGTTGGCCTGACCCGGGATGCCCCCCTGCTGGTTGAGACGACACCAGAGGGCGCGATCCTGCTGCGGCCGGCGGCGGTCTACCCCATCGAGATCTACTCCGGGGAGCGTGTCGAAGAGTTCGAGCGAGAGAATTCGGTCCCCAACGAGCTGCAGGTGCGGATCCGCGCCTCTCTAGATCGGGGCGATTGATTTGCGGTTGTTCCTCGACGCCAACATCCTGTTCAGCGCAGCCTACCGCGATGGCAGCCCTGCGCTGCTGCTCTTCGAGCTGGCTTCAGCGGGCCGATGCCGTCTGGTGACCTCGGCATTCGCCTGGGACGAGGCTTATATTAACTCTGTAGTTTGGTCGCCTGATGAAACATAAGCGAGATTAACTGGCGCATCCAGTTCATATGCTGCTACTCGCGCAACGTCATCTATCGACCTTTCCAAGAACTCCGGTTCCAATTCATTGCGAATAGCGCCACGAACTTCACTGAATTCGATCCCGTTCAGACTTTGACTAAAAACAATTTCTATTTCTTGTTGCTCTAACGCTTCTGCAACAGAAAGATTACTTACCGCAGTGCCATACTGCTGAAGCATCCCAACGCAGAGTAGGATTAGCAAGGGTTTCGCGACCAGCCCAAAATCGATGTCGAACCCTCCATAGTTGGATCGAATATGTCTAATAATTCTACTTGCAACGTTTCCGCCCAATTCAATATAAGCACCCTTTCCAACATCTAGAGCATAGCCAGGTACCTTTGTTGCCCAATCATCGTCAGACAGCATCATGACCTTGATGTCAGTACGCCATGCTTTAGGGAAATCAAACTCGGCTACTGCGTTTTCCCAAAGAGTTTGAAATCTACCCTCAATTTTTCCACCAACGATCCATTCCTTACTATGCACCCGTACATCAAGCTCGCTTAATCGACCAAATACTCTTGGGTCCATTTCACGGACTGGTGCCAGCGTTTTTTCCTGATAATTTAAGCGCCAGTCGGATTGAGCCGCTACCTCCTCTGAATATTCTCGACATTTTTTGGCTCGCTCTAATGCCTCTTCAAAGTAAGATTCGATTTGGGATAAACAAAAACACAAACTGAATAAATTGGCCACAACAGGATATTGGTTCTTATATTTTTTGGCTTTTCCGTATTCGACTGCTTTCGACAGCAGTTCTGCTGCTTCGCTATAACGCCATTGCAAAATAAGGAATTGCGCCTCAAGAGCAAGAATCGAGGGATGCTCCTCATTAGGAGGGTTATCTTCACCAAAACCTTTTGCTTTGCGACTATCTTTTAGGGATTGCAAGAGCGCCAACCCATCCATGAGATCATCCTCTTCATAAAACTTGTCTCTGCGTATGTGTTTAGCAAGAAAGTTACCCACGTCCCTGAGAATTGTCTTTTGCTCGTTTGGTTTTTCCTTCTTATTTGCAGCTTTAATTGTCCGTTCGAATTCTCCCCCCCCATTCAACTGAGAGATCAGTGAGAAGCCTTTTGTATTCGCGATCCACATTCTTAAGCAGAGGGCCAAGTAATGTATCAGCACTTATCATCTTATTTCCTCTTAAGCTTGAGTTTTGATTGGGATAACGACCAAGCTCAGCCGACGAGAAACCGTACATACGTTGAGTGATCGGCTGGAGCGCTTTGTTGGCGCATTAGTCAAGATCGCGGTCGTATCCAATACTTTCCGCAACCGACCTGCGCAGTTCTCTTTCATACGGAATTCTTTTAAGCTCGGAAATAAATCTTTTGCAGTCATCCAATTCTTCGGGATTAGCTAATCGTTGTCGAACGTGATACATCGTCTGTTTTCTGTATAGATACATGGCGTCTGGCCATTGAAAATCAGTATGCCCTGCCACTCGCCAAAAATCGATCATGTTGAATTTTAGATATTTCCGAATTTCAATATTTGCGAAGAACTGTCGAGCAATTGGATAAACATTTCTCAAGTCTTCGTGCGAAAGGGATCGGTTTTTTAGCAATTGACCAGCGACAGAAAAACGATAAAGCAGAGCATCGATTTGTTGTTCTTCTTCCGAGTGCCGGAAACTGTGCAAATCGAATTTCCAATCTTCGTAGTCCAGCCTGTACCAGAATTTTCGTGTTAAAGGATCCTTTATGAATGAGTCAGTCAAGTCAAAAATAAACTTTGATCGATTAGTCTTGGAATTATAACGTAATGTAGCAACAGCAATGCTCCCTCCGATGATCACAAATAAACCGCTCACTGCTCTAAAACAATCCAGGATATCTTGTGAAATCATTGTTAATTGTTCTGCGCTGCGGCATTTCTGGTGCCAACGTTGAGGCTATAGCCCGATCCAAACCTGCGCCCCGCCAGAGCTTGAAGTCTCGCGCAGAAATCGCACGCAGTTTTGGGTCGAGCTGAGCCGCTTGTTGGCTTTTATCGGTAGTTAAAGGTCGCAATCATGGCGCGACATTCAGTGAATACTTCCTGGAAATCCTTCGCCCAAATTTCGCAAGTGATCAAGTAAATGCGGCCGTTGTGAATGCCAAAAACCTGGAAAGCAACGAAATCAACGCTGATATCCAAGTTCGATATACTGTAGGAGACGAATAAATAGTATCCAGGAAACGAGCCTAGGTAAGTGTCACCGTGTTCAATCACTTCCGCGTCGGGAAAGCGTGTCTGGAACTTCTCGAAGTAGGCAGCAGGTGTTTCCTTCATTTGCCTGAAAAATTCATCTGTATCGCCGGTGAAGTTGGCAACGTTAACGTGCATCACTGAAAGCTGTTCTTTCCCTTTGCGCTTCAGAAATAGCGTTGATTCGCCTGGTCCATCGGCGGGTTCCCAGTTGCTGAGGAAAGATATCTCATACCCGAGTTGAGTGTCGCGGTGCGTCTTGATGGGTAATCCCGTTTGGAGCTTGAGAACGGAATTAGCCAAACGAGTGCGTTTAATTTTGTCGAGGACGAGTTGCGCGAACTCTTCAGGCACTTTACGGCGCAGATCTATGTATCCGACCGTGTCACGAAGACCAGGTATTGCGGTGTCATCGAAACGGGCGGGCAAAATATACTCGGAGTTTTCTTTGAATGCTCTTTCTTGAGCGCTTTTTCGCTCGTGATTGGTCCACAATTTTGCCGCGTAGTGCTTCGATACGAACATTACGCAAAACCGAGCGGAATCCTTGTAGATGTGATCTAAGTGCTCGTACAAATCTTTTCCCCAAAGATCAACTTCCTCATATTCATCGTAGAAGATACGTGCGTCGCTCGCTTGGAGGCGTTGCGCAACTGCGGACACATATTCCCGATCCTCTCCGGCGAAGGATAAGCAGACGTCGTATTGGTAAGCCTCAAGCGGTTTCGTGGCCATGTTTCCCGGTAAGTGTGTTTCCCAAAGCCAACAATTGATTATACCGTTTCCGTGTAAATTAACACGTTTTGTGAGACGTATGACGCACATACCCTCACGTAGCATCATATCTTCCGTTTATCCTGCTTCCGACACTGTGACAAACAGAAGGGCGGATATCTGCCCGCCCCCTCCCGCCCTAGCTTTCGTCGAATTTCGAAGAAACCCTATTGCGGAAAATTACCCGCGCAGTCTATGCAGATCGTGACCTATGCACCGTCCACTGTCCAGGCGAGTCCGGATTCCAACGGACAATACTCCACCACCGAGCCGTGCAGGTCGTCTCTCAGCTTTACTCGTTTACCATTCATCAGGCGTCGGCCCTCAATGAATCGGTGTGTTTCACAGGGCTTTCGCGACGACCGCCGATCCATCCAGCACCTTGCGCATACCTTTCTCGACGGCGTTAAGCACGGCCAGCGGCTTGTCGCGTATGAAGAAATGCCCATCGTCGATCAGGATCTGATCGAAGCTCGCATCCGTAGCCTGCCGCCATTCGCTCATCGCCGAGGGGCTCGCGATCGGATCCTGGCAGCCGGACAGGACCACCAGTGGCACGGGCAGGGTTCTGCCCTCCTCGGGAGGCGAATAGGTTTCGACCAAACGGAAATCCGCCCTCAGCACCGGCAGGAAGGTCTCCCAGAGTTCGGGATGCTGGTCGAAGGGGAATCGGTGCGGATCGTAGGTCCGCAGTTGCTCGCGCATGCCGGCCTCGTCGAGGCGGTGCAATGGATGGGGGCGTTCGCGCCACGCGGGCAAGGTGGCCGAGACGAAGAGACAGACCGGCAGGGATCGGCCCTCCAGGAAACGGCGCCGCGCGAGCGCGTAGGCGACGCATCCGCCGAGCGAATGTCCGAACAGGGCGTAGGGGCGTCGCAGCGCGTCCGGCAGGGTCGCCTCGAGCCAGTCGAGCATGGGATCCATCTCACGAAACGGTGTCTCGTTGAATCGCGTCTCGCGTCCCGGGGGACAGACGGCATGCATACGGACACCCATCCGGGAGGCCTCCTTCTCCCAGGGCCGGAACACATTGGCGCCCCCTCCGGCATAGGGCAGACAAATCAAGTCGATCATGGCTGCTCGATCGGTACACCTCGGGATTGAGTCGGCGGGCTCTTCTGGGACGGAATATCACCGGTCCGATCCGCCGGCTCCGTGGGAGTGGCCGGAGGATTCCCGGTCTCGAGATCGGAACCATCGGGATTCGAGACCGGCTGGCTGGGATCTGGGGTCTCTCGCGTCTCCGGCAGGGACGGATCCGGGATCTTCCCATCGAAGACATCGGGAACCGCCGCCGGAACTGACGCCATCTCCGCTGGGAGTTCGGTCCTGGTGTCGAGAATCAGGGGCAGACCGTTCGCCGAGTTGCCGATGACCACCACCTTGGTGTTCTTGGACTCGGCCAGCTTGAGCGTCGCCTCGATCCCCCTCCAGCGCAGATAGCTCTCGGAGATGGCCGGCGTGACGATCTCCTGGAAGCGACGGATACCCTGGGCCTCGATGGCCTTGCGGTCGCTCTCGTACTTTTCGCGCTTGGCGCGAAAGGCATATTCCTGGACCTTCTGTGCCTGTTCGAGCTTCTGCTCGATCGCGGCACGCAACTGAGGCGGCAGCTTGACGCGCTTGATCAGGACATCCTCGAGATTGATGAGGTTGTCGTCGTCGGCCTCGGTCGCCCGGTGCGATCCGATCCCGTTCGGATGGTTCTGAGACACGATATCCCGGTAGATCTCGTCCTGAACCGAGCCGCGCTCGACGCTGAACAGCTTGTCCGCGTCGTGCCGCGCGATGACCTCCCGGGCCACCGATCCGACGACGGGAATCAGGAGCGTGTTCAGATAGTTCGGTCCGATGTTCTCGTTGAGCTCGACGATCCCGGCCCGTTGCGCGCGCCAGCGGAAGGTCAGGGTGATCTCCAGATGCAGGCCGTCGCGCGACACCACCTCGTAGGCCTGGTCGCTCGACTGCAGCCTGACGTCATAGGTGTAGAACTTGTCCCAAGGCAGGATGATGTGCAGACCTTCGGACATGGGGCCGAGCGATCGGCGCTCGCCCCCCCAGAACAGACGGTGCCAGACGATGCTCGCGTGTCCGACCGGCGTCGTGAAGACCATCCGATTCCAGAGGATGATGACGGCGAAGACCATGACCAGGACGGCAAAGGCCATCCCGTTGGTCAGACGTCGTCTTCGCTTGCTCACTGTCGCCATGCTTCGCCGTCCTCGGTGATGCGTCCTTCGGCCATGTGCAGTCGGCGGTCGCAGCAGTCGAAATAGCTGTCGTCGTGCGTGACCGCCAGTATCGTCAGACCTTCCGCCTTCAGACGTGGCAGGATCTCATGATAGAAGCGTCGGCGTGTCGCGGGATCCTGATCCGCCGCCCATTCGTCGAGCACCAGGATCTGGCGCTGCTCGGCGAGCGCCAGGGCCAGCCCCACGCGTTTCTTCTGGCCGGTCGAGAGCGCATTGGCGTCGATGAAGCCGAGATCGTCGCCGAGCTTGTGCCGAATGTCGAACTCGACCAGCCACTGCTCCAGGCGTTCGAGACCGGCATCGTCCAGGCCATAGGGATGCTGGAAGACATGGAAATCGGAGAAGACGCTCGCGAAGAGATTGCGGTAGGACTGCGGGGGATAGTGCGCCAGACGTTCGCCATTGAGCCGCATGGCGCCCTCGTGACGCGGATAGAGACCCGTGATGATCCGCAGCAGCGTCGTCTTTCCGGAGCCGTTGCCGCCGGTCACGAAGAGGATCTCGCCCTTTTGCAATTGCAGATCGATGTCGCGGATCGAAAAACCGTTCTCGCCGGCATGCGAATAGGACAGGGATTCGAGCCTCAGCTCCTGGAAGGCGGGAACGCGGCCATTGGAGCGATCGGAGTCGTGCCGATCGGCGAGCGCCTCGACCCGGTCCTGGAAGGCACCGATCTCGGCGAGCGCGAAGCGCGCCGTGGTGACCTGCTGAAAGGTCTGGACGACGCTGCTGATCGGCCCCAGCAGGAAGATGACCGCGACGACGATGCGAGAGATATCGGTCTGCTCCACCCCGGTGATGAGTGGCAGGACGAAGACGACGGCGCCGGCCATCAGATAGGAGGCCGAGTTGCCGGTCGCCAGCATGGATGCGAAATGGGCCGCCGCGTTGCTGCGGCATATGGCCAGTTCCTCGGAGCGCTCGATCATGTCGTTCTGGAACGCCGAGCGCTTGTCGGGATTGAGGCGGAGTTCCTTCTTGCCCCGCACCAGCCCTTCGGCCAGGTCGCGAAAGGCCTCCTCGGAGCGGACGGCCAGCGACAGATCCTCGTCGAGACGGCTCCGGCTCGCCAGAAAGCCCATCACCGTCACGGCGACCACGACGGTGGTCAGGGCCGCGGCCATCGGCGAGAGGATCACCAGGTATCCAAACATGAACACCAGGAGGACGACGCCCTCGACGCCGGCGACGATGGGGACGAGCGTCTGGGACAGGGTTCCGTAGTGGGCGCCGATCCCATCAATGACGCTCCGCAGACCGAGCGCCTGGACGTCTTCGAGCGAGAGGCGCAGGACGTTTCGGGTCGTCGACAGACGACGCTCGTGCAGGGCGAGTTCGATCGCCTGGGTCGCCTCGCGGATCAGGTAGTTCTGGGACCAGCGATAGATGACGAGCAGGGCCAGGAAGCCAAAGGCGATCAGGTCCGAATAGCCGTGGTATTCGACCTCGCGCGCCTCGGCATTGAGCAGCAGCAGAACGGCGGTCCCGCAGACCGCAGACAGCAGCGCGACCAGGGAGAGATTGAGGATACCGCCATCGTCCAGTCCGCCGATCAGACCCCGCCAGACCCCGGGACGCCGCCTCTTGGCGCGCGTCCCCACCTCGCCGAAGAGTGCGAGCAGGCGGTCACCGAGTGAGGCCGAGCCTTCGGCCCTATCTTCCCGGCGCATGCCGCGGACCAGCCGTTGCGCTGAATTCGATCATGGGGACGGATCCCGAAGGGTTCGTCGGCCGATCGGCCGTCGACCATGGGCTGGAGAGATGGACGCTCGGCGATCGCGTGGTCACCACCGAGGCGATCCGGCGCCTATCGCTTGCGGGCTTGACGAGGGGGCATCGGCGACTTGGCACTTCCCTGCATATCCTTCGGGCTCGTGAGCAATACCACCAATGCCATCACGATCGGGGAGATCATCAGCGACAGCAGAAAGGTTCCGGAGAAGCCAATGATCCGATCCCGGCCCAAGACACCGACATAGACGCAGAAGGCGACATAGAGGATGACCAGGATCAGATACATGGGCCGGACGGCTACTTGGACTTAGCGGAGTCGAACTCCTTCTTGAGATCGTCCTTGACGGCATCGACGCTGAAATCGCCGATCGAGCCACCGCCCTCGAAGTGGCGGACGAAGATCTTGCCGATCGCATAGGTCGCGGCGGCGGCGAAGGCGGCCAGACCGGCGCTGCCGAGCAGGGTGCCCGACATGGGGATCACCTTCAGCGAAGAGCCCAGCAGGCTGGCGCTGATCGCGGCCGGGGCCAGGGTGCCGAGCAAGGCCGAGATCAGGCCCTTCAGGGTCTCCTTGTCCGCGTCCTCGCCGTAGGCGGCGGCCAGGCGGCGCACCATCTCGACCTGGACCGCACCGATGGCGAGCAGATCGAGATAGGGAACGGGCACGACAGCCGCCGCGGCAGACCAGCTCACCGAGGACGAAATGATCTTGGATACGCGGTCTTGATGACTGACATTCTCTGGCGTTTCAGCCTGGACATCTTCTTGTGTCGGATTCGCGGCGGCAACCATGGGAGGAACCTCCATGCGGAATGACGTGGGATGAGTGAGTCGAGACGTGTGCAGCCCGAGTATAGCATGGGATTTTTCATGGCCATGTTCGCCCTCGCGGATAGCCTCGCGACCCGACCGAAGGCATTCGCCGCATCCTGCGGCTGGCACCCCTGGCCTTCATGATCTACAGTCAGCCTGAACGCAATCTCATTCGAGACGCGATTCGATCGGCCTACCCGCCGCGATCGGCGGATAACGCCTTCACATATCGACCAGCCCCCTGTCATAAGAGGCAGGTATGAGGGACTCTCCCAAAAGAAGGAGAGCAGGTCGTACCCCTGCCAATACCACCAGACGGCAAGTCGACGCCTGTCGATCGGCCTCTGGCCGTACCCTGAACAGGCGCATGATCAAGCCCGTCGGCAGGAAGCTTCTCGGTCATCTCCAGCGTGTGGCAAGGCCCGCGGTTCTCGCGTTGGTCGCGCTCCCCTCGCCCTCTGGAATCTTCGCCAAGGAGACCAAGGAACCGCATGGCTTCGACTGGGCCGTCTCCGTCGAGACCGACCTGGATCTGGCCCTCAACCAGGCGGCCACGAACGACGGCGATATCGAGCTGTTCGTCCTGGGGCAGTGGTATTTTCCCAATCGCACGAAGCTCTACGCCCTCTACGGCAACGAGGTCGACTACAACGAGACCCCCGACGGATCCCAGTTCAGTCCCCCGAGCCATGTCCTCTACGAGCTCTACGCCGAATACGATTCGGCCAGCATCGCGCTGCGCATGGGCAAGATCGAACCGTCCTTCGGCAACAGCTGGACCCAGGCGAAGGGGGTGGCGGCATCCTATCTCTCCGAGGACTTCGAACTCACGGAGTGCCTTGGCGCGGCCCTGACCCGCAAGACCGGGCGATCCTCATTGAGTCTGTCGCTGTTCCTGGCCGCCGACAACGTCTTTCCCGCCGATGCCGTCTGCAAATTGGGCAAGAACGTCTCCTTCGACGCGGTCGGATCCTATCCAACCGGCAATCTGAGCAATCTTTCACTGCAATGGAATCGCACGATTCCGAAAGGCAGCCTGCATCTAGGGGCAAGATATCTGCCCGGCGTGGATGCATCGGAGGAGGATGAAGCCGGAGGCGTTGCCGGTCTATTGCGGCGGTTCGGCGATGCCTGGTCATTCTATGCCGAAATCGCCGCCTTCGACGGCTATCAAGGCACGAGCCAGCGCGCCCAATACGGTGTCCTCAATACCGCCTATCGGCAAGGGAATCTCACCTATTCACTGACCTATGCCTATCGCCGTCTGTCACAGAGCGGCAATACGTCGCTGGTATCGCTCGGCCTCGACCTCGATTGGCACCGCGGAATCAAGCTGCAGACCGGGATATCCATGGTCGCGACCTCCGGGAGGCCCGAAGGCTACCTCTCATTCGACCTCATCATTCCATTGCGCCTGCCAAAGTATGGCTAACGCAGGCGCCGATCATAAGTCCGACAAAGCGCCGATGGTCCGCACAGCGGACCCTACCGCTGCGGGCTCTTGTAGGGTCCGCTATGCGGACCGTCTGCGGAATGATCGGGGTTGTGATCAAAGCCCGGCCCGCATATCCAAGGCATTCGACGGTCAATCTCCACCACCGCGAGAGAGCAGATTCACTATGAACGGACATCATGACAGACGCGACGCGCTCGGAACGGCCTTGGCATTGGCGATGTGCAGCGGTGCCGCCGGGGCTCAGGACGCCGACACCTTCTCCAGCTACCTGGACATCGCGCAGGACGCGCTCGTCGGACAGCACGGGTTCTACGGCGTGACCTCGGCGATCGAGTTCGGGGACGGGACCCGCTGGAGCCATGCGACCGGGACGACGGGGCCGGCCAGCGCATCCCAGGGCGGGCGGGCGCTGACGGTAAACGACCGCTTCCACATCGGCAGTCAGACCAAGACCTATACCGGAACCGTGGTGCTCCAATACGTCGGCGAGGGCGTCGTCGGTCTCGACGACACGCTGCAGGAATGGTACGAGCGCCAGCCCGAGGCCACGAGCGCGCTCGGCGTGATGACGCAGCAGCAGCGCGAGACCTTCACCGTTCGCGACCTCATCTCCATGCGTAGCGGCATCCCGGAATATCTGTCGGGCGAGGATCCGAACCATCCGGGCACGACCATCCTGACGACCTGGAACGATCGGAATGGCGACTACGACCTGACCCGCGCGCAACTGGTCGCCGCGGCGCTCGCCGAGGGATCGACCATGACGCCAGGGGATCAGAGCACCTTCGAGTACTCCAACACCAACTTCACCCTGGCTGGAATCATCGCCGAGGCCGCCAGCTGCGAGGCGGGAGACTGCAAGAGCATCGAGGAACTCATCACCGAGCGCGTGATCGAGCCACTTGGCCTGACCGACACCCTCTACCCCACGGGCACCGAATGGGGATCGGACCAGCACACGAACGGGACCTGGAACGATTACGGCGACCTGACCGATTTCACCTTCACGACGCCCTCGGTGCCCAACTCGGCCGGCGCCATGATCTCGAACGTCCAGGATCAGCTGGATTGGCTGATCGAGCTGACGACGAACCGTGACGGCATCCTGGACCCGGAGGTCTTCGCCGAGCGTCTGCGCAACACCCACATCATGAACGGCGACGTCGGCATCATCGAGGCCGGCTACGGCTTCGCCATCTATGGTCAGCACAGCACCGAGACCGGCGTCTTCATGCTGGGCCACGGCGGCGAGCTGAGCGGCTACCAGACCCTGATGTTCCACTTCCCCGGCGACCCGAGCACCACGGAGGACGACCTCTTCATCGTCTCCGACGTCAACACCTTCCTGAGCTTTCCCGCCGATCGCCAGTTCACGCCCGCCGACATCAACGACTACTACTACGACCTGCAGGAGACGGTCGCCATCCTCGACGCCTTTCTGAGCGACCCGAACGGCTGCACCACCTCGGACGCAGGCACCAGCTGCCGAGGCACCACGGTCTCCGATCAGCTGCGCGACATGACGCGGTCCTTCACCGTCGAACCCTCGGGATACCGCTGGGTGAACGCGGACATCGGCTTCGACGCGCCCGTGCCCACCTATGTCTTCTACGGGCACGACACGACGGCCACCCGCATGACCGACGGCAGGATCCTGATCGAGGACCAGGGCATACTCAAGGGCTATGGCAACGACCTGACCCTGATCCGGCTCGAAGGAAGCGCAAACACCGTCCGCGTCAACGGCGAGATCGAAACCATCGGGGCCAATGCGGTCGCGATCGACGCCAGCAGCCCGTCCAACGATCGCATCAGCATCGGCACCGGCGGCACGCTGAGCGGCGATATCCTCATCACCCGGGGATCCGATCGGCTCCAGGTCGAGGGCGTGGTCACGGGCGATGTCTCCACGGGCGTCGATTCGCGCGTCTTGGGCAACGGACGAATCAACGGCCTCGTCTCGGGCTCCGGCACCATCACCCCCGGCGACCGCACCCAGGTCGGAACCCTGACCGTCACCCGCTACGAGGCCGCCGACGGGACCCTGGAGATCGATGTCGACGGCGCCGCGAGCCGCGCGGACAGACTCGCGGTCGTCGAGCAAACCGCGACCACGGAGGACTACGCGGTCGCGGACACGGGCGTTGCGATCCTCGACGCGGGAACGCTGCGCTTGCGGGGGACCGCGCCCGAGGGAGACGTCCAGCTCCCCATCCTCACGGCCGCCAACGGCATCAGCGGCCGCTTCGCCAGCATCGAAGGCCCCGGCGGCATGCTCGTGGTACCGGGCCGTACCGCCGTGGACGTCCTCAATTCCGCCAGCGGAGTGACCCTGGCGAGCACCAGCCCGGCCGTCTTCGACGGATCCGCCGAAACGGCCTATCGAGGCTCGCTCGCCGTCATGGACGGCGTGTTCGGCTTCGCGAGGACCCGTCTCGCGGACCATTCCGACCAGATATCCGGATTCGTCACCGCGCTCGGAGACGACTACGCGTTCGACGACACGGATAGCGTGTCCGGCTATGACGTCTGGATCGGCGGGATGCAGGCGGGCCTCGGCGGTCCGCTCGGCGACCGGGGCATCTGGGCGCTGTCGCTGGCCAAGACCTCCGAGCGCGCCAAGATCGACGACACGCGTCTGGAACAGCGGCTCGACACCTCCATGATCGGCATCGCGGCCGGGCTCGATCTGGGTGTCGTGGACCTGACGCTGGGCGCGAACTATGGCTTCGGCGACATCGACTATCTGCGCGATCTCGGGGCTGCGACGGCGAAGGGCGAGACCGACCACGAGCGCTGGAGCCTGGGACTGGAGGTGTCGCGCGACCAGGTCATCCGGGGCTGGAACTGGACCTGGCTCGCCAATCTCACCTACATGCGGGGCAGCGAGGCGTCGTTCACCGAGACCAGCGGACAAGGCGGGATCCCGGCGCGGTTCGGCGGACGCGATTACGAACGCCTGCGCCTCGGCATCGGCGCTATGGCCTATGTCGAACCCAGCCTCCAGCGACTGGCGCCCAGCGTCAGCCTCGACCTGTTCCAGCATCTGGATCTGGACGACTCGGATATCGCCTACTGGTACGACGCCAGCGGGCACGGAACATTGCGGGGACGTTCGGCGGACAGCCCCGAGGCCAGATTGACGGCCGGCCTCTCCTACCGACTGAGCAAGAACGCGATGATCCAGGCCAAGGTCTACGTGAGCGGCGGCGACGACTACTCCAATGTCGGCTTCACGTCCGGGGTCGACTTCGTCTTCTGAGTCGCATCCGGTCCATCGTTGGCATCCTTGTCCTGGGTCTTCACAGCCTCTCGCTCGCCCAGGCGCGCCATGGCCTGCTGGAAGAAGCGTTCGATCTCGGACCGATCCGATCTGAGCGCCGAGACCTGGTCCCGCAGGATCCGGTTCTCGGCGTCCAGCCGCTCGGACTGGAGACGCAGCCCATGCGAGGTCTCCGCCAACTCGGCCAATTCGCGCTCCTTGGCTCCGAGCGTCTCGCGCCATGCCGCGATCTCTTCCCGATCGCGGGCACTCTCGGCCTCCAGACGCTCGATTCGACGCGACAGATCGGCCGACTGGGCTAGAGCATGCTCGCGGGACTCGGTCTCCGTCCTCAGCCGTGATTCGAGTTCCGACCGCTCCCGCTCGGCCCGTTCGAGCAGCAGATCCTGGCGGACCTTCGCATCCCGCGTCTCGGCGAGCGTCCTGGTCAGCGTCTCCTTCTCGGCGTTCGCCGCCTTGAGCGCCTGACGCGCGGCGTCGATCTCCTTCAGCCAGGCGGCCTGGTCGCGCTCCCTCCCCTCGCGCTCGACCTCCAGTAGTTCGCCGAGCTGATCCCTTCGAGCCACCAGCCGGGCGGATTCCTCTTCGAGGGACTGGATACGCTGCGACCGCTCCTCCAGAGTCAGCTCCTGCTCGGCAATCCGCGCCACCTGTCGCGCCGCCAGCGCCCGCTGCTCATCGGCCAGCCGCTCGCGGCGCTCCAGTTCCTCGCGCAGCTCATTCAATTCCCGGCGCAAGCCTTCCTTCTCCGTTTCCAGAGTGCCGATCCGCTCCTCGAAACCGGCCCGCTCCGACTGCCATTGCCGCCCCGCCTCGACGACCGCCTGCGACCAGATCGCATTCACCGGCTCGACCAGGGACTCGGGCAGGCGCGGCTCGCACAGCCGCGCGCCGACCTCGCCCCAGAAGTCGTCCAGCGCAGCCAGTATCGTCTGCTGCGCCCCCTGGCCGATCGCGGCACGGACGCGATCGGCGGTCGGTCGCTCGCCCTTCTGCAACAGCTTGAACGCCGCTTCTTTCGTCAGGATTCGCGTGGTGCTCATGGTCGATGATCCCGAAATAGATAAAAACACTAAAATATGGTGATTAATATATCAGTGTTTTTCGCTGATATGGGAATATTTAGTTTCGATAACACCCATTCTCGTAACTTATCTGTATATTGAGTCCCTGTTTCGGCACAATCTCCTTGGCGGCGGGCGAATCACAGGAACGGGGGCAGGATGAGATCGAAAGAAGGTGGCGTCAGCGAAACCCAAGGCGCACTGCTCGGATTGGAGGACGAAACATCCGAGCTGGAGCATCACCAAGGGACGCTGAACGCGGATGACAGGGAGATGCTGGGGCGCTATTTCGCCGCCCGTCACGCGGACTCGACCGTGCGCGCCTATCGCTCGGATTGGGCGATCTTCACCGCCTGGTGCGCGACCCGGGATCTCGCATCACTGCCGGCCAGCGCGGAGACCATCTCGGCCTTTCTGGCTAGCGAAGCGGAATCGGGCCGCCGAATCAGCACCTTGCACCGGCGCGTGGCGGCCATCCGGCTGGCGCACCGGCTGTGCGGACATGAGCCCAAGACGGATTCGGAGCTGGTTCGCGGAACCCTGAAAGGCATCGCACGCACCCACGGATCGGCACCGAGACAGAAGGCCCCCGCCCTCTCCGATCAGCTGCGTACCATGGTCGACAGCCTGGATTGCACTCGGCTACAAGGACTCCGAGATAGGGCGATCCTGACGCTCGGCTTCGCCGGGGCCTTTCGGCGCTCGGAACTGGCGGCACTGAGGATCGAGGACCTGGAAGAGGTCGCGGGAGGATTCCGGGTGCATGTGCGCCGCTCGAAGACGGACGCGGAGGGATTGGGACAGGTGGTGCCCGTGATTCGCGGCCGGGACTATTGCCCGGTGCGCGCCGTTCAGGACTGGCTAAGGACCGCCGGGATCCGGGAGGGCCATGTCTATCGGCGGCTCTATCGGGGAGACCGAGTCGGTGAGGCGCCCCTGAGCGCCCACAGCATCGCCGCCGTGGTCAAACGCTGCGCCGAGGCCGTCGGACTGGATCCGGCCGAGTATGCGGGACACAGCCTGAGATCGGGATTCATGACCTCGGCGGCGCTCTCCAAGGCCAGTCTGTTCAAGATGATGGAGGTCTCGCGGCACAAGGATCCCAAGACCGTGATGATCTATGTCCGCCGCAGCGCCGAGTTCGAGGATCACGCAGGGGATGGGCTATTGTAGGAGGTACCGCAGCGCTAACAGCACGATGTTGGTGTCGAGAACGACCCTGCGCATCACCGCCGTGCCCAGGCGACCGCATCCTTGACATCCTGCTCGGTAATTCCGAGCTTCTCCAGCTTCTCACGCACGGCGTGGACCTTCTGGACCCGTACTGGCGTCAGGACGATTCGGCCAGCCTCGACGGTCACGTCGAAATACTCCGCGGCATCCACGCCGGATACGGCCGCCTTGGGCAGCGTGATCTGGTTCTTTGACGTGAGCTTGGCGAGCATGGGAGTCTCCTGGAAATACCAAGGAAAACATATTTCCTTACATCATTCCGGACAAGCATGCTAGCCCAAAAACCATGTGGCAGAGAAAGCGAGGATGCCAAGAGAATCGACTCGAACGGCCCGCCTCGAGGCGCGAGTGTCTCCCGAGGTCCTGGCCGTGCTCCGCCACGCGGCGGAGCTTCAAGGACGCAGCCTCAGTGACTTTGTCGTGTCCGTGGCCCAAGACGCCGCCCATCGTGCCATCAAGGAGGCCAGCGTTATCCATCTGTCCGACCAGGATCAGCGCCAATTTGCGGAGTTGCTGCTGAATCCCCCGGAACCGACGGATGCCCTGAAACGCGCGGTGGAGGCCCATCAACGTCTGATTGGGCCTGTATGAAGAAGCCGGAGTTTGAGATCGCCCCCCTTGAGAAATCAGTTCAAGGCCTTTGAGTCCAATCCCCTTCAGCTCATCGCCCCTGTCGATACCTTCCGGAAACTGCTTACCGGATACTAGACTGCCGAGGCGACGGAGGCACGCGCCTCCGCCGGACTCGACCCGAATCAGTAGCGATTGTCGAACACCCTGGGCGTCTTCTTCTCGCTGCGCGGCAGATCGCCGATGGCGACCGCCTTGGGGACCACGCTGAGGCCGATCTTCTCGCGGCAGAGACGGCGCACCTCGGCCTCGACGCCTTCGAGATGCGCGCCCGGTAGGGTCTCGAAGAAGACGGTCATGACGTCCTTGCCCTCGAGATGGTCGATCATGATCTGGAACTCGCTGCTCGCCCCCTCGACCTTGTGCAGGATCTCGTCGATCAGGGCCGGGAAGACGATGACGCCCTTGACCTTCACCATGTCGTCGGTGCGCCCGAGGATGTCGCCGATGCGCGGGAAGGGCGAGCCGCAGGAGCACTCGCCCGGGATGAGGCGGGTCAGGTCGTGGGTGCGGTAGCGGATGAGGGGCGCGCCCTGCTTGCGCAATGTGGTGATGACCAGCTCGCCGACCTCGCCCTCGGGGACCGGCTTGCCGGTGTGCTGGTCGATGACCTCGAAATAGAGGAAGTCGTCCCAGTAGTGCATGCCGCACTCGTGGTCGCAGGAGATGCCGATGCCAGGGCCGTAGATCTCGGTCAGGCCGTAGATGTCGTAGAGCTGCACCCCGAGCTCGCTGGCGATGCGCTGACGCATCTTGTCGCTCCAGCGCTCCGAGCCGATGATGCCCTTGCGCAGATGGATGCGGTCGCCGATGCCGCGCCGGTCGATCTCCTCGGCCAGCAGCAGCGCATAGGACGAGGTCGCGCAGAGCACCGTGCTCTTGAGATCCGTCATCATCTTGAACTGGCGGTCGGTGTTGCCCGGACCGATGGGGATGACCATGGCACCAACCCGCTCGGCGCCGGCCTGGAAGCCGACCCCGGCCGTCCAGAGCCCGTATCCCGGGGTCACATGCACGCGGTCGGTGTTGGTGACGCCGGCCATGGTAAAGCAGCGGGCGAACATCTCGGCCCAGTCCGTCACGTCCTGCTGGGTGTAGGGGATGATGACCGGGGTGCCCGTGGTGCCCGACGAGGAATGGATGCGCACCACCTCCTCGTCCGGGACCGCCTGCAGACCGAGCGGATAGGCGTCGCGCAGATCGGCCTTCTCGCTGAAGGGCAGCTGCTCGAAGTCCTCCCAGCTGCGGATCCCGGCGAGATCGATGCCGGCGAATTTGTCGCGGTAGAAGGGGCTGCGCTCGGTGATGGAATGGAGCAGGCCCTGGATGGCGTCGAGCTGGGCCGGTTTCTTGAAAGTGGATTCTTCGCTCACGTGGATGTTCTCGGTCTCGCGTGGATGTCTGTGCCGGATCTCAGGCCGAGGCGCTGCGGGCGCCGGCGTGCAGGGCACGGATGTTCATGTCGACGAAGCGCTCGCGCACCGATTCGCGGATGGCGGTCTCGAACTGATCGAGACTGAAACCGAGGGCGCCGAGCCCCGCCGCCGCGCCGAGCAGCGCCACGTTGAGCACCTTCAGCGAGCCGATCTCGGCACAGATGGAGGCGCCGTCGATCACGGCCAGACGCGCGCCGCAGCCATCGAGCCGCTCCAGCATCGCCTGTCCGCTGTAGGCCGCGCTGGCCGGAGAGATAGCGACCGGCGCGACCGGCTGCGCATTGGTGACAACGGTGCCCCCCGGGCGCAGGAAGGCCAGGCTGCGCACCGCCTCTCCGGGCTCGAAACCGATCAGCACGTCCGCCATGCCCGGCGCCATCAGCGGCGAGGCGATGGGGGCGTCCGAGACCCGCACGTGGCTGACCACGGATCCGCCGCGCTGGGCCATGCCGATGGTCTCGGAGGTGCGGACCCGCAGCCCCGCGTCCATGGCCGCGCGCGCCACCAGCTTGGAGGCCAGCACGGTGCCCTGTCCGCCGACGCCGGCGATGATGATGTTGGTCTGCATGCTCATGCCCTCCCCTCCGTCGGTTCGACCCGCTCGATGGCATCGAAGGGGCACATCTGGGCGCAGAGATCGCAGCCGTAGCAGAGGTCGTCGTCGATCCGCATCTTGCCGTCCACCCGGCTGATGGCCGGACAGCCCAGACGGGTGATGCAGAGCTGACACTTGCAGGCGTCCTCGTTGACGACGTAGCGGGGACCGGACGAGGCGACATGGATGCAGGGCGCCTCGAAGATGAGCGCCGAGACGCCCTCGGCCGTGGCCTCGACCGCGCGCAGCACGGCGGCCTTGGCCGCGTCGTGGTTGAGCGGATCGCAGGACTCGACGTGCTTGACGCCGAGGCCGCGCAGCACGGTCGCGATGTCGATCTGCTGGGCGACCGCCCCCATCATGGTCTCGCCCGTCCCTGGATGCGGCTGCAGCCCGGTCATGGCGGTGGTGGAGTTGTCCAGCACCACCAGCACGATGGGAGTCTGGTTGTAGACGGCGTTGATGACGCCCGGGATGCCGGTATGGAAGAAGGTCGAGTCGCCGATGAAGGCGAAATGCACCGCGTCCGGTTCGACCACATGGAGCCCCTGGGCGACCGTGACGCTCGCGCCCATGCACAGACAGGTGTCCACCATGTCGAGCGGCTTGGCGTTGCCCAGGGTGTAGCAGCCGATGTCGCCGCCGAAGACCGCCTTGCGTTTGCGCATCGCCTCCTTGACCGCCAGGAAGGAGGCGCGGTGCGGACAGCCGGCGCAGAGCACGGGCGGACGCACGGGCGGCTCGGCGCCCTCGCCTGCGCTCGCCGAACAGTCGGCGGCCGGCGCGACCTCCAGCCCGAGGAATCCGGCCAGCGCCCGGGTCACCGAATCGACGCCGTTCTCGCCGGCCTGCTGGACGTGACCGGTGCCCTTGCCCAGCACGGTCACCGGGAGATGGCACTCGCCAGCCAGACGCAGCAGCTCGCGCTCGATGACCGGATCCAGTTCCTCGACCACCAGCACCTGGTCGAGCCCCTCCAGGAACTCGAGCGCGAGCCGGCGCGGGAATGGATGCGGCGTCGCGACCCGCAGCAGCCGGTGCTCGGGGACCGCGTCGCCCAGCGCGGCGAGCGCCTCGGCCACGTAGGCGCTGCTGATCCCCTGGGTGGCGATGCCGATCCGGCCCGACCCACTCACCGCGTTGAAGCGATAGTCCGAGAACTCCTCGGCGATCTGCGGCAGGCGCTGTTCGATCCGCAGATGGCTCTGATAGGCGAGCCGGGGGAAGATGACCCATTTGGGATCCTTGACGAAGCCGTCCGGCGCGGGCGGCGCGCTCAGATCGCCGACCTCGACCGGGGCGTTGCCGTGACAGACGCGGGTGGTCGGACGGAACAGCACCGGGGTTCCGTAGCGCTCGGAGAGCGCGAAGGCGTCGCCGATCATGGCGTAGGCCTCCTCGGGCGAGGCCGGATCGAAGACCGGCAGCTTGGAGAAGAGCCCGAAGGTCCGGGTGTCCTGCTCGGTCTGGGACGAGATGGGACCCGGGTCGTCGGCGACGACGATCACCATGCCGCCTTTGACGCCGACATAGGCCAGGCTCATCAAGGGGTCGGAGGCGACGTTCAGCCCGACCTGCTTCATGGTGACCAGGGTGCGCGCGCCGGCATAGGCCGCGCCGGCCGCCACCTCCAGGGCCACCTTCTCGTTGGTGGACCACTCGACATGGACGCGGCCCGGATTGCGCTGGGCCACGGTTGGAAGGATCTCGCTCGAGGGCGTGCCCGGATAGCCGGTGACCACGCCCACACCCGCGGCGATGGCACCCAGTGCGATCGCCTCGTTACCCATCAGAAACTCTGTTGCCACGCAGCATGCCCCCCAGGGGCTCGAAACGGTAGAACCAAGACCCCAGGAAACGCCGATCGTCGAGCTTCTCCCCCGGGCCACGACTGGCCCGCCATCGTCGCCGTACCTGAACGCATGACGATGGAGCGCCTCGACAATCGCCTTGTCGACGCGCGAGCCGGCCGAATGCCATGGATGCATCCGCCCGGCGCCTCCCGAGTGGAGCCGAGGCCAAAGCGAGCTAGTATATACCCCAGGATCGTCCCGGCGTGGAGTGGTGAAACCGGTCGGCCATATATTCACCAATCGTGCTCGACCGCCAGCCCTATCTCGTTTCCCAGGCTATTGCTGGCGTATCAACCGAACCCTGAACCAGAACTCGCTGCCGATACCCGGCACGCTCTCGCAGCCGACATCGCCGCCGAGCAGTTCGGCGATCTTCTTGACCGTGACCAGACCGAGACCGGATCCGTCGAAGCGCCGAGTCGAGGAGTTGTCGGCCTGCTCGAAGAGGCAGAAGAGACGCGGCTTGACCTCGGGGTCGAACCCGATCCCCGTGTCCTTGACCGTGAAGCGGACCAGGGCACCCTCCTCGTCCGTCTCGTCCACGTGGACGGAAACCTCGACCCGGCCCTCTTCGGTGAACTTGATGGCATTGTCCAGATAGCAGCGCAAGGCCGAGCTGACGAGCGAGGCATCCCCATACAGCTCCTCTGGCATGGGGGGGATCCGGGCCTCGATCCGAAGCCCCTTGAGCCTGGAGGACTCCGAGAAGCCTTCGACGCACTCCAGCGCCAGGGCGCCGATATCGACGGGATGGCGATGCACCGGCATCCGCTCCGAATCCAGCTGGGTCACCTTGAGCACCGCGTCGATCATGGCGGTCAGACGGTTGGCCGCCGCCTGCGCCTTGAAACTCCAGTCGCCGACCTTATCCGCGCTGGGAGACCTCTGTATCAGTTGCAGCAGGCCCGTGATCTGATGCATGGGCGTGAGCATTTCGTGCGACATATTGGTCAGGAAATGGCTCTTGGCCCGATTCGCCACCTCGACCTGCTCCTTGGCGAGCTGAAGATCTCGGGTCCGTTCCTCGACCTTGCGCTCGAGCGAGTCGTTGAGCTGCTGCAAGGCACCCTCCTGCTCCTTCAGGGCCAGTTGCAGGGCCACCCGTGACTCCAGCACGTCCAGGTTCACGGGTTTGTGGATGAAGTCGACCGCACCGCTGCGCAATGCCTCGGTCTCGCTCGCCGAGCTGTGCTCGGCGGTGACGAAGATCACGGGTATTCCCCGGGTCGCCGGATCCTCCTTCAGCGCCGACAGAACCTCGTAGCCGTCCATGACCGGCATCTTGACGTCGAGCAGTATCAGCGAAGGCATCTGCTCATGCGCGATCGCGATCGCCTCCCGTCCCGAGGTGGCCGCCAGAACCTCGTACTGCCGCATCAGCCGCTTGCCCAGTACCAGGATGTTTTCCGGCGCATCATCGACGATGAGAATCCTGTTCAATCCATTCACCTCGCTCGACTCGAAGGAATAGTGCCCCGAATCACCGGCCGGCGGCCGAGGCCGGAATCGGAGCCGAGTCGAATGCCCATGCGTGAGTCAGTCGGCCAGGGATCGACGCAGATCGGCCAGGAGCGGGAGGGCCTGATCGAATTTCAGACCGGCTACGGCCGCCGCCAGCCGCGAGAATCCTTCCTCGGAAAGCATAGACCTCAGTCCGGGGGAGAGCTCATCGAATGTCCCCACGGCAGCCAACCGACGACCGCTCAGCGCCGCCATCAAGGCGTCCAATTCCTCGCCGGTCGGACGCCGGGCCTCCCGATGCGTCGCACTATCCGGCCCCTCGTCATCGATATGAGGCTGAACGCACGCTTTCAAGTCGTTCATGGAGCGCGCAAGCGTCGCCGCAAGCTCGGTACCATCCGCCGCCGACGCCCCTCTGAGCGCCGATTCGTACTCCTTGGCCAAGGCATGAATGCCTTCCGCCCCGATCAATCCGGCACTGCCGGCCAGTTTGTGCAGCCGATCGGCCAATAGCGCGCGCCCGCCATTTTCTTCCGGGGGCATCGAGGGCCCGCCGAGATCCTGGAACTCCATGAAGAAGCGACGGCATGCCGATACGAACAGCGGCCAGTCCCCAGCCATACGATTCTCGACCTCGGGCATGTTCAGGCCGGGGATGTCCGGCCAGTCGTGCCCATCCTCCCGGATCTCGTCGGATGGTGCCAGCGGCAAGGGCGCCGCGCGAGCGATCCCGATATGACGGCGCAATGCCCGCACCATCCGATCGGGTTCGAACGGCTTGGTGATGTAGTCGTTCATTCCGGCATCGAGCGCCTGCTGCCGTTCGCTCGAGAGCGCCCCGGCCGTCAGCGCGATGATCGGCAGCCGTTCGAGCCGCTGGATCCGGCGGATCTCCTTCACCGCGGCAATCCCGTCCATCACGGGCATCTGGACGTCCATCAGCACCGCGTCGACCCGGTGCTCGGGGTCGGACAGCCACTCCACGGACTCCAAACCGTTCACGCAGACCCGAACCCGGGCGCCCTTGCGCTCGAGGACGCGTTGAACGACATCGACATTGAGCGCGTTGTCTTCCACGAGCAAGAGCTCTATCCCGGCCAGCCATTGGATGTCGGAGGAGCCATAGAAGGATCCCTCCAATACGCGATCGCTGGAGCCGCAGCGGCCAGCGACCGCCGCGTTGACCTGATTGAACAGCTCCGAACGATTCACCGGTTTGCGCAGGATCGCGTCGGGCAATTCGGCCAAGGGCGCGGAGCTCAACAGCTCGAGCTCCTGGACGGTGACCATGATGGCGACCGGAACCCGGCTCGGGTCGAGCTGGCGATGCAGTCTATCCAAGGCGCTCAGACCGTCGAGCCCGGGCATCTTCCAATCCACCAGGAGACAATCGACCGGTCTCGCGGAGGCGTCGCGCCTCAGAACCTCGTCCACCAGGGCGAGACCATCCGCGACGGCCTCGGCACGCCAGCCGAACGAGCGCGCCATGCGTACCAATGCCAGACGCTGGCTCTCGTCGTCATCCGCGATGAGGATCTCGAGACCTTCCAGGCAGGAATCCTGCGTGTCGACCTGCCGTTCGTCCGCGATCCTCACCGGAAGCTCGATGCGGAATCGGCTGCCGCGCCCCTCCTCGCTCGCCAGGCACACCGAGCCCCCCATCAGCTCGATCAGCTGATGCACGATGGCCAGCCCGAGACCGCTTCCACCGAAACGACGCGAGGTCGAGTCGTCGGCCTGGACGAAGGGTTCGAACAGATGATTCTGCCGTTCCCGCGGAATGCCGATGCCGGTGTCCGTCACCTCGAGGCAGAGCAGACACTCGGTATCGTCCTGTCTCAGGGCATGCAGGCTCAGCTCGACCTTGCCGGCGGCCGTGAATTTCACCGCATTGTTGAGCAGGTTGAGCAGCACCTGACGCAGTCGGGTCGAATCCCCCAGGACGACCCGCGGGATGTCGTCGCCGATCACCAGATCCAAACACAGCCCCTTCCGTCCGGCCGGCTCGGAGACGATGCCGATGGTCTCGCGACAGAGCCGGCTCACGCTGAATGGAATGCATTCGATGGCGATCTCTCCCGCCTCGATCTTGGAGAGATCGAGTATGTCGTCGACGATCCCGAGCAGGGCCCGGCCGGCCGCCTGGATCTTGACGACGAACTGGCGCTGTTCGCTATCGATGGTCCCGAGCTCGAGCAGATGGCTCAGGCCCAGCACCACGTTCAGCGGGGTGCGGATCTCGTGACTCATGTTGGCCAGGAACCGGGATTTGGCCGCGTTGGCCATCTCCGCCGCCTGGCGGGCCTGCTCGAGCGATCGTGTCAGGGCCATCTGAAGCTCGGATTGGCGCTGCAAGGAGAGGGTCCGCGAATAGAGCCAGGCGATGATGGCGATCAACAGATAGGCGATGGCATGGATGAGGATGAAATACGACCAGGCATCCCTGACGAGATGCTCCATCACCTGATCGACCGGATAGGTCGCTCGCAAGATCACGCCCCGATCCGGTCCCAGACTGGGAATCCGGCGCTCGGAATAGAGAAACACCTCATGGGTCTTGCGGTCGCGAATCAGGGTGCCGGTCGCGAATCCGGGCGGCAACCTCGCCCGCTCCAGGAGCCGGAAATCGCTCGACCAGTCGGATGAACGCGCCGGGGCATATTCATGCTGAAACGCCTTGCCGTCCGGATGGAGCAGATAGCGTCCCTGGGCATCCGTCAGATAGTAGCCGGCCGCCCCGCTGTTCGATCCCAGCCGATCCATGATCCAGCCGAGGTCGTAATTGGCGACCACCACTCCGAAGATCCTGCCTCGCTCGTCGGCGACGGGTATCGAGACGCGAATCGTGGGTCGCGGCGGTTCCTCGATCCGCCCGTGCTCCTGATTCAGGTTGATCTCGGAGACCAGGATACTGCCTGGATCATGCGCGATCGCCTCGCGAACATAGGGACGGTCGCCCTTGCGCTGCAAGGCCGATGGCGGCGTCACGAACGTGACGCCATTCTTGCGCTCGACCCGGATCAGCTCCATCCCTCCGTCCTCGACACCGACGAGACGTGCCTGGAAGACCCTGGGCTCCGCGTTCAGGAAACCGAGATAGATATGTTCCAGCCGCCCCTTCCAGATCTCGAAGGTCTCGCCGTTGACGGGATCGACCCCTCCGTGGAGCAGGACGCGACCGATTCCCGGAATGGGAGGAACCGTCGAGAGAAACCGGGTCATGCGCTTCAGGTGCCCGATCGCCTGATCGAATTCCTCGGCCTTGAAGGTGAGTTGGGTCTCGTGTTCCAGCTCGAAGACCTTGTAGAAGCCCTTCCCGGCTTGATGCAGGGAGTAGAGATAGACGCCGAGCGAGAACAGCATCGCGACGAGAAAGGCCAGCAAGGCCTGCAGGCGGGTGTTCGCCAACCGGATAGCTTCCACCATGGCCTCGAGCCTCCAGAGGGATGGACGTCGTTCTCGGCAAATGCCGCACCTTCGGGGGCGCAGTGACCGCCCTCCTCGAACGATCCAAGCCTAGACCCTTCGACCGGGGAACGCAGCCGCCTTTCGGTTGGGATCGTCTAAGCTCATGGAATCGGGGCCGCCATTCCCGAAGGCCCGATCGCAGGACGAACATCGCCGGCCCGGAGGATCGACTCTGTGAAGACGCGCATCGGATTCTCGCCCCTTCTCCCGCTGCTCTGGGCCGCGGCCCTCGTCCTGGGCGCGATCGGCGCCGCGGCGGACGGCGCGCCCGACTCCCTCGCGCGCAAGGCCCTGGTGCTCGAGGTTCGAGGCGTCATCGGGCCGGCCATGGCCAGCTATGTCGCGGATTCGATCGCCGAGGCGCAGACGCGAGACGCCGAGCTGGTGATCCTTCGGATGGACACGCCGGGCGGGCTCGATCCATCGATGCGCTCCATCATCCAGTCGATCGCCGCCTCGTCCGTTCCTGTGGTCGGGTATGTCGCCCCAACGGGCGCGCGCGCCGCGAGCGCCGGGACCTACATCCTCTATGCCTGCCAGATCGCCGCCATGGCGCCGGGAACGAACCTGGGCGCCGCGACACCGGTACGACTCGGGGGACTGCCCACGCCGAAACCGGCCTCGGAACCGGAGAACGAAGAAGGGGCGCGAGACGGAACCCAGGATGCCGGCTCCGCATCCAGTCCCGAGCCGAGCGACGCCAAGGAACGCAAGCTGATCAACGACGCGGCCGCCTATATCCGCGCGCTGGCGAGCCTGCATGGACGCAATGCCGACTGGGCCGAGCGCGCCGTGCGCGAGGGTGCCAGCCTCTCGGCCGAGGAGGCGCTCGAGGCGCATGTGATCGACCTCATGGCCCCCAGCCTGGAAACACTGCTGCGCGCGATCGACGGCCGCGCGGTTCGGCTCGGAGAGACCCGGGTCGTGCTCGACACCTCGGATCTCGAACCGATCGAGCGTCGGCCAGACTGGAAGACCCGGCTGCTCGCCGTGATCGGACATCCCAACGTGGCCTATATCCTGATGCTGGTCGGCATCTACGGACTCATCTACGAATTCTCCAACCCGGGCGCCGTACTTCCCGGGACCCTCGGGACGCTGAGCCTGCTGCTGGCCCTCTATGCCTTTCAGGTGCTGCCGATCAACTATGCGGGGGTAGGACTCATCATCCTGGGCTTGGCCCTGATGGCGATGGAGCTGATCACGCCCAGCTTCGGCGCACTGGGGCTCGGAGGAATCGCCGCCTTCATCCTCGGCTCATTGATCCTGATCGATTCTGACGCACCGGCCCTCGGGATCTCGCTTCCGCTCGTCCTGGGACTCGCGCTCTTCAGCGCGCTCGTCATTTTCCTGGCCTTGGGCCTGGCATTGCGCGCGCACCGCAGACCGGTCACGACCGGCGCGGAGGAACTGGCCGGCGCCCAGGGCGAAGTCGTAGGAGGATTCCCCGGATCCGGCAGCGTTCGCCTGCACGGCGAGATCTGGAGCGCCAGCAGCGATCGGCCGATCGTGCCCGGCACCCGGATACGCGTGGTCCGCCGTGACGGACTCAGGCTGACGGTCGAGCCGATCCACACATCGCCCACCAAGGCATCGAAGCCGTCGTAACGGAGAGAATCCCATGCTGCTCAATCTCTTGGCGACCCCGCTGATCCTATTGCTGGCGCTGCTCGTCGCGTCCGTCAAGATCCTGCGCGAATACACCCGGGGCGTGGTCTTCACGCTCGGCCGCTTCAGCGGGGTCAAGGGTCCCGGCCTCATCTTCGTGATCCCCGGGATCCAGAGCATGGTGAAGGTCGACCTGCGGGTCCAGGTGATGGACGTGCCGAGCCAGGACGTCATCTCGCGCGACAACGTCTCGGTCAAGGTCAACGCCGTGGTCTACTTCCGGGTCATCGATCCGGAGAAGGCGATCATCCAGGTCGAGGAATACCGGGTCGCGACCAGCCAGCTGGCCCAGACCACGCTCCGCTCGGTCCTCGGACAGCACGAGCTCGACGAGATGCTCGCCGAGCGCGACAAGCTCAACGACGACGTCCGCCGCATCCTCGACGCCCAGACCGACGCCTGGGGCATCAAGGTGGCCAACGTCGAGATCAAGCACGTCGACCTCGACGAGTCCATGATCCGCGCCATCGCCCGCCAGGCCGAGGCCGAGCGCGCCCGCCGCGCCAAGGTGATCCACGCCGAGGGCGAACAGCAGGCGGCCGAGAAGCTGATGCAGGCGGCCGGCATCCTCGCCCGGCAGCCGCAGGCACTGCAGCTGAGATTTCTCGAGACATTGACCGCCGTCGCCGGGGATCGCACCTCGACCATCGTCTTCCCGCTGCCGATCGACCTGCTGGAGCCCTTGCTCAAGGCGCGGGAAACCAAGGATTGAGGGCTGAAGAAACGGTCAGCCGCCAGCGGCCGATTCGGGGAAGCTGTGCACCGTCCCTGCCGGCGATTCTCTGAACTGGGAGGGGAAGCGCTGACGCAGCTGGCAGATGGCGGCCAGTCCGGTGCAATGATTGGGGGCCAGATAGGCGACGCCCAGCTCCGCGAGCGCGTCCGCGGTGAAGTGCAGCCGGTCTTGATCGGCGCGCAGCAGATGCATGCCGCCCAGGACCGCGTGCAGCGGTCGAGACGGCAGCAGGTGCCGAATCCAGTCCAGGGTGTTCACCAGCCCGGAATGCCCGCAGCCGAGCAGGACCACCAGACCCTCGACGGTATCCGCGACCAGCGCCTGATCGTCCGGCAGCCAGTCGGTCCGAGTGCATTCGGGATCGCTGTAGAAGGGTCCGCCCGTGTCCTCGATGTCGTGTCGGCGCGGGATCTCCCCGGTGAGCAGAAGACCTGGGGCGATCCCGACCGGCTCGCGGCTGGCGACGAGACGTCGGCACAGCGGCCTCAGCGTCTCCTCCGCGACCGGCGATCCGATCTCGCGTCCGTTGCGGTTGTACTTGGGCGCCAATGCCTCGGGGTGCAGATAGAGGTCGACGGCCCCGGTCATGTCGAGCGCGTCCAGCAGACCGCCGCTGTGATCGTAATGGCCGTGGCTGAGGACGATGGAGTCGACCCTATCGAGCGCGAGACCCAGACGCTCGACATTGTGCCTCAGCACCATGCCCTGCCCGGTATCGAAGAGCAGGCGGCGGTCGTCGGCCTCGACCAGAAAGGCCGCGCCGTGCTCGCCGAGAAGCCCGGGCGCCCCGGCGGCGTTCTCCACGATCTGGGTGATCCTCAGCTGTCGAATCATGGGGCTGGACCTCGATGCATGCGCCGAAGACGGCTCGGCGGGATAGTCGGGCGACCATCATAGCCGATCCGGCCCGAACCGAGCCCTCACCAGGCGATCAATATGTGACCAGTTCATGATGGCTGGTTGACTGACAGTCGCTTATCGATCCATTTCACAGCTTATCCACAGATCCACTCACCTCGACTGGGGAAAACGACGATTCCGCCGGGGTTGGCTTGCATCCACAGCACCTTAAACACGAGTCACATAAGACGTACGTCAAATGTGGGTCGCACCCAGGGAAAGCCGAACCATCCTCCCGGCTCAGTCGGGGGCGATCAACGCAGCGTTGCGATATCTCTCTTGCCGCGCGGCCGCGGGCGCGGTAAAAAAGGCCCCCTGAGGAGCACGCAGATCCTCGAGCCATCGTCAACATTCGACTGGACGGAACCAATATCTGACATCGCGGATCCTTTCCAGATCAAACGCCTTCGTCGATTTCCACTCATGGCATGATGCCAAGCTCGCGATCTTCTGCGTCTTGTGGGACAGGATTCCCTGGCAGTAGACAACCGAGAAGGAGCTTGACGATGAACCGCCTGGCATATGCGTTTGACCGGACGTCATCATCCACGGAACCAAATCGCAATGACCCTGCCCCATGGCAGGTTCTCGTCGTCGACGACGAAATGGACGTCCACCAGGCGACCGCGCTGGCACTGCGCGGCCTCGAGGTGGAGGCTCGCCCGATCCAGCTGCTCCATGCCCATTCGGCCAGCGAAGCCTACGAGCTCCTGACCCGGAATCGCGATATCGCCGCCGTCCTGCTCGACGTCGTCATGGAATCGGACCAGGCCGGACTCTTCCTGGTCAGAAGGATTCGCGAGGAACTCGGGGACGACGCCATCCGCATCATTCTGAGAACCGGCCAGTCCGGCATGGTGCCCCAGATCGACACCATCCGCGCCTACGATATCAACGACTACAAGACCAAATCGGAACTGACGCGAACCGCCCTCTTCGCCTGTCTCTCGGCGGCCATCCGCTCCTACAGGCAGATCCGCGAGCTCAAGGACGCCAAGCGGGATCTGGAAGAGCAAGGATTGGAGCTGATCCGCTCGCGCACCAAGCTGCGTGCCCTGACGGACCATCGCGAGAGGGTCCGCGAAGAGGAGCGCAAGCACATCGCCCGAGAGCTGCACGACAACATGGGACAGTATCTGACGGCGCTGCGCATCGAGACCAGCATGCTGGAGATGCTGTTTCCGGAGCCCAACCCCGAGGTTTTCAAGCGTTTGCACACGATGCGCGAGCTGATCGATCAAACGATCATGGACACGCGCCGGATGGTTTCGAACCTGAGACCGGCGGCCTTGGACCTGGGGCTCGTCTCCGCGGCCGAATGGCTGATCTCCGATTTCCAGTCCCGCACCGGAATCCGCTGCGGTCTCCAGACTCCCCGGGAGGGAGAGCTGGATCTGGATCAGGAGCTGGCGACGACACTCTTCCGCATCCTTCAGGAATCGCTGACGAACGTGTCCCGCTATGCCGACGCCAAGCATGTGGACATCCGCATCACCCGGTCCAGCGGCCTGCTCCAGCTGGAGGTCCGCGACGATGGGTGCGGATTCGATCCCGCCGCCGTCAGGGAGAAAACGACCTTCGGCCTCATGGGGATCCGCGAGCGGGTGCTCATCTACGGCGGGAGCGCGCGCATCGAGAGCGCGCTCGGCCAGGGTACGCGCTTATGGATCACGCTGCCGCTGATCGAACTGGAGAAATCGCCATGATCGGTCTGTCCACCAGCTATTCGCCAGACCCGCTCTCGCTCTCCCCTTGCGAACGCTCGGGGGCGCGACATGGCAGATCGAGCCTGAAAACCGCCCCGCGCCCGTCTTCGGAATCGCCCACCTCGATGGTTCCGCCGAGCACACCCGTGACCAGGTTGTAGACGATATAGAGTCCGAGCCCGCTCCCGCCCTGGCCCAGCCGGGTGGTGAAGAAGGGGTCGAAGATGCGCGAGCGTTTCTCGGCCGGAATGCCCAGACCATCGTCCCTGTAGATCAATCGGACGGACCCCGGATCCAGGGCGCGCGCACCGATCCGGATATGACCGGATTCGATGCCCTCGAATCCGTGCGTCAGAGAATTGCCGATCAGATTGGTGAGGATCTGCTCCAATGGTCCGGGATAGCTGTCCAGGGTCAGATCGGCGGGGATATCGAGCTCGATACCATGCTCGCATCGTTTCAGGGTCGGGCGCATGGTCGCCAGCGTTTCCTCGACCGTCTGCCGGAGACTGAAGACACGACGGCGCACGCTGGTCTGGTCCACGGCCACCTCCTTGAAATGGGTGACGAGCTCGGCGGCGCGGACCGTATTGCGGTCGAGCAGACGCACCGCCTCCAGCCCGCTCTCGAGAAAATCCAGCAGCTGGGCGCGACGCAGCTCGCCCCTCTCCAGCACATCGCCCAATTCCCTGAGAGAGTCCTCGAGGGTGCTCGAGAGCATGCGTGCGTTTCCAAGCGGCGTATTGAGCTCGTGGGCAACGCCGGCGACCAGGTTGCCGAGCGCGGCCAGCTTCTCGGACTGGACCAATTGGCCCATGACGCGCCGCAAGGCATCCGTCCGCTCCACCACCAGTTCCTCGAGATGTTCGCGGTGCCGCTGCAGTTCGCGTTCGGTCCGCTTGCGCTCGCTGATGTCCATACTCAGCTCGACGATGCCGCGAACCACATCGCGATCCCTGATCGGCGCGAGTACGTTCCTAAAAAAGCGCGCATCCTCGTCCCCGTCCAGCACGAGCTCCTCGTCGACGACCTCCCCGGCCAGGACGCGCCGCTGCCGCGTCTCCCAGCCCTCCCCATAGACCCGTCGGACCCGGCTCGTCTCGGGCGAGTCACCGACGACATCGCCCCAGCGTGCCTTGGAGGAGGAGTTCTGCAAAACGTAGCGGCCGTCGAGATCCATGATGAAGAAATCGAACGGGATGCTTTCGACCGCGGCGCTCAAGCGCGCCTCGCTCTCGCGCAGGGCCTTCTGCGTGCGTTTCTGCTCGGTCATGTCATGGACCAGAGACAGGAGTGCGGATTCCCCGCCGAGCTGGATGATCTCCGCCGACCAGAGGATGTCCCGGGAGGCGCCGCTCCGCGAATGGATGACCGTTTCCGCATCCAGAAAGGAATCGCCTTCCTTGAGCCGTTCGATCATGTCGTCTCGAAACGCCCGATCCCCCCAGATACCGATATCGAGCGTGGTTCGGCCCAGAACCTCCTCGCGTTCGGCACCGATGAGATGCAGGTAGCGCTCGTTGGCGTCGATGATTCGGCCTTCATCGATCGTGGAGATCATGATGGCCGCGGGGTTGGAGCGGAAGGCCTTGGCGAAGCGCTCCTCGCTCTGGCGCAGTGCCTCCTCGGCGCGCTTGCGCTCGGTGATGTCGCGGACATTGGCGAGGATCGCCCGCCGATCGCCGAACTGGATGGATCTGAGCATCACCTCGACCGGGAAGCAGAAGCCGTCCTTGGGCCGCATGGCCGTCAGATCCACATGCAGGGACTCGCCCTCCAAGACCTTCTGCCAATAACCGAACACGACGCTCTCGACATGCTGCGGCCCCCACATATCCTGAATCCGATAGTCCAGGGCCTCCTCCTGCTCCAGGCCGTACATCTCGAGCATGGCCCGATTCACCGAGAGGATTTGACCCTTGGCGTCATGGACGATGATGGCGTCCGTGGCATTGTCGAAGACGGCTCGATAGCGGCTCTCGCTTTCCCCCAGGGTTCGCGTCTGCTCCAGCAGCGCCTGCTTCGCCTCCAGGCGCTGTATGGTGTGAGCGATGATCTCGGCCAGCAGACGCAGGAAGCGGAGGTCGTGCTCGAACCAGGAACGCTCGCCCGTCAGCGAATCGAGCCCGACGAATCCCCTCAGTGTCGATCCCCACATCACGGGGATGCAGATCAAGGAATGCGGACCGGACTCGAGCAGCCCCGGCTTGAACCTGAGCCCATAGTCCGAATTCTCGGCCCTGGCGATGACGATCTCGCCCTGACGCAGACGCGCATAGAAGGGCTCGTAGTCGGCCGCCCGCAACGCCTGCAGGTCTGAGATCTGGGGTTGGATACCAGGTGCGCACCACTCGTGGTTATTGACCGCGACAAGACCATCCGCGCTCAGGGAGAAGAAGAAACAGCGCTCCGCGCACATCAGCCGTCCGAGTCGCTCCAGCATGGCGTCGAAGCGGATATCGAGATCCTCCCACCCCGACTTGATCATCCAGCCCGAGATGTCGGCAAGCGCCTGCTCGGACTCCAGATGATAGCGAAGCCTGGCCTCGGCGGCCTTGCGCTGGGTGATATCCAGGTGATAGACCACGGCGTGGCTGATCTCTCCCGCCGCATTGCGCAGTGGAAAGATGGTCGAATCCAGTTCCAGTGTGGTGGGTGGCTGGGTATGAAGGGGATATCGGCTCTGGAAGCGCAGCGTCTCGCCGTTGCGAAAGACGCGCTCGACCTGTTCCAGCTGGCCATCCGCGCGCATGCGTTCGTCCTCGAACAGGTTGTATCGATGGAATGCCTCCGATGCGTCCTCGCGGCCGAAGAGCGCTATACCAGCCTGATTGGCGCGGACGATTCGGCCCCATGTGTCGAAGATGAGGATGGGTATCGGGCTCTGGACGATGATGCTGTCCAGAAATGCCTCGGACGCCTTGAGCGCTTCATCCGCCTCCTTGCGGTCGCTGATGTCGCGAGCGAAAGCGAATTTGTGGAGATGGCCATCGAGCTCGATCGGATTGGCGACGACCTCGACCGGGAAGGACGTCCCGTCCTTGCGCCGGTGCCGGGTCTCGAATCGCAGGGCACCTTTCACCCGCACCGCCCGTTCGATCTCGGCCAGCTGCTCGGAGGTGATGTAGGGGTCGAACCTATCGACGCGCTCCCCGAGCAACTCTTCACGGGTGTAGCCGAGCGACCGGCAGGCCTCCTCGTTGATATAGACCAGACGCCCCTCGGAATCGAACTGATACACACCGACGACGGCCCGATCGACGGCGCGCAGAGTCAGCGCGTGCGCATGCTCGGCTCGTTTCTCCTCGGTGATATCGATGTGGGTGCCCAGCATGCGCAGCGGCCGGCCCAGACCGTCCCTGCTGACCACGCGAGCGACCGAACGGATCCAGATCGATCGTCCCTCGGCGGCCAAGAATCTAAAATCGGCCCGAATCCGTTCGCGCGTGCCGGAGACGCATTCGTCGAACAAGCCGAGGGCCGCCTCCCGGTCATCGGGATGCAGCCATTGCTGCCAGACATCGGTGCCCACGGCCAGATCCGGAATCTCTCGACCGAGCATGGCCGGGTGAGCCTCGCTGAGAATCGCGATGCCGGTAACCAAATCGAGCTCGAACAGGGCCTGATTCGAGACCTCGAGGGCCAGGGCCAAATGCGCCTCGCTCTCGCTCAGAGTCCGTTCGGTGCGCCGCGGCTCTCCACGCGGACGAATCAAGACCAGGCCGTGTTCCGGACAACCCGAGTCGACCAGTTGGAGCTGGATCTCGGCCTCGACCCTGTCACCGTCGTGGCAGTAAAAGGACGAGGCGAAGCGCATGCGTCGCAACTGGCGCAGACGGGCCCACAGCTCCAGCCACCGATCGCGGGGAAATTCATGGTCGAGGTCCCAAACCCATAGGTCGCGCAGTTCCTCTCGCGTGTAGCCGAGCGACTTGCAGGCGGCCTCGTCGGCATCGAGGAATTGGCCATCTGGCTGGACCCAGAGCAGGAGCATATCCGTACCATGGGATTCGGCAGCTGTGCTCACGCTTGACTCCATCAAGACAAGATACCCGGAAACGGCTCTCATTCGGACGATCGCGCAATCCCGAGCCGACAGCCGTCGAGGTCGGGGCGAGCCGGCCCCCTCAGCTCGACTCAGGCCGCAAGCTGACGTTCAGGCGTCTGGGCGCTACCGAGGGGGCTGTGCTTGAGCCAGGCCAGACCAGTCGTCAGATCGAACACCAGACTGCGATGCCCCTGTCCCCCGAGATGCTCGGCCACGATGGGATGCCCGTAGCGGCGCACGAGATCGCGCCCCACCGCGATATTGCGCTCCTGGACCTGGTTCAGCATCGACCATTTCGCGCCCGGCTCGGGACAGGCGAACATCTGGCCGCCACCGAAGAGCTTGGCCTCGAGATCGCGGGGTTTCACGCCAGCCTTGGCGATCCCGGCCTCCAGCATCTCCATGGCCGAATCGGCATAGCAGCCGTTGCGCTCGACCCTCTTGGGCGAGGACGACTCGGCGATCATGAAGTGACAGAGTCCACCGATACGCAGCCTCGGATGCCAGAGCGTGATGGCGACGCAGGAGCCGAGAATGGTGCGCAGCCGCACCGGCCCGCCACCGAACCAGACGCCACAGGAATGGATGTGGATGTCTCTCATGGTCTGGGTTGTGTTCAGAAGCTGCATGACCGTGACTCCGATGCGGATTTCCTTGACCTTCAGCCTAATGCATATGGGTCGGGCGCAATATCAAGGCTCGCTGCAGATCTCTGTGAGAGCAGGCTTCATTTCGTGTCAGATTTACCTGACAGAGAGCCCGATTCACGGCCCGCATCCTCCTCGATGCGTCCGAGGTTCGACCGGAATTCCAATAGAACCCACCCGGCGCGCGGGTCTTCCAGTGTCATTGGAGCATTGCACTTACAGAACACCGACGGGCCATCTAAGATGGGTATGGAAATACCGATGGCTCGCGGGCTCCGTCAGCGCCACGGACGCCCTCGATTCTCGACCACATGGGCGCGTCAAAATGCAACCCCGGAGAAGAATCGCCTCGCTTCGGATCCTGGCCCTCGGACCGGACCGCCTTGCTGGATTGAGATGCGACCGAACCGAATGGAGACAATGCCGTTTGCACGCACCACCCTTCTCCTGATCGCGGCAGCGGTTCTGCTCGGCATGCTGCTCTGGCCGAGGTCCGGCGACGACTCGTTCGACAGGATCCTGGACGCGGACTCGATCCGCATCGGCTACGCGATCGAACCGCCCTACGCCTTCGTCGATGGCGACGGCGAGGTCATGGGCGAATCGCCCGAGGTCGCCCGGCGCATCCTGTCGCGGCTCGGCATCGAGCGGATTTCCTGGTACCAGATGCAGTTCGACGAGCTGATACCCGCCCTCCAGACGGGACGGATCGACGTCATCGCCGCCGGACTCTTCGTCACACCGGCACGTGCCGAGCGGGTGCTGTTCTCCCGCAAAACCTTTCGGGCGGCTCCGGCTCTGCTCGTCCCCGACACGAACCCCCATGGACTGGCGTCCCTCCTCGATCTGCAGCGCCATCCCGAACTGAAGATCGCCGTCCTGGAGGGTGCCGTCGAGGAGTCATTGCTGGTCGATCTGCATGTGTCCCCATCGCGCCTGATTCGGGTACCGGACGCCCGCACCGGATATGCCGCGGTCGGATCCGGACTGGCCGACGCCATGCTGCTCTCGGCGCCCAGTCTGCGCTGGTGCATCCGCCATGGAACCTGCCCTCATGCGGCCCTGATCCAGATGTCCGAGCGTTCCTCCGAGGCCCGCTGCTATGGCCGGGGCGCATTCGCCTTTCGGCGTTCGGATAGCGGTTTGGCCGAGGCATGGAACGAGGCTGCAAGAACCTATCTCGGCAGCACCGAGCATCTGGATCTGCTGTCAGGCCTCGGATTCGGCCCTGCCGAGTCCCCTGCCACCATCGACACCGAGCCCGATTGCGATGACTGACCATCCGCGAGTCCAGAAGAAGATGACGGACCCTCGGCAACGGGAACGACTCGGCATCGCGCCCTCGCTCATCCTCGCCGTCCTGCTCGCCCTGGGCGTCTGCGCGCTCCTCTTCTGGCACCATGTCGAGCATCGTTCGACGCTGCAGGAAAGCGTCGATGCACTGGACCATCTGCGCCAGGCGCAAACGGAGTTGGCGAAGGGATTTCTGCACTGGAGTCTGGCCGACGATTCCGAATCGCCCTTCGACCGTGCCGGCGGGCTGGCGCTCATGCGCCAGGCGATCGGGGATTTCGAGGATTCGCTCGAACGGCTCTACCCGGATCCCCAGCCCGAGCGCGGGCGCTTTCGTCACGACGCCCAGGCATTTGGACAGGTCCTCGATGAATGGACGCGAGCCGACGCCCCCGACACCCGTCAACTGGTCGAGCTGCGAATCCTCTATGGCGAACTCGAGCGCCAGGCCGACCGACTGGATCGAGAGGCCCGACACCGAATTCGGCTTCTGGCCATCCGCACCGACCGCAACTTCGCCCTGACCCTGGGCGGCTCGGCCCTGGCCTTCCTCTTCACCACCGCCCTGCTGATCCTGGCCCTGCGCCGACAGCGCTCGGCGCTGATCGCCCGCGAGCAGGCGCGCACGGAGCTCGACCGCAGCGAGGGACGTTTCGAGGCCACCTTCGAGCAGGCGGCGATGGGACTGGCCATGGTCAGCCCGGATGGACGCTTCCTGCGGATCAACGAACGCCTGTGCGAAATCCTCGGCTACGACCGGCGCGATCTGCTCGGCAAGACCTTCCAGGAGATCACCCATGCCGAGGACCTGGACACCGATCTCGCTCAGGTCCAGCGCCTGCTCGACGGCAAGATCGATCGATACGGCATGGAGAAACGTTATCTGCGCGGGGATGGCGGCTATCTTTGGGCCAGCCTCACCGTCTCCCTGGTGCGGCAGGCCGATGGAGAGCCGGAATATTTCATCGCCGCGATCGAGGACATGAGCGCGCGCAAATCCATGGAGGAGGCCCTGCGCGAGAGCGAGGGGCGGCTGCGCCTCTTCATCGAGCACGCCCCGTCCGCACTGGCCATGTTCGACCGCGAGATGCGCTATCTCTGCGCCAGCCGCCGCTGGCGCGACGACTTCGGGCTCGGCGAGCAGGACCTCCTGGGACGCTCCCACTACGAGATCTTTCCCGAGATACCGGAGCGCTGGAAGGCGGTCCACCGGCGCGGGATGGCGGGCGAGGTGCTGCATGCCGACGAGGACTGGTTCCGGCGGATGGACGGACGCATCCAATGGCAGCGCTGGGAGGTGCGTCCCTGGTTCGGCGCGGACGGCTCCGTGGGCGGAATCGTGACCTTCGCCGAGGATATCAGCGCCCGCAAGGAGGCCGAGATCGCGCTCAGCGACAGCCGCGAACGACTGCGGACGATCGTGCGCTCCATCCCGGATCTGGTCTGGCTCAAGGACCCCGAAGGCGTCTTCATCATCTGCAACGCCCGTTTCGAGAAGCTCTTCGGCGCCCCCGAGGAGGAGATCGTGGGCAAGACCGACTACGACTTCGTCGACCCGGAGCTGGCGGATTTCTTCCGCGCCAAGGATCTTGCCGCCATCGCCAGCGGCGGCCCCAGCATCAACGAGGAGGAGGTCACCTTCGCCAGCGACGGACACAGCGAGCTGCTGCAGGTCATCAAGACGCCGCTGTACTCCTCGGACGGCAGCCTGATCGGCGTGCTCGGCATCGCCCGCGACATCACCCGGATCATGCGCACCGAGCAAGAACTGGAGCATCACCGCCATCATCTGGAGGAAATGGTCGAGGAACGCACCCGGGAGCTGATCCAGGCCCGTGCCGAGGCCGAGCGTCTGGCCAGCGTCAAAAGCGAATTCCTGGCCAACATGAGCCACGAGATCCGTACCCCGATGAACGCGGTGCTCGGTCTGGCCTATCTGCTGGAGCGCCAGACGCTCCCGGAGGAGGCACGGGAATTCGCCCGCAAGATCCAGCACTCGGGACGAATCCTGCTCGGCATCATCAACGACATCCTGGATTTCTCGAGGATCGAATCGGGACGCATCGAGATCGAGCATGCGCCATTCCGTCTGAGCGAGGTCCTGGACACGCTCGCCACACTCATGACCAGCAGCGCGGAGAGCAAGCACATCGATCTGGCCATCCGCCCTCCGGATGGGCTGGACCCCGTTCTGCTCGGGGACCCATTGCGGCTCGGGCAGATTCTGATCAACCTGACCGGCAACGCCATCAAGTTCACCGAGGAGGGCAGGGTCGAGGTGCGAATCGAGCCTCTCGAACACACGCCGACACGGATCGGTCTGCGGTTCTCGGTCCGGGACACGGGAATTGGTATCGACGCCCAGACCCAAACACGTCTGTTCCAGGCATTCACCCAGGCGGACGCCTCCACGACACGACGCTTCGGCGGCTCTGGACTGGGACTCGCCATCTGTCGCCGTCTGACCGAACTGATGGGATCGTCCCTGGAACTCGACAGCGCGCCGGGGAAAGGCAGTACCTTCTGGCTGGATCTGACCTTCGATCTCGCCGAGCCGGAATCGGAACCTCGCCCGAGCGAGGGGCCGAAACGGCCTCCGGATCCCGAGCGGATCGAGGCTCCGAGCCCCCTCGACCGCGCGGTGTCGGAGGAGGCAAGGGAGGACCGGCAGCCGCCACGGCTTGCCGGTCTGCGGCTGCTGGTCGTCGACGATTGCGAGATCAACCGCGAGGTCGCCCACCAGATCTTCGCCGACGAAGGCGCGGAGGTGCATCTGCTCGCCGACGGACACGAGGCGGTCGACTGGCTCACGGCACACCCGGACGCCGTCGACATGGTGCTGATGGACGTGCACATGCCCCTGATGGACGGACTCACGGCGACCCGCCTCATCCGCAGGCGTCCGAGCCTCCTCCGGATCCCCATCGTCGCCCTGACCGCGGACGCATTGAGCCCGCAGAAGAACGCCGCGCTGGATGCAGGCATGGATGCATTCCTGTCCAAGCCCTTCGATATACCCGAGACGATCGAGCTGATTCGGCGCCTGACCGGATCGGCGCCGGATCCCGAGACTCATGGCATGGATCAGCGGGATCCAAGCAAGGAGCATCGACAAGCGTGACACCATCGACACCCCCAGAACCGGACGATCCGGGCGAAACGCTCGCCGCATTGCAGCCTCATGTCCAGGAGGCCGTCCTCGGGATCCCGGATCTCTATTTCCTGACCGACGCCGCGGGAACCCTGCTCGACTACCGGGCCCGGGTCGAGACGTCGCTCTACGTGCCTCCACTGGTCTTTCTCGGCAAAAGGGTCGCCGACATACTGCCAGCGGACATCGCGAATCGCTTCCAGATGCACCTGGAGTCGGCGCTGACCTCGGACGACCCCATCTTCTTCGAATACGCCTTGCCCTTCGCGGACGGCGAACGCCACTTCGAGGCGCATCTGCGCCGCCTCGGCGAGGGCCGGGGGTGCGTCACCATCGTCCGCGACATCACCGAGCGGGTCGAGACCACGCGCGAGCTGGAGGCGTACCGTCAGCATCTCGAAGAGATGGTCGCCTCGCGCACCGCCGAGCTGGAGGCGGCCAAGACGGCGGCCGAGAGCGCCAACCGGGCCAAGAGCGCATTCCTGTCGAACATGAGCCACGAGATCCGCACGCCCATGAACTCGATCCTGGGGTTCACGCACCTCATCGGACAGGATCCGCTCAATCCCCGTCAGACCGCCCAGCTGGACAGGCTGACCGGCTCGGCCCAGCACCTGCTGCGGATCATCGACGACATCCTCGACCTCGCCAAGATCGAGGCGGACAAGCTCCCCCTTGCAATCGCGGACTTCGAGCCGGCACGCGTCATCGACCATGTCGCCGACCGGGTATCGGGTTCCTTGGCCGCCAAGGGTCTGGACCTGGTGATCGGCCTGGATCGGGTCCCGTCGGTGCTGCGCGGCGATGGCGTCAAACTCGGACAGATCCTGCTCAATCTGGTGGGCAACGCGATCAAGTTCACCCAACGGGGCGAGATAACGATGCTCGGATCGGTCGCCGAGCTCGACGCGGATCCCCTGACGCTGAGGCTCGAAGTGCGGGATACCGGCATCGGCATGAGCGAACACCAGCTATCCTCGCTCTTTCGGCCCTTCGAGCAGGCGGACGCGACTTCCACCCGCCGCTATGGAGGAACCGGACTGGGGCTGACCATCAGCAAGCGGCTCACCGAGCTCATGGGCGGGCGGATCGGTGTCGAGAGCCGACCCGGAGGAGGCAGCCGTTTCTGGGTCGAGATCCCCTTCGCCCCCTCCAGCCAGGACCCGAACCCGCTGGGCATCGACGGCCAGACAGAATCCGTGGAGATCCCGACGCGATTGCAGGAATCCCCGTGCGCCCGCTCCGGCCAGGTGGCGGAAACACCGGAGTGGGAAAGGGTGAGCGCGATCATGGCGCGACTCGAGAGACTCCTCATGGCCAACGACACCGCCGCCAACGACCTCTTTACCGAATCCGCCTCACTGCTGATCGCGGCGCTCGGCGATGACGGCCGGCGCATCGGCCAGCAGATCCAAGATTACGACTACTCGCGCGCGCTCGAATCGCTACTGGAGGTCTGGAAGTAGAGGCTTCGCCGGCCAGGCCCGTTCGCCTGGTGCCCGAAGCTAGAGCAGATCCCGTTGCAGGTCATCGAGCTGGCACAGCGCCTCGTCGAAATCGTAATCATCGATCGCGCGGGAAAGGCGCCCCAGGGCCTGGGAGCAATCGGCCCCGGACAGCATGGGCTTGAGCGACGCTAGATGATCGACTGCATCCGTGTCGTTCTCCTCGAGCAATTGCCGCAGCCGATCGAGAACGGATGCGAGCCCGTCCCGATGCGTTTCCATGCCATTGCCCTCCCATGTCTCGTTCGCCGACAGCTCGGTCAATGCCGGACCGTACCGGTCCAGCCCGGCGATCACCCGATCGAGCGCCTCGAGCGCGTCGGCGAGCGCCGCGCCGATCGCCGCCTCGCCATCCCCGCGCTCGCAGACCGACTCCAGGGACTGGGCCGCCTGTTGCAGATGGGTGGCGCCGATGTTCGCCGCCAGTCCTTTCAGGGAGTGGGCGCAACGCCTGCTGGCATGCGGATCCGCGTCGCTGCGGGATGCCGCGAACTGCGCCGCAAAATCGCGCTGCATCTCCTGGAAGCGAAGAAGCAGCTTGCGGTAGAGCCTGACGTTCTGCTGCACCACGGCCAGCCCGGCGGCTCTGTCGATTCCGGGCAGGTCTGGGATCTCCTCGATACCCAGGGGCTCGGCCCGCGCGCCCTCGGTGCCGACCGGCCCTGTCGCCGAGGCGTCCGCGCACGACGGCCGGATCCATTTGGCCATGGTGGTGAACATCTCGCGCACGTCGATGGGCTTGCCGATATGGTCGTTCATGCCGGCATTCAACGCCCGCTCCCGATCGCCCTTCATGACGTTCGCGGTCATGGCGATCACCGGAAGCCTCTCATACCCCAGCGCCCGGATCTCGCGGGTCGCCATATAACCGTCCATGATCGGCATTTGGCAGTCCATGAGAACGCCATCGTAAGGTGGCTGGTGCTCGATCATGGCCAACGCCTCCTGTCCGTTCCCCGCGACCTCGACTTGGATGCCATGCTCGGCCAGCAGGTCGATCGCCAGCTCCTGGTTGATTTCGTTGTCCTCCACCAGAAGCACCCTGGCCCCGCGCAGCCGCTCGACGGCCTCCATGGTCTCCTCCTGGCGTCCGGTGGCACGCGCCCTTTGCGCGTTCTCGTGACCGAGAGCCAGCATGATGGCGTCCAGCAGGGTCGATGGGGTGACCGGCTTGGTCAGGAAGCCGGACACCCGCAGTCCCTCGGATGCCTGCTGCGCCTTCTCCCGCCCGTAGGCCGTCACCATGATCACGGTGGGCGGATGCAGAATGGCCCGATTGTCCTGAAGCGCCCGAACGGTCGCGATCCCGTCCATCCCGTCCATGCGCCAGTCGAGCAGCAGCAGATCGTAGGGCGACGGCCCTTCGGCCCTTTCCAGCAGCGGGATCGCAGCCTCTCCCGCAGACGCCTGCTCGACCTGAAAGCCCATCGTCCGGAGCATCTCTCCCAGGATCTGCCGCGACGTGGCGTTGTCGTCGACCACCAGGATCCGCATCGGAAGCAGATCGCGCGCCGCCTGGGTCGGCGCCGGCTGCTCCTCGTCGGCGCGTTTGCCGAAGCGGGCGGTGAGTCGAAAGGTGCTGCCCCGACCGAGGTTGCTCTCGACCTGGAGCTCCCCGCCCATCATCTCGGTCAAGATCTTGGAAATCACCAGCCCCAGACCCGTACCCCCGTACTCGCGGGTAGTGGACATATCGGCCTGGGTGAAGGGACGAAAGAGCAGCGCCAGCTGCTCCTCCGACATGCCGATCCCGCTGTCCCGCACCCAGAATCCGAACAGCGCCTCGGTCTCCGAGCCTTCGAGCAGTTCGGCACCGACCACGATCTCGCCGCCGGGCTCGGTGAATTTCACGGCATTGTTGCCGAGATTGACCAGGATCTGGCCAAGACGCAGCGGATCCCCGATCAGGGCGGTCGGCACCTCGGGATCCAGGTCGAACATCAGCTCGACGCCCTTCTCCTCCGCCTTGAGCCCGACGATGTTGGCGAGATGGTCCATGACGTCCTCGAGCCTGAAGTCGATCCGCTCCAGATCGAGCCGTCCGGCCTCGATCTTGGAGAAGTCGAGGATGTCGTTGATGATGCCGAGCAGGGACTCGGCCGAGCGATGGACCTTCTCGATGTAGTTGCGCTGCTTGAGATCCAGATCGGTCTGCAGGGCGAGGTGCGACATGCCGATGATGGCGTTCATCGGGGTGCGGATCTCGTGGCTCATGTTGGCGAGAAAGGCGCTCTTGGCGCGATCGGCCGCCTCGGCGTTGTCCCTGGCCTGGACCAGTTCGGTCTCGGCCTCCTTGCGTCGGGTGATGTCCTCGACGAAGGAGATGAACCACTCCTGTCCCATGGCGTGATGCAGATAGACGGTGATGGCCGCGGGATAGGACGAGCCGTCCTTGCGCCGATTGCGGGTCTCGAGACGCACGCTGCCCGCTCCATCACGCAGGTCGGCGGCGATCTGACGTAGCACTGACGTTTCGAGCTCCGGTGTGATATCGCCGATCTCCAGCTCGAGCAATGCGCCGCCGGCATAGCCGAGCTGACGACAGAGCTCGGCGTTGGCGAAGAGGAATCGCCCGGTCTCGGCGCTGTTCCAGCAAATGCCGATCCCGGCCCGATCCATCGCCGTCTCCGTGTGGGCGAGACGATCGTTGGTCCGCTGCAAGGCAGCCGTGCGCTCGGCGACCCGCGATTCGAGCTCTCGCCGATAGCGGTCGAGCTCGGCCTCGGCCTCGGCGTACTCCCGCGTGCGCGAGGCCACGGCGCGCCTCAGCGAGAAGACCCAGATCCCGAGCAGCGCGAGCGCGACCCCCAGCAGCGCGGTCGCCTGGACGGCATAGTAGCTGTAGCGCCGGTAATCGGCGGGCGTGTCCAGCCACTTGAGTCTCAATGCCTCGAGTTCCGCCTCGGAGATGGCCGCCATGCCCTTCGCCACCAGACGCAGCGTGGCCGCGTCGCCCTTGCGCACGGCCCGGTGGAACTGTCCCCGATAGAACTCGAACGCCTTCACCAGCCGCCGATGCGCGTCCAGGCGGTACAGATAGTAGTTGGCCGGATACTCGTCGAGGCAGAAGACCTTGATGTCCTGGGACAGGGCCGCCTGGATCAGCTGCGTATAGTCGTCGTAGCGGGCCAGGGTGTCGATGCCCTCGTCCTGGAGCCGTTCGATGCAGGCGTCCCCCTTCATGACGCCCACCCGAAATCCCTTCAGCGACTGAGAATCGACGACGCCCCCGATCGAGACGTCCCTGTAGATGGCGACCGGCAAGGTGGCGTAGGGCTCGGAGAAATCGTAGAGCGGACGGCGCTGGGGGGTCTCGAAGATGTTCTCGATCACGTCGGCGTCGCCGCGCAATAGGACGCGCTGGGCCTCTTCCCACTTGATCGCCTTCAGCTCGACCTGGATCCCGGTCTTGCGCTCCCAGAGCCGCCACAGGTCGACGATGAAACCGGTGGGCTTTCCGTTCGCGTCGAGAAAGAGATAGGGGGGATAGTTCTCGTCCCCGACGACGCGCAGGATGCGATCCTCGTCCTGCGCCGCCGGATTCGGGGAAAAAGCGGTCAGCAGGACGCCGATCAGGGCATGGACCAGGATGCGAGGCAATCGTCCGTGATCCGGTCCTGGGTCTGGTTTCATTGCTGGCCTCCCTCGCCTCGGATCAGTGTCTCGTGGAGATCCCCGGGCTCTTGCCCTTGTTGCTCAGCGACTCGGCAACGACCCCGGATCGACCGCCCCGTCTCAGGGTGCCGACCTCTGCCTCGGCATATCGATCCCGGATGGACAGGATCTCCGGCAGGAGATCCAGAAAGCGCGGAACCAGTGTCGGATCGAAATGGGTGCCCGAATCCCGGCGCAGCTGTTCGATCGATTCCTCGACCGTCCAGGCGCGCTTGTAGGGGCGTACCGAGGTGAGTGCGTCGAAGACGTCGGCGATGGCGACGATACGCCCCACCCGAGGGATGGCCTCGCCCGCCAGACCTTGCGGATATCCGGAACCGTCCCATTTCTCATGGTGCGTCAGCGCCACGACACGGGCCATCTCCAGAAGCTCGGAGCCACCGGTCTCGCCGAGGATGTCGGCGCCGATCCGACAATGGGTGCGCATGATCTCCCATTCGGCCGACGTCAGCTTGCCGGGCTTCTGGAGAATGCTGTCCGGTATGCCGATCTTGCCGATATCGTGCATCGGCGCGGCATTCAAGAGCAGCTCCGCCTGGTGATCGCTCATGCCGACGGAGCGTCCGAGGATCTTGGAATAGAGGCTCATGCGGATGACATGCAGCCCGGTTTCGTTGTCCTTGTATTCGGCCGCCCGGCCGAGCCGCTGGATGATCTGCAGGCGGGTCTCCTGAAGCTGGGCGGTCCGCTCCATGACCTTGCGCTCCAGCACCCGGTTCTGATCGTGCAGCGCGAGCTGGGCGCGCACGCGCGCCTGGACGACGGGGGGGCTGATCGGCTTGGTGATGTAGTCGACGGCGCCCAGACCGAACCCGCGGATCTCGTCCTCGGTGCCGATCCGGGCCGTGACGAAGACGATGGGGATATGGCGTGTCGTGAAATCTTCCTTGAGCAGACGACACACCTCGTAGCCGTCCATTCCCGGCATCATGACGTCGAGCAGGATGATATCCGGCGGGGCGCCGGTACGGACGATGTCGAGCGCCTTCTCACCGCGCGTCGCCGCCTTGACGAGGTATTGCTCCTTGAGAGCGCTCACCAGCAGATCGATGTTGGCTGGCTCGTCGTCGACGATCAAGACCGTCTGATCGCGCCATTTGTCGGCCATGACAGTCACTCCCGCTGTTCAGGCTGGATCATATTCTGTGATCGCCATCAGATCATGTGACCAATGCTGCAGAGTCGAACGGCCGATGGTCGTGCTCTCGTGGATACTCGCCCAAACCGAGAAATTATCCTCCGGCTCTGGAACCGATACATGAGTATGGATCTCTCAGGTGTCAATAGAGAGGTATTCCTGCGACCTATTCTCACTCCCACACCCATGCCGATGAAGCGCCGACGTGCCTCGACCACCATGATCGCGGCCCTCCTCCTGCTCGTTCTGCAGGCTCAGGTCTGGGCTTCCGCGATGCTGGAGTGCCGGCACGGGTCTGGAGCGACCGGGCAGACGACGGCGATCTGCACGCATCATCGGCAAGCGGACGGCACCTCGCGGGGGATCGCACATTCGCCTCACCTCGACTGCCACAGGTGCGCCCTGCACTGCCTGGTCACGATCGCCGTTCCTCTTGCATCGACCGTATCGATCCCGGATCGTTTCGGCCAGCCGATGCCGGCCGTCGCGTCGAGACGGCATTTCTATCGCTTCGTCCCCACTCTCCCCGAACGACCTCCGCGCGTCTGAGGTCCTTGCGACCGACCCAGCCGGCGGCGACCCCCCGTGTCGTCGCCGATCATGACGATCGTCCGCGCGGCGCCCTCCGTGCCGCGCGGGCTCCGCAGGAGACCAGCATGTCCACCCATTCGACGACCCGCCGCCACGCGGCGGGCCTCGCCGGGGCCGCCGCCTTGGCGCTCATCGTCGCCGCCCTGACCGGCTGCGACGGACCCAAGCCCGAGCCCGGCCCGACCGATCAGGATAACCAGGCACCCGCCCGGGAGACGGCGCTGGAACACGCCGCCAAACACCAGGATCCCACCTACATCTGTCCCATGCATCCGCAGATCCGGCAGGACCACCCGGGAACCTGCCCCATCTGCGGCATGGATCTGATCGAGAAGCGCGTGACGCCCAAGGCCGCCGCGCCCGAGACCGAGCCCCATCCCGAAGTCGCCGTCAGCGGCCTCATGCAGCAGCGTCTGGCGGTGCGCACCGCCGAGGTGGAACGCGGCCCCCTCGCCCGCGAGGTGCGGGCCGTGGGCCGCGTCGCCTACGACGAGACCCGGCTCGCGCACGTGCATCCGCGCGCGGCGGGCTGGATCGAGGGGCTGAGCCTGCGCGCCGAGGGCGAGCCGGTCCGCAAGGACCAGAAACTGGCCGACCTCTACGCGCCCGACATCCTCTCGGCGCAGGTGGACTTTCTCATCGCGCTGGAGCGGGGCGGATCGAACGCCCCCCGGGTCGCGCCGGACAAGGCCCGCAACATCCTGCGCCTGCTGGGCGTCCCCGAGCCGGTGATCCGCGACATCGAGCGCAGCCGCGAGACCCGCAACACCATCCCCGTCCTGGCGCCCGCGGACGGCATCGTCACCCGGATGGAGGCCCGCGAGGGTATGTACGTGACCCCCTCGAGCGAGATGTTCACCATCGCCGCCCTCTCGGAAGTCTGGGTCATGGTCGACGTCTTCGAGCACCAGCTGGCCTGGGTCCGCCCCGGCATGCGGGCCGAGATGCGGGTGCCGGCCTATCCCGGCCGGACCTGGACGGGCAAGGTCGAGTATCTCTATCCGGATCTGGATCCCCAGACCCGCACCCTGCGGGTGCGCCTGGTCTTCTCCAACCCTGGGCTCGAACTCAAGCCCAACATGTTCGCCGACGTCCTCATCGCGGGCGATCCCAAGCCGGATGCCATCACCATCCCGCGCGAGGCGCTCATCGTCACCGGCCAGCGCGAGAGCGTGGTCAAGGCGCTCGGCGAGGGCCGCTTCCAGCCGGTCGACGTGGCGACCGGGATGGAGTCCGAGGGGCGGGTCGAGGTCCTCTCGGGACTGGAGCCGGGCGATGCCATCGTCGTCTCGGGCCAGTTCCTGATCGACTCCGAGTCCAGCCTCCAGGCCAGTTTCCGACGGATGCGGTGAGCCCATGGACAAGGTCATCGACTGGTCGATCCGCAACCGCTTCCTGGTCCTGCTCGCCACCCTGGTCCTGACGCTCTGGGGCATCTCGGCGGTCCGTCAGACCCCGCTCGACGCCATCCCGGACCTCTCGGACGTGCAGGTCATCATCCGCACCGGCTTCCCGGGCCAGTCGCCCCGGGTGGTCGAGGATCAGGTCACCTACCCCATCACCACCACCATGCTCTCGGTTCCCGGGGCGCAGACGGTCCGGGGGTATTCCTTCTTCGGCGACTCCTACGTCTACGTCATCTTCGAGGACGGCACCGACCTCTACTGGGCGCGCTCGCGGGTGCTGGAATACCTGAACCAGGCCGCCTCGCGCCTGCCCGAGGGCGTGAACCCGAGGCTGGGTCCGGACGCCACCGGGGTCGGCTGGGTCTTCAGCTACGCCCTGGTCGACCGCAGCGGCCGGCACGACCTGGCCGAGCTGCGCAGCCTCCAGGACTGGTTCCTCAAGTTCGAGCTGCAGACGGTCCCGGGCGTCGCCGAGGTCGCCTCGGTCGGCGGCATGGTGCGCCAGTACCAGGTGGTGGCCGACCCCGAGAAGCTGCGCGCCTACGGCATCCCGCTCTCCAGGCTGTCGAGCGCCATCCGCGACGCCAACCAGGAGGTCGGCGGCTCGGTCGTGGAGCTGGCCGAGGCCGAGTACATGATCCGCAGCCGGGGCTATCTGCAGTCGGTCGCCGACATCGAGACCATCCCCATCGCGGTGACGCCCGAGGGCACCCCCGTGCTGCTGCGCGACCTGGCCCGGGTCCAGATCGGTCCCGAGATGAGGCGTGCGGTCGCCGACCTCGACGGCGAGGGCGAGATCGCCGGAGGCATCGTGGTGATGCGCTACGGCGAGAACGCCCTCGCCACCATCTCGGCGGTCAAGGCCCGGCTGAAGGATCTGGCCCAGGGCCTGCCCGAGGGCGTCGAGATCGTCCCCACCTACGACCGCTCCGAGCTGATCCTGCGCGCGGTGGACAACCTCGAGGACAAGCTGCTGGAGGAGTTCGTCGTCGTCGCCCTGGTGTGCCTGGTCTTCCTCTTCCATCTGCGTTCGGGCCTGGTCGCCATCGTCACCCTGCCGCTCGGGGTGCTGGCCGCCTTCATCGTCATGCGCCACCAGGGCATCAACGCCAACATCATGTCCCTGGGCGGGATCGCCATCGCCATCGGGGCCATGGTGGATGCCGCCATCGTCATGATCGAGAACGCCCACAAGCACCTGGAGCGCTACCGCCACGCCCATGGCGAATCACCGCGCGGCGAGGCCCACTGGCGGGTCGTGGGCGCGGCGGCGGCCGAGGTGGGGCCGGCGCTCTTCTTCTCGCTGCTCATCATCACCCTGAGCTTCCTCCCCGTGTTCGCGCTGGAGGCCCAGGAGGGACGCATGTTCGCGCCGCTGGCCTACACCAAGACCTATGCCATGGCCGCCGCGGCCGGGCTCTCGGTGACCCTGGTGCCCGTGCTCATGGGCTATTTCATCCGCGGACGCATCCCGAGCGAGGACCGCAACCCGCTGAACCGGGCGCTGATCTGGATCTATCGTCCGCTGCTGCGCGGGGTGCTGGCGGCACCGCGCGCGACCATCCTGGTCTCGATCCTGATCCTGGCCAGTCTGTTGGTGCCGCTCCAGGGCGTCGGCGGTCTGCTCGAACCCCTGAAGTGGCCCTTCCAGGCAGTCGCCCTGGTACACAAGGACGCAGGGGCCTCCTCCATCACCCGTATCGAGGATTGGCAGACGGGAATGTCGGACGCCTGGCGCGGCCTGACCCGCGATCTGCCCGGACTGCGCCATCTGGGGACGGGGCTCGGCTCGGAGTTCATGCCCGAGCTCGACGAGGGCGACCTCATGTACATGCCGACCACCTTGCCCGGTCTCTCGATCGGCAAGGCCCAGCAGCTGCTGCAGCAGACCGACCGTCTGATCGCCTCCATCCCCGAGGTGAAGCGGGTCTTCGGCAAGATCGGCCGGGCCGACACGGCCACCGATCCGGCGCCCCTGACCATGATCGAGACGGTCATCCAGCTCGAGCCGCGCTCCGAATGGCGGCCCGGCCTGACCCTGGAGGGGCTGATCGAGGAGCTGGACGCGACCCTGGACATCCCGGGCGTCACCAACGCCTGGGTGATGCCGATCAAGACCCGCATCGACATGCTCGCCACCGGCATCAAGACCCCGGTCGGGATCAAGGTGGCCGGACCGAACCTGGACGCGATCGAGCGCATCGGCCGCGACATCGAGCGCGCGCTGCGCGACCTGCCCGGCACCGCCTCGGCCTTCTCCGAGCGGGTCGCCGGCGGGCGCTACATCGAGATCCGGCCCGACCGGGTCGCGGCGGCGCGGGTCGGGCTCAACATCTCGGACATCAACGCGCTGGTCGCCGCCGCCGTCGGCGGGGTCAACGTCACCCAGACCGTCGAGGGTCTGGAGCGCTATCCGGTCAATCTGCGCTTCCCGCGCGAGGAGCGCGACGATCTCCTCAAGCTGCGCGCGCTGCCGGTCGTGACCCCGACCGGTGCCCAGGTCCCGCTGAGCCAGATCGCCGCGGTCGAGATCGTCGACGGCCCGCCCATGCTCAAGAGCGAGAATGCCCGGCTCAACGGCTGGACCTTCGTCGACATCCGGGGCGTCGATATCGGCACCTATGTCGCCGCCGCCCAGGCCCGGGTCCGCGACCGGGTCGAGCTCCCGCCCGGCTATTCCATCACCTGGTCCGGTCAGTACGAATACATGCTGCGGGTGAAGGAGCGTCTGACCCAGGTGGTCCCCTTCACGCTGCTCATCATCTTCGTGCTGCTCTATCTGGTGTTCCGCCGGCTCGGCCAGGTGTGGCTGGTGATGCTCTCGCTGCCCTTCGCCCTGGTCGGCGGATTCTGGCTGATCGCGGTGCTGGGGTATCACCTCTCGGTCGCGGTGGCGGTCGGATTCATCGCCTTGGCCGGGGTGGCGACCGAATTCGGCGTGGTGATGCTGGTCTATCTCGACAACGCCCTGAACGAACGGCGCGCGCGGAACGCACTGCACGACACCCGGGATCTGGAGGCCGCCATCATGGAGGGCGCGGTGCTGCGTGTGCGGCCCAAGGCGATGACGGTCGCGGTCATCATCGCCGGCCTGCTGCCCATCATGATCGGACATGGAACCGGATCGGAGGTGATGCGACGCATCGCCGCGCCCATGGTCGGCGGAATGCTGACCGCCCCCCTACTCAGCCTCTTCGTCATCCCGGCCATCTATCTGGTCTGGCAGCGCAGGGGCCTGAGCAAGACGGCCGAGGGCCGACCGCCCGAGGCCGACGACTCCAACGACACGACCGAACGAGGAAACGGATGAAAACGCTGATCGCATTGACGACCGTACTGACAATGACCGCCTTCCAGGCCGGTGCCCAGACCATGGACCATCAGACGATGAACCATGAGGCCATGGGATCCATGGCACAGTCCGAACAGAGCGCCGTCACCATGGGAAAAGGGGTGATCAATTCGGTGGACACCGCCAAGGGCGAGGTCAACATCACCCACGAGCCGATCCCGGCCCTGAGCTGGCCGGCCATGACCATGGATCTGCCGGTGACCGATGGGGTCGATCTGAGCGGGGTGAGTCCCGGAGACAAGGTGAACTTCGGGATCGTTCTGGGTAGCGACGACGTCTACCGGATCACCGAGCTGACGCCGCAGAAATAGCCCGATCCCTGCCGGGCGCGCCATGCCCCGGAGCGGGATATGGTGCCGCCCGATCGGAGTTCAGGTTCCGGATCCGATGCCGGCCGCCTGCTTGAAATAGCGCTCGAGCTCGATGCCGTAGTCGATGGCGCGATTGAGTTCGGCCGTATATTTCTCGACCGCACCGGCCGAGGTCGCCAGCGCGGCCTGGTGGGCCGTGGCATCGACCGCACCGGATGCCTGCTGGGTGTAGGACTGGACCCGGCCGCCGGTGTCGAGCTGGAAGGGACCGGTGAGCTGGCGCGGATCGACCTGCTTCAGCACGGCATAGTGCCGGTTCAGCTCGGCGATCTTGGTGATCAGCTCCTGCTTGACCTCGAGGTAGCGCGAGAGATATTCGGTGAAGGTCGCATAGGCGTTGAGATTGCCGATGTTCGCCGGATCCGTCAGATACTCGGGCGTCCACTGGATGGAGAGGACGTTGTAGTAGTTCTGGAAGTCGAAGAGATTCACGTCCTTGTCCGAGCGCGCCAGTGCCTGATAGGCATTATCGAGCGCCTCCTTCACCCAGCGCTCGCGGTCGGCCCAGTCCTTGCGGTTGCCGTCCATGTCGCTGGCGTCGAACTCGGTCCCGCCGAAGGAGAAGGCGCCCAGCTGCTTGAGATAGTCGCCGAAGCTGGCGGCCTGGGCGCCGGGCGCGATCGCCGCCAGTGCGACGAATCCAGTGGCCACCCATGTGTTGAGAAGTCGTTCGTATCCCATGCAATCCTCCTGCACGACCGTAGGGCGCAATAGCGCAGCGTATTGCGCCGAATGAGACGTCGCATGGCGCAATACGCTGCGCTATTGCGCCCTACCCATCCGGAAGCGTTCGGCCTCGCGTTGGGCCTCGTACCTCGGCCCAACCTACGAAATACCCATCAGGAAGCGTTCAGCCCTCAGAGATTCGGCCCGACCGGATCGCCCAGCTGCTCATAGGCACGGATCAGGGCCATGATGACCTCGCCGCTCTGGGCCGGGATCAGGATCTGGGACGCCTTGATGAGATCGGGCACCAGACCGTTCTCCTCGACGAACTCGCCCAGCACCTCGCTCATCTCTTGGTTGGAGATTTGGGTGCTCACGGGTCTGAATCCTTCCTTCTGCAGCGCCAGTAGCTGGATGTCGCGGGTCAGCAGATACTCCTCGAAGCGCCGCGCGGCCTCGACCTGCTCGCGCGAATTCCCGTGACGCAAGGTGTAATAGGGATGATCCGAGACCAGGTTGTACTTGGGATAGCGGATGATCGGCTTGGCACCATTGGGATCGTTGACCCGGCGGATGAAGGCCAGCTTGACCCCCAGGTTCTCGTAGACGTAGATGGACGAGAGCGGCTGACCGCCGTATCCAGCCTGCATCAGCGGCTCGGCCAGCTTGCCCGTGCTGTCCTTGGTCTGGTCGGACATGTACTTGATAAAGGCCAGATAGGCCTGGAAGTCCGGGTTCTTCAGATCCTCGAGACGGATCCTGTAGCGTCCGCGGTCCTTGGCGAAGAACTCGTAGGCCATGGCGACGAGCGCGACGGCGCCGCTGTTCGAGTCCTGCGGACGGGTGAAGCCGAACTGGAAGTTGCGTCCGTTGGGGTCGATGGCCTCGCCGGCCAGCTCGCGGGAGAAGATCTCGGCGATGGTGTCGAAGCTCATCGATTTCTGGATGCGACGGTCGATCGCCTCCTGGACCGGTGCCCAGGTGACGAAGACCATGGGACTGCGGGCGATCGAGGCGTCGGTCTCGAAGAGCTTGCCACCGGTGAAGGCGTCCTCCACGACGCTGCGGAAGATGCTGGATGCGGGCGCCCAGACCTGATACTCGTTGCGTCCGCCCTGCATGGTCCTACCCTCGGCGATGAGGGTCGCGGACTCGGTCGAGCCGATCTTGTCGATGACCAAACGGATGGGCTTGCCGTCGAGGCTGTTCTGCGCCGGATCGGCCATGAAGCGCCGCGCGGCCTCCTCGAGCCAGTCCTTCTTCTCGGATCCGGCGGCGACCTTGACCTCGATGACCGCCCGGTCCTCGGGCACCGGATAGAGGATTCGCTGGAGCCCGGTCTTGGACGCCCCGATCTCGACGGGCTTAACCTTGACCGCCTGATTTCGGACCGTATTGTCGATCGACTCCTGGCCGTCCCTGGGCAGCACCGCTGGCGCCGGACTCTCGGGCGTGCTCGGCAGCTGCTGCTCCGGCGACTCCTTGACCGGAGCCTCCGCAGACTGGCCCCCCGGCTTGGCCTGGACCTTGGAAAGGTCGACGTTGAGGTCGCCGAAGTTGAAGAGCTTCTCGGCCGCCGTGGCGGAACCCATCGCCCCCGGACCGGCGAGGATCAGAAGACCGCAGAGCAGCAGGTGCCGCAGACCGGATCGGAAGACGGGCTCGCACTCGAATGCACGCATGATGTTCACCCCAGCCGCCCGGCGCATCAGAGCAGCTCGCTGAAGCGCTTGAAGATGTCGCGGATCTCGGCCGAATCGCCGCGCCGGGTTTCGCCCCCGGCCGCCGCGCCGATGGCCTTCAGCGAACTGTCGTCCGCCTCGCCCCCGAAGGCGATGCCGAAGACCGGGATCTTGCAGGCCGAGTCGCCCAGATATCCGCCTCGGCCGTCCGACTGGGTATAGCCGATCTTCCCGATCAGGTCCTTGTCCGAGATCTTGGAGGCATTGTCGACACCGTCGGTCAGGACCACCATGACCCGGATCGAGCGGTCGGACGGATCCTGCTTGACGGCCTGGCAGAGATCGTCCCAAGCGGTCTCGATCGCCGAGCGCATGGCGGTGCCGCCGGCGGGGCGCACCTTGGACAGCGCATCGGCCAGCTTCTGCTTTCCGGCCGCATCCATCCGGATCGGCTGCCCCTTGGGCGTCAGGTCGGAATACCGGACCCTGTAGTCGTAGAAGAGCAGCGAGAGCCGGTCCTTGTCCTGCAGTGACTGGGCGAGCAGATTGGCGCTCTCGACCGCCATGTCCATGCGCGAGCGCTCCTGCCCGCGCTCCTTGTCGAACAGACGCGCATCCATGCTCCCGGAGCGGTCGATGACCAGCACCACGTGCGAGCTGTTCTTGATGGCGCGAAAGGCGTCGCGGATGGCCTTGATGACCTGTCCACCCGGGGTCGCCAGGAAACGGTGCACGCTATCGAAGGGCTCGACCCCGTTGTCCGCGTTCCAGACCAGACCGTAGATGCCGGGATCGATGTCCAGCGGCACGCTCGGCCGGAAGCCGTACTGCAGCGCCTTGGCCTGGCTCTGGGGCGACATCAGGAAGGAGAAGTAGCGCTTGGCCCCCTCCTCCTCGTCCGCGTCGACCCAGTCGCGCTCGACGATGGCGAAGGGGTGATTGGTGGCGAAGGTCCCTTCCTTTGGATAGATGGCCTCCAGGCGGGGATACCCGAGACCCTGTTCGCGGATGGCATTGTTGGCCTGGATGACGTCGCTCTCGTAGACGACCACGGCGTCGGCGTACTGGGGACCGCCGTCGCGCATCTTCTCGGCATAGAAACCGGTCGAGCGTCCGTAGTGGATGACGCTCTCGTGGACCTTGCGCACGAAGTCGCGCACCTTGGGATCCTCGACCTTGGCAAGCGACAGCCTGGGCACCGGACGCCCGGCCTCGCTCTCGGCACCCGCGTAGAACTGGGCGACCAGGGCCGACAGACCGCTATTGGAGCTTTCGGGACTGGTCTGGCCGTAGCGGAAGCCGCCCTCGCTGGAGCGCGCGAAGATGTCCGACCAGCCGATCTGGTCCTTGGGACCAAGACTCTGGAGTACCGGCTCCCAGGCCGCGATCACCACGGGCGAGGACACCAGGAATCCCTCGGCCTTGAGCAGGTCCTTGCCCTGTTCCTGGGAGTATTCGTAGTTGATCAGATTGACGTAGAGATCCGAGGCCGGGCTGGTGGCATGGACCTCGTCCGGTCCAGCCTTGCCGTTCGCGATCTCGTTGACGCTGTCGCCCGAGCCCTTGGGGATGGACTCGACGCAGATGCGCTTGCCGGAAGCGGTCTTCTCGCCCGCTTGATTGAAGGTGGGGGTCAGGTCCCGGATCCATGCCTTCTTCTCCGAGCCGTAGGTGAAGCGCACCACGACCTGATCCTCGGATGGGGAACAAGCGGTATCCGCTCCAGCCGCGTGCGACTCCGTGCCGATCGAAACCAATGCAATCGTCGAGACGATGGCGACCCCGAGTCGCGAGAGTCCATGAAGCATGAGACCTCCGGGAGGCATGGATGGACGAGGGCGAGCAGATATACGGAAACCGCGACTGGCGAGTATTGCAGACCAATGAGACGGTTTCGTTACACCCCGCTCAGGCGGTTTGCGGCTGGAGGGAAGAGGCGGGCATCAAGACCTGAGGGTCGCGGTGCCGCCTGACTCCGTCCCCGTGATCGTGTCCCTTGAACTGACTGGCGCGCGCCTTGAGTTCGTCCGTGAGCCGGACCAGCAGTTCGCTGGCGGTCTCGAGCTGATTCACGCTCGCACTCCGCTGATGTGCGGCATCGGTGATCGCGACGATACGATGGCTGATTTCGTTGGCAACGGCGCTCTGCTCCTCGGCCGCACCGGCGATCTGGCCCATGGCTCCCGAAATGCCGGCCACCGCCTCGGTGATGGCATCCAACGCATGCTCGGCCTCGCCGGCCGCCGACAGAGCCAGCGCAGAGCTCTGCTCGCTCTTCTCCATCTCCATGCCCGCCTGACGCGAGCGCTGCTGCAGCTGCACGATCGATGCCTCGATCTCCTGAGCGGAGACCTGGGTGCGTTTGGCGAGGGTACGAACCTCGGTGGCGACCACGGCGAATCCGCGCCCCTGCTCGCCCGCGCGCGCCGCCTCGATGGCGGCATTGAGCGCGAGCAGGTTGGTCTGCTCGGTGACGCCCCGGATGACGTGGAGGATCTTCTCGATGCCGGTCATGTCCTGCCCCAGCGAACGGATCGTCTCTCCGGCGGTACCGACCTGCTCGGCCAGCGTCGACATGGCGCCGATGGTCTCCCCGACCGCGCCCCGGCCGCGCTCCGCGAGATCCTTGGCACGCTGGGCGGCGGCCGCAGCGTCTGCGGTATTGCGCGCGACCTCCCCGGACGAGGCCGTCATCTGCTCCATCGCCGTCGCCACCTGTTCGGTATCGCCAAGCTGCCGATTCACACCGGCTCGGGATTGGCTCAGGGTGGCGGACATCTGACCGGTGGCCGCCGACAGGGTCAGGGTCGAATCCCCGATCTGCTCGACCAGGCCACGCAGCCCATCGACCATCCGGTCGAAGTCGCGCGCGATCTCGCCGATCTCGTTACGCGCATCCAGGTGGGTCCGGATGGAGAGGTCGGAGTGCTCGAGAATCCGGTTCACGGAGGTACGCAGCCGTCCCAGCTGTCCGACGATCGAGCCGTAGAAGGACCAGCCCAGAACGACGATCAGCAGCACCGCCACCAGGGCGATACCGACGAAGGTCGTGACGGAATGGGAGTAGAGATGATGCGCCCTGTCCCGCTCCTGCTCCGCGACCCGCAGCTGCAGGCTCACCAGTTCGTTGAGCTTGGCACCGATGGGATCGATCAGGGCGGAGAGCGGCCCGTCGAACATATCCAGCATGCCGCCGATGTTGCCCTGCTCGTCCCCCAGCCGCACCTGCAGCCTCTCGATGGCCGCATCCGCCGGCCCGAAGAGCGCCTGGGCCTCCTCGACCAGACCCGCTTCCTCCGGGGTCAGTCGCGTCTGCAGATAGGCCTGCCAATTCTGCTGGATCCGGTCCTTGGCCCGCTCGACCTGCTCCAGGGACTGCTCCGCGGTGAATTCGCCGGCGTTGGCCTTGTTGACCGCGCCGACGATCTGCACGGCATAGTCGTCCGTGATCCATTTCAGCTGCTGCAGGGGCACGATCCTGTCCTCGTAGATCCGATCCACCCCCTCGTTCACCTGCCGAAGAAGATCCAGTGAAACGAACCCGATGAGCAGCATGGCGAGGCTCGGAATCAGCGCCAGGAGAACCAGCTTGGTCTTGATTTTCGCGTGATGGATCAATTTCATGGTCTTGACGCCTGTAATACGCTGTATTTCTTTCTAAATGACTGGCGAAGAAGAATGCCGTGGCGCGCAGATGCCTGGAGCGCAACCCTCGGAACGAAGGATCGCCACCCTGCCGAGGAGACAGCGGAGGGGCCTGATTGACGCACGCGCATTGCTGAAGGCCCATGGCCCGGCGAAAGCGCAAGCTGGAAACGGAAGCCAACTGCCGATCGAGCCGCCAACGCATACCGGCCCAGGGGTGCGAATTCGCTTCCCATTCTGATCGATCGGGATGACATCTCGGTGACCGACATGGGACTTTGCCAAGTCGGTCTCATTCGAATCCCGTCTCCGCTCGGACACAGGATCGACGAAGCAGGATCAAGGGTGTGTCGATCGGAATTGGGGCGAGATTCTCTTCCTGGAGGAGCGCGTTCGGCGATATGTTCGGAACGAGCCATGAATGTTCGTCATCTGCATGAGCGACACTGGACGGAACCGAACGGCACTCAGACCCCATGACATTCGAGCATACCTACCCCTTCGATCCCAGCTACGGCTACAGCCTGGAACGGCTCCTGAGCGTCGAGCCTCCGGAAGAACCGGCCGATTTCGAGCCATTCTGGCGCGATCGTTTAGACAGGGCGCTCGCGATCGATCCCGAACCGCACATCCGCGACTCGACCCTGAAACATCCGCGTTTCCACGTGCACGACCTGGAATACGCATCGACCGATGGATTCCCGATCCGCGGCTGGCTCCTGACGCCACGCATCGGAACTCCCAGACGGGGCCTGATGCTGGGACACGGATACGGCGGCATCGACGGCCCGCCCCTGGATCTTCCGCTGGAAGACGCGGTCTATCTCGTACCCTGCTTTCGCGGCATCGGGCTCAGCCGGCGAACGCCCATCTCCGAGAACCCGATCTGGCACGTCCTGCACGACATCCATCGGCGCGACCGCTACATCCTCGGCGGCTGCGTGGACGACATCTGGACCGGCGTCTCCGCCCTGCTCCGTCTCCAACCGAATCTGGCCGGACATCTCGGCTATCTCGGCATCAGCTTCGGCGGCGGTCTCGGCGCCATGGCCCTGGCCTGGGACCCGCGTCTCGCCCGCGGCCATCTCAACGTCCCCAGCTTCGGCCATCAGCCATTGCGGCTGACCCTGCCGACCATCGGCAGCGGCGCGGCCGTCCAGCGCTTCGCCGAAGAGCACGGCGGAATGCCGGATTCGCTCCGCTATTTCGACGCGGCGCTCGCCGCACGCCACATCCGGCAGCCGATGCACATCGCCGCCGCCCTGTTCGACCCGGCGGTCGCGCCGCCCGGCCAGTTCGCCGTCTACAACGCCATCCCCGGCGAGAAGCATCTGTTCGTGCTGGAGGCCGGCCACTTCGACCATCCCGGCCGGGAACTCCAGGAACGGGCGCTACTGGAGGAACTCGGGGACTTTCTCGCACCTCTGTGACCCACGAGGAACCTGCGGGAATCCGGTAAACCCAGGATCAGGCAAGCCCCTGTTTTCACGCGAATGAAATGATCCGCGGCTAGCATTCCAGCGGGCTCAACCTACCGTCTGGATAGCGTCGATGAACCGTGAATATCACCGCTGGTACAGTCACCGTCTCGGACGGGACATGGAGCTGCTCGTCTTCGGTCATGCCGGGGCCAAGGTACTGGTCTTCCCGACCCGGGACGGGCGCTTCTACGAGTACGAGAACCTTCGGCTCGTGGAATCCGTGCGCCACAAGCTCGAGGCGGGACAGCTCCAGCTCTATTGCGTGGACAGCCTCGACTGGGAATCGCTCTACTGCTTCTGGTGCAACCCGGCGGACCGAATCCGGCGCCACAACGCCTTCGAGGACTACATCCTCAACGAGGTGCTGCCGCTGATGGCGATGAAGAACCCCCATCCCTGCACCATCGCCCACGGCTGCAGTCTCGGCGCCTTCCATGCGGTCAACATCGCCTTCCGCCATCCGCATCTGTTCCGCAAGGTCGCCGCCTTCTCGGGACGCTACGACCTGACGCTGAACGTGGAGCATTTCCGCGATCTTTTCAGCGGACACCGGGACGAGCAGATCTATTTCCACACGCCGGCCCAGTATCTGCCCAACCTCGGCTGTCCCGAGCGGCTCGGGGCACTGCGCCGCATGGACATCGTGCTGACGATCGGAAAGGAGGATCCCTTCCTCGACAACAACCGCTATCTCAGCCGCTCGCTCTGGGACAAGGGCGTCCGGCATGCCCTGCACGAATGGGATGGACGAGCACATCAGGGATATCACTGGCGCCGGATGGCCCCTCTGTATCTCTGAAGCGTCGCCCGATCGAACCCGGGTTCGCGGCGAGCCGTTGCCGGAGACCCTGTCCCGTCTCATCCGATATTGAGTCGGGTTTTCCTGATTGGTTAGGATCCATGCGCCAAGGACATTCAGCGCGGCCGATGTCCGCCGGCGCCGAATTCGTCCCCTTGGATGTCCGCCACGAAGGAGCGACAGGAGAGTCCCATGATGAACCCCGAATATGCCAGCGCCCAACGCTGGGGATCCTGCTTGCTGGTGCCGACGCTGTGCCTCGCCACCAGTCTGGCCCACGCAGACGTCGAGCCGAACGACGGCTGTCTATCGGCCGATCGCGTCGAGCTCTCGTCCATGCCCGCCACACTGAACGGAACCCTGGAGGCGCCCGGGTCGGGAAGGGGCGACATCGACTTCTACCTGATCTCGGCCACACCCGAAACGCCGCTCCGGATCGAGCTGGAAGGCGATTCGGAGGGCACGGATGCCGTCGGGGATCCGATGCTGGCCTATCTTGGCCTTGGATGCGAGCTGCTGGCCTCGAACGACGACTATTTCAGCCTCATGTCCCGACTTCCGCTCTATGTTCCCGCGTCCGGAACCTTCGTGATCGCCGTGACGGGCAGCGGGGACATGACCTTGACCGGGGATCACCGGCAATCCGGCGGCTATCGTCTCAGCTTCTCCACCTACAGCAGATCGATCGGCTCGATCAGCGGACTCTACCTGGATGCCATAACCGGCAGATACACGCCACAAGGATCGGTCCAGCTCCTGCGCTGCACGGATGGAGATGATCCCGAAAGCTGCACCGCACCCGTCGCGAGCCAAGGGGGCAACGGCGGTGCATACAGCTTCAGCGCAGAATGGAACGGGATGCCGATAGAACCCGGATACTTTCGCGTCAGGGCCAGCTTCCTGGACGAACCCGTCTGGTCCGAGATCTTCTGGGTGGCCGAGAACCAGCACTATCGGGTTCCGACGCTCTATTACGAGGAGCCGCTGGGCATCGGAACCATCGAGGGACGTCTGGTCGACGCCATGACCGGCGTCGGACTCTCCGGGGAGGAATATCCCTTCGCATCCGTCCGGCTGCGGCAGTTTCCGTGCATCGAGTCCTGCTATTCGGTCGATGTAGCTCCGGACAGTGCCGGCCATTTTCGCTTCGACGAAACGACCGAGCCATACCTGAGGCCCGGCGAATACCGCATCACGGCGTCCGCCTCGGACTATGAGACCCAGCAACTGCCCACGATCCACTCCGGGGCCGAGGGCGAAAAGCGATCCATCGGCGAGATCGCGCTCGACCCCAAGCCGGTGAGGATCTCCGTCACCAGCCCCTGCGACAGCGACTCGATCGACGGCGGAATCTGCCGCTATCGCGTCAGTCTGGAAAATCGCTCGCCCGAGCGGGTGCGCGGCTCCATCTGGAGCATCGCCTCCGGCTATCTCCCCGGCGGCACGCTATCCTCCACCGAATTCCAGGCCGGAGACCCCGTGCCGATCTCGCTGCGGGCCGGCGAATCGAGGGCCTTCCAGTTCGAATTCCCGATCCCCTCGACCTTGCGCGGAGACAGCACCATCTGCTCCACCACCTATTTCGGCGAGGGATACGGCAATCAGCCCTATTTCAATCCATCGGTCAACGTCTCGTCCTGTCTCACCAAGACGGGTGAATCGGAATATTCGGTCCTGTCGAAGAAGGAGAGCCGGGCGCTGATCGAGGGTCGCTGACCGGCACCGATCCCAGAACCGGGCCATGGATGGCCGAGCCCAATAGGCCGGCGTCTCTGTGGCCCGTTCGATCCCGGCGGCAATACGGCTGATGCCGTACCGGCCCCATAGGCTGATGAACGGCGACTGAATGCCTTCCGTGTCAGGGAGCTGAAGTCCTGGAGCCCTTCGATGACGGCGACGCCCCAATCGGTTTCGCCGACCGGACGCCGGGAGGCCGTCCGATGTACCGTAACAGTCCGAAGCTAAGGTGGGCGACGGCCCGTCAAGGGGCCTGACCCGATTCTTCGCGGAGGAAACGGCGCCCGTGTTCAAAGACAAGCTGAATCTCAGCTTCATCCTGCTCTTGCTGTTGACAGCCGGAAGCGCAGTCACAACCAGGCACTGCCGTTCCTGCTGGCCACGACCTTCAACATCGGCGGCAACGACGTCGCCCTGCTGAGCGCAATGATCTTCATGGCCCTGCGATCGGCCCTATAAATAAAACGGGTAATCCCCCGGCTTTGCCGGGGTGACAGTAGCAGTTTGACATTTCCGGGAGTCCATCGGGGACACTCCGCAGCGTGAG
>NZ_AONC01000013.1 GCF_000585215.1 Imhoffiella purpurea | reverse complement strand
AGCCGCTCGCGCTGTTCGGCCAGCGGCTCGACGCCCTCCTCGAGCGCCTCGATCAATGCCTCGCGCCGCTCGGCGAGCTGGACCTGCTGCTCGCGCGCACGCTCCAGGCTCTGGACGGTCGCCTGACGGGCGGCGCGATTGGCCTCGAGATTGACCAGGAGCCCCTGGGCCCGATCGCGACAGGCACGCTCGCCGGCGCGCGCCTCGGCGACGGCGTCGCGCAGCCGATCGCGCTCGGCCGACATGGATTCGCGCCGCTCGGCCAATGCATCCACCTCGGCCAGCAGAGCGTGCAGCCGCTCGCGCGTCTCCTCCATCTCCGCGATGGACTCGGACTCCTGGACACGCAGCTCCTCGCGCTCGGTCTCGAGCGCGCGCTGGCGCTCCAGCAGATGCTCGCGCCGGGTCTCGAGGCTGCTGAGTTCGGACCCGAGCGTCGAACGTTCGCGCTCGCAGGCGGACAGTTCGCGCTCGACCGCGTCGCGCGACTGCTCGATCTCGGCACGCGCGGCACGCAACTCCTGCTCCCGGTCCAGCAGTTCGGACTCGCGTCCCAGGAGATCCTCGATCTCGGCCCGCACCTTCTTGATCGTCTCCGCACGCTCGAGCATGCCCCCGGTCGGCGAGCCGGCCGGCGTCGCCAGCCAGTTCGGTCCGACCTGGATGCCTTCGCGGGTGATCCAGCGCTCGTCGGCCGCCAGCGCCGAGCGCCCGGACAGCGCATCGGCCAGCGAGTCGGCGACACGCGCACCGCGCAGCAGATGGACGAGCGGCCAGGGCGATCGAGCACGCTCCGCCAGACTGTCCGAGCCGGTACCGGAGACGGGCATGGGGACCGGCGCATCGGGATCGAACAGCATCAGACCGGGCGCCAGATCGTCCCCCGGACCGACATGGGGCTCGAGTCCCGACGCTCCCACGGCGCGCAAGGCATCACCGAGCAGCGTCTCGACCGCCCGCTCCCACCCCGGCTCGACCGTCAGTCGATCGACCAGACGCGGAGCATCCGAGAGTCCCCGAGCCTCCAGCCAGGCCGCGCAATCGCCGTCCGGATCGGCCAGCGCCGCGTCCTGCAGCGCGGCCAGGGAGGCCAGACGCCCCTTGGATTCCTGGAGTTGGGTGCGCACCCGGGCCAGCTCGTCGGCCTGACTGCGCAATCCTTCGTCCATCGAGGACAGCTCGGCGCCCTGGCGCCGACGATCCTCCGAGAGTGCGTCGATACGTTCGGCCAGGATGGCTTCGCGCTCGCCGAGCTCCTCGATCCGCCCGGTCACGCCATTGGTATCGAGACGACCCAGTTCCTCCTCGAGACGACGCAGCCGCTCGTGATCGCGCCCCATGGACTGCTCGAGGGCATTGATGCGTGCGCGCTCGACCTGGGCCTGCTCGGCCGGTTTGGCGGCGGCCTGATTGAAGCCGTCCCAGTCGGCCTCCCAGGCCTTGAGACGATCCTCCAGGGTCATGAGGGTACCCGCCGCATCGCCGAGTTCGGCCTCGGCCTGCTTCAGTTCGGGCTCGTGACGCTCAAGCTCCTGGTCGATCTCGGTCAGGCGCTGGCGGTCGCGCTCCAGATTGGCGTTGGCCTCGTGGAATTCCTGCTCCAGCCGAACCAGCTCGGCCTCGCGCCGGCCGCGCTCCTCGTTGGCGAACTGGATCGCCTGCTCGGCGCGGGCGATCTCGGTGCCGACGGCATAGAAGCGGCCCTGGACCTCGTTGAAGAGGTCGGAGGCCGCGCTCAGATCGGCGCGGCGTGCCTCGATGTCGGCCTCCAGACGACGCTGACGCGCCAGTCCGGCCTCGGTCGCGACCTCGGCCTCGCCGAGACGGCGGTCCATGCCCTGGATCTCTTCGTCGAGCAGGCGCCAGCGCAGGGCCTTCAGCTCCTGGTCGAGACGGCGCTCGTCCGCCTTGAGCTGGGTGTATTTCTCGGCCGTCGCCGCCTGGCGTTCGAGATGCTGCAGCTGCTTGCCGACCTCCTCGCGCAGGTCGTCGAGCCGGTCCAGGTTCTCGCGCGTATGGCGCATCCGGTTCTCGGTTTCGCGACGGCGTTCCTTGTATTTGGAGATGCCCGCCGCCTCCTCCAGGAAGAGACGCAGATCCTCGGGCCGGGCCTCGATGATGCGCGAGATCGTGCCCTGCTCGATGATGGCGTATGAACGGGGCCCCAGACCGGTTCCGAGAAAGAGATCCTGGATGTCGCGGCGGCGGCAGCGGGACCCGTTCAGGAAGTAGGACGACTGCCCGTCGCGCGAGACCTGACGCTTGACCGAGATCTGGTTGAAGGCCGCGTACTCGCCCCCGGCGGCACCGTCGCCGTTGTCGAAGATCAGCTCGATGCTGGCCACGCCGACCGGCTTGCGCCCAGTGCTGCCGTTGAAGATGACGTCGGCCATGGATTCGCCGCGCAGCATCTTGGCCGAGCTCTCGCCCATGACCCAGCGCACGGCGTCGATGACGTTCGACTTGCCGCAGCCGTTGGGACCGACCACGCCGATCAGGTTGCTGGGAAACGACACGGCGGTCGGGTCGACGAAGGATTTGAACCCGGCGAGCTTGATCTTTTCGAGCCGCATCAGTCAGCGTGCCACATAGTGATGAGCCAAGTCATTTGAACAGCCACCAGACCTTCTCGTTCGCGGAAAACACGGGCTTGTAGTGCCGCACGGACACCGCCGGCGCGACCCTTTTGATTTGATTGTCCAGCAGCAGCGTCTGGCCCTGGACCTCCACCAGGAGGACGGCGTGTCCGACATCCAGGTTGAGGTCCATCACGGCGACCAGGCTCAGATCCGCGTTGTCGAATCCGAGCGCGCGCAGACTCATGAACTTGACGATCGCATAGTCCTCGCAATCGCCAGCCTTGGCGAAGAACTCGCCCGGCGTCGCCCAGTAGTCGTCCACCCCCCAGTTGACCGGGTCCGTCACGTAGCGCCAGTCGTTGGCGAAGCGGTTGACCTCCTCGACCTGGGTGCGACGGTCAAGCCCCTCAAGCCGATCGATCAGGGCCTTCCATTCGGTGTAGGGACAGTTGCCTCGCCCCCGGGACCGGCAATCCGCATCCCTTCCTTCCTCATCGCGATAGCGCATGAGCAGGGTATTCCATTTCGGGAGGGGGCGCAGATCGGTGAACTTCTTGCCGATGTAGCCGAACACTTCGCCGGCCGCCAGTCCGGAATCCGCCCGCCCTCGATCGATCGACCCGACCGCGAGGACGATCAGGGATAGGATGAGACAGAATCGGCGGCGAACATGCGATCCAGTGTGTGGGCGAATCACCATGGCGATGGATTGCATACTCGGACCATGCTAGAAACAATGGCATGATTCGCTCATGGACGAGGTCGGCCGCTACCTGCTGACACGGAGACTGCCCCCATGATAGCGCCAAACCCACGTCGCGCGGCAATTCGGTACGAGAGGCGAACGACCGCCGCTATCCAGGAGTCGGAACCGTGAAGCAACGGATCTACGCGGCCGCGGCACTGGTCGCGACCCTGCTCATCGCCTTCCAAGGCATCCTGATGTTCGCCGCCTCCGAGCGTGAACGCGACGTCCAGAATCTGCAGGCGCGGATGAACATCCTCGTCGACAGCCGAGCCGAGGCTGTAAGCGCATGGCTCCGGTCCCAGTTCGAGGTGCTCGGCGGACTGGCCGACAATGCATCTCTGCAGGTCTATGTGAGCGTGATCGCCAACAGTGGCGGCGACCGATCGGAACGCGACTATCTGCGCAATTTGCTGATCGCCAAGGCCGAACAGTTCGGCTTCGCCCCGGAGCGCCTGACCACCGATCTTCCGGCCAACACCAAGCCGCTGGGTACGGGAGGTCTGGCGCTGTTGGATCCGGACGGCGGAACCATCGCCTCCACCATCGGCATGCCGCCGATCGAGGGCCGGCTCGCGAGCTTCCTCTCCGAAACCCCGCCGACCGAGCGCGGATTCTGGGATCTCCATCAGGGCAAGACGACCAATCCCATCCTCGGCCTCGTCGTCCCCGTCTACGAGCAAACGGGAACGAGCAAGGCCGAGGTCATCGCACGCGTCGCCGGATTGCGCCAGGTCGACGCACGCTTCTTCGAGGCGCTCGAACAGCCAGGCTCGACCGCCAAAACCGCGGAGTCCTATCTGATCCGGCGTGCTGGCAACCAGGTCCAGTATCTGACGCCCCTGCGCGACGGCAGCCGACCGTTGTCGAAGAGCCTGGCCGTCAACTCCGAGGGACTGATCGACGTCGCCGCCCTGAGCGGGCCGGGGCGTTTCCACGAGGGGCTGGACTATGGGGCGGTCGACTGCTTCGCGGTGAGCCGCAAGATCCCCGGCACGCCATGGGTCCTGGTTCACAAGATCGCCCAGGAAGAGGCCCTGGCCCAGACCAATGCCCGTCAGACCAGCCTGATCGTCGCCTTGACCGCCGTGCTGCTGCTGTTCGGGGCCGGACTCCTGGTCGCCTGGCGCTACTCCACCTCGCACCAGGCCGAGGAGGCCGCCAGACGCGCCGAGGAGTCGGCCCGCCGGCACCAGGAATCGGCCGAGCGGTTCGAATCCCTATGGCAGTTCCTCAATACGGTCACCGACGCCCAGCCCCATCCCATCTTCGTCACCGACGCCGCCAACGGCGTGACCTTCTGCAACCGACGCATGGCCGAGATCTGCGGTGTCGATCAGGACGAGATCAGGGGCGATCTCTTGCATGAGGACAGGTCCGGAGCCCCCAAGGCGCACAGCCTGATCGGCCTTCTGGGCCATGACATAGGCGGCCGTCTGAACGCGATCGACCAAGAGGTGCTGAACACGGGCCGGTCCACACACAAGATCTCGCACTTCGTGGACGAGAACGGCCGTGAGCAGATCTGGCACTCCTACCACTGTCCGCTCGAAGCGGCCGAAGGAACGCCGACCAAGATCCTGACCACCATCCAGGACCTGACCGACCTGATGCGCGAGCGCGCCCGCCGGGAACGCAACACCTGGCAGCTGATCGATACCCTGGTCGGACTCGTCGACGAGCGGGATCCGGATGCGGCCCACCAATCCAGCGACACGGCCCTGATCGCGCGCCATATCGCCGAGGGCATGGGACTCGAAGCGACCCTAGTCGATACCGCCGACCAAGCGGCCCGACTGGCCAACATCGGCAAGATTCGCATACCGCGCGCGCTGCTGACCAAGAAGGGCGAATTCGACGAGGAAGAGCGCGCCATCGTTCGTCAGGCCCTCGACGAAGGCCCCAACCTACTCGAGGACATCGAGTTCGATGGACCTGTGGTCGAAACCCTGCGCCAGATCAACGAGCGTCCAGACGGCGAGGGACGGCCCCACGGCCTCAGCGGCGACGAGATCATCCCCACGGCCAAAGCGGTGGCCGTGGCCAACTGCTTCGTCGCGCTCCAGAGTCCGCGCGCCTTCCGCGAGCCCAAATCGCTGGACGAGGTCGAAGGCATGCTGATGGAGGAGATCGGCCGCCGTTTCGACAAGCGCGCGGTGCTGAGCCTGCTCAACTACCTCAACAACCAAGGCGGTAGAGAGACCTGGATGGCGATGACGCGGCGTGCTTGATAGACACCGCCCGAATCCATTCGGACAGATAGAAGTCTCGAGTCGGCTCCCCGGCTCTTGGTAGCGGAGCCTCGGCCCTCAAGAGGGGGTTTTGCACCGCCAGCCTCGGCAAATACCCCATATCCACAGGCTTTGGAACCAGTATCGGGATCGATCTCGAGGGCCAGCTCAGAATGGAACTCGGTGACACGGCACCCAGCCGGATAGCGGCATTATTTTTGCGTTAACTCCTGTCAAGGTTGCGTCCATACAAGACCAGCGGCATCTCACCCAGCGGAGGCCGCTCGACATCTCTCGGGCCTTTCCGCCCCACGGACGCCAGCATCCAACGAGGAGAGTCATGCGAAAACCGGCGAAAGCGATACTCATCCTTCTGAGCGCATTATTGGCGACCGCGCTCATCGGACTCGCACTCGGATACTTCTTCAACCGCTTCATCGTCGATCTCTGGTGGTTCAAGTCTCTGGGGTACGAGCCCTATTTCTGGTCCCGTTTGATCTATCGCTACCTCGTGTTCGGGCTAGCGGCGGCCCTCTTCTTCGCCATCTTCTTTCTCAACTTCTGGATCGGCGCCAAATACCTGGGCGCGCGGCATCCGCTCCTGAAGGAGGAAGGCCCCAAACGCCGCGCCTATCGGAGGATCTACGACAAGTTCCAGCAGCGCTCGCTGCTCTTCTACCTGCCGCTGACGCTGGGGCTGGCCATCCTCCTCTCGCTGCCTCTCTACGCGCATTGGGAAAGCGCCCTGCTCTACCTGACCGCGCCCAGCGCCGGCATATCGGATCCGGTCTACGGGAAGGACGTCAGCTATTACCTGTTCTCGCTGCCGATCTATCTTCTGCTCTTCCGCGAGCTGCTGCTGTCATTCGGCATCGTGCTACTGGGTCTGCTCGCGCTCTATTGGCTCGAGATGCGCGCACTGCCCAAACCGACCCATCGCTGGCGGCGCGGCGCAAGAATCCATCTCGGACTCATCGTCTTTCTGACGTTTCTGACCGGGGCCTGGTATTTCGCGCTGCAGGCGGATCTGCTGCTCTATACCGACAAGCATCTCCCCGTCTTCTTCGGCCCCGGGTATCTGGAAATGACTGTGACGCTTCCGCTGATCGTCGCCAGCATGGCGATGCTCCTGATCGTCGGCGTCGTTTTCATCTACTTCGTCAACACGGGAAAGGGCGCCAAGACGCTCCTGGTTTCGATCCTGGCCCTCTTCGCGATCATCGGTATCAGACATCTGCCGGCCACGACGGATCTCATGCAGGAGTTCGTGGTCACGCCCAACGAGATCGCCGTGCAGAAGCCGTATATCGCCCACAATATCGAGGCGACCCTCGATGCCTATGGGCTTCAGGACGTCGAAAGACGCGAGTATCCCATTCGCGAGGGGTCCTGGGATCTCACGACGCCGGAGGTGCAGATCGGCCTGCGGAACGCCCCCATCTGGGACGAGAAGACCCTGCTCAAGGTGTATCGGGAGCTGCAGGAAATCCGCACCTACTATCGCTTCGACAGCGTCGACGTCGATCGCTACAGCCTTCGCGACGATTACATGCAGGTCTTTCTGACGCCGCGCGAAATCGACCTGGACAGGCTTCCGTCATCCGCTCAGACCTGGGTGAATCGCTGGCTCAAGTACACGCACGGGTTTGGCATCGCGATGACGCCGGCGGCACAGGAGCGCTCGGGCCCTATGACATGGATCGTCAAGGACATTCCGCCGACCTCGGATTACGGCCTTCAGACCAGCCAGCCGGCGATCTACTATGGAATGCGCCAGAACACGCCGGTCATCGCGCCGAACGACAGTCGCGAGATCGACTATGCGACCGGCAACGACGTGAAGCTGAGCGACTACCAGGGGAGCGGCGGCGTGCCGGTCGATACGCTGTTCCGGAAGATGATGTTCGCGCTCTATTTCCAAGAGAAGAACATTCTCTATACCACGCAGACCAACGCCGACAGCCGCCTGCTGTTCCGACGCAATGTGGTCGAGCGCATCTCGCACCTGACGCCCTTCCTGATGCTCGATCCGGATCCCTACGCCGTCATCACACCGAGCGGAATCTATTGGATCCAGGACGCCTACACCTACTCGTCCCGCTATCCCTACGCCGCGCCCCACGAGGTGCAGCTCGAGCATTCCAGCCGACGCGTCAACTACATCCGCAACTCGGTGAAGATCGTGGTAGATGCCTACAACGGCAGCGTGGACTACTACGTGACCGATCGGGACGACCCCATCGTTAGCGCCTACGCACGCATCTATCCGGGTCTCTTCGAGCCTTTCGATGCGATGCCGAACGCGCTCAAGCGCCACGTCCGCTACCCCAAGACCCTGTTCGACGTTCAGGCGGACGTCTATGCGACCTATCACCAGACGGACCCCGGCACCTTCTACAAGCAGGAGGACCTCTGGGTCCTGCCGCAGGTGCACTGGAGAAACCGCGTCGAGACGATCGACTCCTACTATCTGACGCTGAATCTCATCGATCCCGAGCGATTCGAGTACAACCTGTTCGTACCCATGAACCCGAAGGACAAACGCAACCTACGGGCCTTGATGGTCGCCGGATGCGACGGAGACAACTATGGACGCATCGTCACCTACGACTTCCCAAAGGGTAAGCTCGTCTACGGACCCGCTCAGTTCGACGCCGTGGTCAAGCAGGATCCAGACATCACCCAGCAGTTCACGCTCTGGAATCAAGAGGGCTCCCGAGCGATCCGAGGCCGCATCATCATCGTCCCGGTCAACGGAGTCATCAGCTATATCCAGGGCGTCTTTCTCGAGGCGACCACGACGGCGAGCATCCCGGAGCTGGCCCGCTTCATCGTGAGTCAAGGCGAACTCGCCGTCATGAAGGATTCGCTGCCCGAGAGCCTCAATGGTCTCAATGAGCGAATCGAGCAGGTCACCAACAGACCCGAGCCCACTCAGAAACTGGCGCCACCGACCAGCAGTCCTAGGGTTACGCCGCCCGAGAGGCTGCCGCAGCCTACGGGCGACGGCTGAAAGCGACCCCGGCCGGGGCCGCTCGGGGAGCGCACCTACGGATAGGCCGGTATCGAACCGAGGAACTCGATTTCGAAACCTCGTCCCTGGGGCACGCCATGACACCGGCCCATTCCGGCCGGGACGGAAATAGACGACAGAGAATATGAGAGATTTAGTCGATATCGAACCCGTTGCAATCATCGCCGACCAGATCGGCGGCATCCTTCAATCGATGGTCGCCTTCATCCCTCAGGGACTGGCCGCACTCCTGGTGCTTCTCGTCACTTGGATCGCCGCCAAGCTGGTCGGAATCCTGTTCGCCAAGTTTCCGTTCCGCTCGCGCGTTCGTCCCTCGCTGGTGGAGGTTCTGCGCACGCTCGTAACCATCGCCGTCTGGATGCTGGGACTATTGATCGCCGCCGTCCTTGCGATGCCGAATCTGACGCCGACCAAGGTGCTCGCCGGCCTGGGCCTCGGCTCCCTGGCCATCGGCCTGGCCTTCAAGGACATCTTCGAGAACTTCATCGCCGGGCTCATGATCCTGTTGCGCGACCCGATGCGCCTGGGCGATTACATCGAGTGCGAGGGCATCGAGGGAAGGGTCCAGAAGATCACCATCCGCGACAGCTACATTCGCCGCACCGACGGACAGCTGGTCATGGTCCCCAATGCCATGCTGTTCAAGAACCCGGTCTTCGTGAAGACGGACTTGGAGGAGCGACGAATGACCCTGATCTGCGGCGTCGCCTACGGCGAGAACGTGGATGCCGCCCGCGAGGTCATCACCCAGGCCGTCCAGTCCGTCGACGCGGTGTCGGACACGCTTCCGATCCAGGTCTTCGCGCGCGAATTCAACAGCAGCTCGATCGACTTCGAGATCACCTGGTGGACAGGGTCGCGTCCGATCGACGAGCGGGTATCGCGGGACAAGGTCATTGCAGCGGTCAAGCATGCGCTCGACGCAGCCGGAATCGAGATCCCCTTCCCGTACCGGACCTTGACCTTCAAGGAAGATCTGCGCATCCGCGCGGATGCGCCAGCGTCCGGTGGAAACCCTGAGGCGCCCCCCTCTGTCGAGTCGTCCTAGTCCATCGACCAGGACGGTCGGCCGTGCAACCGACAATCATCGTCGGCGACTACAGGGGCGAGTTGAAGTGGACCCCATGTCCAGGACAATTTTTTCCTGAATTTAAGCTTTGCCGGTTTCGTGATATGCAGCGCCTTGGTGCTGCCCCTGCTCGGCCGTGGGTTCGTCGTCGGCGCCATGGAGCGCGACCCGACGACCGACCCGGTCAGGTATCTGGCCGAGGAGGCCCGCGATCTGGGCATCATCAAACGCGCGCGCAAGCCGAAACGCCAGCAAAGTCAGGCCCCATTGGTATCCGGTTGACATTACAGCGTTTTCCTTAACTTGTGACCTATGCGCTAACGGGAAGTCTCTTCCAGTTCATACGAGACCAGCGGGGGGCCACACAACGAGAAACGCCCCCGGTTTCCCGAGGGCGCTGCTAGGTCAGGCGAAAGAGCAGGATTGGATGGAGTTCACGGCCAGTCGACGTTCGGGCAAAAGGTCGATGTCATATCGTGTCCATTCTACACATTCTATCTTGCTAACTTCCGCCGTACTGAAGTTTACTCACACTATCCTGGTTATTATATGATTATTGAAAAGCTTTCGGCAGATATTTGGAGTCAGTTGTTCCAGCACCTGAGCTGGGCGTTTGCCAAGTAGCCACACCGCCACTTTCGCTTCTCTGAACAACAACTGTTTTTCCTTGGATTGCCGAAGCAGCTGGAGCGCCACCAGCAAAAGTTAATGTTACAGTGCAAGCGGGAGCGGTACCGGCAGTTGTCGCGGAGACAACATATTTGCCCTGAATGTTAGAAGATGCTGCAATTGAACCAACCGCAGCACTACTATTATCAGGGCATGTGCCATTTGCCAGCTCTTCTTCAATGTTTGTTTTTAGTCCATCAAGGATCGTGAATGCTTCGGAAACCTGCGATTTAACTGTGTAGTCTTGATAAGCCGGAATCGCAATCGCCGCCAAAATACCAATGATCGCCACAACGATCATAAGTTCGATCAAGGTAAAGCCAGCCTGATGCTTTTTCATGAGTCACTCCGTAATGAGTAGTAGCAGTAGAGAATAAAATCACCTGAACGAGGAGGTCGCTGCGGGCTCTAGCCTTTGACGTCTGGTCAGCGGCACTCTCCTTCGGCCTCCTGCCGGCTCTTAAGCAGAGAGCATGCCATCGATCACATAAAGGATAAGGATTTGTTTAAAATAAACAAATTACGTAGACTCCTTGGTGCGACCTACAGACTCCTGAGGTTGGCACTCCCCCATCTGCGCCAAGGCAGCCAGATGTCACACCCCAGGGTGTGACAGAAAGATGAGTGTCACACCGGATGTTGCATCAGTTCCCCATAGACTCTGATGGCTTCACCCACTCGAAGATGAGATGCCTCATGCACACTATCAGCTTGAATACTGCGACTTCACTCACAGGATGGAGCAAACGCACCTTGTGGCGATGGATCAAAGATGGTCGCTTGTCCGCTTCAGATGATCGTTCGCCTGGTGCAAAGACGATGCTAAGCCTGATGGAAATACAGCCGCATTTTGTCGTTAACGTGACACCTGAAGATTATGAGATGCTTGCTAACGCCGATGCGGGAGACCCTAAAGCTCAGTGCGATCTGGCTTTACTGTTGTTTTCCGAGGGACATTTAGAGCCAGCTTACAGCTGGCTGACTCTATCTGCCAATCAGTTCTATCCTGACGCCATGTGTTACCTGGGCCGCAAACATATCTCCGGTAATGGTGCGTCACGCGACGAGGATGCTGGACTCACCATGTTGAGCCACGCATCCGCCAAAGGACACTTCGTTGCGGAGCGCTTGCTGTGGTTCTTGCAGAGCCCGAAAGGGAAAGAGCTAAGAGCGATGCAGGATGCCAAAGCCTTAGATGACGCCTTGGATATAGTGGAGCGCAAGGCAATTGTGGGCGTCTTGAACGCGCCTGGCAGTCTCGACTGAACCCATCCTGGGTTCGGCGTCGTATCAGTGCCTAGGAGGCTGTCCGACTTCGGTTCCGGTCGACGATCAGGTGCGTCTCGATATCGCTCCGGCCTGGGCGTTGTAGGCATGCTCGAAGCCACCGCCAGCCGTGGGCATGATCCGCGATTCGGCGTCGGTGAGACTGAGGCAGCGGCGATGACGTCCAGGCGCTGTTCGCGTCGCTTGAGTTCCCGCGGAATGTCCAAGGCATCGGGCCGCGCAGCGTTGTCGGCCTGCTCGGCCACAACCGTATCAGCTCCTAGACCTCGCCTTTGAGCTGCTCCTCCAGGCGGTTGGCATGCTCCCAGCTCAGCGCCTTGCGCTTGCTCGCGCTGGCTTTGACCTTGGTTCCGCCCAGGCTCACCGTGCCGAGCTTCGCCTGCGCAATGAGCAGCACTTGGGTGAACAGCCCCGCCAACTCGTCGAGGAAGCGTTTGCGGAAGTCGGCGATGGTGCGGTGGTCAGGATGGGTGTTGGCGCAGATGTAGCGAAAGTCGATCGAGTCATGGCGCGCTTGCGCCAGCTTGCGGCTGAAAAACACCCCGGTCGCATAGCCATAAAGCAGCGACACCACCAGCATCGCCGGGTGATAGGGCCGCGAGCCGGTGCTGGCGTAAGCGTTCACCGCCTCGCTGAGATCCAGCTGATCGACGATCTCCACCCGAACCGCGCCAGATGGCCCTCCGACAGGCACTCTTGGACCGTCGCCGGGAACAGGTCCGACGTCTCTCGACCCACCGATACGACTAGCAGTCGCGCAAGCGAAGTGCTTGATGCAGCGGTCTTACGTGTGGGTAAAGCGTGGGGGTAACGACTTCCAGCCACCCTTCTATGTAGTTGATTTAGAAGGAAAAGCCGGAACGTTGGGGAATGGCGGAGAGAGAGGGATTCGAACCCTCGATAGGGGATTAGCCTATACTCCCTTAGCAGGGGAGCGCCTTCAGCCACTCGGCCATCTCTCCGAATTTGCATCGCCCGTGATCGCGCTGTGCAACTGCGCGGCGTCTACCCGAATATCTTAGCCAAAGATGACTCCGAATGTTCGGGCCAACGCGATCAACGACCGATCAAGGCTGGCCATTCTATCAGGTCCAGCCTTGGCATGCTAGTCAGTCGAGCTGACCGGCGTGTCCGGGTCCGGCCACATTGGTGCCTTGACCAGATTCCGCCTGCTCTCGTTTGATCCGCTCATAGATCTCTTCACGATGCACGGCGACATCACGGGGCGCGTTGACGCCAATCCGCACCTGATTGCCTTTGACGCCAAGAACGGTCACGGTGACTTCGTCACCGATCATCAGGGTTTCGCCAACCCGGCGAGTCAATATCAACATCTTTATTTCTCCCTACTATCCCTTATCCGAAACGATGATTTTCCGCCCCGGCTTTTCGACCCATTCAGTGCCGCACCCGGGGGGTTGAACCACCCCCAGACCAAGCATGAGAGAAGCCTCTCACCTTGGAATTCTACCAGCAAGCTATGGTTCCACCATAGCGCATACCATTCTCGCTACACCCCGGTATCCCAACTGGTAATTAGGTCACCAATAGCGGATAAAAGATCGGAAACGGACCCCGTCCCGACCAGCGGTCTATCCTACATGGCAGCCCTCAAACGGCTACCGCCTGATCCAGCCCGAAGGCGTCATGCAGCGTCCTCACGCCGAGTTCCAGGTACTTCTCGTCCACGACGACCGATATCTTGATCTCCGAGGTGGAGATCATGCGGATATTGATCCCTTCCCCCGCGAGGGCCTCGAACATGCGACTCGCGATACCGGCATGGCTGCGCATCCCGACACCGACCAGTGAAATCTTGACGATCTGCTCGTCGCCGAGGACCTGTCGAGCGCCCAATGCCTTGGCGCAAGTCTCCAGAATCTCCAATGCCCGCGCATAGTCGTTTCGATGAACGGTGAAGGTGAAGTCCGTCATCGCCTCCTGAGCGGCGATGTTCTGGACGATCATGTCCACCTCGATATTGGCCTTGGCGATCGGGCCCAGGATCTGGTGCGCCACGCCCGGCTGATCCGGCACGCCGAGCACGGTCAACTTGGCCTCGTCGCGGCTGAACGCGATTCCTGAGATCTTGGCGTCTTCCACGGCTTCTTCCTCGAAACTGATCAATGTGCCCTCTCCCTCGCCGAAGCTGGAGAGGACGCGCAATGGGACCTTGTACTTTCCGGCGAACTCGACCGAGCGGATCTGGAGCACCTTGGAGCCAAGGCTGGCCATTTCGAGCATCTCCTCGAAGGTGATGCGGTCCAGCTTGCGCGCCTTGGGCTCGACCCTCGGGTCGGTCGTGTAGACGCCGTCCACATCCGTGTAGATCTGGCATTCGTCGGCCTTGAGCGCCGCGGCGATGGCGACCGCCGAGGTATCGGATCCGCCACGCCCCAGGGTCGTGATGTCGCCCTGCTCGTCGATGCCCTGAAAGCCCGCGATCACGACCGCGCGGCCGGCCTCGAGATCGGCCTTGACCCGTGCGGCGTCGATGTCGCGGATCCGCGCCTTGTTGTGCGCGCTGTCGGTCAGGATGTGAACCTGGGCACCCGTATAGGAGCGCGCGGGACACCCCTGCGCCGATAGGGCCATGCTCAGCAGCGCGATGGTGACCTGCTCACCGGTCGACAGGAGCACGTCGAGTTCGCGGGGATCCGGCCGCGTCTGGATCTGCCGCGCGAGCCCGATCAGACGATCGGTCTCGCCGGACATGGCCGACACCACCACCACGACCTGGTGGCCCTGGTCGCGCCAACGCTTGACGCGCTCGGCCACGGCCATGATCCGCTCGACGCTGCCGACGGATGTCCCGCCGTATTTCTGGACGATCAGAGCCATAGACTGCCTCTACTCTGCAGGTCGCCTTGCATCAATCTTCAACACTCAAGGTGAAGGTACACGACGAAGGTGCACCATTAAAGTGAAGAGCGGGCCAGTGGCCCGCTCGCTCGGACACTGCCTGGGTCATGTATTCGGAGTGGATCCCGACAGGATCAGGAGAGACGCCCTCTCACCCAGCCGTCCACGGACGCGAGCGCGCCCGGGATACCGGCCGGATCGCTGCCGCCGGCCTGAGCCATGTCGGGACGCCCGCCGCCCTTGCCGCCGACCAGGGTCGCAACCTCGCGGATGAGATCGCCGGCCTTGAGACGGCCGGTCAGATCCTTGGTGACGCCGGCGACCAGACTGACCTTGCCGTCGGACTCGGTCGCCAGCACGATGACGGCGGAACCCAGCTTGTCCTTGAGCTGGTCCATGGTGGTTCGGAGGCTCTTGGGATCGGCGCCGTCGAGCCGGGCGGCCAGCACCTTGATGCCCTCGATTTCCTGGGCCTGCGAGGCCAGATCCTGACCGGCCGAGCTGGCCAGCTTGCCCTTGAGCTGCTCCAGCTCCTTTTCGAGCCGGCGCGCGCGCTCGACCAGCTGGACGACGCGCTCGTCGACGTCCTCGCGTCCGCCCTTGAGCAGACCCGCCAGACGCAGCAGTCGATCCTCGTCGGCCTCGACCCAATCGAGCGCGGTCGCGCCCGTGATGGCCTCGATACGGCGTACACCGGCCGCGATGCCGGTCTCGCCGACGATCTTGACCAGACCGATGTCGCCGACCGCCTTGACGTGGGTACCGCCGCACAGCTCGGTGGAGAAGTCGCCCATGCGCAGCACCCGCACCTGGTCGGCATATTTCTCGCCGAAGAGGGCCATGGCGCCGGACGCCTTGGCATCGTCCAGGCTCATGATCCGGGTCTCGACCAGATGGTTGGCGCGCACCTCGCGATTGACCAGACGCTCGATCTCCAGCAACTGCTCGCGCGCGACCGGTTCGAAGTGCGAGAAGTCGAAACGCAGTCGCTCCGGCCCGACCAGGGAGCCCTTCTGCTGGACGTGCTCGCCCAGCAACTCCCGCAGCGCCGCGTGCAACAGGTGCGTGGCCGAATGGTTCATGGCGGTGGCGGAACGCCGTTCGGCATCGACCCGGGCGTCGACCCGGTCGCCGACCGTCAGCACGCCCTCTAGCACGCGCCCGACATGGATCATGACGCCCTCGCCCTTCTTCTGGGTGTCCGCGACCTCGAAGCGGCCGGTCTCCGTGCTCAGCCAGCCGCGATCCCCGACCTGGCCGCCGGACTCGCCGTAGAAGGGCGTGATGTCGAGGATCACCAGACCTTCCTCTCCGGCTTCGAGCACATCGCAGGACTGACCCTCGCGATAGAGGGCCACGACCGTGGCCTCTTCCTGCAGACGCTCGTAGCCGCAGAAATCGGTCTCGCCCTGGACCTGGATCTCCCGGGTCTGAGCCGCGCCGAACTGACTGGCGGCGCGGGCACGCTCCTTCTGCTGCGCCATCGCCTGCTCGAAGCCGTCCATGTCCAGGGACAGACCGCGCTCACGGGCGATGTCTGCGGTCAGGTCGACCGGAAAACCATAGGTATCGTAGAGCTTGAACACGGTCTCGCCGGGGATGCGGTCGCCCGACAGAGCCGAGATCGCCTCGTCCAGGATGCCCATGCCGTGCTCGAGCGTCTCGGCGAAGCGCTCCTCCTCCAGCTTGACCACGCGCTCGACGTTCGACTGCGAGGACACGAGCTCCGGATAGGCCTCGCCCATCTCGGCGACCAGAGGCGCGACCAGACGATGGAAGAAGATCTCGCTGCAGCCGAGCCGATAGCCGTGCCGGATCGCCCGGCGCATGATCCGGCGCAGGACGTAACCGCGACCCTCGTTGCTCGGCATCACCCCGTCGATGATGAGGAAGACGGTCGAGCGGATGTGGTCGGCGATGACCCGCAGCGACTTGTCGGCCCGGTCGGCGCAGCCCGTCACCTCGGCCGCCGCATCGATCAGATGGCGGAAGAGGTCGATGTCGTAGTTGCTATGCACGCCCTGCATCACGGCCGCGAGACGCTCCAGCCCCATGCCGGTATCGACCGAGGGACGCGGCAGGGGCGTCAGCTTGCCCTCGGCGTCGCGGTCGAACTGCATGAAGACCAGATTCCAGATCTCGACGTAGCGGTCGCCGTCCTCGTCGGGCGAGCCGGGAGGGCCGCCCGGGATCTCGGGACCGTGATCGAAGAAGATCTCGGAGCAGGGGCCGCAGGGGCCCGTATCGCCCATCGACCAGAAGTTGTCCTTGGCGCCGCAGCGCGAGAAGCGGGCGGCGTCGACGCCGATCTCCTTCAGCCAGATGTCGGCGGCCTCGTCGTCGTCCTCGTAGACGGTGATCCAGAGACGCTCGGGCGGCAGGGACAGCACCTGGGTGAGATATTCCCAGGCGAACTGGATGGCCTCGCGCTTGAAATAGTCGCCGAAACTGAAGTTGCCCAGCATCTCGAAGAAGGTGTGATGCCGCGCCGTGTAGCCGACGTTCTCCAGGTCGTTGTGCTTGCCGCCGGCACGCACGCAGCGCTGGGAGGACACGGCTCGGGAATAGTCGCGCCGCTCGCGTCCGAGGAAGAGTTCCTTGAACTGGACCATCCCCGCATTGGTGAACAGCAGGGTCGGATCGTTGGCGGGAACAAGGGGGCTGGAGACAACCCGCTCGTGTTGACGTTGCGCGAAATAGTCGAGGAAGCTCGCTCGAAGCTCTGCACTGGTGATCATGGAGAAATCTCGAATGGACCGCTCGTCGAGAGGGCCCGATCAGTCGTTCCAGCGCAACAGGCGCCGGATGGATTCGGTAGGAAACCCGCGCTGCGCGAGAAAGCGCGCACGCCGGGCGACATCGGCGCGGTCCTCGGGCGGCTCGGCGCCGAAGCGCCGGTCGCAGACCGCGGCCAGACGCGCCTCCCAGGTCTCGCTCGAGCCCTGAAGGCAGCGGTCGATCAATGCGTCGTCGACGCCCTTGTTGCGCAGCTCGCTGCGGATGCGCAGCGGGCCGAAGCCCTTGTCGATGCGCTCTTCGACATAGCGCTCGGCGAGACGCGATTCGTCGAGCGCGCCCTCGCGTTCGAGCCTGACGAGCGCCTCGCCGATCGCGGAGGCGTCGAATCCGCGCGACGCGAGCTTGCGCTCCAGTTCGAGCCGCGAATGCTCGCGTCCGGCCAGCAGACGCAGCGCCTGACGCTGGGCGGCAACGACCGGGTCCGAATCGGAGGATTGTCTGGGCTGGGCGCTCAGAATCACTCCTCCGGGAGCGTCTCGGGGGCCGCCTCGGGGGTCTCGGCAGCCGCCTTGGGCAACAGCTTGTCGCGGATCTTGGCCTCGATCTCCCGGGCGATCTCTGGATGCTCGACCAGGAAGTTGCGGGCATTGTCCTTGCCCTGCCCCACGCGGCTGCCCTCGTAGCTGTACCAGGCACCCGATTTCTCGATGAAGCCCTCGTTCACGCCCAGATCGATGATCTCGCCCTCGCGAGAGATCCCCTGTCCGTAGAGGATGTCGAATTCGGTCTGTTTGAAGGGCGGGGCCACCTTGTTCTTGACCACCTTGACCTTGGTCTCGTTGCCGATGACCTCGTCTCCCTTCTTGATGCTCCCGGTGCGACGGATGTCCAGACGCACCGAGGCATAGAACTTGAGCGCGTTACCACCCGTGGTGGTCTCGGGCGAGCCGAACATGACGCCGATCTTCATGCGGATCTGGTTGATGAAGATGACGCAGCAGTTCGAGCGCTTGATGTTGCCCGTGAGCTTGCGCAGCGCCTGCGACATGAGCCGTGCCTGCAGGCCCACGTGCGAGTCGCCCATCTCGCCTTCGATCTCGGCCTTGGGCGTCAGGGCCGCGACCGAGTCGATCACGACGATATCGACCGCATTGGAGCGCACCAGCATGTCGGTGATCTCCAGGGCCTGCTCACCGGTGTCCGGCTGCGACACCAGCAGATCGTTCATGTTGACGCCGAGCTTTTCGGCATAGACCGGATCGAGCGCGTGCTCGGCATCGACGAAGGCCGCCGTGCCGCCGAGACGCTGGCACTCGGCAACGACGTGCAGCGTCAGGGTCGTCTTGCCCGAGGACTCCGGACCGTAGATCTCGATCACGCGCCCCTTGGGAACGCCGCCGATCCCCAGCGCCAGGTCGAGCCCGAGCGAACCGGTGGAGATGGCCTCGATATTGCGCACGGCACCGGCATCGCCCATGCGCATGACCGAACCCTTGCCGAACTGCTTTTCGATCTGGCTCAGCGCCGCCGCCAATGCCTTCTTGCGGTTCTCGTCCATTGGATCTCCGTTAACCCCGGTTCGCCTCTGATCAGTTCGCTTCTGGCCGTTTTTGGTCTGACTCTTGGATCGCACGCTGATAACCGCGGCGCTCGCGCTCGACGCCCCGTAAAAACATCGAATTATGACATAGCCAGCGCGCGTGAGTCATATCCCACAGCGGGCCACCATCGAAATCGACCGGGATGGGCGCTCGATGATGAGCGAGCATCTCTATTGAGATGCATGACGCCTTGTTTCCAAATCAAGGCTCGCGCTCGCACATGGATGGCCGATCAGCCATCCTCGGCCAGCAGATCCTGCAACCGCTCCAGCGCGACCCGGACCGTCTCGCGGCGGACCGAGTCACGGTCCCCGTCGAATCCGTAGACCCTGGACAGCACCGCTCGGCCGGACAGGCCCCAGGCGATCCAGACGGTCCCCACCGGCTTGTCCGGCGTGCCGCCCCCCGGTCCGGCGATTCCGCTCACGGCCAAGGCCACCTGGGCCCGGCTGCGCGCCAGGGCGCCGGCCACCATCTCCTCGACCACGGCCCGGCTCACCGCGCCGTGCCGGACGAGCGTATCGGCCGCGACGCCCAGCATCTCCTCCTTGGCCGCATTGCTGTAGGTCACGAAGCCGCGGTCGAACCAGGCACTGCTGCCGGCGACGTCCGTGACGCACTTGGCGATCCAGCCACCGGTGCACGACTCCGCACAGGCGAGCATGAGCCCGCGCGCGATCATCCGCTCGCCGATTCGAGCGGCCAGCCTGTCGAAAGACATCATGCGACGACCCCCGGACATCCGCTCTGCTCTATCATCGGGCGCGAGTGTCGCCGAGATCGGGTGTCCAGACAATCCCGCACGTGGAAATCGTCACCGACCGACCGCACCTCGGCGACCATACCTGATTCGACATGACTCAATTCCAAGGAGCCCCGACAGACAATGACCGATCTGGAGATTCGCTGCGAGCACAAGCCCTCACCCGCCAAGCTCGAGGTCCTGGGAGTGGACGACTGGCCGATCTGGAAGAAGGAGCCCTCCACCTTTCCATGGGAATACAGCCAGACCGAGACCTGCTACGTGGTCCGTGGACGCTTCACGGTCACACCGGAGGGCGGCGAACCCGAGAGCTTCTCCCGCGGCGACCTCATCAGCTTCCCGGCGGGCCTGTCCTGCACCTGGGAGATCCACGAAGCGGTCGAAAAGCACTATCGCTTCGATTGACGGAATCGCGGCCGCGAGGCCGCGGCATCCAGAGCACGCACCATAACGATCGACACGAGAGAGAGGACGGATATGCGCACCCTACCCTGGCTGACCCTGTTCCTGATGCTGCTGCAGTCGCCCGCCCAGGCCGGCGACATGACCATCGCCGACACCGTGGTCAAGCTGCCCCTGGCCGAGGACGTGACCATGGACGACGCCGTCGACTCCATGCTGCTCCGGGCCAACGGACTCAACTTCAAGATGGTCGCCCGGCTGCCGCTCTCCAAGGAGCTGGAGGCCATGGGCATCGAGAGCAAACACATCGAGATCTTCCAGTTCTGCGACGCCCGCATCGCCGCCCAGATGATCCAGGCGAACCTGGACTTCTCGGCCTATCTGCCCTGCCGCATCACCCTGATCCAGGACCAGGACGGCAAGCCCTGGCTGGTAACGCTCGACCTGGACAAGGTGATCGCCATGGCCGATCTGCCACCGGACCTCGAGGAACTGGCCACCAAGGTGCGCGACACCATGATGAGCATCATGCAGGCGGGCGCCAACGGAGACCTCTGAGCCATGCGCTATCTCAGCCTGTCACGGGCCGCGCGGCTGGCCGGCATCACCCGGGCCGAGCTCCAGCGACGCATCCGCGGCGGCGACATCCCGACCTTCGAGGGAGCGGTCGCGGTCGAGGATCTGCTGAGGACCTTCCCCTCGATCCGTCTCAGCGACGATTCCGCGCTGGAGCGGGTCGAGCGCATCAAGCGCGAGGCCCTGCCCAAACAGGACGGCAGGGACACGCGGCTTCCCGATCCCCAGGTCCTGGTCTCGCGCCTGCACGGACTGAGCGAGGGACTCGCGGAGCGCATGGCCGAACTGGAATCCGCGAACGTCCTGCTCGACGAGATCGGCGAGCGCTTGAAGGGACTCGCCGACCTTCCGGCCGATCAGGTCTCCAGCGCGCTCGGCTCCATGAGCCATTGGCTCGCGGAACGCCGCACCCAACTCGCCGCCCCTCCCTCGGCCGCCGACCAGGCCCGACTCTTCGCCAAAGACTCCTTTCTGCGCATCATGGCCGCCAACGTCAAGCTCATCCCCAGCGGACACGACTTCTTCGTCGAGGGCAACGAATCCATCCTCGACGCCTCCGTGCGTGCCGGTCTCAACCTGAACTACGGCTGCGCCAGCGGAAACTGCGGCGACTGCAAGGCCCGGCTGGTCAGCGGCGAGACCTGGAAGATCCGCGATCACGACTATGTGCTGAGCGAGCGCGAGAAGTCGATGGGCTACATCCTCGCCTGCTCGCATACGGCCGTCACCGATCTGGTGATCGAGGCCGCCGAGGCCAGCAAGACGACGGACCTGCCGAATCAGCGGATTCGCGCCAGCGTGCGCAAGATCGACCGGCACTCGCCGGATCTGATCTCGCTGCAGCTGCAGACGCCCCGCACCCAGACGCTGCGTTTCATGGCCGGCCAGCGGGTACGATTGATCCTGGCCGGCGGGGAGAGCCGCGAGCTGTCGATCGCCAGCTGTCCCTGCAACGGACGCAACCTCTGGTTCCTGGTCCGGCGCGGAACGGACGCCTTTTCACAGACCCTCTTCGACGGGCTGCGCCAGGGTCAGGCCCTGGAGATCGAGGGCCCACAGGGCACCTTCGTCCTCACCGAGGACACCTCGGATCCGGCCGTCTTCATCGCCTTCGACGAGGGGATCGCGCCGATCAAGAGCCTGATCGAGCACGCCATCTCGATCGACACGATCGAGTCGTTCGCACTCCACTGGGATACCGCGAGACCCGAGGGACACCACGAATCGGGCTGGTGCCGCGCGCTTCAGGACGCGCTGGACAATTTCAGCTTCGTCCCGAGCGCGAGCGGAGATCCGGGCGAGACCGCCCAGCAGGCGGTGCGCACGCTACCCGAGCCGGCCCGCCACCGATTCTATGTCGCGGGCCCGAAGGATGAGGTGGATCGAGCCGTCTCGCGACTGATCCAGATGGGAATTTCGGAGGACCGGATCGCCTCCGAGCGCATGGACGGGTGAGCCTGCTCAGGCGGCGGCTTGCGGCCTGGTCTGTTCCGGAGGCAGAAAGACGGTCCCCTTGCCGTACCGGTTGACGGCCAGATCGCGCGCCCATGTCGGCGCGTCGGCATAGAGCCGAATATAGGTATAGCCCAGATCGCCACGCACCTTGGAGGCGATCCAACGCTCCAGTTCCTGTTGCTTGTTCTCCATCGCTGCATACTCCACACGAGCTCTGCTGCAAACCCCGACTCAATGGTGTCGCACTCGGGGTCGAATTGGGCGTTCGAATCAGACCGCCCGTGACGGCAACCACGCCTTGTTTTTACGAATCTTCCTTGACCTTGTTTAGAGTATGCATGAAAGCGCTGAGATTCAACAGCTGTGGAGCCGATAAAAATCCTCAGGATTCCTGCCGTTGGAGCAACAACATGTAGTTCACCCCGAGCCATCGGGTATAACTGAAGCGCCGCGTCAGGGGGTTGATCCGCACACCCGTTCCGTGCAGCTGCACGAATCCATCGCCCAGATATCGGCGTACCTCGCCCGGCGCGACCAGCTTGCGATAATGATGCGTGCCGCGCGGCAGCCAGCGCAGGACGTACTCGGCGCCGAGGATGGCGATCGCATAGGCGGCCCAGGTGCGGTTGATGCTGGCGACGAACAGCTTGCCGCCGGGCTCGACCAGCCGGCCGCAGTCGGCCAGAAACTCGGGCAGCCGGTCGACGTGCTCGACCACCTCCATGTTGAGCACCACATCGAACCTCGCCCCCTCGGCCGCCAACTGGTCGACGCTCGCCAGGCGATAGTCGATCGCGAGACCGCCGGACTCGGCATGCAGCCTGGCCACCGAGACGTTCTTCTGGGTCACGTCGACCCCTGTCACCCGAGCGCCCAGACGCGCGATCGACTCGCTCAGGATGCCCCCGCCGCAGCCGATGTCCAGCACCCGCAACCCCTCCAGCGGCCGTTCCGAGGCCGGATCGCGCCCCAGATCGGCCGCGAGGCGCTCGCGGATGTAGTTCGCTCGGAAGCCGTTGAGGGCGTGCAGCGGCCAGAACGGCCCCTCGGCATCCCACCAGAGATGGGCGAGCCGCTCGTAGTAGGCCACCTCCTGCGGATCGACGCTGGGCGCGCTCACTTGGGTCGAGGTCATGTCAGTTCCTCCTGGATGAAAGCGATCAGGACTCGGGCGCGGCCGCGGCCAGATAGTCGCGCGACTGCATCTCGATCAGACGGCTGACCAGACGTTCGTGCGCGAACTCCGTCAATCCGCCACGATAGAGCTCGGAGACGGGCGCGGCGGCCGACATGATCAGCTTGACGCGCTGGTCGTAGAACTCGTCGACCAGGTGCAGGAAGCGTCTGGCCGCCGAATCCACCTTGGGTCCGAGCTGCGGAACGCCCGACAGCAGGACCGTATGGTACTCGCAGGCGATCTCGATATAGTCCGCCGCCGAGCGCGTCGTCCCGCAGAGCGCGGCGAAATCGAACCAGGCCACGTCCATCCCCAACCCGCGCACCGGGAAGCGGCGGCCATTGACCTCGAACTCGCCCTCGCCCACCTCGTGACCGCCGGTCAGACGCTGGAAGGCGTCGGCGAGATGACGCTCGCCCTCGTCGGCCGCGAGAAAGTAGACCCCGTCCTCGGCCAGGGCGCGCAGCCGGTAGTCGGTCCCGCCGTCCAGCTCGAACACCCGGGTATGGCGTTCGAGCAGATCGATGGCCGGGAGGAAGAGCTGGCGCTGCAGACCGTTGCGATAGAGCTCCCGGGGGGCCGTGTTCGCCGTGGTCACCAAGGTCACGCCCCGCTCGAACAGGGCTCGCAGCAGACCGTGCAGCAGCATGGCGTCCGTGATGTCGGTCACCAGGAACTCGTCGAGACAGAGCACCCGCACCTCGGATCTCAGCCGGTCGGCGACCACCTCCAGCGGGTCCGGCTGCTTGGGCAGCCGCGACATGAGGTCGTGGATGTCGCGCATGAAGTGATGGAAATGGACCCGGCGTTTGCCGTCGAGCGGCAGATCCTCGACGAACCAGTCCATCAGATAGGTCTTGCCGCGCCCGACCCCGCCCCAGAGATAGAGCCCCCGGACCGGCTCCACCGGACCCGAGAGACGGTTGCGCAGCTGCCCCAGCAGCCCCCGGCGCGGCTCGACCGGGGGCTCGGCGAGCAGCCGGCGGTGCAGCGCCAGAAGGAGATCGGCGGCCTGCTGCTGGACGTCGTCGAGGGGTTTGAAGGGGGTCTTGCAGATGCTGTCGGTCATGGGTTCGAGAATCGGGGTTACGGCCGCCCGCAACGATCCGCGTGGATGGCGGCGCGAGCGGCGATCGGGGGAAAGGGACATGGGGATCGCGCCGGACCGGAGCAAGTCCGGGGCGATTCGGCTCAGAGACGCTCCATAAAGGAGGCGATGCGCTCCACGGCCTCGGCCAGCGGATCCAGATCGCGCGTGTAGGCGAAACGCAGATGCCGGCCGGCCGCGTGATCGCCGAAGTCGTGACCGGGCGTCACCGCCACCCCGACCTCCTCGAGCAGCCGGGTGACGAAGGCCATGGAATCCTCGCGGACCCGCTCCGGCAGCCCGGCATAGAGATAGAAGGCGCCGTCGGGACGGTTGGGAATCCGGAAGCCGAGCTCGCGCAGCGCGGGCAGCAGGAAGTCGCGGCGCGTCTCGAAGGCGAGGCGGCGCGACTCCAGGATGGCGAGCGTCTCGGGCTCGAAGGCCGCCAGGGCCGCGTGCTGGGCCGGCGTGTTGGCGGCGATGAAGAGGTTCTGGGACAGGCGGTCCATGACCTGGATCGACTCGACCGAGCCCGCGACCCAGCCGAGACGCCATCCGGTCATGCCGAAATACTTGGAGAAGCTGTTGATGACGTAGAGGTCGTCCAGCCCCAGCGCCAGCGCGGTCACGTCCGGAACCCGGTAGACCAGCCCCTGATAGATCTCGTCGACGATCAGTGCCGCCCCGCGCTCGCGGCAGAGCGCATGGAGATCGGCCAGTGCCCGGGCGTCCAGCACCGAACCGGTCGGATTGGCCGGCGAGGCGACCACCAGGGCGCGAACGCCCGGCGACCAGGCCCGCTCGGCGCGCTCGGCGGTCAGCTGGAAGTCGCTGTCCGCGCCGACCGGCACGCTCAGCGGCTCGGCCCCGAGCAGGCGCAGCACCTGACGATAGCAGGGATAGGAGGGGTCGCCGATCATCACCCGGTCGCCCGGCTCCAGGAGCGCGGAGAACACCAGCTGCAGCGCCCCCGAGGCGCCCGGCGCGACCAGGATGTGCTCGGGCCCCAGATCGACGCCGTAGCGTCGCCCGTAGTGCCCGGCGATGGCCCGGCGCAGCTCGGCGAGCCCCGCGGCCGGGGTGTAATGGGTCAGACCGGCCGCCAGTGCCCGCTGACCGGCCGCGAGGATGGGCTCCGGGGTGGCGAAATCCGGCTCGCCGACCTCGAGATGGATGATGGACCGGCCGGCGGCCTCCAGTTCGTGCGCCCGGGCGAGCAGACGCATGACATGGAAGGGCTGGACCGCGCGGGCACGGGCGGCGAGCGGAACCGATCCGTCGAGACTGTCGCGGCCCCTGCTCATGAGGCCGGATAGACCTGGCGATGGAGACGGTCGAGCCGCGCCAGATCGACCCAGGACCCTTCGCCCAGATCGCCGACCAGAGCATGCGCCGGATCGTCCGGTCCGCCGAGACGGTCGACCACCAGCGGCGCGGCCCCGAAGTCCTGCCCGCGCGTATAGTCGTTGATCGTCACCAGCAGGGCCTTCAGCCCGGCGGCCAGGGCCGACTCGGCCCCGTTGTCCGAATCCTCGATCGCGATGCAGTCCTCGGCACCCAGACCGAGCTCGGCCAATGCGTAGGTATAGATGTCGGGCGCGGGCTTCTTGTTCGGCACCAGGTCGCCGGCCGCGATCAGCTCGAACCAGGAGGAGAGTCCGGGCTCGCCGGAATGATCGAGCAGTTCGACGACGTTCTCGTGCGTGGTGGTGGTGGCGACCGCCAACCGGACGCCGGCATCGCGCGCCTCGCGCAGCAGACGCAGCACGCCGGACCGCAGCGGAATCCGTCCCTCGCGCAGCATGGCGACATAGTGACGCGTCTTGGCCGCGTGCAGACCGGCGACGAAGGCGTCGCCCCTCTCCGAGGGATCGAGCGGGATGCCGGCACGCTCCATGTAGAAGCGGATCCGCTCCTTACCCCCAGCCACGGCCAGCAACTCGCCGTAGAGCGCCGAGTCCCAGGACCAGTCCAGACCGGCATCGGCGAATGCGGCATTGAAGGCCACCCGATGGCCATCGCGCTCGGTATCGGCGAGCGTGCCATCCACATCGAAGATCAATGCCTTGAATCCAAGCATAAGACGACTCCAACTTGTTCGAACGACCGCAACCCGCGGACCCGGCACGACCGGGGGTCGATTTCGCAGGGCGAAGATTACCCTACCGAAGCGGTCGGCGCATCGCGCGAGGCTGTGTATCAAGTTGCTCAGGAGACGCCGATCTGATACTAAAGCACGTTTTCGCGGCGCGGATCCGAAGACAGGACGATCGAAGATGAGCGATCCCGATCCGGTCCGCGGACATCTCTACGACTGGAGCCTTCGGGAGACAACAATGGCCGAAGCTAGAACACAAGAAACCGGGTCGTTCGGGTTCGAACCCTACAACGCCGGAAGTGATGAGGAGTACATGAATCCCGAGCAGGAGGAGCACTTCCGTGAAATCCTCCTCGCCTGGAAACGGTCTCTGATGGAGGAGGTCGACCGCACCGTCCACCACATGCAGGACGAGGCGACCAATTTCCCCGATCCCAACGACCGCGCCACCCAAGAGTCCGAGTTCAGCCTGGAGCTACGCACCCGCGATCGCGAGCGCAAGCTGATCAAGAAGATCGACGAGGCGCTTGGCCGGCTCGACGAGCACGATTACGGCTATTGCGAGGCATGCGGGGTCGAGATCGGCATCCGCCGCCTCGAGGCGCGGCCCACGGCGACGCTCTGCATCGACTGCAAGACGCTCGACGAGATCCGCGAGAAGCAGCGCGGCTGAGGAGATCGCCCCAGGCCTCCGCATGGCTGAAGGCCCTTTCGACGAACGCATCTACCGAGGGCGCTTCGCGCCCTCGCCCACCGGACCGCTGCACTTCGGCTCGCTGATCGCCGCGGTCGCCAGCTACGCCGACGCACGCACCCACAGGGGCGCCTGGATCCTGCGCATGGAGGATCTGGACCGCCCACGCGAGCGGCCCGGAGCGGCCGAGCGTATCCTGAAGACGCTCCGAGCATTCGGCTTCGCCTGGGACGCACCCATCCTCTATCAGAGCGAGCGTACCCCGGCCTACGAAGCGGCGCTTTCCCGGCTCGCCCAAGCCGGACTCGCCTATCCCTGCGGCTGCACCCGATCCGAGATCGCCGCCATCGCCGAATCCGGCCCCGAAGGCCACATCTACCCGGGCACCTGCCGCACGGGCCTTGTCCAGGGTCGCAGCCAAAGAAGCATGAGGCTGAATACGCAGGGCGCGCGGATCGCCTTCGAGGACCGGATCCAGGGCCCTCAGAGCCAGTCGATCGACGCAAGCGTCGGCGACTTCGTGCTGCATCGCGCCGACGGCATCCATGCCTATCAGCTCGCCGTCGTGATCGACGACGCCTTCCAGGGCATCACCCATGTGGTCCGCGGAGCCGACCTGCTGCTCTCGACGCCTCGCCAGATCCTGCTCCAGCGCCATCTCGGCCTATCCCTACCGGCCTACGCCCACGTCCCCCTGATCCTCGACGAACGGGGACGCAAGCTCAGCAAATCGCACGCGGCGGCCCCGGTGGATCCCGACGACCCGCTGCCGGCGCTGAACCTGGCCTGGCGCCTGCTCGGCCAGACATCGCTGCCCGAGCACGGCAGCCCGCAGGCATTCTGGGACCTGGCGATCCCGCGCTGGCGTATCGAGGACATCCCGGCCAAAGAGGCTCTGACCATCGAACCCACCCTCCAGCCCATCGATTGACAGACTACGAAGAACAGGACAGAGGGGATCGGTCAGCGCATCGTCAACGGATAGACCCAGCCAGCGATACGCCCTCCCTCCGGATTACGGGTCGCTCCAGGCTGCACGTCCACGAGGGTAAAACGGCCTCCCACGGCGAACAGATGGACCCGGCGGGCATAGACGTCCGGATCGCGCCACGGACGGTTGTCGTAGTTCTCCTCGGCGAGCGCGACCCAGCCCTGATCGAGATCCACCTCCACCACGACGGCCACATGCCCGAAACGCCACTCAGCATCCCCAGGATCGGGCGCATAGATCACCAGATCGCCGCGCCTTGGCGCACGCTTGGCGGCGCCATTGAGCGAACGGCCGAGCGGAACCGGCGTGCGACCGGGCAGCTTCAGCCCCTCCTCTAGACCGAAGATGTCCGCGGCGGTCGGAACATCCCCGAAGGTCAACCCGAGATTGCGGATCCACCAACGCCGCGCGTACTCGACGCATTGATAGGTCACGCCCGCGCATTCGAACCCTTGCGTATCGGGCGATGTCTTCCCGACGCGGATTTCTCCCGATTCGGGATCGACGTAGCTGAACTCCAGACGAAGACAGGTCGAGACGCAGTTCGAGCGCGCCTCGACCCCATCCGAAACACCGAGCCGCGATCCAAACGGCGTCACGCAGGCCCCATCGCACGCCCGCCGAGCGGCGCGAAGTCGCGACAGGCGTTCCAGTGGCCCGACATTTGAGGACCGAGCCATGAGGTCCGCACCATCCGTGTGTGGAAGGTGCTGGAGTCGATGAATGAGGCGCCACTGTCATCACAAGATCCGGTAACTGTCAAACACGGAAACCGGATAATCCGCTCGATCTCACAGTGCTCTGCTCACGCCCCAGAGCTGCCACTGGACTTACGTTGCCCGGCGGCAGCTGAAGAAGCGAGACCAGACGTTATCTGTGAGGAAGAAGGACTCCCCGGCGGTCGTCGGAAGGCCAAGACGTTCCTTTAAGTAGCCTATAGCGCTAAAATGCGCCAAAAAGGGGATCCCTAATGGCCGTCAACGTCAAACTGCCCGAAGAGCTCGTCAACCAGGCGAAGCACTATGCCCGGGTTGAACATCGCTCGGTGCCCAAGCAGATCGAATATTGGTCGCAGATCGGCAAGATCGCCGCAGAGAACCCGGACCTGCCATTCTCGGTGATTCGCGAGATCCTGATCGCCGACCAGGAAGAGGCGATTGGCGAGTACCAGTTCGGCTGATGCGCCTGCTCGTTACACCGACCTTCGCTCGCGCGGTCAAGAAGCTCCATCCCAGACAGAAGGTCGAGCTCGACGAAGCGGTGAGGATCATCGCGCAAGATCCCGGGATCGGAGAGGCCAAGGTCGGCGACCTCGCCGGTGTCCAGGTCTACAAGCTCCGTATGGCCAACCAACTGTGCTTAGTCGCCTACCGGGTCATGGACGCCGACACCGTCAAGCTCCTAATGGTCGGCCCACACGAGAATTTCTATCGAGACCTCAAGCGCGCGGAAAGCTGACCAAGCGAGTAGCGTCGTTACGCGCGCGATTCCCAACCATGTGCCCGCTAACCGTTGGACTGCCGCCGCCCCCTCAACCGGGGGTGAGCGTCAGCATGTGACCGAGCCCTTCCGCTTAGCCACCGTGGATGAGTTTCCCCTAATGGGACAAAGCTGTCGCTTGATATCCAGTGATCGGCAGCCGAGTCCGTCGGTCACAAACGACTCAGCAGCTCGGACTTCTTCCGGGCATACTCGTCGTCGGTCAGGATTCCCTTACCATGCAGTTCGGCAAGACGTTCGATGGCGGCGAAGACATCACTCTCGCTCGACGGGGTGGACGGCGGTGCTGGCTCGGGAGCCGGAGTCGGAGTCGGAGTCGGAGTCGGCGCCGAGGATGTCTGGCCGGGCGGCGTGCGGCCGTCGATGGAGACCACCGGCAGGCTGGACAGGTTCACGGTGCCATACTGGCTGGTGAAGAGGATCGAGCCACCGCCGCCCTGCTGCTGCGAGAATCCGCCGATCTGGTGATCCAGGGTGTCGTAGATCCAGACCTGACCGAAGGTCTCGACCGCGAGGCGGCGGGCATTGGCGAAATAGGCGTAACGGACGTTGTTCTGGCTTCCGGTCGCGCTTGGCGCGCCGAGATCCGCCGGCCACCAGTTGGAGACCGGGTCCGGTACGAAGAGGCTGGAGGCGCCCATCGGGGCGCCCGCGTGCTGGCTTTGCTGCCCACCGCCGCTCTGGCTCTGGGATTGGAAGCTGCCGGAACTCAACAGTCCGGGCTGACTGGCGAGGATCGCGGAAAGATCCTGACACAAGGCATCCACGCGCCCTTTCAGCAAATGATTGAACATGTCGCCCAGCATCAGCATGCCGCCCTGCATCCACTGACCCGAGCCGGCGAATTCCGGATGATTGAACTGCGCCATGCTGCCGTTGCCGTTGAGCACCGCGAACAGCATGTGGGTGACGGCATCGGTGCTGAAGCCATGGCGGGCGGCGACCTCGGAAACGATTCGCTGACCTTCGGCCGTAAGCTGCTGCATGGGATGATCCCCTGAGACGAATGGATGTGGGTGGTCGCCTGTTGCGACACCGGAAAGATCTGCGCTCGGCGCGCATCGAGACATCAGACAGTCGAAACGATGCGACGACGCCGTTGGCAAGGAGAACCGGACGACAAGAACCGGAATTCCGAGCGGAATATAGACGCCACCGCAGACAGGAAGGTGATAGCCATCGGCTCGATCGCGGACGCTCAGCCGCCCTCGCCGTAATAGTTGCCGATGAAGTTCTCGAACTTGGTGTACTTGCCGAGGAAGGTCAAGCGCACGGTTCCGATCGGGCCGTTACGTTGCTTGGCGATGATGATCTCGGCGATACCCTTGTCGTTGCTGTCCTCGTGATAGACCTCGTCGCGATAGATGAAGACGATGAGGTCTGCATCCTGTTCGATGGCTCCCGAGTTATGACTGACGATACCGTCCGCCAGCCAGCAGGATGGCCCCGGAACGGTCAGATCGAAGACCTCCTCTTCGCCATCCGGCTCGACGGCAACGACGGTATCCCAGAATAGATCGCTGGTGGCGGCCGCCTCCAACTCGGGATCTTGTAGCTGATTGGCATAATCCGCCAACAAGGCTCTCGAGGGCGCGAAGCGGAAATGCGAGGTGCCGCCATAGGCGGTTCCGCGCATTGCCGCCATCGCTCGCTGCGAGATCCCTTTCCCTTGCATCGCGGATTTGACCCGAGCGAACACCTCTCTCGGCAGCGTATCGACGTTCGTATTGGATTTGACGTCGGCCAGCACCGCCTCCAATGCGGCGGCTTGGGAGACCCGAGGACCGAAGGCACCGACGCGAGCCAGGAAGATCTTCTGGTTTTCAGCCCCTCGCACCCAGACCATATAGGTCGTGCGATAGCCGGCCTGAACGACGGACTGGATACGGGCGACGATTCCCAGACGCATCAGCAGGGCCGCCACGTCTTGCGCAAGACCATAGCTGTTGGTGCTCAGATGCACGCCATGGCTACCCTTCTGCCCCGGCTTTCGCAATGAGATGGTGCCGTCGGTCGCCCAAAGATGACGCAGGAACAGGGCGATCTGATCGTTGCCCAGCCTGAACAGATCGACGGGTACGCGCTTCTCGTGAGAGCGCTGGCCGAAGATCCCCAGTTCGCGCAGCCAAAGGTTCACGCCGGCCGGATGCCAGCGATTGCCGTTGCCGCTGAACACCAGCTGATGCCAGGCCCCTACACCGGCGTGGCGATTGATACGGACGCCGAACCGGGCCGCGCTCTCGGTCACGACGCGACTGTTGTCCTCCGAGGCCGTCGTATAGCGCAGAGGCTGACCGCTCAGATAGCTGCCATCGCCGATCAAATGCGCCAGCAGGATCAGCTCATGTTCCGGCCAGCGCAGCGTCTCGACCGGCTCGGGCAGTTTGCGCGAGATCGCCAGACGCGCACCAGGGACCAGATCGCCGACGGTTCGCCAGCTATCGGCCGCCAGCAGACGATGCTCGGCTGTCGCCCGGATCTGGCGGCCGCTCGCGAGCCGAACCAGAGAGACCGGACGCCGCCCGACGCTCCAGACACGATCGGCCTTGGCCTCGATCAGGCGGCCGGCGGCATCGACCGACACCAGATCCGGACAGGTGCCGACGAGATCCCGGATCGGAACGCGGCGACCGTCGGCCAGGACCACCAGGGTTTCCCCGGGCACGCACTCGCGAAGATCCGACATCACCGGACGCTTGTTCGGACGCTGTTCCAGGCTGCGGTTGAGCTGGGAGAGCGCGATGACCGGGACGTTGAGCTCCTTGGCCAGTCCCTTGAGCGAGCGCGAGATGGCCGAGATCTCGGTCGCCCGGTTCTCGCCCGCGCCCGGGGCCTGCATGAGCTGCAGATAGTCGAGCACGATCAGGCCCAGGTCGTTCTGCTCGCGCTTCAGACGCCGGGCCCGGGCGCGCACCTCGGTCGGGGACATCGCGGGAGTGTCGTCGATGAACATGGGAGCACCGGCGAGGATGTTGACCGCCGAGGTCAGACGCGGCCACTCGTCGTCCTCCAGCTTGCCGGTGCGCACCCGGTGCTGATCGATGCGGCCCAGCGAGGACATCATGCGCATGGCGAGCGAGTCGCCCGGCATCTCCATGCTGAAGACGGCCACCGGACGCTGCGACTGGATGGCGACGTTCTCGGCGATGTTCATCGCGAAAGTGGTCTTGCCCATCGAGGGGCGCCCGGCAACGATGATCAGGTCCGCCGGCTGCAGACCCGAGGTCATCTGGTCGAAGTCGGAGAATCCCGTACCCAATCCCGTGATGGGCTCGTCGCGCTGGTAGAGCAGATCGATCCGCTCCACCGCCTTGGTCAGGAGGTCCTTGATCGGCTGGAACCCGCCCCCGCCGCGCGCCTCCTGCTCGGCGATGGCGAAGACGCGCTGCTCGGCCTCGTCGAGCAGGTCGGCGGCATCGCGGCCCTGGGGGTTGTAGCCGCTGTCGGCGATGGCCGTTCCGGCGGCGATCATCTGTCTCAGCACCGAGGTCTGACGCACGATCCGCGCGTAGGCCTTGATGTTGGCCGCGCTCGGCGTGTCGCCGACCAGCATGCCCAGATAGGGCAGACCGCCCGCGTCGGCCAGGTTCTCGGTGCGCTCCAGGGTCTCGGCCAGGGTCACCACGTCGAACGGCTGGTCGTCCTCGGCGAGCTTGACGATGGCGCCGAAGATGAGCCGATGCTCGCGCCGGTAGAGGTCCTTTTCGGACACCATGTCGGCCACCCGGTCCCAGGCGCTGTTGTCGAGCATGAGACCGCCGAGCAGGGATTGTTCGGCATGGATATTGTGCGGCGGCACCCGGAGGTCGTCGACCCCGGCCTCGGCCGCAAGCTTGGCTATCTCGTCGCCATCTGAATCGTACATGGGACCTCGAAGAGACTGAGCAACCGACCGAGCCATGGATCGCCAGGCCCGGAGAAGGGTGCGATCCTCGCGTATAAACCCATCCAGGAGATGGCATGCGTCATTTCAATGCAGGTGCGCCAGAAGACACACCGACGGAACGCGCTTCTCGCTCAAGACGCGCTCGAGCGTGTGCGAAGGATCCGGCGCAGGGGGGTCATTCTGTCGCGCCGAAGTGAGCGAGACAAGCGCGGGAGAGAGGATGCAGAGGAAGCAGAAATCGACCGACGCGAGGAGCGGACGGAAAGGTCGGCTGTGACGACGGCGCGCCACCCCATCCGGGACATCGCGAAACGAAATCCCGATGGAGCAGGTACCGGACGACCGCAGACCGCCCCGACGGACCGGGGCGGGCGTAGGTCTCAGTCTTCGGGAACCACGTCGACCTTGACCTCGACGTTGACGTCCGGATGCAGATGCAGGATGACGTCGTACTCGCCGACCGCGCGGAAGGCGCCGTGCGGCAGACGCACCTCGGACTTGTCCAGATCGAAGCCGGCCTCGGCCGCCGCCTGGGCGATATCGGGAGTTCCGACCGAACCGAACAGACGACCCTCGTCGCCGGCCTTGCGGGCGACGGTCAGGCGGATGCCCTCGAAGCGCGAGCGGCGCGACTCGGCGGCGGCCAGCAGATCGGCGGCCGCACGCTCCAGCTCGGCGCGACGCGCCTCGAACGCCTCCAGATTCTCTGGCGTCGCGGCCACCGCGAACCCGCCCGGAAGCAGATAGTTGCGGCCGTAGCCGGCACGAACCTTCACCTTGTCGCCGAGCACACCCAGGTTGCTCACGTTCTTCAGCAGAATGACTTCCACGTGTGTATTCCTCTCAAAATTCGTTTGGATGCCGCAATCCGAATGGTGTCAGCCGGACTTGGAGGCGCGACGAGCCACTCGCCCGCGAATGTCCAGTCCCACATCCACCAGGCCGAGACAGGCCACCAGGAGCCCCATCTGCGGCATGAACAGCACCATCAGCACATACAAACCGACCAACCATCCCCGCGGGGCGCCATAGAGCTGACGCACGCCATGCGCCACGGCCAGCCCCTGCAGCAGCAGGAGCGCGCCGAGCACCGGCAGCAGCCCGGCGGCGATGCCGGAGCCGTGCCCGATCAGGACCCAGGCGAGCAGCGCCAGGAAGGCGGCGCCCGCGACCCGGCCGACGCCGAGCGCCCGAAACTCGATACCGAACCCGCCCGGATTGAAGAGCACCGCCTGCCACCAGCGCGCCAGGAAGAGCCCCACGAGCGTCTGCAGCACCAGTCCGGCCGCGAAGGCGCCGGTCATCCAGCGCCCCATCTCGGCGAACAGCGTCTGGCTGGAACCGGCCTCGATCAGGCCGTCTTTCACCAGCGACTGACGAACCGGCTCGAGCAGCGTCTGCCAGTAGGCGGTCGGATCCCCGACCAGGAGATGCATCCCGAGCACCAGCATCAGGCCACCGATACCGGCGAGCTGAACGGTGAAATCGAGCGAGCGCCCGAACCTCAGTACCACCGACAACAGCCAGACGGGCAGCCAGAAGATCAGCAGCATCCCCAGCGCGGGCCAGGGAGAGCCGAGCCCGAGAAAGGCGAACAGCCCGGCGGCCAAGGTCGACGAGAGCATCAGCAGCACGCCGGGGCGCGCGCCCTTGCGCAGCGTCACCAGCCCGACCGTCGCCGAGCTGATCAGGCCCAGCAAGGGCATCAGAATCGACAGCAGGGCCGAGACCGACGCCACCAGCGCGGCCTGCGAATAGCCCCGCATGACGAAATGAGCGAGCCCCTTCAAGGCGAGGATCCTGAACCGGGAATGGTCTCGAGCGCGCCGGGAGGACGCCGCGGCGGATCGCCGCCGTCCCTCGGTAGCCCTCGATCAGTGACCGTCGGTGTAGGGGAGCAGCGCCAGATAGCGGGCGCGCTTGATGGCCTGGGCCAGCTGACGCTGATACTTGGCCGAGGTGCCGGTGATGCGGCTCGGCACGATCTTGCCGGATTCGCTGATGTACGCCTTGAGCAGGTTCAGATCCTTGTAATCGATCTCGGTGATGCCTTCGGCGGTGAAGCGGCAATAGCGCTTACGGCGAAAGAAACGGGACATGGTCTTCTCCGTAGTCTTGGAAATGAGGAGCGAGTTGAGGCCGGATGGACGGACTGGATCGGCGTCCGATCAATCGTCGCTGTTGGAGTCGTCGCTGCGCGAATCGCCGTCCGAAGAATCGGACTCGGAACGCTCGCGTTCCTCGCCGGTCTTCGCGAGCGGGGAAGGCTCGGTGACGGCCGTCTTGCGGCTGACGATCAGGTTGCGCAGCACGGCGTCGTTGAAACGGAAGGCGCTCTCGAGCTCGTCGATGGCCTCTTGACCGCACTCGACGTTCATCAGCACATAGTGGGCCTTGTGGACCTTGTTGATCGGGTAGGCCAGCGGACGACGCCCCCAGTCCTCGAGACGATGGATGACGCCGCCGTGTTTCTCCAGATTGCCCTGGTAGCGCTCGATCATGCCGGGCACTTGCTCGCTCTGGCTCGGATGGACCAGAAAAACCACTTCGTAATGTCGCATTGCTGCTCCCTTCGGATTGGACAGCCTCCCGAGGCATTTCGGTGAGGCAAGGAGTCCCCTTTAACTAGGGGAATCGCGCATTGTATCTGAAAATCCCAGGCAGATAAAACCCCAGGACGCAGCTCCGACGAACTCGACCCGCTTGCTCTAAATTCAACCCTGCATCAAACTGATAACGTATCAGTAAATCAGAATATTGGAGGACTCCAGAATGAGCATCGAAAACGACATCGTTTCGCTTCGCCGGTCCAGCCTGAGCGCCAGTCTCGACGACGATCAGGTCGCGGCATTGGCCGAGATCGCCTACTGCAGACGACTCGAAGATCAAGAGGTCCTGATCGAGGAGGGCAAGCTGGACAACAGCCTGCACATCATCACGGAAGGCGCTATCGCCGTGACGCGCGACATCGGCAAGGGGGAATACACCACCATCCATGTGCTGCGCACCGGCGATCTGGCGGGCGAGATGGGCTTCATCAGCGGACAGCCCCATACCGCGACACTGCGTTCGCTCGGACGCACCCAGGTCTGCAGCTTCGAGCGGGATGCCTTCGAATCGCTCCTGAGCGGCCATCCCTGGCTGGTCTATCGGGTGATGCAGAACATCGTCAAGGTCAGCCAGGACATCCTGAGACGCATGAACGCCCAGCATGTCGAGCTGACGAAATACGTCAGCCGCTCGCACGCCCTCTATTGAAAGCGCCGATCGGCCAGGAGATCGCACGCGACCGCTAACGCCCCTGAATGTCGTTCAGACCCTGCCCGATGTGCTGCGCCGCGCTCTCGACACCCAGTCGCGCGCGCTCCAGCAGATCCCATCCCTGAGCCAGCATCGCCCGCTTGACCGCCTCGGCCAACTGCGGGTTAGAGACGGAGCGGCCGTTCAGAATGACGCGCCGGGGCGAGGTCGAATAGGCAGACATGGGATCGGCAAGGGTCAGGGCCGTGTCCTCGACCGCATCGTAGGGATAGATGCAGACCGCACGCATGGCGCGGGCGGACCCGCCCCCGCCGGGAGCCGAAAATCCCAGATCGACCCTCAGATCCTCGCCGCGACGCATCCGGATATCGGCGGAACTCCACGCGACCGGACCCGAGTCGGATGACAGAAGCGCCTGGACGACATCTTTGCACAGCACCACCCGGACGTCCTCGCCGGAATTGGAACAGCCGCTCATCGCGGTCAGTAACGTCACGGAGACCGCGCCGAGAACGCAGCGCCTGCGCCGATCGAACCGCTTGATCATCGAATACCTCTCCGTATACGGAGCGTTCGCAGCCGCACCGAAGACCGGCGGCTGGACCACATATCGCAATCACGAAAGCCAAATGGCCCGAGTATACTAGGCCCGTTTCGCCGGCCTGCCACAGGCGAACGCAGCTCGAAGCACGGATTTTCGTCACCGGAACCCATAACTCGCGCGTCAGTCCGCGGCGCATAGAGACCGCCCGACGCGCCCATGACCGACGCACGCAATCGGTCGACCATCGGGATCCACAGCAAGACCACCCGCAAGCCAAGATCCATATTCAAACAACGTCAGGAGCTTCGATCATGAATCTACCCAAGAACATCGGCACACTCGATCGCAACATCCGTCTGGCCGCCGCTGGCGTGCTCATCCTGCTCGGACTCGTCACCTCCTCCGTGATCCTGGACATCCTGGGCCTCATCGTGCTCGCCACCGGCGCGCTCGGATTCTGCCCGGCCTACACCCTGCTGAAGATGGACACCACCGAGAAGAAGGAAGGCTGATCGGCCCGCTCTTCCGTCAGGACGGCGCACGGCACCCACGGGGCCGCGCGCCGTCCATGGGGATGAGAGCGTCAGCCTGGTCAGGCATCTCCTTTCAGCAGAGACTCGTAGCGCTCGCGAAAGGCGGCCTGTCGCAACCGCGCCGCCTCCTCCTCGGTCGCGATCAAGGGCGAGTCACGCCAGGAATCGGAGGCCCGATCGAAGACCGAGAAGCGGTAGCCGCGACCCACCTTGAACACCTTGGTGACCGTCTTTCCGGCCTGCTCCATCGCCTCCAGCTTGCTCGGCGCTCCGGGCGTCTCGACGACCGGCTCGGCACTCGCCGCCGGAGTCTCCTCGATCTCGAAGCTGTTGTTCTGCATCTCGCCCTGGACGTCGAGCCGGACCGATTTCAGCCCGGGAAGACGCGCGAGCAGATAGCCCGCCATCATGACCCCGAGCCGCGCATTCTCGGCCTCGAGCGTCGTGAGCAGCTTGTCCGCCACGATCTGGCAGCGCTGCATCCGATCCGGCCGCTCGACCCACTCGCGCCCCATCTGCCAGCCCCCGTCCATATCGCGATCGAGCTTGTCGAAGAAGTCGCCCGCCTGGACCAGCAGGCCATCGGGTACATTGAGCTCGTAGACATCATCGTCGATGATGGCGTTCAGATTCATCATGCGCCTCCTCGTCTTCGTCGATGTGATTCGGTGCAGAGCGATTCCGGCGCCCCTGGGCGCCAGCGCCCGTCGCGGCGATCATACCCGGCCGTCGGCAGCCGGACACCTTGGCGGCCGGGCCCGGACAACCGAGAGACCCGACCATGCTACTGACGATCACCGAGCTGCTGAACCCGGCACAGCTCTCCAAGATCCAGGACATCCTCGCCGGCTCCAGTTTCGTCGACGGCAAGCTGACCGCCGGTCTCGCCGCCGCGCGGGTCAAGCACAACCAGGAGCTCGGACCCGACCCGGAACGCCAGCGGCTCCTGACCCGGATCGTCATGGCCAGCCTGGGACAGCATCCGACCTTTCGCTTCGGCGCCCTCCCCTGCAAGGTCGCCGAGCTCATCTTCGCCCGCTACACACCAGGCATGGCCTATGGGGATCATGTCGACGATCCCATCATGGGATCCAGCGGACCCCGCTTCCGCAGCGACGTCTCCATGACCCTCTTCCTCAATCCGCCCGAGTCCTACGAGGGGGGGGAGCTGGTCGTCCGCACGGCCTTCGGCGAGCACCGGATCAAGCTCCCGGCCGGCGACGCCGTCATCTATCCCTCGTCGAGTCTGCACCGGGTCGCCGAGGTCCGGAGCGGCGAGCGCCTGGTGGCGCTCACCTGGATCCAGAGCTATGTGCGCGACCCGGCCCAGCGCGAGCTCCTCTATGAGCTGAACCTGGCACGCGAGAGGCTGCTCGCCGACGCGCCCGGCCAGGAGGCGACCGCCTACGTGGATCGCTCCTATGCCAATCTGGTGCGCATGTGGAGCGATCTCTAGGGCAAGGCCCGGCCTCACCCATCCATGTGGTTGCCCGGTGCAGCATGCTAAACTGGCCCGAGCGACTCGGCCTCTATACCCAGAGCCTTTCACACACCCAGACTCCCGGCACCTACATGACCAGGCAGAAGACCTTCCTCGTGATCTCGGCACTCGGCGAAGACCATCCAGGTATCGTCAACCAACTCTCCAGGGCCGTGCTCGATCACGGCTGCAACATCGAGGACAGCCGCATGACGGTCCTCGGCGGGGAGTTCGCGGCGATGCTGCTGGTGGAAGGCAAGTGGAACACACTGGCCAAGATCGAGAACACCCTTCCCGAGCTGGAACGCCAGCTGGGCATGACCATCATCTCCAAGCGCACCGGCGAGCGTGCGGCAGGGCGCAATCTGCTGCCCTACGCGGTGGACGTGGTCTCCATGGACCATCCTGGAATCGTCAACAACCTGGCCGGCTTCTTCTCCGAGCGCGACATCAACATCGAGGACATGGCCACCAGCACCTATGCCGCCGCCCATACCGGAACCCCCATGTTCTCGGTACACATGACGGTCGGCATCCCGGCGGACATCCACATCGCGGCGCTGCGCGAGGAATTCATGGACTATTGCGACGGACTCAACCTCGACGCGGTACTCGAACCGCTCAAGGGCTGATATCCGCCGGGGCGGAAGGACAGCACCGCAGGGACCAGCGACCGCATCACCCCGACTCGACGACCAGCCCAATACGGAGCACCGCATCATGTCTCCAGCGATCGGCGAAACCATTCCTGACATCGAACTGCCCGCCACCGGGGGCAAGACCCTCAAGCTCTCGGACTATCGAGGCCGGCAGCTCGTCCTCTATTTCTACCCCAAGGCCAGCACGCCGGGCTGCACCCAGGAGGGCCAGGACTTCCGCGACGCGGCGGACGCCTTCGCCGCCGCCGACACGGCGATCCTCGGTGCCTCGCGCGACGGCATCAAGGCCCAGGAGAATTTCAAGACCAAGCAGTCCTTCGGATTCGACCTGATCTCGGACAAGGAGGAGGCCCTCTGCAAGGCGTTCGACGTCATCAAGCTCAAGAAGATGTACGGCAAGGAGAGCCTGGGGATCGAGCGCAGCACCTTCCTGATCGACGCCGAGGGCGTGCTGCGGCGCGAATGGCGCCAGGTGAAGGTCAAGGGCCACGTCGAGGAGGTCCTGGCCGCCGCCCAGGAACTCGCCGGGGTCTAGATTCAGCCTCCAATCCACTCGGCCGGCCCCGGGCCGGCTCGATGGCCAGTCCAATGCCGGTCCTTCCGGACGGCCAACCGGTCTCCCGACGCCCATGATCAAACGCGAAAACGACAAGCCCTGCCTGTTCATCCTGGACACCAACGTGCTGATGCACGACCCGACCGCGCTGTTCCGCTTCCAGGAGCACGACATCTTCCTGCCGATGATGGTCCTGGAGGAGCTCGATCGGGGCAAGAAGGGCATGTCGGAGGTGGCACGCAACGTCCGCCAGGTGAGCCGCTTCCTCGACCAGCTGATGCTCAACGCGGACAAGGAGGAGATCGACGCCGGCCTTCAGATCCTCTCGCCCGGCGCCAACGGCGGCGGCATCGTCTTCCCGGCGACCGGCCGCCTCTTCTTCCAGACCGAGCCGCTCGATCTCAAGCTGCCCACCGCGCTTCCCGGCAGCACGCCGGACAACAACATCCTTGGCACGGCCCAGGCGCTGCGCGAGCTGCGCGACGACCGCCAGGTGATCATCGTCTCCAAGGACATCAACCTGCGGATCAAGGCGGCGGTGCTCGGCATCCCGGCCGAGGACTATTCCAACGACCAGGTACTCGACGACGCCACCCTGCTCTACACCGGGCTGGACATCCTGCCGGATGATTTCTGGGAACGCCACCAGAAGGACCTCGACGCCTGGAAGGAAGAGGGACGCAGCTTCTACCGCATCACCGGACCGGACGTCGCCGACTGGTACCCGGCGCAATGCCTCAGCCTGGGAGACAACGGCAGCTTCGAGGCGATCGTGCGCGAGAAGCGCTCCGACACCGAGGCCGTGATCGAGCTGGTCGACGACTACCGGCTGCAGCGTCACAACGTCTGGGGCATCACGGCACGCAACCGCGAGCAGAACTTCGCCCTCAACATGCTGATGGACCCCGAGGTCGATTTCGTCACCCTGCTGGGCGCGGCGGGCACCGGAAAAACGCTGCTCGCGCTGGCCGCCGGACTGGCTCAGGTGCTCGACCGCGGACTCTACCGCGAGATCATCATGACCCGCGTCACCGTCCCGGTCGGCGAGGACATCGGCTTCCTGCCCGGAACCGAGGAGGAGAAGATGACGCCCTGGATGGGCGCCCTGATGGACAACCTGGAGGTGCTCACCCAGCCGGAAGGCGGCGAGTGGGGCCGGGCCGCGACCAACGACCTCATCCGCAACCGCATCCGCATCTCCTCGCTCAACTTCATGCGCGGACGCACCTTTCTCAACAAGTACATCATCCTCGACGAGGCCCAGAACCTCACCGCCAAGCAGATGAAGACGCTCATCACCCGCGCCGGACCGGGCACCAAATTCGTCTGTCTCGGCAACATCAGCCAGATCGACACGCCCTACCTCACCGAGACCACCTCGGGACTCACCTATGTGGTGGACCGGTTCAAGAACTGGCCGCACAGCGGGCATATCACCCTGATGCGCGGAGAGCGCTCGCGGCTGGCGGACTTCGCCTCTCAGGAACTGTAGGAGAGCGGCACGAACGAGGATTCGGCGCCCCGAGCACCAGGACGCCCCGGGTCACGCCGAATCCCGCTCCCAGGGCCGTCCCTGACAGAGGAACTTGGCGTCGAGCAGCAGGGCGTAGGCCTCGTGGACCCGCTCCGGGATGGGCACGATGCCGTTGCGCGATGGATATTTGCGCGCGAGCAGATCGCGCGCCGGTTTGGGAAGATCGTAGAGATCCACCAGCGACATGTCCCAGTCCTTGAAGTGACGCTCCGAGATCTGCTCGTATGAAATCAGCCGCAGATCCTCGTGACGGCTATCGACGATGATCCGCGCATAGAGGCGGTTCACCGCGTCCGAAGGCCCCTCCAAGACCTGGAGGAACTGATCCCCGCTCAGAATCAGCATCCCTGTGATGCCCTGGACTCGATTGTTCTCGGCGCTCTTGCTGACCAGTTCACGCAGGTCGGCATTGTCGATGAAGCCGTCGCGACAGGTGCTGCGATAAATGAGCCGGCAATTTTCCATGATCCTCTATCCAAGGGATTCGAACCGCGAAGACGCAAGGGACGCCATGACATCTCCAGTGTCCCGACGCCTCGATCCTATGATCCGACCGATCCGCCTAGAGCGCCAGATCGATCCCGGACACCAGCAGACCCGGCAAGAGCGCGCTGCCGGTCGAACGCCCGTCGTAGGTGTCGGCCGAGAGGATGAGCTCGCGCTCCCGGGTCAGCCCTTCGAGCCGGTCGCCCAGCAGATGATAGAGGCTGTCGTCGAAGCGCATCGCCTTGACCGGCGCCTGGATCTCGCCATTTTCGACCCAGAAGGTACCGAAGCGGGTCATCCCGGTGATACGGCATTCGTTGGCATCCGACCAGTTGCAATACCAGAGGTTGCCGATATAGAGCCCGGTACCCAGACGCGAGGGAACCGCGTCGAGCGGCAGATCGCCTGCGTCCAGGGCGAGCGATTCGGGCGTCTCTCCGCCCGCGTTCACGATCCCGCCGTATTCCTTGGCGCTACGGGCGTCGACCAGACAATCGGCATGCGCGCCCTTCTCGATCAGGGTCACGCTGTCCGGCTGTAGAAATCCCTCCGCGGTGAATCCCGCAGCGAGACCCCGCGACGACTCCTCGCGGATGCCGATGCGCGGATCCAGCCGCCGCTCGCCCCGAACCAGCTTGAGCAGGGGTGTCTGCTGGGTCCGGTGGCTCTTGAGATCGAAACCGCCCCAAGCCAGCATCTCCATCAGCTCCTGGACCGCGGCGGGCGCGAAATAGGCCCGATAGCGTCCGGGCGCGATGGTCATCGCCGGCCGCTCCATAACCTTCAGGGCATCGCGCATGGCATCGAGCCGGCCGCGCAGGACCGACGGATCCCAGCTGAATCCGCCATAGCAGGATTTGAGCGCCTTGTCGGCCTCCAGATAGCCGCTCCAATCCAGATTGAAGCTGGTGCTCTGGTGCCAATGCCGATGGCCGATGGAGCTCGACAGGGCCTCCAGGATCTCGCCGCCCGCCCAGATCCCGACCAGATCCAGCCCCTCCGCGGCAGCGACCAGATCGGAGAGCGCCTCCTCGGCGGAAGGCATCTCGGCCGAGACCCGGCGCGCGCCCTGGGTCGGCTCGACGGAGTAGTTGAGATAGGGATCCTCGGGCACATGACCGATGCGCTCGCGCAGGGACTGCAGCAGACGAGCCGCCCGCGCGAGATCCGGCCCCGGCTGACCGGTCAGATCGCAGACCCCTTCGGCCTGCCGGGCCCCCGAGATCAGGGTCAGCCCCAGGGAGAACGAATGCAGGTGTCCGGCCTGCCGGATCCGATTGCGTGTCAGACGCACGAAATCCGATGTCTCACCGCCCAGGGAGCAGAACAGAACCTCGCCGCCGGACAGCCTGGCGAACAATCGATCCGACAGGGCTTGGAAGTCTTCCTGATTCATTCACCGCCTCCGAACACGGACACATCGCGGAACCTGCAGGGCGGCGAGGCATGTCCGACGAAGAGGCTCTGGTTCGGCTCGCCCTTGCCGCAGTTGGCGACCCCGCAGACCTCGCGGGTCTCGGGTCCGCCGACCCCGTCGAGGCTGCGCCAGAACTCGGCCGAGAGTCCTCGGTAGCCGGGATTGCGGACCAGACCGGTCAGTCGGCCATCCTCGATCAGCCTTCCCAGCTCGCAGCCGAACTGAAATTTGTTGCGGCTGTCGTCGATCGACCAGGAACGGTTGGTCTCCATGAGCACGCCCCGCTCGACCCCGGCGATCAGATCGTCCAGATCGCCCTCGCCCGGCTCCAGATTGATGTTGCCCATGCGATCGATGGGCGGCCGATCCCAGCTGGAGGCACGGCTGCAGGCGACGCCGGGCAGACCGGCGCGCGCCTGGGACAGGGGACCGCCCAGCGGGCGCTCCAGGATCCCGCCCCGGATCAGATAGTGCCGCTCGGCCGCATTGCCCTCGTCGTCGGCGACCATGGACGCCAGCTCGCCCGGCACCGAGGGATCGAAGGCGACGTCGAGCAGATCCGAGCCATAACGGTAGCGGCCGAACATGCCGGGGGTCACGAAGCTGGTCCCGGCGTAGTTGCGCTCGTCGCCGAGAATCCGGTCCAGCTCGAGCGGATGACCGATGCTCTCGTGGATCTGCAGCGCCATCTGGTTGGGCAGCAGGATGAGATCGCGCGTATCCGAGGGACACTCCGGGGCCTCCAGCAGGGCGATAGCCTCCTCGGCGACGCACGGCGCCGCCTCGAGCAGACGGGCCTCGGCCAGGATCTCCAGTCCGCCCTGACGCACCCGGTCGGCACCGCCCCCATGACGGCGCTGCGTCTGGGAGCCGGCGTTGGCCACGGCCAGAAGACCGGGGAAGAGATACTCGAAACGCTGCGAGATACGCCCGCCGTCGCTGCTGACCAAGAGCTGGGACACCCGGCTGCGGGTCAGCCAGGCGGACCAGTCCAGGATCCGCGCGTCGATGTCGAGCGCCGCGTTGGCCTGCTGCAACAGCGCGATCTTGTCCGCGACGGACATCGAATCCCAGGTCTCGTCGACGCAAGAGTGGTAATCGGCCACGCCCGAGGCGCGCGGAAACAGAGCGGCATCGAACAGCCCGAGACAGGCATGCAGGCGCGCCCACTCGGCCGCGCGCCCGGCGGCAGCGCGCAGGCCGGCCGGACTCAGATCGCTGGTCGCCCCGTATCCGACCCCGCCGGCCGTCACCAGGGTGACCATGGCCCCCAGCGAGGAGGCGATCAGACTGGGCTCGACCACCCCCTGACGCACCTCGAGATGATCGGATTCCTCGGCGACGAGGCGCAGGCTCCAGTAATCGCACGCGGGCGCATGCGCGCGAAAGGAGTCCGCGATCTCGTCGAGGAACTGGATCTCGTCGAACAATCGAATATCGTCGGATGATTCCATGGGACGGCCGTATCGATGAAAGCTAGTGACGCTACGACTGTCCTCAGGTGCGGGCCGATTGTCAACCGCCGGGCCGGGATCAGACCTCCTCGTCCCCAATCCGCACCCTGACCGCGACCTGGTTGCCGCAGCCACGGTATTCGAGCGAGCTGAAGGCCAGATGCCGCGCCATGGCGATCCCCCGGCCATGGCTGTCGAAGGCGCGCGCCGGATCCAGGTCGAGATATTTGCGCCACTCGAACCCCTTCCCCCGGTCGGTGATGACGAAGGACAGATGATCCGCCTCGCGACTGAAGCGGATGGTCGCGTAGCGGTCCGCCTGGGCCGGATCGGCCAAGCGGCTATCCACCTCGTCGCGCCAGGTACCCTCCTCGATGAGACGGCCCTTCTCGGCGTAATCGATCCCCAGATTGCCGTGCTCGACGGCGTTGAGCATCAGCTCGGAGAGCCCCATGGAGACCGCCTCGGCGTTCGAGCAGGCCTGCGCCAGCACGGAGGAGAGCATGGAGACCTCGTCGAGATGGCGGAAGGCATAGACCGCCTCGCGGGTCATGGCGAGCATGCCCTTCATCTCCGAGCCCAGACGCGCCAGATCGCGCCGGCTGCGCCGATCGTCCAGGGCGGCGGCGATGATGCTGGTGAGCGCCTTGGTCGAATAGGGCTTGGCCAGGTAGTACCAGGCCCCGGCCGCCAGACCCTCGGCGACCTGCTCGGAGCTGTCCGCCGCGCTCTGCATGATGACCGGAACGTCCTTGAAGCGAGTGTCGGCCTTGAGACGCTTGAGCACGTCGATACCGTCCATGCGGGGCATCATGCGATCTAGAATGACCCCATCGAACGTATCCGGCTCCGATGTGAGCATCTGCCACGCCTCGAGACCGTCGTGCGCGAAGCTCAATGTGTGCTCGTCGCCGAGACAGTGCGCGATGATCTCGAGATTGATGGGCTCGTCATCGACGATCAACAGCCTAGCCATGCCATGCTCCCTCTCGCTTACAATAGTCCAATCAGAATCCTAGCCGTCTTGTAGACGCCTCGTCGTCCCAGGGGGACGAAATCTTGAATTGGGACACAAAGTGGAAAATCCAGCCACCGCAGAGGTGAAGAGGCCAGGACAACCCTGGTGATCGGCATGGAGAATCGGAGGTCCAGCCTCCCGAGCCGGACGGATCAAGCCTCGGCGGCCCGCTCCTCGAAACAGTCGACGAATTCCCGCAGAACGGCCGTGGCATAGGATCCGGCGCTCAGATAGAAGGCGACCAGCAGATCCCGGGTGTCGGATTCCACCTCGAGATCCGACACGGGCAGACGCAGGGCACGACGCTCCTGATCCATCCCCGCCGCCGCCAGTCCGGCCGTCCAGCCCTCGAACGGCATGGCGGCGGCCTCCTCGGCGGACCGCACGGCCCCCTGAGTGGGGAGGTCGCCCCGCCCCCACAGGGGTCCCGTCGGATGCAGATCCATCCGCCGAGAGCGTTCCTCGAGCGTCTCGTCGATACGCTCGGCGAGGAAGAAGGAATGGCTGCCATCGAGCTGAAGACAGTCGCCGTCCAGGGGCCGGTCCCAATCGCCCCGCTCGACGCGAGCGGCGAGCACCTGATTGAAGATCTGCGAGCGCGCGGCGGACAGCCAGAGACCGCGCAGATGTCGCGGAACCCGGCGTGCGGCGCCGGAGAAGAGCTCGCCGGCGTGGATCAGATTGGCATCGTCGCGACCGAAGCGCTGCGCACCGAAATAGTTCGGGACGCCGGATCCGGCGATGGCCGCTGCACACTCCCGAAGCCGCTCGGGATCGAGTCCGACATCGCGCACGCGGATGCGAAAGCGGTTTCCCTGCAATGCACCGCGTCGCAGTTTGCGGCGATGGGCGTGCACCTCCCGAACCTCGATCCCGAATGCGTTCAGCTCGGACCAATCCGGAAGCCCTTGGCGCGGTCGCGGAACCGAGAACCATTGAGCGGTGACGGCATGACGGTCCTTGAGCCCGGCGTACCCGACCGCGGATCCCTGGACGCCGGCCAGGGCGGCCAGCTTGCGCGCGACCCATTCGGTATTGGCGCCGGTCTTGCGGACCCAGAGCAGCAGATGATCGCCCTCGCCGTCCGGCTCGAAGCCCAGATGCTCCTCGACCTGGAAGTCCTCCGGCACGACCCTGAGACGCCCCTGCCCCAGCGGCTCGCCGTGGGCACGGGGCAGCGCCGAGAAGCTCGTCCAACGCACGGCGGATATCTCAGACATCGGGTTCGCTCAGGAGCACCGAGGCCGAGGCCGCGATGCCTTCGCCGCGTCCGGTGAAGCCCATCTTCTCCATGGTCGTCGCCTTGACGTTGACCCGCTGGACGTCGCAGCCCAGATCCCCGGCCAGCACCCGACGCATGGGATCGATGTAGGGGGCCAACTTGGGTCTCTGGGCGATCAGGGTCATATCGGCGTTGTGGACCGAGAGACCGCGCTCGGCGAGACTCTCCATGACGCGGCGCAGCAGAATGCGGCTGTCGATGCCCGCGAAGGCGTCGTCCGTGTCCGGGAAATGACGCCCGATGTCGCCCAGCCCGGCCGCGCCGAGCAAGGCATCGCAGAGTGCGTGGATGAGGACGTCGCCGTCCGAATGGGCCAGCATCCCCTGATCGTGGGGAATCTCGACACCGCCCAGGACGAGCGGGCGATCCGGGGCGAAACGATGGGCATCGAAGCCCTGTCCGATAAGCATGTGTCAGCCTCCAGCCGCCAGCTGCCAGCCTCCAGCTTCAACCTCGAGCCGTGATCGGAGACTCGTCCATTCCTCTCGGGCAGCCACCAAATTCGGCAATGGAGGCCAAGGGAGGAGTCGGAAAGGCTGGAAGCTGGAGGCTGAAAGCTGGAAGCTCTGTCAGATACGTCCCTGCTGCTGCAGGTAGAAACGGGCCAGGGGAAGATCCTCGGCCCGGGTGATCTTGATGTTGTCGGCGTGTCCCTCGATCAGGCGCGGGGCCCGGCCGAGACGCTCCATGGCCGAGGCGTCGTCCGTGACCAGATCGCCCGCCTCCAGCGCGTCATGGAGCGCATGGCGCAGCAGCCCGAGGCGGAACATCTGCGGCGTGTAGGCATGCCAGAGGCTGGATCGGTCGACGGTGGTCTCGATCCGCTCGCCCTCCCCGGCGCGCTTCATGGTGTCGCGCACCTGGATGCCGAGCAGCCCCCCGACCGGGTCGTCCATCAGCGCCTCGATCAGCCGATCCAGATCGGCCACGCGCAGACAGGGCCGGGCCGCGTCGTGGACCAGGACCCAGTCGTCGTCCCCGGCCCGCCCCTCGAGGACGCCCAATGCGTTGAGCACCGAATGGCAGCGCTCCGCGCCGCCCGGGGCGCGCATCACCTTGGGATGGTCGGCGTAGCCGGTATCGCCCCAATAGGCGTCTTCCCGCCCAAGCGCCACCGCGACGCCACGAATCCGCGGATCTGCGACGAAGAGATCCAGCGTATGCTCGATCACCGCGCGGCCGGCGAGATCCAGATATTGCTTGGGAACGGCGCTGCCCATCCGGCGTCCGACGCCGGCGGCCGGCAGCACCGCCCAGAGTGCCGGGGCCTCCGTCATTTGGGGGCCTCCGACGCCTGGGGTTCGATGACCTGAATGAAGGTCTCTCCGGATTTGATCATACCGAGCTCGGTGCGTGCCCGTTCCTCGATGGCGTCCAGCCCCTCGCCGAGATCCTCGACCTCGGCTTGGAGCTCCTGATTACGCTCGATCAGCCGCCCGATCTCCTGCTGCAGGAGCGCGATCTCCTGCTTCAGCGCATGCAGATCGGCAAGACTCCCCTCCCCGACCCAAAGCCGGTACTGGAGAGCGACCAAGAGAAGGAGCAGCAGAGCGATCAGCCAACGCATATCCAGGCCTAGAGGCGATCAGGGATGGGGACCGGCGAGCGCCGATCCCCCACGAGGTTGTGTCACAGCCATCTGAAGGCGGCGGGGCCCGCATACTGGGCCTCGTCGGCCAGCTGATCCTCGATGCGCATCAGCTGGTTGTACTTGGCGACGCGGTCGGAGCGCGACAGCGAGCCCGTCTTGATCTGACCGGCGCTGGTCGCGACCACCAGATCGGCGATGGTGGTGTCCTCGGTCTCGCCCGAGCGGTGCGAGACGACGGCGGTATAGCCGGCGCCGTGCGCCATGGCGATGGCCTCCAGGGTCTCGGTCAGGGTACCGATCTGGTTGACCTTGATGAGGATGGAGTTGGCGACGCCCTTGTCGATGCCTTCCTGGAGGATGCGGGTGTTGGTGACGAAGAGGTCGTCGCCGACGATCTGCACCTTGCCGCCCAGACGATCGGTCATGCGCTTCCAGCCGTCCCAGTCGCCCTCGGCCAGGCCGTCCTCGATCGAGAGGATGGGATACTTGGAGACCCAGGCGTCGAGCAGGTCGATCATGCCGTCGGAATCGAGGGTGCGGCCCTCGCCCTTGAGCACGTACTTGCCGTCCTCGTAGAACTCGGAGGCGGCCACGTCCAGACCCAGATAGATGTCGGAGCCGACCTTGAATCCGGTCTTGTCGATCGCCTCGAGGATGGCCTCGATCGCCGCCTCGTTGGAGGCGAGATCGGGGGCGAAGCCGCCCTCGTCGCCGACCGAGGTCGCCAGACCGCGGCCGTGCAGGACCGACTTGAGGGCGTGGAAGACCTCGGCGCCGTAGCGGACCGCCTCGCGAATGCTGCCGGCGCCCACCGGCAGAATCATGAACTCCTGGAAATCGACGCTGTTGTCGGCATGCTCGCCGCCGTTGATGATGTTCATCATGGGCACGGGCAGGCGGTAGGGACCGGCGGACAGCGACTGGAACAGCGGCAGCGCCTTCTCCTGGGCCGCCGCATGGGCCGCCGCGAGCGAGATGCCGAGCAGCGCGTTGGCCCCGAGCCTGGCCTTGTTGTCGGTACCGTCGAGCTCGATCATGCGCTGGTCCAGCGCCCTCTGATCGGCGACATCCATGCCGAGGATGGCACTCCGCAGCTCGCCCTGGATGTTGGCGACCGCCGTCCGCACGCCCTTGCCGCCAAATCTGGATTTGTCGCCGTCGCGAAGCTCGAGCGCCTCGCGCGAGCCGGTCGAGGCGCCCGAAGGCACGATGGCGCGCCCGATGGCGCCGTCGGCGGTGATGACGTCGGCCTCGACGGTCGGATTTCCACGGGAATCCAGCACCTCGCGGGCGCGGACATCGACGATTTCGGACATGATGGATGACTCCTGAAGATTCGAGGGGTGGATTCTAACCCGCCCGGAGAGGGCGTGCGCTGTTTCGACCCATAAAGAGCGGCCAGAATAGAGCGGAGTGCCTGCCGAGGGAATCGGCGAGCACCCTTCGGCTTCTCGGTCATGGGTGACGAAGCCTCAACCCGGGGCGGAAAACCAGGCCGGCAGATCCGCGAAGGAATCGATGACGGCCGTCGGCCGGATGTCCTGATCCAGATCGCTCGGCTGAAACTTCCCGGTTCGAACCAGGAGGGCCCGCATTCCGGCGGACCGGGCACCACCGATATCGCCCCTCAGATCGTCTCCGATCATGCAGGTCTCATCCGCGCTGGCCCCGAGCAGCCCGAGCGCGGTCTCGAAAAAGGGTGCCTCCGGCTTGCCGAGCACCACGGCGGATCGCCCGCTGGCCTGTTCGAGCGCCGCGACGAAGGGCCCCGTATCCAGCCGTAGCCCGTCCTCGGCCTTCCAGTAGCGCGTCATGCCGAGCGCGACCAGATGGGGCCGGTTCTGCCGCATGAGACAGCGGAATGCCTGGTTGAGCCTGGAGAAGCTCCAGCCCTCGCCGAGATCCCCGAGCACCACCGCGCCGACCGGATCCCCGGACTCGGGGTCGGCGAGCGGCAGATCGGCGAAATCCGACAGGGTCGCATCCGGCACGCAGAGCACGACGGGATCCTCGACGTGCGCGGTCAGCCATCTGGCGGCGGCGACCGGCGGGGTCAGGATCCGGTCCGGATCGGCCGCGATGCCGAATCCGGCCAGCTTTTCGACCAGCGCCGACCTGGGGCGCGAGCTGGTGTTGGTCAGGAAGAGAAAGGGGATCCCCCGGGACCTCAGCCAGTCGAGCGTCTCGGCCGCACCCGGAATGGGGCGTTCGCCCTCGTAGAGGACCCCGTCCATGTCGATCAGGAATGCGCGGATCTGGGTGGTCATGGTCTTCGCCTCGCTCTGGATGTCCTGAGTCTGGTTCAGAAACTGTTGGGTGGTGCGAGAGGGCTTCAAGCACACGAGCCTGGAACCCGAGATGAGACGAGAGCCCGAGGCTATCGACCAACCTCGTTCACGAGACCCGCTTGACGCGCAGGTTCGAGGCATCGCAGAGATCCAGATCCGGCAGGAAAAAACGATAGCCGATCCCGCCCCGGCGTTTGGCGCGATACAGGGCCTGGTCGGCGCAGCCGACCAACAGCTCGAAGTCGTCGCCGTCGTCCGGATAGAGACTGATGCCGATACTGCAGCCGACCTGGACGCGCTCGCCCTCGAGGTCGACGGGCATGCGAACCGACTGGATGATGCGATCCGCGACCACACCGACCTTCTCCCGATCCTGGGCGTCGCCAATCAGCACCAGAAATTCGTCGCCGCCGTGTCTGCAAACCGAATCCATCCGTCTGAGACAGTCGCGCAGCCGGTCGGCCACGACGCACAGCAGCCTGTCTCCGGCACTGTGCCCCAGCGTGTCGTTGACCTGTTTGAAGCTGTCGAGATCCAGGAAGAGTACGGCAACCGCTCCGCCCTCGCGGGCCGCCCGGGCGGCCGCTCGCGCGAAGCGATCCTTCTGGGTCCGGCGGTTGGGCAGGCCCGTGAGGGTGTCGTGAGAGGCCAGAAACTCGCTGCGCGCCTCGGCGCGCTTGCGATCCTCGATCTCGCGGGCGAGATCCTGATTGACCTCGGCCAGCTCGCAATTGGTCAGGGTCAGCGAACCCACGAGCGACTCGTTCTGGATCCTCAGCTCGATATTGCGGCTGACGATCGCGCTCACCTGCCAGACGGTCCCGATCATGGTGATCTCGAAGGCGATCGAGAATCCGGCCATGAGCAAGGCATCCGGATCGCCCTGCCGGATCAGCGTCCCCACCAGAATAGCGGCCATGGGCAGGGTGAACCCGAGATAGGCCGAGCGCAGCGACCCCAGGGTCGCCACCGCGGCGGCGATCATCCCGCCGATGATGAAGGGCGCGAAGCCGGCCTGAAAACGATCGGCGTAACTCAGCAGGAGGATACCGAAGACGCCCCACCAGACCCCGTTGACCGTCAGCACCACGAAGACGCGCCGGATCCAGACGTCCGGCGGCGGATGACGATCGCTCGCGTATCGATCGTAGGACCGCTTCAGCCGCCAGCGAACCGCCGCGATCGCCAAGAGAACGAAGAGCCAGCCGAGCGCCGTCGCGGTCGGCACCAGAGGCAACAGCACCACCATGGCCAGCAAGGCGACCAGGATGTTGCCGAGCAGGGCCGGCCCCGTGTTGCCGAAGACCAGAGAGATCCTTTCGGCGCGAATTCGCTCGTTCAGCGCCCGATGGTCCGCGCCGCCGCGGTGAACGCCTCGCACCGTCTCGGGCGAGGGGACGGCCCCGCCGGGGGTCGATTGAATCGGTTGGCTCGGCATGATTGTGGAGAGCTCGACTATCCAGGTCTTGGCGATGCCTCTCCGAAGCCACCGATGGGCAGCCTAAAGGGTCGATGGCTGCGGACGAGGGACATGGCTCGAAGGGACGGCCGAACGCCCGATCAATACTAGTTGAATCGGCTGGATGCGTCTGTTAAGCGGTTGCAATTAGAACCGATCCGGATCGATGTCCGCAACACGGATTCAAAGCGGCATCGAAATGGCTGCCGGTGATGGAGAGACCGACGCCGAGCGTCGGGCGAGCCGGATATGGATGATCTCGAGCTCAGAGACGCTGCTCGTCGAACCCAGCGGACTTCACCAAGCGGTCGAGCTCGACCAGGGTCGCGAGCAGATCGCGCAGACGTCCGAGCGGCCAGGCGTTAGGTCCGTCGCTCAGCGCCCGGTCCGGGTCCGGATGCGTCTCCATGAAGAGACCCGAGACCCCGGCGGCGACGGCGGCGCGCGCCAGCACGGGCACGAATTCGCGCTGCCCGCCCGAGCGGTCGCCCTGACCGCCCGGCAGCTGGACCGAGTGGGTCGCGTCGAAGACGACCGGACAGCCGGTCTCGCGCATCACGGCGAGCGCGCGCATGTCCGAGACAAGGTTGTTGTAGCCGAAGGAGACGCCGCGCTCGCAGACCATGATGGAGTCGTTTCCGGTCGAGCGCGCCTTCTCGACCACATGGCGCATGTCCCAAGGGGCCAGGAACTGGCCCTTCTTGATGTTGACGGGCTTGCCCTGATTCGCGACCGCGCGGATAAAGTTGGTCTGACGGCAGAGGAAGGCCGGCGTCTGCAGCACGTCGACGACGGCGGCGACCTCGCCGAGCGGCGTATCCTCGTGCACGTCGGTCAGCACGGGCACGCCGATACGCTGTCCGACCGACTCGAGGATGCGCAGCCCCTCCTCCAGTCCGGGCCCGCGGAAACTGCCGGCCGAGGAACGGTTGGCCTTGTCGAACGAGGACTTGTAGATGAAGGGGATGCCGAGCGCCTCGGTCATCTCCTTCAGCGCGCCAGCGGTCTCGTGCGCCAGCGTCTCGCTCTCGATGACGCAGGGGCCGGCGATCAGGAACAGAGGCCTGTCGAGCCCGACCTCGAAGCCGGCCAGCCGCATCATGCCGCCTCGCCTCCGCGCTTCTCCTGATGGTCCAGGGCCGCGTGGACGAAGCCCTCGAACAGCGGATGTCCGTCACGCGGGGTCGAGGTGAACTCGGGATGGAACTGGCAGGCGATGAACCAGGGATGATCCGGGATCTCGACGATCTCGACCAGACGGCTGTCCAGCGACCAGCCAGAGAAGCGCATGCCGGCGTCCTGCATGGCGTTGATGTAGCGGTTGTTGAACTCGTAGCGGTGGCGATGACGTTCGCGGACCTGCGGCTTGCCGTAGACGGCACGGGCCAGACTGCCCGGCTCCAGACGGCAGTTCTGGCCGCCGAGACGCATGGATCCGCCGAGATCGTCGCCCTCGCCGCGGGTCTCGACCTTGCCCTTCTCGTCGCGCCACTCGGTGATGAGCGCGATGATGGGATGCGGGGTCTGGCGGTCGAACTCGGTGCTGTGCGCGCCCTCGAGATGGGCGACGTGGCGGGCGTACTCGATCACGGCGATCTGCATCCCGAGACAGATGCCCAGATAGGGCACCCGGTTCTCGCGGGCGTAGCGGGCGCTCGCGATCTTGCCCTCGATCCCGCGCTCGCCAAAGCCGCCCGGGACCAGAATGGCATCGAGCCCGTCCAGGCAGGCGGTCCCCTCCTGCTCGATCTCTTCCGAGTCGACATAGAGGATTTCGACCTTGGTGCCCGTCCGCACCCCAGCATGGGCGAGCGCCTCGGAGAGCGACTTGTAGGCCTCGGTGTTGTTCATGTATTTGCCGACCATGCCGATGCGGACCCGGCGGGTCGGATGATCGAAGCCCTCCATCACCCGATCCCATTCGCCGAGATCCGCCTCGGGCACCTCGAGGTGGAACTGGCGCACCACCAGCTCGTCGAGCTGCTGGGCATGGAGCAGACGCGGGATGCGGTAGATGTTGTCCGCATCCACGGCCGAGATGACGGCGTTCTCGGGCACGTTGGTGAAAAGCGCGATCTTGCGCCGCTCGTCGTCGGGGAGATTCTTCTCGGCCCGACACAGCAGGATGTCGGGCTGGATGCCGATGGAGCGCAGTTCCTTGACCGAGTGCTGGGTCGGCTTGGTCTTGATCTCGCCGGCGGTGCGGATATAGGGGACCAGCGTCAGATGCATGAAGAGCGCGTTCTCGCGGCCCTCCTCGACGCGCATCTGGCGGATCGCCTCCAGGAAGGGCAGCGATTCGATGTCGCCCACGGTGCCGCCGATCTCGACCATGGCGACGTCGTTGCCCTCGGCGCCGAGACGGATGCTCTGCTTGATCTCGTCGGTGATGTGCGGGATCACCTGCACGGTGCGGCCCAGATAGTCGCCGCGGCGCTCCTTGCGCAGCACGCAGTCGTAGATCTGGCCCGTGGTGAAATTGTTGTTGCGCCCCATGGGGGTGCGCAGAAAACGCTCGTAGTGCCCCAGGTCGAGGTCGGTCTCGGCACCGTCGTCGGTGACGTAGACCTCGCCGTGCTGGAAGGGGCTCATGGTGCCCGGATCCACGTTGATGTAGGGATCCAGCTTGATCATGGTGACCTTGAGGCCGCGCGCTTCGAGCAATGCCCCGAGGGAAGCCGATGCAATACCTTTGCCCAGCGATGAAACGACACCGCCGGTGATGAAAATGAACTTAGTCATAGGGAAACAGGAGGAGGGTCGAGGGTGGAAGCCCGAATGCCGGGACAAAGTACCAAAATCCCCGCATCCGCTCAATCAAGCCGGTGCGAATCAGCCTCCCCGAACCTCCGAGACGAGGGGTCGCGCGACGAAAGGTAGGAACGGACCGGACCCTGACCCGTACACGGAACAGCACCCTTGTATTCTGATGTGGATCAGGTTACAAAATACTTATATTTGATCCAGATCAACCGGCAGCATAAAACCCTACCGTCGATGTCAGCCTAAGGGGCGGTGTCTTGAATCAGCGAAAAGTGATCTCTCTAGAAACCATCCGAGTCGCATGCAAGAACTGTACGCTGTCCTCTCTGTGCCTGCCCATGGGCTTGGTGCCGGAGGACGTCGAGCGTCTGGACGACATCGTCAAGCGCGCACGCCCCCTGCACCGAGGCGACTTCCTGTTCCGCGAGGGGGACCGCTTTCGATCCCTATACGTGGTCAAGACGGGATCGGTCAAGACCTTCGCCCCCAGCCCCGAGGGCGGCGAACAGGTGCTCGGCTTCCATCTGCCGGGCGAAATCATCGGCATGGACGCCATCGACAAGGACGCCCATGCCTGTTCGGCCAAGGTACTGGAAACCTCGGCGATCTGCGAGATCCCCTTCAGCCGGCTCGAAGAGCTCACCTGCACCATCCCCAGCCTGCAGCACCAGATGTACCGGCTCCTGAGCAAGGAGATCGGACAGGACACGGACATGCTCCTGCTGCTCGGCAAGAAGAACGCCGAGGAGCGTCTGGCCGCCTTCCTGTTGAGCCTGTCGCAGCGTCTGCACAAGCGCGGGCTCTCGCCCTCGGACTTCTATCTCAGCATGTCGCGCCACGAGATCGGCAACTATCTCGGTCTCGCGGTGGAGACCGTCAGCCGGCTCTTCACCCGCTTCCAGGAGGACGGCCTGATGCGGGTCGACCGCAAGCACATCCAGCTCCTGGACCTGTCTGCACTCGAGGCGCTGGTCGTCGGCTCCGGCCAGGGGCGCCGCCAGCAGCAGCAACAGACCTGAGTCCCAGCGCTATTCCTGTCTCAGCCTTCCCGGAGCCATAGACAGCCATCCGAACTGGCCTTCTGGATGGCCGCCAGACGCGCCTCGTGCGCCGCCAGGGCATCCTCTCCGGCACGAACCACCCTGAGCGCCGGACGCCCCGGATCGATGCTGCCGCGATGCCCCGAGCGCCTGGAACGCCCACCCTCCTCCCGAGTATCGCTCCCCAGGTGCAGCGCCACCTGCCCCCCCGTCATGGCGAGATAGACGTCCGCCAGGATCTCGGCGTCGAGCAAGGCACCGTGGAGTTCGCGATGCGAGTTGTCCACCGCGTAGCGCTTGCAGAGCGCATCCAGTCCGTTGCGCTGCCCGGGGTGGCGCTTGCGCGCCATCGCCAGGGTGTCGGTCACCTCGCACAGATCCGAGATGCAGGGCGCGCCCTTCGGGCGCCAGAGCCTCAGTTCGTGATCCAGGAAGCCGACGTCGAAGGGCGCATTGTGGATGATGAGCTCGGCACCCTCGACGAATCGCAGGAATGCCTCGGCCACCTCGGCGAAACGCGGCTTGTCGGCGAGGAACTCGTTGGTGATGCCGTGCACCTCGATCGCCCCGGCGTCGATCTCGCGCCCCGGCTGGATGTACTGATGGAAGTTGTTGCGGGTCAGCCGGCGTTCGATCAGCTCGACGCAGCCGATCTCGATGATCCGGTGCCCCTCGAGGGGATCCAGTCCCGTGGTTTCGGTATCAAGAACGATTTGACGCATGGACGCCCTCCTGAGCGACGACGCCTCGGTTGGCCAGGCGGTCGGCGCGTTCGTTGTCCTCGTGACCCGCATGGCCCTTCACCCAATGCCAGCCCACGCGATGCCCGCCCAGGGCACGGTCGAGCCGCTCCCAGAGGTCGCGGTTCTTGACCGGTTTGCGCTCGGCGGTCATCCAGCCGTTGCGCTTCCAGCGCGGCATCCATTCGCCGACGCCACGCTTGACGTATTGCGAGTCGGTGGTGATCTCGATACAGGTCGGTCGCGTGAGCGACTCCAGGGCGACGATCACGGCCATCAGCTCCATGCGGTTGTTGGTCGTCTCGCGCTCGCCGCCGAAGAGTTCCTTCTCGACCTCGCCCCAACGCAGCAGCACGCCCCAGCCACCGGGGCCGGGATTGCCCTTGCAGGCACCGTCTGTGAAGGCCCGAACGCAATCAGACATGACCTGTTCCTCGGGTGGTCGGGCGTACCGCGCGCCCGGACAGCAAGGCGGATGGATTCGTCAGACGCGGCCGCAGGGGCGTCACGGTCGCGACCCGCTTGACCGCACGGATCACGTAGACCGCGCCCAGCGCCGGCCAGAAGCGTCGCCCGATGGCATCGAACGCGGAGCAGCGCCCTCCCTGGAATCGGGCCAGCGGCGGACAGAAGAGACTGTACTCGCAGCATTCGAGATCGCAGCCGTGCTCGGCCAGCAGATCGCGAACCTGAGTGGACAGATGGAAACGGCCGCACCAGGGCATCCGTCCCTTCGAGCGCCACAGCAGACGACGCAGCCCCCAGGGACTGAGCGCGTTGAACCCCACCACCAGGACCCGTCCCTCGGGAATCAGAACCCGTTCGACCTCCGCCACGACGGCTCGCGGATCGGCGGCGAAATCCAGCGTGTGAGGCAGCAGCACGGCATCGATGCTGTCGGACGCGAAGGGCAGCTGGTCGGCCGCGCCCAGCACCTGGGCGCCAGCCGTGCCGGGCGGCTCGATCGGCATGAGGATGCGATGGCGGATCCGGCTGGCGGCCAGGACGTCGCGGAAGGCCTCGGTCGCGCCGATCTGAACCAGATAATACCCGAAGGTGGTATTGAGCAGACGCTGGACCGAGGCGCACTCCAGCCTCGCCACCCCCTGACCGAGTGGGGTGCGATACCAGTCCTGCAGACGTGCCAGCGGGGATTCCTGATGGATGGAAACGATCATGCGCGAGCCTCTTGGGGACGCACATGGTACCCAGGATCGCCCGCGCTGTCCCGCGAGCCGACCCGCCGAGACCCCGAGAGAGACCTGGAATTAGACCGCCCCTTTGCGTATGATGGCGCGGGTAAAATCATAATATTTCGCTCAAACAGGCAGTTACATGATTTCAAGCCGGGGTTCCCATGCCTGAAGCCAGCCTTCTTGGACGAACAGCCTGTGCGCTGGCTGTCCTAGCATTGCCGCTGATGTCGGGTTGCGCTCAGCGCGCCGACGTCACGGCCTTCGCAGAGCCGTACGGAAGTTACGCCGGATCCATCTCGGCCCGGGAATACGGCTTCGTCAAGCCCGCCCGCGACGTCTCCGTGAACGGCGCCCGGAGACTGGCCCAGAACGGCTCCAGCGGCGACCTCTGGTCGCGGGTCCGGGCCGGGATGCAGCTCGATCTCCACGCCAACACCCGCATCGACAGCACGCTGGAACGCTTCAGACGCGACCCCCGCTATCTGGAGAAGCTGTCCCAGCGCGCCTCGCCCTATCTGCCCTACATCGCCAGGGAGATCGAGCGCCGCGGCTTCCCCATGGAGCTGGCCTTTCTGCCCCATGTGGAAAGCCGCTACAACCCCTCGGCCACCTCGCCCAAGGCCGCCGCCGGCATGTGGCAGTTCATGCCCTACACGGCGCGGGAGATGGGACTGAGGCTCGACGGCGGACGCGACGAGCGTCGCGATCCGATCGCATCGACGCGCGCCGCGCTCGACTATCTCCAGCAGCTCAACCGCCGCTTCGACGGCGACTGGGAGCTGGCGATGGCCGCCTACAATTGCGGGCCTGGCCGCGTCGAATCGGCCATCGCCTCCAATCGGCGCAGCGGCAGAGCCACGGATTTCTGGTCGCTCGACCTCCCCTCGGAGACCCGGCAGTACGTGCCCCAGATCCTCGCCGCGGCCAGGCTGGTCGCCGAATCGCGCAGAATCAGCGCCAACTCGTCCAAGATCGACGTCATACCCGCGGCATCCGCCTCCACGTCCTCGCGGGTCGCCGTTCGCCTGCATCAGCGCCAGCCCGGCCTCCTCGAGGACGCATCGCTCGACAGCCAGGATCATCTGGTGCGCAACGGCGAGACGCTCGCCTCGGTCGCATTGCGCCATGGCCTCGACCTCGAGACCCTGGCCGAATGGAACGGCATGTCGGTCAGGGATCCATTGCTGCCCGGACAGACGCTGAGCATCCCGACCAAGAGACACTCGCCCCAGGTGGTCACCCACCGCGTGCGCAAGGGCGACTCCATCTCGGCCATCGCCCGCCGCTACGGCGTGACGACGGCGGATATCCAGCGCTGGAACCGGATCACCGATGCACGCATCGCCCCCGGCGATACGCTGCGCATCTACAGACGCAGCACCAAGGGCTCGAGCTGATCCGCGCCGGAGTGACCCGTCCGCCAGGACGCGTTCCGCAGCGCCCAAGGAGTCCCCGCCCAGCCCGATCGGGGAGACGACGATCCGATTCCCTCAAGGAATCGGATCGCGCCCCCGAAGAGCCCAGTCCCGACTCGCCGCGCTCATAAGACATTCGAGACGCCGGCGAGACCCGAAGGCATCGCCGAAGTCAGATCATCACCAGGGCAGCATGCGCCGCAACGCATTGTCCTTGAGCACGTACTGGTGCCAGAGCGCGGCCACGACATGCACGCCGATCAGCACGTAGAGGGCGATCTCCATGGGCTCGCCGTGGAAGAAATCCTCCATGATCTCGTGCAGGCCGTGCATCTCGCCCGTGATCGAGGGGATCTGCATGCCGAAGAAGTCGGCGGCGAATCCCTTGGAGGCGACGCGCAGGTAGCCGAAGACGGGAACCAGCAGGGTCGCGAGATTGAGCAGGACGTGAACCGCATTGGCGGCGAACTGGCTCCATTTGGGCGCGTCCACGAGGGCCGGCGGCGGCACGATCTTGCGCCAGCCGATCCGCGCGATCGTCACCAGGAACACCAGGATACCCAACGACATGTGCAGCTGCAGCCAGCCCAGCTGGGATTCCTCCGGAGCCATCTCGCGCAGACTGTTGGTGACGAACAACCCGAGCAGGAGCAGCGCCACCAGCCAGTGGAAGCCCTGCGCGATCAGACCGTAACGCTCGACCTTCATCTCTTGATTCACTCTCTATCACCTCGTTTCGAATCGTGGAAAAGTCATACTTGGCAAACCGCGATTCTTACATGGCAATGCGCAAAAGACTATTTCGAGCCGCGACTAGACCCTCGGATGTTCGAGAAAGAACCTCAGCATCTCGCGCGACGCATCCGGACCGCAGGGCTCGCTGAAAAGAGTCGAACCGCTCCCGCCCGACCATCCATGCCCGACGTCCTCGACGGACCAGAGCTCGGCGCGACAGACGCCATCGCCATCGACGAACGTGGAACGGCGATAGCCGCAACCACCGGGCGCGCGACCGTATTCGACCCCGGACGCGCCGACTCCACCGACATCGAAACCGGCCTGCGCGATCAAGCGGGCCGCATTGACCGGATTCACCGTGGTATCCGCATCGCCATGAAAGACGATCATCGGGATCGAGATGCCCGATCCGACCCCGCTCGCATCACCGGCCAAGGCGCCCTGACGCATCGCGATCAGCGCCGACATGAGGTCGTGCGCGGCACCATGGGGTAAGCCGGAATGAATCCCCACAGCGGCAAACAGCCCGGGGTAGAGCGCGGCCAGGATCGCCGCCATCGCCCCGCCGGCCGAAAGCCCGGCGACGTAGACGCGGCGCGGATCGATGGCATGGGCGCGGATGACATGACGCACCATTCCGACGATGATGTTTGGCTCGCCGAGACCGGCGTGCTGGTTCGACTCCTCGTACCAGACCCAGCAACGACTGGCGTTGGCGGAGATCGACTGGGCCGGGTAGAGCACGCAGCACCCCAGCTGCGCGGCCAGGGCGTTCATCCGGGTCGAGGTCGCGAAGTCGTCCGGATCCTGGCCGCAACCATGAAGCATGGTGACCAGCGGACGACCCGACGACGCCCCGGAGCGCGACGGCGGAACGAAGAGCCGATAGTCGCGCGCGCCCGAATCGTTTTCGAAGGATTGCCAACTCCATTCGGCCGCTCCGGCCTCGTCCGAGGCCGATGGATCCGGATGCCCAGGATCCCGAACCACCTCGAACTCCCCCTCGATCGCATCGCCCCGAACACCGGCACGCCCGCTGTCGGACCCGGAACGAGGCTCGGGCGAAGACGCGGCCAGGGTGTCGGCGACGAGACCGGTCGCCTCGCCGATCCGCCCGGCCCGCGTCAGGCGAACCGCTTCCCGCACAACGGCCTTCCAGGTATCTTTCATGGGGACATATCCAGATGAGCAAGACGAAGGTCCGGTGACCGCCAAGCGAACGAAGAACCGGGAAAACCATTCTTTCCTCGGGTTGCCGCCCGCATCAAGTCCTGCCAGAGTACCCGATCATCGGGGTGAAGACATAAGAACGATCGGCCGCTCCAGCCGACGGGACGAGGAGATCCAGAGGCACATGACCCAGGCTGCCCGCCATTCGACCGAGGGCAAGAGCGTCCTCATAGACAGGTTCGGGCGGAGGATCGATTACGTTCGGCTGTCGATCACCGACCGCTGCGATCTGCGCTGCCTCTACTGCATGTCCGACGACATGAGCTTCCTGCCGCGCAATCAGCTGCTCACGCTCGAGGAGATGGCTCGGCTCGGACGCTGCTTCGGCGAACTGGGCGTCAGCCGAATCCGGATCACCGGCGGCGAGCCCCTGGTCAGACGCAACGCCATCTGGCTGTTCGAGCAGCTCGGAGGTCTCCCGTCCATCTCGGATCTGGCCCTGACCACGAACGGCACCCAGCTGAGCCGGCATGCCAGGGCCCTCAAGGACGCGGGCGTCACGCGCATCAACATCAGCCTCGACTCGCTCGATCCCGGGCGATTCAAGCGCATCACCCGGCTCGGCGACATCCGCAAGACCCTGGCCGGCATCGAGGCGGCCGTCCGCTGCGGCTTCGAGCGGATCAAGCTCAACAGCGTCATCCTCAAGCACCGCAACCACGACGAGGTGCTCGACCTGACCCGCTTCGCCATCGATCGCGGTATCGATCTGAGCTTCATCGAGGAAATGCCCCTCGGATTCATCGGCGACCACGACCGCGCCGAGGCCTACTATTCGAGCGATGCCATACGACACGACCTGCAGCGGGAATTCGATCTGCTGCCCTCGACCGTCACGACCGGCGGACCGTCCAAGTATTACCGCATCGCCGGTACCGAGACCCGCGTCGGATTCATCTCGCCGCACAGCCACAGCTTCTGCGAGCACTGCAACCGCGTCCGGGTCACGGCCGAGGGACGCCTGCTGCTGTGCCTGGGGCATGAAGACTCGGCCGATCTCAGACGCGCGCTCAGGGCCAACCCCTGCGACGACGCCCCGGTCAAGCAGGCCATCATCGCGGCCATGGAGATCAAGCCCCGAGGCCACGATTTCGGACGCCCTGGCCATGCGCCCATCTCGCGCCACATGAATGTCTCCGGCGGTTGAACGCCCCCGAGAGACCGGCCGACGACCTCGCCGAGCCGCGCTCCTCCAGCCATGCGGATTCGCGATGCCGCGCCGGATTCCTTTTCGCACGATTGCCCCCACCATTGACGTCAGAACCGAACGACTGACGTCGCCCTCGGAATGACCGTCCAAGGAGTCCGACGGGCGCGAAGGAAAATGGGGCATTCCATGTCTGAAAAAGCCAAGTTATCTCAGATGCTGGCCCATAGCCATTATGCGACCAGTTTCGAGCCCGAGCCCGACGAGGAGGTCTACGACCCCGCCAAAGAGGATCTGGTTCGACGCATGCTTATGGAGATCGGAGAGGATCCCGACCGCGAAGGCTTGCGCAGAACGCCTCTGCGCGTGGCCAAGGCACTGGACTTCCTGACCAGCGGATACGACCTCTCGGCCGAGGAGATCATCAAGGGGGCCGTCTTCGCCGAAGACGTCAAGGAGATGGTGGTGGTGCGCGACATCGAGTTCTATTCCATGTGCGAGCACCACATGCTGCCCTTCTTCGGGCACGCCCATGTCGGCTACCTGCCCAACGGCAAGGTGGTGGGTCTGAGCAAGGTGGCCCGCGTGGTCGATGTCTTCGCCAGGCGGCTGCAGGTACAGGAGCGATTGACCAATCAGATCGCGGACGCGCTCATGGAGCACCTGGGCGCGCACGGCGTCGCCGTGGTGCTGGAGGCCAGCCATACCTGCATGATGATGCGGGGCGTGCAGAAACAACGCAGCACCACGGTGTCGAGCGCCATGCGGGGCACCTTCGACGAGGATCCCCGCACCCGGGCCGAGTTCATGTCGTTCATCAAGAACTGATCCATCGGGAACCGGTCAAGGGCGTGCTGTAGGGAAAAGAAGACATCAACATCGGAGCCGCTTTTTCATATACTTGAGGATACTCGCCGACGCACGATATCCGATGAACCATGGCTGGCAACGAACCGACGACAAGAAGCCGTCTTACGACAATGAGGCTAAGATGGTCGCACGCGATTCATTCGATCTCGATGGCACGCCCTCCAAGCGCGCCGGCATGGCGGCGCGCGAGCGCCGAGCCGGCGGCGGAGGCTCGCGCCGTCCACTGACGCCCGCCGATTACGATCTCCCGACCGGACTGATCAACCGCAGGGCATTTCTCGACCGGCTGGACGAAACCGTCAAATACCACCGCAGCCACCGCGAGTCGTTCGCGCTGCTGATGCTGCGATTGGACGACCTGGACGGCACACTCGCGCTCTACGGCAAGGCTGCGGCGGAGCATCTCGTCGCCAAATATGCCGAACTGCTCCACACCGGGGTACGCAGCACCGACACGGTGGCACGCATCGGCGACGATCGGTTCGCCGTCATTCTCGACGGCATCCTGGACGAATCCAACGTGGTCCGCGTCGCGCAGCGCATCCGGCAGCGCCTGAGCAAGCCGATCATGACCAAGGGCGCGCTCATCCAGGCCTCGAGCGACATCGGTTTCGCCCTCTATCCCGAAGACGGCATCGAATCGAGCGAGATCCTCGATCGCGCGGAGCATTCGCTGGATACCGCCATGGAGGCCCGTATCCGCAAAACCCCGGCGGCCCCGGGCAGGGGACGGCTCTCGAGCGTCGGCTGAAATCGCCGACGACAGTCCCTCGAAGAGATTTTCAGGAGACAGGCAAGCCACTGGGGGGACGCCATATACGCGAAGGCCGCGCCCGAGGCGCGGCCTTCGCTCGTTCGACCCGGAAGCCGGCTCGCTCCGGCCTCCGGGTGGGAACCGAATCAGTTGCGGGTCTTGTCGACCAGCTTCTTCTCCCGGATCCAGGGCATCATCTCGCGCAGGCGCTCGCCCACCTCCTCGATCTGATGCTCGGCGCCGAGACGGCGCATGGCCTTCATGGAGGAGGCGCCGGCCTGGTTCTCGAGGATGAACTCCTTGGCGAACTGACCGTTCTGGATCTCGCCCAGGATGCGCTTCATCTCGGCCTTGGTCTCGTCGGTGATGACGCGCGGACCGCGGGTCAGGTCGCCGTACTCGGCGGTATTGGAGATGGAGTAGCGCATGTTGGCGATGCCGCCCTCGTAGATGAGGTCGACGATCAGCTTCACCTCGTGCAGGCACTCGAAATAGGCCATCTCGGGCGCGTAGCCGGCCTCGACCAAGGTCTCGAAACCGGCCTGGATCAGGGAGGTCAGACCGCCGCAGAGCACCACCTGCTCGCCGAAGAGGTCGGTCTCGCACTCCTCGCGGAAGCTGGTCTCGATGATGCCGGCACGGCCGCCGCCATTGGCGGAGGCATAGGCCATGGCGATGTCGCGCGCCTGACCGCTGGCGTCCTGATAGACGGCGATCAGGCTGGGCACGCCGCCGCCCTGGGTATAGGTGGAGCGCACCAGATGACCGGGACCCTTGGGGGCGATCATGATGACGTCCAGATCCTCGCGCGGAGCGATCTGACCGTAATGGATGTTGAAGCCGTGCGCGAACGCCAGGGCGGCACCCTGCTTGATGTGCGGGGCCACCTGGTCGCGATACAGGGCCGCCTGATGCTCGTCGGGGGCCAGGATCATGACCACGTCGGCCTCGGCGACCGCTTCCTCGATCGACTTGACGGTCAGACCGGCGTTGCTCGCCTTGACCGCGGACGCGGAACCGGGACGCAGGCCGACCGTAACGGAGACGCCGGAGTCCTTGAGGTTGTTCGCGTGGGCGTGCCCCTGCGAACCGTAACCGATGATGGTCACCTTCTTCCCTTGGATCAGAGAGAGATCGGCGTCTTTGTCGTAATACACGTTGATGGTCATGCGTTGGATCCTAGTGTCAATTAGGCTGGTTCGAAATAGTGACTAAAGGTTCAGACCTTTCTCGCCGCGCGCGATGCCGGTGGGACCGGAGCGTACGACCTCGATGATCGAGCCATCGGGCAAGGCGTCGATGAAGGCATCGAGCTTATTGGTGGCGCCGGTCAGCTCGATGACATAGCTGGTATCCGTCACATCGATGATATGGGCGCGGAAGATGTCGGCGAGCCGCTTGAGCTCCTCGCGCGCCTCGCGCTCGGCACGCACCTTGACCATCATCATCTCGCGCTCGATGTGAGGTCCCTCGGACAGATCCAGCAGTTTCACCGTATCGATGAGCTTGTTCAACTGCTTCTTGATCTGCTCGACGATCTCGTCGTTGCCCCGCGTCACCAGCGTCATGCGCGACAGGGTGGGATCGTCGGTGGGCGCGACGGTCAGGGATTCGATGTTGTAGCCACGGGCCGAGAAGAGACCGGCGACACGCGAGAGCGCACCGGCTTCGTTCTCCAGCAACACGGCGATGATGTGTCTCATGGATTCAGATCTCGCTAGATTCAGATCTCGTATTGGCTCGGATCGCATCTCGGTCGATGGACGAGAGCGCTCGCTCAGGCCAGCTCGCGCTCCGACAGACTCGGCGACAGCTGCATCTCGTGGTGCCCCTTGCCCGCGGCGATCATGGGATAGACGTTCTCCGTCGGATCGACCAGGACATCCATGAAGACGAAGCGATCCTTCATGGCGAAGGCATCGCGCACGGCGTCCTCGAGATCGCCCGGGCGCTCGATCCGCATGCCGACGTGACCAAAGCTCTCGGCGAGCTTGACGAAGTCGGGCAGCGCATCCACGTAGGAGTGCGAGTAACGGCTCTCGTAGAAGAGCTCCTGCCACTGCCGCACCATGCCCATGTAGCCGTTGTTGAGCAGCATCACCTTGATCGGCAGCGCGTACTGGGAGCAGGTCGCCAGCTCCTGGATACACATGAGGATACTGGCGTCGCCCGAGATACAGGCGACCTGAGCCTCCGGATGAGCCAGCTGGGCACCGATCGCCGCCGGCAGACCGTAGCCCATGGTGCCGAGACCGCCCGAGTTGATCCAGCGGCGCGGCTTGTCGAAGGGATGGAACTGGGCCGCGAACATCTGGTGCTGCCCCACGTCCGAGGCCAGATAGAGCTCGCCCTGGGTCGCCTTGTAGAGCGTTTCGACCGCGAACTGCGGCTTGATCGCCGCCTCCGCGCCCTGATCGTAGCGCAGACAGTCGACACGCCGCCACTCGGCGATCTTGGCCCACCAGTCGGCCAGCAGGGTCTTCTGAGCGCCGGATGCGCGCTCCTGATAGAGCCGCAGCATGTCCGACAGCACGCTCGCCACCTGCCCCACGATGGGCACGTCCACCTTGACGTTCTTGGCGATCGAGGAGGGGTCCACGTCGATATGGACGATCTTGGCGTGCGGGCAGAAATGCTCGATCTTACCCGTCACCCGGTCGTCGAAGCGCGCACCCACGGCGATCAGCACGTCGGTTTCGTGCATCGCCATATTGGCCTCGTAGGTGCCGTGCATCCCCAACATGCCGAGAAACTGATCGTCGGTCCCCGGGAAGGCGCCAAGCCCCATGAGTGTGCTGGTGATGGGAAAGCCGGTCGCCCGCACCAGATCGGTCAAGGGCGCCGAGCCCTCGCCGAGGACCACGCCGCCGCCGGTATAGAAGACCGGACGCTTGGCCTCCAGCATCAGGTCCACGGCCCTGCGGATCTGTCCGAGATGACCGCGCTCCACCGGATTGTAGGAGCGCATCCGGATATCCCTGGGATAGACGTAGGGCACCTTGACGTTGGGGTCGGTCACGTCCTTGGGGATGTCGACCACCACCGGGCCGGGTCGGCCCGTGGTCGCGATGTAGAAGGCCTTGCGGATGGTGACCGCGAGATCCTTCACATCCTTGACCAGGAAGTTGTGCTTCACGCAGGGGCGCGTGATGCCGACCGTGTCCACCTCCTGGAAGGCATCGCTGCCGATGAAGGGCGTGGGCACCTGGCCGGTGAGCACCACCATGGGGATGGAATCCATGTAGGCGGTCGCGATCCCGGTCACGGCGTTGGTCGCGCCGGGACCGGATGTCACGAGACAGACGCCGCACTTGCCGGTCGAGCGCGCGTAGCCGTCGGCCGCATGGGCCGCCGCCTGTTCGTGCCGGACGAGGATATGCTTGACGCCGCCCTTCTTGAAGAGCGCGTCGTAGATATGCAGGACGGCACCGCCCGGATAGCCGAAGGCGTACTCGACACCTTCGTCCAGAAGCGCCTGGACGACGATCTCTGCTCCGCTCAACTCGACACCAGCCGCCGTCACATTCGCCCCATCTGATTCAGCTCCAGTCAGTGCCACCTTTCGCGACCTCCGATCAGCCCACTCTCCGTGAATCGTCCGAACCTCGCGAAGCATCCTGGCCGCACGGCCCTGCCGGAGATCTGCAACGGAGATCTGCGAAGGGCTCGCGGCGACCGATCAGGGGTCCGCTTTCCCGGTCGAGGAGGAGCTTGGAAAAACGTTGAAAAAGAGGTTGACGTTACCGGGATAACGATCCCGGGTCAAGCGGCCGAAACAGGGCGGAGAGGCGAGCGGCGAAACGGAGCGAACGCCTGGGGATGCCGGAGCGGGTCAAACGCTCCGACCGGTCGTCAACAGGCTCCTGCGACTGGAAGACTTGCCGTAGCTGAGGTCATGCACGTCCTGGAGCATCTCCAGCTCGGCCCAGGCGTCGGCCGGCCAGCCCCCCGGCTGTCCGTAATCGCCGATGACCAGATCCCGAAACATCGCCTCGAAACCCTCGACATCCCCCCAACCGGCGATGAGCCGATTCAGCGCCTCGGGATATCGGGTTTCGAGCACGCTGAGTTCCTTGCTCTGCACCGGGAAACGCACCCGGTCGGCCTCCGTCGGCCGGGCAAAAGGCATGATCGTCAGCCAGTCCGGGGCATCCTCGGAGGACAATAGGCTCTCCTGAGAGTCCGGCATCTGGTCGAGCAGAAGTCTCGCACAGGCCCTGAGCGATTTTTTGGGATGTTCGAAATCCAGCAGCAGGGTATAGAGGTTGGCCCACTCGAATCCCTTGGCGTTCGATTTCTGCGCATGCACGACACGCGCCCGAAGCCGGATACCGGGAAGGTCCCGAGCCCCGACGATCGAGAGACTGATGCTCTGATTCGGCTCGTAGGCATCGAACACGGTCAGGGTATGATGACCCGTGGCGATCTGTTCGAGCATACCTCGCAGCTCATCGGGTTCGTTGACGACCACCTCGAGCTCTCTCACGAGGTCGCTCGTACCGCTGGCTTGCTGGGTCGACCGATGACCGTCGCGCAGCATCCTGAGGAGCTTGACCAGTCTCGACTGGCTGCGCGGAGACAGGCTGACGAAGCGGACCGCCACCTGATAGCGGTCGTTATCGATCGGTTTGGCGCGCAGCATTCGCGCGTCGATGATGATGCGCTCACCCGACCTCCAGGGGTAGACCAGCTGGATGGTCCCGCTGGCCTTGGGCAAGGGGCCAGGAATGCTCAGTAGCGCGCCCCCCCAGGAGATGTCCTGATTCAGCGCGGTGACGGGATCATGCTCGCCTGGCAGCGTGACCTTGACCGGAATCTGCAGATCGATACGGGCCTGCGTTCGGCGGTCCGGCTCATAGGAGGCCGATTCCGACTGAGAGTCTGAGCGGTTCATAGTGCGAATACCCTGTTGCCCGATAGCGAGGCCATACGCTGGCATTGCTTCCTCGTACCCTTGCCAGAGGCGGGGCCGACACGCCTATCGGATTGAATCTCATACTTGTACTTGTCCAGGCATCCGTATCAGGAACATTCCAGGTGGCGGACTATTGGTGCGATACCCCTAGTCTGCAAGGGTTGTCCGATCAGACGACACGGCCTGCAATCCCTGATGACGCCACGCACCGACATTCAGGCACTGAACGTCACTGGCATCCATCGCCCGACCCGCCCGGAATCCGAGCGAAAAACGCGGCACCGACCGAACGAAAGTTGTGCGCTCAGGCATTGGACAATAGACTTCGTCGCTTTACCCGATCGACACTCGTCTCCATGCGCACCTCTCAGTTCCCCCTACAGACCGTCAAAGAAACCCCGGCGGACGCCGAGATCGCCAGCCACAGATTGATGCTGCGTGCCGGGATGATCCGCAAGCTCGCCGCCGGACTCTACACCTGGCTCCCGCTCGGACTGCGCGTCCTGCGCAAGGTGGAACGTATCGTGCGCGAGGAGATGGACCGCGCCGGCGCGCTCGAGGTCGCGATGCCAGCGGTGCAGCCCGCCGAGCTGTGGCAGGAATCCGGCCGCTGGGATCAGTATGGCCCCGAACTGCTGCGTCTGCGCGACCGCCATCAGCGCGATTTCTGCTTCGGCCCGACCCACGAAGAGATCATCACCGATCTTGCCCGCAGCGAACTGAGAAGCTATAAGCAACTTCCGGTCAATTTCTACCAGATCCAGACCAAATTCCGCGACGAGATCCGTCCGCGCTTCGGCGTCATGCGCGCGCGCGAATTCCTCATGAAGGACGCCTACTCCTTCCACGTCGACGAGGCATCGCTGGCCGAGACCTACCACCGGATGCACGAAACCTACTGCCGCATCTTCGGCCGCTGCGGGCTCGATTTCCGCCCGGTCCAGGCCGACACCGGCAGCATCGGCGGCAACGCCTCGCACGAGTTCCACGTGCTCGCGGCATCCGGCGAGGACGCCATCGCCTTCTCGACCGGGAGCGACTATGCCGCCAACGTCGAGCTGGCCGAGGCCGTCGCGCTGGCCGACACCCTGCCCCCGGCGACCGAGGAGGCGCGACTGGTCGACACCCCCAACGCCCGTACCATCGCCGATCTGGTCGAGCAGTTCGGCCAGCCGATCGAGCGCACGGTCAAGACCCTGGTCGTCGCGGCCTCCGAGGAGGCCGAGGCCGATCTGGTCGCGCTCCTGGTGCGCGGCGACCACGAGCTCAACGCCGTCAAGGCCGAGAAGCTGCCCCAGGTCGCCGTGCCGCTGCGCATGGCCACCGAGGATGAGATCCGCGCCGCGATCGGCGCCGGCCCGGGCTCGCTCGGCCCCAAGGACCTGCCCATCCCCTGCATCGTCGACCGCACCGTGGCCGTCACCGCCGACTTCAGCGCCGGCGCCAACCAGGACGGCAAGCACTGGTTCGGCCTCAATTGGGGACGCGATCTGCCATTGCCAGCCGTCGCCGACCTGCGCAATGTCGTCGAGGGCGATCCCAGCCCCGACGGCAAGGGCACCCTGACCATCGCCCGCGGCATCGAGGTGGGGCACATCTTCCAGCTCGGGCGCAAATACAGCGAGGCGATGAAGACCACGGTGCTGGGCGAGGACGGCAAGGCCGTCACCCTGACCATGGGCTGCTACGGCATCGGCGTCTCGCGCGTGGTCGCCGCCGCCATCGAGCAGCACCACGACGACCGCGGCATCTGCTGGCCCGAGCCGATCGCCCCCTTCGAGGTCGCCCTGCTGCCGATGAAGCTCGGCAAGTCCTTCCGGGTGCGCGAGGCGACCGAGCAGCTCTACGCCGACCTGCAGGCGGCCGGAATAGAGGTCCTGCTCGACGACCGCGACGCCCGCCCCGGCTTCATGTTCGCCGACATGGAACTCATCGGCATCCCACACCGGATCGTCGTCGGCGACAAGGGCCTGGACGACGGCATGGTCGAATACAAGGGCCGCACCGACGCCGAGATGCAGCTGATCCCCATCGCCGAGATCGTCGGCTTCCTGCGGGAACGGCTGGACGCGGCGGGCGCCCATCACTCACGCTGAATCCAGCGGAATATCGATGATAAGGATCACATGAACAAAGAAGCCTCCTTCGATCGCGACGCGCTCCTGGCCTGCGGCCACGGCGAGATGTTCGGTCCGGGCAACGCCCAGTTGCCGGTCCCGAACATGCTGATGATGGACCGCATCGTGCGCATCGCCAATTTCGGCGGCGCCAACGGCAAGGGCGAGATCCTCGCCGAGCTCGACGTCACCCCCGACCTCTGGTTCTTCGGCTGCCACTTCCCCGGCGACCCCGTGATGCCGGGCTGCCTGGGGCTCGACGCCCTCTGGCAGATGGTCGGCTTCTTTCTCGGCTGGATCGGCAATCCGGGACACGGCCGAGCGCTCGGCGTCGGCGAGGTCAAGTTCACCGGGCAGGTGCTGCCGAGCGCCAGCAAGGTCACCTATCATGTCGACATGAAGCGGGTCATCAGCCGCAAGCTGGTGCTCGGTATTGCCGACGGGGTCGTCATGGTGGATGGACGGACCATCTATACCACCAAGGATTTGCGTGTGGGGCTGTTCACCTCGACCGACGGGTTCTGATTGGGGCTGGTCGACAAGGGACGGTCAGGGACTGGCACGGACGATCACGGACGGGGCGACGTCGGTACAGCCGGGGCTCACCAGTCCAGGCCCTGGGTCTCGACCGTCCGGTCCGACTTGAACAGGAACCAGCTCACCAGGAAACCGAAGGTTGCGCCGCTGTCGCGCCGGACCAGGGGGCTGTCATGGAAGACGGCGCCCTCGACCGAGTCGTACATGGCGTAGAGGTTGACCAGGAAATCCCCGCGCCGATGGTAGAGGGTGCCGATCAGGCGCACCCCACCGTAGCCGGCGTCCGGATCGTAGACCGGGCGATCGGGCCTCGCGTCGCGTCCGGAGACGCGGTAGAAATAGTCGTGATGGCTCTCGGACCCGAACATGGGGCCGCCCGAAAGCCGTATCCGCCAGTCTCGCCCGAGCAGGTCCAGATCCTGCCGATAGGTGAGATGGGGATAGGCGGTATAGCCGATGTGCTTGAACGAGGATCCGACGGCGAAGGCGGCGCGGACCGGCAGGTCGAGGCTCAGCGAGCGGTTCCGATTCCCCCGGCCCCACACCAGATAGCGGAACATGGGACCGATCTGGAAGGTGGGGTCCAGATCGTCCATCCCGTGCCGCGCCGGGTCGTCGCTGCTCGCGGCGGGCACGGTCCCGTCCAGACTCACGTCCAGCTTGATCCGGTCCGACTCGAAGAAGAGTCCGCGGATCCCGTTCTCGTCCGACTTGAGCACCTCGCCTCGGTAATAGGGCAGGACGAAGGGATAGGCATAGGTATTGGAGCGGCCCGACCCCCGATAGTCCGGCAGGGTGAGCGCGCCGCCGCCCAGCGCGATCTCCCACAGAGGCTCGCGATCGGCATGCGCCGTAACAGCCATGGTCGCGAGGAGACAGGCGGCCAGCCATCTCCATCGCATCCAATCGAGCCGGCCCAGCCCGGAGACAGCGATCGGCCGCCCATTCCCGCAAGCATTCCCAGAATCCTGACTCACGCCATCCATCCCCCCGAAGACGAGTGTGCAACAGACGGGCAGCCGCCGACTGCCTTGAAGCAAATCAGCGAGATGCGTAGACTCTCGCCGACCTTGTCGAGCGGCTCGGCGCATGGACGCACGACCCATGTCTCTCCAGACCAGCTGCGATCATGCCGACACCAGATCCAGCCGAAAGGCCCCCGCCCCCTAACAGATGATACTGACATATCGGCTCTCGGACAGCGTCGGCGATGACCCGATCGCCCCCAGCACATTCGCGCGCATTCGCTTCGCCGAACGGCACGCCCGTTCCTCGGACCCGCGCGACCTCGTCATCGGCCTGCCTCCGCTGAGCCGGGGCGCCGCCGTCGAAGAATGGCACGCCGAGCGTCTGGAGGATCTCGGCTGGGACGGCGACACCGGCTTCGTCGAAGGCGACGGCCTGATGCTGGTCCACCGCCTGATCCAGGAGGAGGAGCCGGACCGGCTCGCCCGGACGACGGAACGGCTCTACGGCGAACTGCTCGCCCTGATCGCGCAACGGGGCTATCCGCACCCGCTGCGGATGTGGAACTTCATCGAGCGGATCCACGACCCGGCGGACGGACAGGAGCGCTATCGGGCCTTCAGCGCGGGCAGGGTCGAGGCTTTCGATCGGGCCGGATTCGAGCGGAAACGCATCCCGGCCGCGAGCGCGATCGGCACCAGCGCTGGCGGGCTCCTCGTCTACGCCCTCGCCTCCCGCACGCCCGGGGAGGCCGTCGAGAATCCGAGACAGATCCCGGCCTATCGCTATCCGCCGCGCTACGGGGTCAGACCGCCCTATTTCGCGCGCGCCATGCGCGGTACCGGAGGTCTTGCGGGAACGCTCTTCATCTCGGGCACGGCCAGCGTCGTCGGACATGCCTCGTGCCACCCCGAGCGTCTCGAGCCCCAGCTGACCGAAACCCTGCTCAATCTGGAGACGCTGATCGAGACCTCGGGCGAGACCCGAACGCGCCGCCCCGACCTGCTTCGGGTCTATGTCCGCGCACCGCACGGGATCGAAGGGATCGAATCCCGGCTGCGCGACTGGTGCGGTCCCGAGCCGCGGATCCAGTATCTGCGCGGCGACATCTGCAGACGCGGCCTGGAGGTCGAGATCGAAGGCGTGCTCCAGCCATGCGCCGCGCCGAGCTGAAACTCCATCCGACACTCGGCGCGCGCCGCCCAATCCGAGAGCCATTCCAATGACTCCAACCAAGCCGCCATCCGGCTCGATCCCGCCGCACCCGGTTCTGGACGGGCACTATGCCGACCGCGAGCAGCGCGTCCCCTATATCCGCCAGCTGTTCGACCAAACCGCGCCGAGCTACGACCGCATCAACACCTGGATGAGCCTGGGTACCGGCGAGCGCTACCGTCTGGAGGCCCTGCGCCGCGCCGGCATCCGCAGCGGCGACCGCGCCCTCGACATCGCCGCCGGCACCGGCGTGCTGGCGCGCCATGCCATCGAGCTGGTCGGCACCCGAGGCCAGGTCCTCGCCATCGACCCCAGCCTGCCCATGCTCCACGAAGCCGGCAAGCGGGGCGTCGAGCACCGCGCCTGCGGCGTCGCCGAATCCCTGCCGCTGGGCGACGCCACGGTGGACTTCGTCTCCATGGGCTATGCCCTGCGCCACGTCAGCGACCTTCGGGTCGCCTTCGGCGAATATTTCCGGGTGCTCAAGCCCGGCGGCCGGCTCCTGCTGCTCGAGATGGTGCCCCCGAGCTCCCCGCTCGGATACCGCCTGACGCGGTTCTATCTCAAGCACCTGGTGCCCTCGCTGGCGGCCCTGGTGACAGGCCGTCGGGATGCGCGGCGTCTGATGCAATATTATTGGGACACGGTGGACCAGTGCGTCCCGCCCGGGATCATCGAATCCGCCTTGCAAGGCGCGGGATTCGCCTCGGTCGAGCGCGGGGTCCTCCATGCCATCATGAACGAATACACAGCGGTCAAGCCGGAGCTCTGACTCGGACCCTGTCTTTTAAGGAAGTCGATTTGGAAACGCTCGCCCCTCTCGAACAAGAAGTCGCTCAGCTGATCATCGAGACACTGCATCTCGATGACATGCAGGTCTCGGAGATCGACCCCACCGCCCCGCTGTTCGGCGAGGGACTGGGACTGGACTCGATCGACGCGCTGGAACTGTCTCTGGCCGTCACCCAGAAATACGGCATCACCATCAGCTCACAGGACCCGAACATCCGCTCCATCTTCGCCTCGCTGCGCGATCTCAGCGCCCACATCGCCGCCAACCGCTCGCGCTAAGGACGCCGCCTTGAACACGCTGATGCCCGGTTATCGGCAGGGGGCCTCCATCGCTCGGCGACCGGGCGGCTGCGTGTCGCACGACGCATTTCTCCATCAAGTCGCTCAGGTCGCCGAAGGGATCCCGGAGGCCGGCTATCTGATCAATCTGTGCGAGGACCGCTATCGGTTCATGCTCTCGCTCTGCGCCGCGCTGGTGAGAGACATCCCGACCCTGCTGCCCCCGAACCGGCTGGCCAGCACGGTCCGGGACATCGCCGGGCGCTATCCGGGCAGCCTGGTAGTCACGGACCAGGCCGAGCGTGTCGCCGGCCTGCCGCATCACCGGATCGAGGAGCCAGGCCGCATGACACCAGCCCCAGGATCGGCGCTCCAGGTCCCGGTGCTCGCCGACCGCCCCGACGCCATCATCGCCTTCACCTCGGGCAGCACGGGCAGGTCCCAGCCGCACCCCAAGCGCTGGACCGACCAGATGCTCTGTTCGTTGCGCGCGGCCAAGCGCTTCGGCATCGGCCCGGACACCAGCATCGTCGCCACGGTGCCGCCCCAGCATATGTACGGGCTGGAGCTCTCGGTCTTCATCCCGCTCGCGACCGGGGCCGCCACCCATGCCGAGCGGCCCTTCTTTCCCGAGGACATCCGCCGCGCGCTCGCCGAGTCCGACGCACCACGCATCCTGGTCACCACGCCCGTCCATCTCGATGCCTGTCTCAAGGCCGGTCTCGCATGGCCCGAGATCGACCGGACGATCTCGGCGACCGCCCCGCTCGGCGAGGACCTGGCACGCGCGATCGAATCGGCCCTCGCGACACGGGTCCACGAGATCTACGGCTGCACCGAGGCCGGATCCATCGCCAGCCGCCGCACCATCGAGTGCCCCGTCTGGCAGTGGTACGACGGCGTGCGCGCCACGGATCCGGAGCCGGAGCGCGCCCAGATCGAGGCCGACTTCCTGCCCGGCACCATCCCGCTCAACGACCGGATCGACCTGATCGACGAGACCCACTTCCGCCTCCTCGGCCGAGGCGGGGACATGGTCAACATCGGCGGCAAGCGCGCATCCCTGGCGGACCTCAACCTCACGCTGAACGCCATCCCGGGCGTCAGGGAGGGCATCGTCCTCATCCCCGACGAGCGGGACGACTCGCCCGGCCGGCTCGCGGCCATCCTGGTCGCCCCCGGGCTCGATCGGGCCGAGCTGGTCGCCCGGCTGCGCGAGCGCATCGACCCGGTCTTCATCCCGCGCCGCATCCTCTTCGTCGACGCCCTGCCGCGCAACGAGGTCGGCAAGACGCCACGCCAATGGCTGCTCGAACTCCTGAGATCCGAGGAGATCCGGAGACCATGAAGACCAGGGCCAGATTCAGCGTCCCGGCCGAGCATCCGGCGCTCGCCGGTCATTTCCCGGGCAACCCCATGGTTCCCGGCTCGGTGATCCTCGAGCAGATCCTCGCCCTCTGCCCGGCCGGCTGCGCCCGTCTGGATCACATCAAGTTCCAGCGGCCGCTGATTCCGGGACGCGAGGCCGAGGTCGAGTTCGAGCCGACCGGAGACGGAAGCGCCCTGAGCTTCCGCTGTCTCCAGGACGAGCGCCCCATCTGCGCCGGACGCCTGAGCCTCGCGCCATGAGCCTGCAATGGACCGCCCAGCGCGAGCGCGGATCGCGCGGGTCCCTGAGGCTGATCCGCTGGATCGGGCTGCGTCTCGGGCGCCCGGCGGCCCGCGCCTTCCTCTACCCGATCACACTCTATTTCCTGATCAAGGCCAAACCTCAGCGCCTCGCCTCGCGGCTCTATCTGACCCGCGCGCTCGGCCGCCCGGCGACCCTGTTCGACATCGCCCGTCACATCCACTGCTTCGCGGCGACCATCCTCGACCGCGTCTTCCTGCTCTCGGGTCGCGATCGGCTGCTCGACATCCGGCTGCACAATCCGGAATGCGTCCTGGAGCGCATCGACTCGGGCCGGGGGTTCCTGCTGCTCGGCTCGCACCTCGGCAGCTTCGAGGCGGTGCGCGCCCTGGCCATCGGACGCCGCAGCCTGCCGCTCAAGGTGCTCATGGTCCCGGAACACAACCAGGTCATCACCGAGATTCTGCACGCCCTCAACCCCCAGGCCGCCGAGACGGTGATCCCGCTCGGCACCCCCGAAAGCCTGCTGCGCGTCAAGGAAAGCCTGGACCAGGGCTGCATGGTGGGCCTCCTGGGGGATCGCTCCAGACCCGAGGAGGACACACTGGCCTGCCGCTTCATGGGCGAACCGGCACCCTTCCCGACCGGCCCCATGACGCTCGCCGCCGCGACCCGGGCACCCGTCGTCCTCTTCTTCGGGCTCTACCGCGGGGGCAACCGTTACGACGTCGTCTTCGAGCCGCTCACCGAGGGGATCGCGCCGGAGCGCAGACAGCGCGCCCAGGCCGTAGAACATTGGACCCGACGCTACGCCGAGCGTCTCGAACACCATGCGCGCCATGCGCCCTACAACTGGTTCAACTTCTATGACTTCTGGGATGAAACCGGAATCGGCCCGACCTGACCCGTCCGCCCGGACAAGGGAGCGACGACCCGGCAGCCACCCTCGATCCCTATCGAGCGCGCTCTATCCAGCGGTCATCGCCTTGCTGTGTTGCGCGGCAGACCTCTACGCCGCGCCGCCCGACCTGGAGACGCGGATGCGCTCGCTCGCCCAGGTCACCCAGGTCGAGGCCGAATACCGCGAAAGGGTCGAACTGTCGCTGCTCGACCAGCCGCTGGAATCGAGCGGCCACCTCAGCTACCAGGCACCGGATCGATTGAGCAAGACCAGCGACAAGGGCGATGCCGTACTGATCGATGGGGATCGTATCGAACTGATCCGAGGGGACGGCAAGACCCGGCTGAGGATCTCGGATCACGCCGCGCTCGAAGGCATCGTACTGGCCCTGAGGGCGACCTTCGCCGGCGATCTCGACCGGCTGCGGCGCCTCTATCGGCTCGACTACCAGTCTCGACCGGACGGCTGGACGCTCGAACTGGTCCCGTTGGAGCGCGGAATCGCCAATCTCTTCCAGAGCGTTCGGATCGAAGGGGTCGACAACCGTATCGACCGCCTGGACATCCTGGAGGGAAACGGCGACAGGCGGCGCATGCGTCTGACGAATCAGCGTCTGCTGGTGTGCCCCGGGCCGGGCAACGGCTGCCGGGGGACGCCGTGAAGACATCCCTATCGGCTTGACGACACCCCAGCCCCCTCTCATGCGTCTCGACCGAGCCCGCACCCTGCTCGTCACCTGGCTGCTGCTATTGCTGGGCCTGGCCCTCTGGAACCTGGACCATGCGACCCTGCATCGCGATCTCTCCATGTTCCTGCCGCGCACCTCGACCCTCGAGGAACGTCTTCTGCTTGACCAGCTGCGCGAGGGGATCGCCGCGCGAACCCTGCTGATCTCGCTTCGTGGCGACCTGGAGGCCGAGCGCATTGCGGACGCCAGCCGCGCCCTGACCGAAACGCTCGAATCCAGCGGACGCTTTCGCCATGTCGTCAACGGCTCCGGCATGCCCGACATGCGCGAGCTCGGCCCGGTGCTCGATCACCGCTATCTGATCGGCCCGGCGGACGCCTGCCTGCGGGATCTCGACGAGGAGGACCTGCGCCAGGCGCTCGAACGCCGTCTCGAGGAGCTGTCGGGCCCCATGCCGCCGCTCGACACCTCGCTCATCGCCCGCGACCCGACCGGCTGCTTCAGATCCCTGTTGCTCGGACTCGAGCCGTCCGGCGCGCCGGAGCGGCAAGAAGGCGTCTGGTTCTCCAGGGACGGACGCGAGGCATTGCTGCTGGCCGAGACGCGCGCCCAGGCATCGGACCTGGATGCGCAGGCCGAGGCCGTCGCCGCCGTCCGCACCGGATTCGCCCGGCTCGCCGACGCCTCGCGACTGCATCTCGCGATCACCGGGCCCGGCTATTTCGCGGTCGGCTCGCAGGAGACCATCCGAACCCAGACGATCTGGCTCAGCGCGGCCGCCTCCCTGGCTGTGGCGGCACTGCTGTTCGCGGTCTTCCGTTCGCCGCGTCTGGTCCTGATCGGCGCCCTGCCGCTGGCGACGGGAATCCTGGTCGGCACCAGCTGCGTCGTGCTGGCGTTCGGCGCGATCCACGGCATCACCCTGGCGCTCGGCGTCACCCTCATGGGTGTGGCCATGGACTATCCGGTGCACATCTTCGTCCATGCCGAGCGCCGGGCCGGCCGGCTCTCCGGGCTGGAAGGCATCGGCCCCAACCTGCTGCTCGCGGTCGCGACCACGGTCTGCGGATACGCCGCACTGGCATTGGCCGAATTCGAGGGCCTGGCCCAGCTGGGCGTTCTGGCCGGGGCCGGACTGGCGAGCGCGGCCCTCTGTTCGCGCTTCCTGCTGCCGCCCCTGCTGCCGCGGGACTACGCCTGGAGGACACCCGCCGCCCTGCCCCGGCTGCTGGCGCGCATCCCCACCCTGAAGGATCGCGCCCGAATCCTGGCACTCGGCCTGGTCCTGGCCGTCGCCGGACTCCTCGCCAGCCATCCGGATCCCTGGAGCAGCGACCTGTCGCGGCTCAGCACCGTGCCCGCATCCGAGATCGCACTGGACCAGCATCTGAGGAACGAAATGGGCGCCCCCGAGGTGGCCCAGATCCTCTTCGTCGTCGGGGCGGATCCGGAACAGGTGCTGCGCCGGCTCGAGACGGCGACGCCGGCCCTCGACGCCCTGGTCGCATCCGGCCTCGTCGCCGGATTCGAGACCCCGAACCGGATCCTGCCCAGCCGAGCGGCCCAGCACGAACGCCAATCCCAGCTGCCGAGTCATGAGCGGCTGGAGCGGACACTCGCGCGCGCGAGCGCCGGACTGCCATTTCGCACCGGAGCCTTCGCCCCCTTCCTCCACGACCTGGATCTCGCCCGCAAAGAATCGCCCCTGACCCCGGACCGGCTGGGCGCCTCGCCGATCGGCGAGCGGCTCGGTACGCTGCTCCAGCCCTTCGGCGACGCCTGGGTGGGACTCGTCCCGCTGATCGGGGCCGATCATCCGGCGGCCATCGCCGAGCTCCAGGCACTCGACCCCGCCAGCGGGCTCCGGTATCTCGACCTGCGCGATACCAGCGCCGGACTGATCGCGCGCTTCATCCAGGAGGCCCTGGACAGCCTGACGCTCACCGCGGCGCTCATCGGCGCACTCATCTGGCTCGGCGTCCGCCGCCAGGGACGCACGCTGCGGGTCATGCTGCCCATCGCGCTCGCCATCGTCCTCGACTACGGACTCCTGCTGGCGATCGAGGGCGCGATCAATCTCTTCCATCTGGTGTCGCTGCTGCTGGTGCTCGGACTCAGCATCGACTACGGCCTCTTCATCAGCCGCCGATGCACGAATCCGGCCGAATCGGCCCGGGCCGCCTTCGCCGTCGCCCTCTCGGCACTCTCCAGCCTGCTGATGTTCGGGCTGCTCGCGCTCTCGAACATCCCGGTGCTGCATGCCATCGGACTCACGACCGCGCTCGGAATCGCCCTGGCCCTGCCCGCCGCCCTCCTGATCGCGAGACCCGACACCTGAGTCCGGGCGGTTGAGGCATGGCCACAAACTGCTATGATGCCGGGCCGAACGTGTTTGTCTTTTCGTGCCGAGTCAGATGTCTATCGAGCCCCTCAGCGTCACCGCCTTCACTCTCGTCAACGCACTGGGACTCGGATGCACGGCCACGCTCGAGGCCCTGCGCGACGGACGATCCGGCCTGACGCACTGCGATCTGCCCGAGATCGCGCTCGACACCTGGATCGGCCGCGTCCCCGACCTCGAGTCGGCGCCCCTGCCCGCCGGACTCGAGATCTTCGACTGCCGCAACAACCGGCTCGCCAACCTGACGCTGCAGCAGGACGGTTTCGATCGCGAGGTCGAACGGGTCCGCGCCCGATACGGGCCCGAACGCATCGGACTCTTCCTCGGTACCAGCACCTCGGGCCTGGAGCATACGGAGGCCGCCTATCGCCGTCGCGCCCGGTCCGGCACCCGGGATCTGGGCGACGACCTGCGCTTCGACCACACCCACAGCAATTTCTCGCTCGGCGCCTTCTGCCGCTCCAGGCTCGGGATCGGGGGACCGACCCAGGTCGTCTCGACCGCCTGCTCGTCGAGCGCCAAGGTGTTCGCGACCGCCAGCCGTCATCTGGCCTCGGGTCTCTGCGATGCCGCCATCGTCGGCGGTGCCGATACGCTCTGCGCCACCACGCTCCATGGATTCGCCTCCCTGGAGCTGCTCGCACCCGAGCCCTGCCGGCCCTGGGGACGCGACCGGCGCGGTATCGCGCTCGGCGAGGGGGCCGGATTCGTGCTGCTCGAGCGCATCGCGCCCGACCCGGACCGGCCCGCCCTGCTCGGCTACGGCGAGAGCAGCGACGCGCACCATATCTCCTCGCCCCATCCGGAGGGTCTGGGCCCCGCCCTGGCCATGCGCGCGGCGCTGGAGCGCGCCGGGCTCGCCCCGGGATCGATCGACTATCTCAACCTGCACGCGACCGGCACCCCGGCCAACGACCGCGCCGAGGACCTGGGGATCGCCCACTGCTTCGACCGCCCTCCCCGCGCCAGCGGCACCAAGGGCTGGACCGGCCACACGCTGGGAGCGGCGGGGGTGACCGAGGTAGTCATCTGTCTGCTGACGCTCGAGCATGGCTTCCTGCCAGAAAACCTCAACCGCGGCGAGCGGGATCCCGATCTAAAGCTGGACGTCCTCGAAGCCGGAATCGATCTCGAGCCCAGGATCGTCATGACCAACTCCTTCGGCTTCGGCGGCACCAACGCCTCGCTCGTCCTGGGGTACCCAGGATGATGCTCGACATCCTCGTCCGCTCGGTCGGCATCGTCGCGCCCGGCCTGACCGACTGGCCCTCGACCGCGGCCATCCTGCGCGGCGAGGTCCGCTATCGGCCCGAACGTCTGCCGCGGCTCGCCCCCATGTTGCTGCCACCCAACGAGCGCCGCCGCGCGACCCCGCCGACCCGTCTGGCGATGGAGGCGGCGCGCCAGGCGACCGAGGCGGCCGGCGCGGATCCCCGCACGCTGCCCAGCGTCTTCGCCTCCTCGGACGGCGACCTGGACCTGATCGACCGCCTCTGTCTGGGGATCGCGCAGCATCCGGTCGCGCTCTCGCCGACGCTCTTCCACAACTCGGTGCACAATGCGGTGGCCGGCTACTGGTCGATCGGCAGCGGCTGCATGGAACCCTCGACCAGCCTGGCTGCGGGCGACGCCACCTTCGCCGCCGGTCTGCTCGAGTGCGCCACCCAGCTCGCGACCGACTGCGAGCGGATCCTGCTGGTCGCCTACGACCTCCCCGGACCGCCGTCATTGGATGCGCATCGCCATTTCGCGCATCCATTCGCCTGCGCACTTCTGCTTGCGCGAGACCAAAGCCAGCACGCACTGGCACGCATCGCGCTGAATGCCTCGCCGCCGACAGATCCGGCGCCATCCGGCTCGGGAGAGAAGACGGCGGACGCCTTGCCCCCAGAACTGGAGGCCATGCGCTCGGGAAACCCGGCCGCGCGCGTCCTGCCGCTGCTGCTAGCGATGGCGCGCGGGCATGCCGGCACGGTCGAACTGCCCTATCTCGATGGCGGCACGCTAAACGTCGATCTCGGATTCGAACCCCATGCCGAGTGACGGACCATGCTGAGCGAGGACCTGCGCGCACTCATCCCGCACGCGGGAGACATGTGTCTCATCGACGAGGTTTTGTCCTGGGATGCCGACGGCCTGATCGGCCGAACCCGCTCCCATACCCGTCCGACGAATCCGCTACGGACCCATGGCATGCTGGCCGCGACCCATGTCCTCGAATACGCCGGCCAGACCTGCGCGCTGCATGGCGGACTGCTCGCTCGCGAGCGGGGGGCGGAAGCGATCCCCGCGCTGCTGGTCGCCGCGTCCCAGGTCGAGATCCCGTCCGCCCCCCTGTCGGATCTGAGCGGTGCACTAGAGATCCGGGTGACCCGGCTTCATGGTTCGGATCGGGACGGCATCTATCTCTTCGAGATCCACGAAGGCGGGCGTCGACTGTCCGGCGGACGGCTCACCGTCATGGCGCGACGCCAGGAGACGGAATGAAACGGGCACTGGTCACGGGGGCGACCGGCGATATCGGATCCTGCATCGCGCGCCGGCTGGCCGCGGAGGGACTCAGGGTCCATGTTCATACCCATCGGCAGATGGAGCGGGCCGAGACGCTGGTCGAGGAGATCGCGGCCGCCGGGGGCCGGGCATCCGCCGTGCGTTTCGACGTCAGGGACCCGGACGACTGCAAGACGGCGCTCGACGCCCTGCTGAGCGAGGGCCCCATCCAGGTCCTGGTCAACAACGCAGGCATCCATCGCGACGCCCCCATGGCCGGGATGGATTTCAATCAATGGCAAGAGGTCGTCGACGTCTCGCTGACCGGCTTCTTCAACGTCACCCAGCCACTGCTGCTGCCCATGATGGGCACCCGCTGGGGACGCATCGTCAACATCTCATCCATCTCGGGCGTGCTCGGCAACCAGGGCCAGACCAACTATGCCGCGGCCAAGGCCGGACTGCACGGTGCCACCAAGTCGCTCGCCCGCGAGCTGGCCAAGCGCGGCGTCACGGTCAACGCCATCGCGCCCGGCATCATCGACAGCGAATCGACCCGCGCCCTCTTCGACAAGGCCGCGATCGAGCGGCTGGTGCCCATGCGCCGCGCCGGCCGTCCCGAGGAGGTCGCCGACCTGGTCGCCTATCTGGTCTGCGGCGACTCGGGCTATCTCTCCGGACAGGTCATCCGTCTCGACGGGGGCATGACATGAACCGACTCTGGGTGGTGATACCGGCCTACAACGAGGCCGTGAGCATCCGCGACATCTGTCTCCGGGTCCTCGAACAGCCGATCGAACGACTGGTCGTGGTCGACGACGGCTCGGCCGACGGCACCGCCGCCGCCATCGCCGACCTCCCGCTCACCTGCCTGACCAACCCCGTCAACCGGGGCAAGGGGGCGAGCCTGCTGCGCGGCATGCGGCACGCCCTGGCGGCCGGGGCCACCCACATCGTCAGCCTCGACGCCGACGGACAGCACCGGCCGGAGGACATCCCGCGCCTCGCCGCGCGCATCCAGCAGCACCCGGACCGCATCCTGATCGCGGCCCGGCTGCTGAACCGGGAGCAGGCCCCGCCGCTGCGCCGCTTCGCCAACGCCTTCGCCGACTTCTGGATCTCCTGGGCCTGCGGACAGGCCATCCGCGACACCCAGTCCGGATTCAGGATCTATCCGAGCAGGCTCTTCGAGCGGATCGATACCCGCCCCAAGCCCGATGCCGGATTCGCCTTCGAGAGCGAGATCCTGATCGATGCGGCCTGGCAAGGCCATTTCACGCTCGCCATCCCCATCGAGACCCTCTACCATCCGCACGCCCGGCCCAGCCACTATCGCGCCTACGAGGACACGGCCAGCATCGTGCGCATGGTCGCCGCCAAGCTGGCGCAGCGCCATTTCTATCCGCTGGGCCTGTGGCGCTCGCTCATGCGACGGCCGCCGCCCGAACAGGGCAACGCCGACCTCCAGCCGCTCGACGAGGGACGCGAGGGCCTGCGGCCGTGATCCACCGTTCCCGCCCCCCCGACTGGGACGGACTCCTCACCATCGCGCTCGCCCTGGTCGTCCTCTTCGCCACCCTCGGGCTCGCCTATCTCCACTGGCTGAGGCGGGTGATCGGAAGCGCCCGGGCGCCGAACGATTCCCGGCTGGAGGAGCACAGCTGGCTGGTGGTGCCGGGGAAGCGTCTGGGAAGGGAGGGTCCCGACCCCGAATTCCGCGAGCGTCTGGATCGCGCCGCCGCCCTCGCCCGCTCGCCATGCGCCGCGAGACTGGTCATCCTCGGCGGCCGCACGGCGAATGCCGCGGTCAGCGAGGCCAGGGCCGGGGCCGAGTATCTGGAGGCGGGGCGGCTGAGCCGGAAACTGCCCCTGATCCTCGAGGATCAGTCCCGAAACACGCTCACCAACCTATGCAACCTGCGTGCACTGGCCGTCCGGGACGGCGCTGTCCAGACACCCCTGGTCATCGTCTCGAACCGCTACCACCTCGCCAGGCTCGGGCTCATGGCCGCCAGCCTGGGGCTTCGCCACCGGCTGGAGCCGGCCGAGC
>NZ_AONC01000012.1 GCF_000585215.1 Imhoffiella purpurea | reverse complement strand
GGCGGGTGAGGACCCGATGTCGAAGGGGGAGGGGCGCGGTCGCCCCGTCTCCCCTTCGCGGCCGGTCGGCTTCCTCCGGCGGCCGACCGGCCGAGGACGACCTTGGTCAGTTGGTCTTGGTCTTTGCGGAATCCGTCTGGGCGGTTTGGGCATTGGCCTGAGTGGCGGCCGCGTTGGACGATACGGTCTGGGCGACTGGTTCGGCGACGGCCGCCGTGGTCATGACCAGACTATCCTGGATACGCTTCAGCGCCATGTTCGCCTCGTGCAGCTTGCCCTGATCGAGCATTTCGATCGCCTTGTCCACGCCTTGACTGGTTTCCTCCAGCGGCAGGCTGACGACCCGAGTGATCAAAGTCAGGTCGGCCAGCTCGAGCGCCTTGGCGGCCGCCTGCCGATCCCCTTGACGCAACTGGGCCTTCGCCTCGGAGATGGCCTTGTCTCGGGCCTGGGTCTGGGCGCCGTTCCGTTCCGGCGACGGTTGGCTGCTCGATGCTGCCTGTTTGGCGTCGGCGCTGGTCTCTGCCGTCGCCGGTGTCTCGTTGGCCGTGGCACCATCGTCCGGGACCTCGAATCCCTCCATGACCTCCAACTCGGAGAAGATGGGGATCAGGTCCAGACGCTCCTTGTTACGCGTGTGTTCGACCTTCTTGTCGCCAGTCTTGACGTCGGTCGTCACCGTCACCGGCCGGTCCTCCTTTCTGACCTGATCGAGCAGCGTGCGGCTTTCGGCGAGCAGCTTTTTGGCGCTGTCGACATAGCCGTCGTTGATCGCCAGTCGTGCCAGACGGATGTCCTGAGCGGCGGCCAGGCCGTGCTCGGAGAGTTCGGTCTGCTGTTTTGCCGAGGGTCCGCCGGTCACGAGCGTGCTGATGGTGCTCGCATCGGTGGATGGCGCCTCAGTATTGTCCGCCTGCGCGGCGTGTCGCGTGACGCCGACGAAGGCCAATGCGATCAGGGCGGCGGTCGTGAGCTGATAGGTGCGTTTCATCGAAGTCTCCTCTTGCATGATGGCAACTTGTGTCCGAGGGCATCTGCCTGATGGATCCTGAGGATCCGGTTCCAGCGCGAGTCTTCTTTCCGACGTGGACAGTATCGGACGGGGCACCTTAACGACCGGTGGCGATCGGATTAATTCGAGTTAAGCCAGCCGGTTGGCTGGTCTGGTGTCGAGGCTGGAGGCGTTCTGGGTCTGCCGCAGAGATCGGGAATCATGTCTGCCGAGCCTCGACAATTCTGTCGACCCGCACGTCGATCGTCGACGCGCTCCATCGCATCAATCGCGTAAATCATTGATGTAAAAAGACTCGTCTGTTGGCATTTCCTGTGCGTTAGGGTGTGTGCACGTCATCTGTTTCACACACGAGGAGACCATCATGCGTACGCGTCGATCCCATCTTGCCGTCATCGCCCTGAGCGCTGTGTTCACCGCGGCTCCGCTACTGGCGGCCGGCTTCAATGGCGGGCAAGGCGGTGGACAACAGGTTCTGGGCGAACTGGACGAGTTCGAGTTGCCGCATCTGCTCTATATGCGCGAGGAGGAAAAGCTGGCTCGCGACGTCTACATCATGATGCAAGAGCAGTGGGACGCGGTACTCTTCGGCAACGTCGCGGACTCCGAGCAGAGACATATGGATGCGGTCGGGGATGCCCTGGACCGCTACGGTCTCGAAGATCCGGCCTCGGATCGGATCGGGGTCTTCAATGATGGGATCTTGCAGTCGCTCTACGACACCCTGGTGGACCAGGGGGCGGTCGGCTACCAGGAGGCCCTGCTGGCCGCGGCGCTGATCGAGGAGACGGATATCCTCGACCTGAGACAGGCGTTGCAGGACACGATCGGCAATCCGGATCTCGAAATGCTCTATTCCAACCTGCAGCGCGGATCGCGCAACCATCTGCGGGCCTTCGTCGGCGAGATCGAGCGGCTTGGACTCGTCTACGCCGCTCAGGCCATGGAGCAGGGTGAGGTCGATGAAATCCTCGGCCAGTCCATGGAACGTGGCGGCAATGGTGGCGGTCAGGGTGGGCGGGGGCAGGGCGGTCGGAATTGAGCGCTCGGGGTTCCGGCCGCGTCTCTCCAGCCGCTGGTCGCATGAGTGTGACGCGCGTCGGAATCCAGGTGTCGGCTCGCGGGCCGATCCAGGTCTGGAGGGTGGGAGCGGCGAATCGCGTCCGAGTCGTTCCGGGGTCGCCAGCGGATCTCACGGCCATTCGTTCAGCAGGAAGCCGAGGCCGATCCGATTCACCGAGTGGTCGAAGTCGAGCAGGCTCTCTCCATAGCCGTTGAAGTACTGCAGGTAGAGTTTCACCGCGCCGCCCAGGCTGTAGGTCCAGTCGATCTGAACGCTGGGATGCGTCGGATTGCGGAACATCAGGCTGACATGCTGCTTGCCCAGGTCGTAGCCGGCATGGAGCTCGCCGTAGCCGAGATATTCGTAGATGTCCGGGTTGTCCGAGGGATTGGGCTCCAGGGGCGACCAGATCCGCAGGGCCAGATGGTATGGACCGCGGTCGGCCTCGGCCTGTCCGATCAGGCGGTTCCAGCTGCGCGACAGGGGATCCGAGCGTCCGTTGGACTGGTGGTCGAGCATGAGGCGCGTCGAGTGCAGCCGCCAGCCCAGCAGCGAAAGGTCCGGCTGCCAGTTCAGGCCCAGTTCGGGCTCGTAATTGGTCTCGCGGAATGGCGAAGAATATTCCTGATTGTAGGCCTGGAAGAAGGCGAGCTGGGTATAGGCGAAATAGACATCCAGGTCGCGCTCGAGGATGTCGGTCCAGAGCGGAACCTCGAAGCTGATCTGAAACTTCATTTCGACATTGTCGAGCGCGTCCCCGAGGAAGGGGATGTCGAGCCGCTCCTCATCCGGGATGTTGCGGTTCGGATTGTCGTTGTAGGTCACCGGAAGCAGATAGTTGGGCCGATAGAGTCTGACGCCGAGCGATCGGCGCCGGTCGAGATCCTCGGCCAGGCTCCGTGCGGCCGAGGCCGCTGGTGTCGTGGAGGCGGTCATGGGCGCGCTCTCGATCTCGCGAGGGGCCTGGGTTTCGGGGATGGGGGGCGGCCGAGGTCCGGTGACGGCTTTCGGAGTCTCATGGGAGGCGAGCGCATCGAAGCAGGCCAGCCTGGCGCTCGAGCGTTCGATGGCGGCGCAGCGGGAGAGCCCCTCGGCCAGATCCGCATTGGCCGTCAGGTCGGCGGTCGCTACGAGGAGGGGCACGAGGAAGAGCGACCCCAGGGTGGACTTGGAGCGGCGGGATGGACATCTCGTCGGGAGTGCTCGAACGGGGCGCATGGCCAATGGTGCGTCTTCCGGTCTCGTTGCTTTCGATAACGCCTTCATTCTGGTGGCCTTGTGCAGCGGTTGCGCGGCCACTATGGTCCGTCGCCCGGTCGATTTCAAGTCGTGTAATCCATGCCCGCGCCTCTCGCTCGTCCCCGGGGCCAAGGGATTCCGGAGTGGGAGTTTGCGTCCGGTCGGGGCAGTCGCTCCAGCAGCTCTTCCAGAATGTCGGCGAATGCCTGACCCATGGCCTCGATCATAAGGGTGGGGGTTGGGTCGGCGAGCGGGACGCGTCTGGCGATGGTGCGTTCCATGACGACCTTCGGTGTCGGATACCCGGGGTCCAGGAGCCGGAATTGGGCGGCGGCCACCGCCGCTGGCGGGCGATCCGGCCGCAGGTCGCCATGGAACCGGGTGACCAGGACGTCGAGGATTCGGGAGGCGCCGTTCGTCTCACCTGGTCGACCGACGGATTCGAATGGACCCGCCTCTTCGAGCCAGCTGGCGATGGCGGATCCGATGAGGTCTTTTGGATCGGCGATCCAGACATGCTCGGGGTCCGTTGCGTAGCGGACCGAGTCCAGTCGCACGACCAACTCCCGGCCTGAGAACTCGGGGGCGACTCTCACCCTTCCGAGCGCGAGGCGTCCTGCGTCACGGGCGGGCCGGACCGATGGGGTTGGGATTTCGATGGCGTAGGTGGTGGGCTCGGGGCGTGGAGTGCCGAGCGCGCATCCGCCGAGCGCCGCAAGCAGGCCGAGCGTCGGAATCAGACCGGGCGAGCCCAGCCGTTGGTGTCGGCTCCGTGGGGTCATTGGCTGTCTCTCCAGGGGATGTCGATGGGCCGGGCAGGGCGCCCGATGATGATCGAGCTCGGGTCCCGTTTCAGTGTCTCGGACAGGTCGCGGAGATTGTCCGCCGCGGCTCTGAGATCCTCGATCATGACGCGGACGTCGTATTGATTGTCACCGACGACGGCCTCGAGTCGTTCGGCCGTCCGGTCCAGGGTGTCCAGCATGCGTCCGAGCGGGGCCTGGTCGGCGATCTTGCGCAGCCGGGCCGAGAGCGCCGCGGTGTCCTCGAGCGTGCGTCCGATGTTCGGGTCGGCGAGGAGCCTCTCCAGCCGCTCGGCGGTTTTGGAGACATTCTGGACCGCCTCATCGATGGGGGTCGTGTCGAGCATGCGATCCAGTCTTCGGACCAGACCCCGGGCGTCGGCGATCAGACCCTGCAGTGCGTCCGTCAACTCCTGGATCTGCAATTGGCCGAGATCCTGGCTCAATTGCGCGACCAGAAGATTGAGATTGCCCCCCAGTTCGCTGATTCCGGCCTCGTTGAGCGCCGCGAGGAGCTTCTGGGCATCGGCGATGAATTCGCCCGGAAGACTGCGTGCCGAGGGGATATAGGGGTTGAGGGGTTCCCAGTCGAAGGGCAGCGCGGGGTAGCGTACGGGATCGAAATAGTCGAGGACCAGATAGAGCTGACCGGTGACGCCCGCGAGCTGGGTTTGGGCGCGCAGTCCTCGGGCGACATAGCTGGGAATCTCCTGGCTCCATTGGCCGATGAGGGCCTCGGGTCCGGTGATTCGTGCCCTGACGAGGATATAGGCCCGGCGTTCGTCCAGCGGCTTCTCGCGCTCGTAAGTCACGGAGGACAGCTGGATCTCGCTCACCTGTCCCACGGCCACGCCGCGGAAATTGACTGCCGATCCCACCTCCAGTCCGGCGACGGATTGGTCGAAATAGGTCTCGATGACCAGATTCGGCCGCAGCATGTCGCGGACGCCGAGCTGAAAGATCAGCCCGAGCAGCAACGCGAGAGCAAGGATCACGAAGAGGCCGAGTCGGCGGTAGGTGCGGCTCTCGTCCATGCGTGTCTCCAGGGTCATGCGGGCGGGGTATCGGGGCGGTGGTTGAAGAACTGCCGCACCCGCGGGTCCTGGCTGCGATCGCGCAGGTCGGCGGGCGATCCCATGGCGATGATGCCTCGACTTTCGGCATCGAGCATGATCGCCCGGTCGGCGATGGTGAAGATGCTCTGCAGCTCGTGGGTGACGACCACGAAAGTGAATCCCAGTCGCCGACGCAGATCGAGGATGGTGCGGTCCAGGTTGGCCGCCGTGATGGGGTCGAGTCCCGCCGAGGGTTCGTCCAGCATGAGGATGTCGGCTCCCAGCGCCATGGCGCGCGCGATTCCCGCCCTCTTGATCATGCCGCCGGACAGTTCCGCGGGCATCATGGTCTCGGCGTGCCCGAGTTCGACCAGATGCAGCAGCATGCGGGCGATCAGATTGCGCTGCCGCAAGCCGATGCGTGTGAACTCGTCGAGCGGGAAGCGGACGTTCTCCAGGACGCTCAGGGATCCGAACAGGGCACCGCTCTGATAGGTGATGCCCAGCCCGCGCTGCAGCCGTGCCTTGGTGGCCGGATCGGCCATGACGATGCTTTCCCCGTCGATCAGAACGTCTCCGCTCAATGGCCGCTGCAGACCGGTCATGCCCTTCATCAGGGTCGATTTGCCGCAACCCGATTCACCCAGGATCACCAGGATCTCTCCGCGCTCCACGTCGAACCAGAGGTCTTCCAGGATGGGTTGGCTCCCGTATCCGATCGCGAGCCCGCGCACGCTGACGATCGGGCCGCGAGTGCCGCTCGGGTTGGTAGCCGTCGGGCATGATTCGGGGAGCGGCATCCGGTCTCCGTTCATGCGTCGAACAGGATGGTGAAGAGGCCGTCCAGCACTACGATACAGACGATGCTCGTCACCACGGCGCCGGTCGCGGAGAGCCCGACCGCCGTGGCCCCGGCCCCGGTGGTCAGCCCCCGCCGACAGCCGATCGCGGCGATGGCGAGACCGAATGTGGCCGCCTTGAGGAGTCCGACGAAGAGGTCCTCGAGCTCCACGACGCTCAGGAGCCGATAGTAGAATTGGTATAGCCCGATGTCGAAACGGATCAGCACCAGCGCGCCGCCGAACAGCCCGACCACGTCGGCGAAGACGGTCAGCAGCGGGACCACCAGCGCGGCGGCCAGGAGTCGCGGCAATACCAGGAAATGGATTGGATCCAGGCCGAAGGTCCGGATGGCGTCGAGCTCCTCGTTCACCTTCTGGGTGCCGATCTGGGCGGCGAAGGCCGCGCCCGAGCGCCCGGCGAACAGGATCGCCGTCATGAGCGGGCCGAGCTCGCGCAGCATCGCGATGCCGACACCGTCGATGACGAAGATGACGGCGCCGAATTCGCGCGCCACCAGAGCGATCTCGAAGGCGATGATGACGCCCATGAGAAAGCCGATCAGCAGAACGATGGGGACTGCGTTGGCCCCGGCCTCGGCCGCGATGTCCAGGGTCTCGCGCCATCGGATCGGGTTTCCGCGTCTGGAGAGCGGACCGAGCGTCCTGGCGCAGTCGGCGATGAAGTCCAGCCAGTTCCCGATCTGGCGCATCTTCCGGCGCGTCACGTATCCCAGCTGCTCGATGGCGGGACGGGATGGCGGCGATTCGGGGCGAGTCCCCAGCTCGCTCGCTGGATAGTCGGGGACGAGCGCGGACAATTCCGGAGACAGGTTTCGGATGATGACCCCGGTTCCAGGCGCGCGCGTTTCTTGTCTCAGCTCATATAAGAATGCGATTCCCGTGTCGTCGATGCGTTTCAGTCGCGAGGCATCGATCAGGATCTCGCGTTTCGGATGAGCCTGGAGGAGAGCCAGGGCGCGTTCCCAGACCGGTGCGATGGTGAATGCGGTGAGTTGCTCGTCCAGCATCAGATCCGGCTCGGGAGATTCGCATGATGGGCGAGGTGTCGCATCCATATTCGATCAAGATAGTCTCGGCTGGAGGATGTTGCAGGGGGCTTCGGTCTTGGGACGGCTCTGGCGTCGGTATGGTTGGAGGGCGGGATTCCGACGGTGCGGATATTCCGCCGCATTTTGAGTCCTGGCTCGGCGTCTCATTATGTCGATGATTGTAAAGATTTTATTCGGCCTGGGACGGCGGGCTGTCGTTTGGCCGAACCCGGGTGGCCGATTCAAGTGATGTGTGCTGCTCGCAACAGGATGTCGTCGGCGGGGCTTCTCGGGGCGTTTCGGGTCCGCTTCGATGGGCGGCGCGGATTCCTGTCGTTTCGTCTTGCGTCAGGTGTCGGGGTGTTTCGGCTAAGGGTGCGGTACGGAGGATTTTTCGAGGGCTGTCCGGGGCGGGGTTAGGGTATTTGTCAGCTTGACTGGATTCGGTCGATCGGTCATTTTTCAGGCTGTTATCCTGCGAATGCAGATACCTGATGGCTTGTTGAGTGCGAAAATGATACACATCGGCTCGATGTGTCTTTTTTCGCCCAATCTGTTGCAAAACGCCATGTCGTCCTCTATAGTTCACAGCGCAAAGCATGATTGCGCTCGGTTTCTGCAGTCAATCTGACAAATTCACAACAGCGGAGAACAGCATGAACAAGAAACTTCTTACCCTGGCGGTCGCCGCCGCAATGGTTGCTCCGACCGCAGCGATGGCAGAGGCCATCCTCTACGGTAAGCTGCATATGTCCATCGACTACGCCGATGTCGACGCCACCGACTTCAAGGGCTGGGGCCTCAATGGCAAGGGCGCCGTTCCTGGCGAGGGTCGCGCCAACCGCATCGGCGTCAAGGGTTCCGAGGATCTGGGCAACGGGCTCAAGGCCATTTACCAGGTCGAGTTCGGCATCAAGATGACTGAGGAAAGCACCTCCGGCAACATCGCCTCCGGGGGCAACGACACCGTTTCCATGCGTAACAGCTACGTGGGTCTGGCCGGCGGCTGGGGTACCTTCCTGGTCGGTCGTCACGACACCCCGATGAAGATCTCCACCGGCAAGCTGGATCTCTTCTCCGACACCATGGCCGACTACAACGGCACCGTCGGCTTCGACGATATCCGTGCCGACAATGCTGTCGCCTACATCAGCCCCAGCCTCAGCGGCTTCCAGCTGGCCGCGGCCATGGTCGCCGGCGGCGGTTCCACGGCTGGTTACGGCACCAACTACAACTCCGACAGCCTGGCCGAGGCCTACTCCGTCGCCGGTATCTACAGCAACGGCCCCTTCTATGCGTCCTTGGCCTACGAGTCCCTGGGCAGCGAGCTGTTCATGGACACCGTCGCCAGCGAACTGGGCAGCCTGGACCCCGCTCATGTCGGCGACGACTACACCAAGTGGCGTGTCGGTCTCGGCCTGATGGACTGGAACGGCTTTACCCTGACCGGTATCTATGAAGAGCAGTCCGATCTTCCGGCCGGCCAGCTCTCTCCGAGCACCGAGCCCGAGAAGCTGAAGCTCTGGCAGATCCAGGCCGGCTATTCCTTCGGCAACAACATGGTCAAGGCCATGTACGGCAGCGGCAATCGTGACGGCCGCTTCGACGACGCCGACAACCTCAGCGAATTCAAGGATTCCATCGAGGGTGATTACTACACCTGGGCGATCGCCTTCGACCACAGCCTGAGCAAGCGCACCAAGGCCTACGTCCTCTACACCCAGTACGACGACGATGCGCCGGATTCGGATTGGGACGGCTTCTCCGTCGGTATGATCCACAGCTTCTAATCGCGATATCCCATCGCTTTAGAATGGAAAACGGGGCCTTCGGGCCCCGTTTTCGTTTGCGTCTCCATTCCCTCGCGAAGATCCAATGGCTGGATGGCGCTCCGGGATCAGGGACGGGTCAGTGTCCTGGGGCCCTGTGCCGAGCCGAGGATCAACACATCCGCCGGTCTCAAGGCGAAGATTCCGACCGTCACGACTCCGGCGATGGCGTTGATTCGGGTCTCCAGTTCGGCCGGGGCTTCGATCTGAAGGTTGTGGACGTCGAGGATGAGGTTGCCGTTGTCGGTCACGAAGCCATCCCGCCAGACGGGGGTTCCGCCGAGCTGGACCAATTCCCGTGCGACATAGCTGCGCGCCATTGGAATGACCTCGACGGGCAATGGGAATGCGCCGAGCCGATCGACCAGCTTGGATTCGTCGGCGATACAGACGAACTGCCTGCTGGCGGCCGCGACGATCTTTTCGCGCGTCAAGGCCCCGCCGCCGCCCTTGATCAGTTCGAGACGACCGTTGGATTCGTCCGCCCCGTCCACATAGAGCGACAGCTCGCCGGTCGCATTGAGATCGAGCACCTCGATTCCGTGCTGGCGCAGGCGCGCCGTCGACGCCTCGGAGCTCGAAACCGCGCCCTCGATGCGACTCTTGACGGTGGCGAGCGCGTCGATGAAGTGATTGACGGTCGAGCCCGTTCCGACGCCGATCACGCCGCCTTCGACATGATCGAGCGCGGCCTCGGCGGCCTGACGTTTGAGGTCGTCCTGGTTCATCTCTTGTTGTCCTCCGGTTGGATCCTTATTGGGGGGCGAATCATAGCAGAGAGCCCGTGGGGCCGATTCCTCGGGGTTCTCTGGTGCCGTACAGGCGGGACTCGGTCGCGACGGCATCGAGCCGGACATCCCATGGTGCCGGTTCGATTTGCTCCAGACGCTGGCATTCGTGAGCCACGCCGATCAGTCTCGGGCGTCGCCAGCGGTTTCGAAATCTGAGAAACGCGAGGCTGCGGTCGTAATAGCCTCCGCCCATTCCGATGCGGTTGCAGGTCGCGTCGAATGCGACCAGCGGCAGGATCAGCAGGTCCAAATGCCTGGCGGTCAGCAGCTGCGATCCAGCCGCGACAGGCTCTGGAATGCCGTATCGATTGGGGCGCAGACGCGCTTGCGGTCGGTAGCGAGCGAACCGGAGCGGCGGCTGCGACGCGCGGACTGGCGAGGTGCTCAACACGGGGAGATGGCATTCTTTGCCGAGCGCGAGGGCTCGGGCCATCAAGGGACGGGGATCGAGCTCTCCGTCCGCGGGCCAATAGAAGGCGATGCGGCGTGCGTGAAGGAACTCGAACCGGCGACCGAGCCTTTTGGCGACGGCCTCGGCATGAAGTCTCTGCGACTGCGGGGGCAGTGCGCGTCTTGCGCGCCTGATCTCGCGCCTTGGTGGTGAGGACGACTGCATGCGATGAAGAGGTAGGGACACCCCCCATCAGTGCCGTTGCAGGCCTTTGTTCTTGAACCTTATGGTTCAAGTGGGGACAGTCGGTGCCGCTTCAGGCTTTCCGCTCGTGGCGGACATGCGCAACAGCCGTTTCCGTCATATCCCCGGGGTAGCGATTAGGCTCAAGAAAATACCCAGGCCGCTCTCGAACACCATAGGGGGTGTCTTGTGAACTAGGCTATACCCTTTCGTCCGATGCGTCCAGCGGGGGCTCGGAGTGTGGTTGCGATTCGTGATCCGGGTCGGCCGCCTCGAACGCGGGATGCTCGGCGGCGGGCGGATCGCCGGCCATGGCCGCAGCGACCTGCTCCTGCAGCTGTCTGAGCCGTCTGCCGGTATCGTCGCCGTAACCCGAACGCGAGCGCTGGAGCTGGATGAGGTCGTGAGCGATGTTCAGCGCGGCCATGACCGCGATCCGGTCGGTACCGATCACGCGTCCGGACTGACGGATCTCGCGCATGCGGTGATCGAGCAGACGGGCCGACGCCCGCAAGTCGTCCTGCTCATGGTATTCGCAGGCGATGCGATACTCCTTTTCGAGAATCTTGATACTGACTTGCAAGGGCTCTTCAATCACAGGTTTTCCTCCATCGCGCGCAACCGGGACAGCATTGCCTCAACACGGCTCCGTGCCTGCTCGGTTTTTTCGATCAGCTCGCTGCGTTCGGCGACCAGACTCTCCTGACGTGCGCGCAACGATGCATTTTCATCCCGGAGCCGTCGGTTCAGCTGGATCAATGCATGCACCTGTTGCTCCAGTCGGTCGAGGTCGAAGTTGGCCAAAGTCCACGACTCCGTTGAAATTCTGCGCACTATAGAAGGGGTGCCGTGAGCGGTCAATCGCACAGAGGCGCATGCTATGATCCCAAGTCCAGAGTTGCGATTGGGCGCGTCTCGGCGCCGGGGGGAGGTCACGGACAACGAATATCACGAGGTCGGCCATCTGCTCGAGGCCACCCATCTGGTTCCATCGCCGAGCGAGGCGCACGGCATCTTGTGCGGGCTGGTCTGTGGCGGATCCAAGGATCCGGTGGCGGCTTGGCTCGAGCATCTGTTCTCCGATCGGGACGCGGATCCGGCCGAATCGTCCGAGGTACGCCAGCATCTCGAGGAATATGGCGCGCAGGCCGCGGACTCGGCTCGGGACCGCAGCGAGGGATTGAGGCTCCTGCTGCCGGACGAGGAGGCGGCGCTGTTGGAACGTGCCACCGGCGTCTACGACTGGGTTCGCGGTTTTCTGTTCGCGGTCGGCACGCTGGGCGTGAAGGAATCCGACCTCTCCGAGCAGGGACGGGAGGTCATCCGCGATTTCGCCGATCTGACCCGCATGGATCTGGCCGGCCTCGAAGAGAGCGAGGAGAACGAGGAGGCGCTGATGGAGATCACCGAGTTCGTCCGGGTCGCCGCCATGCTCATCCAGGAGGAGCGCAATCCCCCGGCGCCCGGAGCGGCCGGCTCATGACCTCGGCCGAATTCAAGCGCCGCAGACGGGCCCTGGCCAAGGCGATCGGGCGCGATGGGATCGCCATCCTGCCTGCTGCCCGAGAGGCGGTGCGCAACCGTGACGTCCACTATCCCTTTCGCCAGGACAGCGATTTCCTCTATCTCACCGGCTTTCCGGAGCCCGATGCCTTCCTCGCCCTGGTTCCCAGGCGCAAGGACGGCGAGTTCGTGCTCTTCTGCCGGCCGAGCGATCCGGAGCGCGAGCAGTGGGACGGCCGGCGGCTCGGCGTCGAGGGCGCCATCGCCCGATGCGGTGCCGATGAGGCGCATCCGCTGATCGATCTGGACGAACGCATGCCCGAGCTGATCGAGGGACGCAAGCGGCTCTATTATCCCATCGGCATCGATCCGGATCTGGATCGGCGGGTCATGGGGTGGGTGAACAAGGTGCGCTCCAAGATCCGGCTCGGCGCGATCGCACCCGATACCTTCGTTGCCGTCGATTCCCTGCTCCACGAGCAGCGTCTGCGCAAGAGCGTCGCCGAGCAGAAGACCATGCGCCGCGCCGCGCGGATCTCGGCTCAGGCGCATTGCCGTCTGATGCGGCTCTGCGCCCCAGGCATGGGCGAGCGCGAGCTGGAGACCGAGTTCCAGCATGCCTGTGCCGAGCAGGGCGCCCGCCATCTCGCCTATCCCTCCATCGTGGGCGGCGGGGCCAATGGCTGCATCCTGCACTATGTCGAGAATGCCGATCCGTTGCGCGACGGCGATCTGGTGCTGATCGACGCCGGCTGCGAGCTCGACGGCTACGCCTCCGACATCACCCGGACCTTTCCGGTCAATGGGCGCTTCTCCCCGCCCCAGCGCGAACTCTACGAGCTGGTGCTCGCGGCCCAGCTCGCCGCGATCGACGAGGCGCGTCCGGGCGCCGGCTGGAATGCGCCGCACGATGCCGCCGTTCGCGTCCTCACCAAGGGGCTGGTGCGTCTGGGCATCCTCTCGGGCAAGGTGGGCAAACTGGTCGAAGAGGAGGCCTACAAGCCCTATTACATGCACCGAACCGGTCATTGGCTGGGGATGGACGTTCACGACGTGGGCACCTATAAGGTCGATGGCGATTGGCGTAGATTGGAGCCGGGCATGGTCTTGACCGTCGAGCCCGGGCTCTATATGCCGAACGACGATTCGGTCCCTGAGCCCTATCGCGGAATCGGCATCCGCATCGAGGACGATGTGCTCATCACCGAGAAAGGGAGCGAGGTGCTGACGTGCGACGTGCCTAAGGATCCGGACCGCATCGAGGCATTGATGCGACGCTGATTCCGGTTCGGCGCCCCCGGCGCCTGGCCTTGGCTCAGGGAACCGTGGTACCGATTCGGTGCCTCACAGGTGCCGCTTGCAGTGCTCGCGCCGCTCGCTCCATCCTCGAGCGGCCGAGCGCGGCGGGCGGGAACCGACGGCAGATGCATGCGCTGGAGGCCGATGGCTTGAGGTCGACAGCTCGAACAACGATCGAACCAACCCGGGTCTGAACGCGATGTACCAATACGACGTCACCATTGTCGGCGGTGGTCTGGTCGGAGGCAGTCTGGCCTGCGCCCTGGCCGATACAGGGCTCAAGGTCGCCTTGATCGAGGCGGTCTCGCCCCAGTCGCATGTCCAGCCGAGCTACGACGAGCGGGTCATCGCCCTGTCGCTCGGCAGCCAGCGCATCTTTCGCGCGATCGGCGTCTGGTCCGAGATGGTCCCGGAGGCGGAGCCGATCCTGCGCGTCCACGTCTCCGACCGCGGGCATTGCGCCTTCACCCGTCTCGATCATGCCGAGGAGGGCGTCGAGGCGCTGGGCTACGTCATCCCGGCCCGGTCAATCGGCTCGGCGATCCAGATCGGGCTCGAATACGCCAACAATCTCGAGATCTTCCGTCCGGCGCAGCTTCTGGCCCACCGCGTCTGCGGCGACGGCGTCGATCTGAGTCTGCGCGCCGACGGTGAGATGGTCGATCTGCGCACCCGGCTTCTGGTCGCCGCCGACGGCGGCCACTCGGGGATTCGCGAGGGGCTGGATCTGAAGGTGTCCGAGCATGACTACGGACAGGATGCCGTCATCGCCACCGTCACCCCCGACCGGCCTCAACGCGGCGTCGCCTTCGAGCGCTTCACGGACAGCGGCCCCCTGGCCATGCTGCCCATGACGGCGGATCGTTACTCGGTGGTTTGGACCTGTCGCGAATCCGAGACCCAGGAGCTTCTATCCCTGGACGACGATGACTTCTTGGGGCGCCTGCAGGCGCGCTTCGGCTTTCGGCTCGGGCGTCTCGGTCAGGTGTCGGCGCGTCGGGTCTATCCGCTCAAGTTCCTGCTCACCCGCGATTCGGTCCAGGACCGTGTGGTCCTGATCGGCAATTCGGCCCACACCCTTCATCCGGTCGCCGGCCAGGGATTCAATTTGGGGCTGCGCGATGTTGCCGGATTGGCCGATGTGCTGGCGGATTGCGCGGTCGATGGGCGCGATCCGGGCGCGCCCGAGACGCTCGCCGGCTACAGCCGCTGGCGGACCCGCGACCAGAAGGCGACCGCCGGGCTGACGGATGCCCTGGTCCGTCTCTTCACCCCCGATTGGACGCCGCTGATCATGGCGCGTGCCGCCGGCATGCTGGGCGTGGATCTTTTGCCCTGCGCACGCCATCGGCTGGCCAGGCGCTTCATGGGATTGGGTGGCCGTCAGCCGCGGCTGGCCAGCGGTCTTTCGCTTGGTGGAGGTCGGCATGAGTGAGATGGATCTGGATTTCGATCTGATCGTCGTCGGCGGCGGCATGGTGGGCGCGGCCTTCGCCCGGGCACTGTCCGGCCAAGGCTATGCGATCGCCCTGATCGAGCCGCGCGAGCCGCAGCGCCAGTGGCCGGCCGGCGAGATCGACCTGCGGGTCTCGGCCCTGAGCCGGGCGAGCCAGCGGATGCTGCAGCGGCTCGATGCCTGGGACCGCATCCTCGTGCTGGGGGCCAGCCCCTACCGTCAGATGCATGTCTGGGACGCCGTTGGCGGCGGCCAGATCCATTTCGACAGCCTGGACGTAGGCGAGTCCGATCTCGGGCACATCGTCGAGAACCGGGCGATCCAGCTCGCGCTCTGGGAGGAGCTGGAGGCGGCCGAGGACATCCGGCTCATGTGTCCCGCGGCCATTTCCGACATGGAGCGGACCCGGGACGGCTGGAGCCTGCTGCTCACCGACGGTCGCGCGCTCCAGACGCCCTTGCTGGTCGGTGCCGACGGGCGCGACTCGCTGGTCCGCGAACTCGCCGGGATCGCGACCGAGGGTTGGGAATACGGCCAGAAAGCGATCGTCGCCAACGTCCGCACCGAGCGCTGGCACCAGGAGACCGCCTGGCAGCGCTTCCTGCCGACCGGTCCGCTCGCCCTGCTGCCGCTCGCCGACGGGCGCTGCTCCATCGTCTGGTCCGCGGACGACGCGCGCGCCGCCCAGCTCCTGGCGATGGACGAGGATGCCTTTTCCGCCGAGCTGACCGATTCCTTCGAGTCGCGGCTGGGACGACTGGCGCTGGACGGACCCCGGGCGGCGGTGCCGCTGCGTCTCCAGCATGCCAAGCAGTACGTACAGCCGGGTCTCGCGCTCATCGGCGACGCGGCCCATGCCATCCATCCCCTGGCCGGTCAGGGCGTCAATCTCGGCTTCCTGGACGCGGCCGAACTGGCCGAGGCATTGACCCTCGCCAGGTCCTCCGGGCGCTCGCCAGCGGGTCTCTGGACCCTGCGACATTACGAGCGCGCCAGGCGCGGAGACAATCTCGCCATGCTCTATGCCATGGACGGATTCAAGCGTCTCTTCGGTCAGGATCGCGAGCCGCTCGCCGGTCTGCGCGGCCTGGGGCTGCGCATCACGGATCGTCTCCTGCCGCTCAAGCGTCTCTTCATGGATCGCGCGCTGGGGCTCGGCGACGGCCTTCCGCCGCTGGCGCGCCCCTCGACCGGGCGCTGATCCACTGCATGCATCCATGCAGCGGTGATTTCGATTTGGACCGGCCGGCGCTTTTGGTTAGTCTTGCCGCCATTTGAGCCGGATCGGTCGCGAGATCCACGAGCGTCCGCCGATCCGATGGCCGATGTGGACGCTCTGCACGTTTGAGCGCGTCGGTGCCGCTCGATCCTTCCGCTGTCATCCAAGAACACAAGGGGACGAACATGTCTGCGAAGAACGCCTTCTATGCCCAATCCGGTGGAGTCACCGCCGTCATCAACGCCTCGGCCTGCGGTGTCATCGAGACCGCGCGTCGTCACACGGACAAGATCGCCAACGTCTATGCCGGGCGCAACGGCATCATCGGCGCTCTGACCGAGGATCTGATCGACACCAGCCAGGAGTCCGACGAGGCGATCGCCGCCCTGCGCTACACCCCGTCCGGCGGCTTCGGCTCCTGCCGCTACAAGCTCAAGAGCCTGGAGGCCAACAAGCGCGAGTACGAGCGTCTGATCGAGGTCTTCAAGGCCCACGACATCGGCTACTTCTTCTACAATGGCGGCGGCGACTCGGCCGATACCTGCTACAAGGTCTCGCAGCTGTCGGAGACGCTGGGCTATCCGGTCCAGGCCATCCACATCCCCAAGACCGTCGACAACGACCTGCCGATCACAGACAACTGCCCGGGCTTCGGCTCGGTCGCCAAGTACATCGCGACCTCGGCGCTGGAGGCGTCCTTCGACGTGCGCTCCATGTCCAAGACCTCGACCAAGATCTTCGTGCTCGAGGTGATGGGGCGTCATGCCGGTTGGATCGCTGCCGCCGGCGGTTTGATCGAGGATCACGACATCCCGGTCCTCATCCTCTTCCCCGAGATCCAGTTCGATCAGGAGCGCTTCCTGGCCGCGGTCAAGGAGAAGGTCGAGCGCTTCGATTTCTGCACCATCGTCGTCTCCGAGGGTGCCAAATACCCCGACGGCCGTTTCCTCGCCGAGCAGGGCACCCGTGACGCCTTCGGTCATGCCCAGCTCGGCGGTGCCGCGCCGGTCGTGGCCAACATGATCAAGGATGCCACCGGCTACAAGTTCCATTGGGCGGTCGCGGACTATCTGCAGCGCGCCGCGCGCCACCTGGCCTCCAAGACCGACGTCGAGCAGGCCTATGCCATGGGTCGCGCCGGGGTCGAGTTCGCGCTGGCCGGCCACAATGCCGTGATGCCGACCGTCAAGCGTCTCGGCAACGATCCCTATGCCTGGGAGGTCGGCGAGGCGCCCCTGTCCGAGGTCGCCAACGTCGAGAAGTTCATGCCGCGCGATTTCATCACCGAGGACGGCTTCGGCATCACCCCAATGTGCAAGGAATATCTGATCCCGCTGATCCAGGGCGAGGACTATCCTCCGTTCGAGCGCGGCCTGCCCAAATACGTGACCCTGAAGAACGCCCCCGTGGCACGCAAGCTGGAGGCATTCGAGCTCTGATCGCGTCTCTCGTCATCCCGTCGCCACGGGATGGACACAATTCCTTGAGAATCCCAAGCATTGGGATTTTCAAGGCCTTCTTGCATTACAATTACCGGCTAAACGTCGCAGCGGGCCCTTCAGGGCCTTTTTGCGTTGGTTCCATGGATCCCGCGGCGACGCCACTCTTCCTCGATTTCTTCAGAAATTCCGCAGCGTTTGCGGCTCTATAGAGGCTCTTCATGGATCTTTCCAAGGTTTCCCGGGGCGACAACGTACCCCATATCCTCAACGTCATCATCGAGATTCCGGCGCATTCCGATCCGGTTAAGTACGAGATGGACAAGGACACGGGTGCAATGTTCGTCGACCGCTTCATGTCCTCCGCCATGTACTATCCATGCAACTACGGTTACGTGCCTCATACCCTGTCCGCGGACGGCGACCCGGTGGACGTCCTGGTCGTGACCCCCTATTCGCTGATCCCGGGGTCGGTCATCAAGTGCCGCCCGGTCGGCGTGCTCACCATGACCGACGAATCCGGCGACGACGCCAAGATCCTCGCGATCCCGATCGACACGCTCTACAAGGGCTACCGCAACGTCGAGAGCTTCCGCGACATGCCGCAGCATCTGCTCGACCAGATCGCCCACTTCTTCGAGCACTACAAGGATCTCGACGAGGGCAAATGGGTGCGCGTCGGCGGCTGGGGCGGCCGTGAAGAGGCGTGCCAGGAGATCATGGCCAGCGTCAAGATGTTCGAGGACGCACCGGAGAAGCCGGCCTTCTGATGGCGCTGACCCATTTCACCCGGTCGGGCGACGCCCACATGGTCGATGTGGGCGACAAGGCCGCGACCCGGCGTCGGGCCGTGGCCGAGGGCTGGATCCGGATGGAGCCGGAGACCCTGTCGCTGATCGAACAGGGTGGACATGGCAAGGGCGACGTGCTCGGCATCGCGCGCGTTGCCGGGATCATGGGTGCCAAGCGGACCGCCGATCTGGTTCCGCTTTGCCATCCGCTGAGTCTGACGAAGGTCGCCATCGACCTGGAGTGTCGGCCTGGCGAGAACGCCGTGCGCTGTCGCGCCAGCGTCGAGACCCGCGGCCAGACCGGCGTGGAGATGGAGGCGCTGTGCGCGGTCCAGGTCTCCCTGCTGACGATCTACGATATGTGCAAGGCCGTGGATCGTGGCATGAGCATGACCGACATCCGGCTCGTCGAGAAATCCGGCGGTCGCTCGGGCCATTGGGTCCGTGATCGCGAGACATCCTCGTCCGACTCCTGATCCAGCCATCCCATCGCTCCCGCCTTCTCATAGGGCGCGGCCTTCATCTCTCCCGTCTTTCACCGAGGATGCGCTCCGACGATGAACCCCTTCTATCAGCGTGCCCACTTCCTGTCCGCCGCCAACCGGCTCGATCAGGCCCCGGAGGACGTCGGCCGCGAGGTGGCCTTCGCGGGACGCTCCAACGCCGGGAAATCGAGCGCCATCAACGCCATCTGTCACCAGAAGGCGCTCGCCCGGACCAGCAAGACGCCCGGGCGCACCCAGCAACTGATCTTCTTCGAACTGGACGAGCAGCGCCGTCTGGTCGATCTGCCCGGCTACGGCTATGCCAAGGTCTCGGAGTCGGTCAAGCTCGAGTGGCAGAGACATCTGTCGCACTATCTGGAATACCGGCACTCGCTGGCCGGGCTGGTCATCGTCATGGACGTCCGGCATCCCCTCACCGACTACGATCGTCAGATGCTGGCCTGGGGACTGAAGGGCGAGATGTCCCTGCTGCTGCTGCTGACCAAGGCGGACAAGCTCAAGAAGGGGGCCGCGCGTTCGGCTCAGCTCGCGGTGGAGCGCGCCGTCGCCGATCGGGCCGGCCGAGTGAGCGTCCAGCTCTTTTCGGCCCCGGAACGCCAGGGCGTCGAGTCGGTCCAGGCGGTGCTGGATCGCTGGCTGGAGGTGGGGCAAAGCTGACGCCGATGAGGCTGAAGGCATCGATCGGCTTCAGCGTTCGCCCCAGGGATGGGCCTTCCCTCCTCGCCAAGCGGCTTGATCTCGACGCGCCCGGTCAGTGGCCCGATCGGACGGGCGGAGGCGGAGGTCCCTGGTCGTAGCTAGGGCCGGGATACTGATAGGCCGACGAGGGATACCCCGTGCCGTCGTCGTGACAGGGGGCCTCCCAATAGGGAATCCCATAGTGTCTCCGAGGCGGATAGGCGGGATAGGCGCGAGGCACGCGATTCTGGTCCGAGCGGCCGCCGAACATGGCCTGGGCGGCCTCGCGCTGTTCGTCGGTCATGGCTTCGATGGTCTTGCGATAGGCTTCGTAACGTTCGGCCATCGCCTGTCGGTGCTTGGATGCCTCCTCCCAGGGCGATGCATCCGGCATGGGCACTCCGCGCTCGCTCGCTTCCTGCTGCATTTGGTGCCAACGGGCCTCGCGCTCGGCCTGTCGGCGTTCGCGCTCGGCGGCCGATCGCCCGCGCTCTGACATTCGGGCATCGTTGTCCTCCCATGGCGGCGTCTCGGGCAATTCGATCCCGACCTCGGCGGCCCGGGACCTGAGGTCCTCATAGCGCTGGCGGCGTTGCGCGTCGGCGGCGGCGCGACGTTCGGCCGCCTGGATACGCGCGGCATCGGCCGGAGACGATTGGGCGGGGCCGTCCGTACTCTGGATCTCTGACCTATTTTGCGGCCTGTCCTCGGCCCGGGCCGGACCCGGGGCCAAGAACTGGTTCAGAATCAGCGCGAATGCGGTGGCTGAGGCGAAGGTGGCGAAAGCGGATCGCTCGATCATCGTTGCTCCTCGTTCGGTTTGGGCGCAAGCACTGCGGGTGGTGCCTGACTCGACGAGTGTACACCGCGATCGGCAGGTCGCCCATGGGTTGGACTACCCTGGTACGGAACCGTCATACCAGCGCGGATGAGCGATTCGGGCCACCTGGGCTAGAATTCCTGCTTCAAACACCGATTGGCGGCGGGTACGGCCTGCCTGAAGGAGCGACATGCACATTGGCGATCTGATGGCAGCAAGCGGGGTCAAGTTCGGCACTAGCGGTGCCCGTGGTCTTGCCTCCGATATGACCGACCGGGTCTGTTATGCCTATACGGTCGGTTTTCTGCGCTATCTCCAGGAGGTCGGAATCCTGGTCTCGGGCCAGTCGGTCGGTATCGCGGGCGATCTGCGTCCAAGCACGTCCAGAATCATGGCGGCCTGTGCCCGCGCGGTTCAGGATCTCGGCTGCCGGCCATGCAACTACGGTCACATCCCCAGTCCGGCGCTTGCCGCCAGGGGGCTCGCCCTCGGTATCCCGAGCCTGATGGTCACCGGAAGCCATATTCCGGACGACCGCAACGGTATCAAGTTCAATCTGCCGACGGGCGAGATCCTCAAGCAGGACGAAGAGGGCATCCGCGAGCAGGAGGTCGAGTGTCCCGATGGCCTCTTCGATGCCTCGGGCGCCTTCGTCGACGCGGATGCCGCGCGGCTTCCCGAACTCGACGCGTCGGCCTATCGCGATTATGTCGCGCGCTATCTCGACTTCTTCCCCTCCGCCTGTCTGGCCGGTCTGAGGATCGGGATCTACGAGCATTCGAGCGTCGCGCGCGAGCCCTATGCCGAGGTGCTCGCGGGGCTCGGTGCGGAGATCGTGCGTCTCGGGCGCTCGGAGCGTTTCATTCCGGTCGATACCGAAGCCATCCGGCCCGAGGACGTCGAGCTGGCGCTCCGATGGGCTGCGGACGGGCGTTTCGATGCCCTGGTCTCGGCGGATGGCGACGGCGACCGGCCGCTGGTCGGTGACGAGCAAGGCGTCTGGTTGCGTGGCGACATCGCTGGCGTGCTCTGTGCCCGTCAGCTGGGTGCCAGCGGCGTGGTGACGCCGGTGAGCAGCAACACGGCGGTCGAGAAATGCGGCTGCTTCCAGTCGGTCCGTCGGACCCGGATCGGTTCGCCCTTCGTGATCGAAGGAATGCAGGAGCTCTTGGGGCAGGGGCTGGCACCCGTGGTCGGCTACGAGGCGAACGGCGGATTCCTGCTCGCCAGCCATATCGAGTCCGACGGACGCCGTCTGGCGGCCCTGCCGACGCGCGACGCCGTGCTGGTCGCCGTGACCATCCTGCTGGCGTCGGTGGAGCGGAGCAAGCCGCTCTCGGCCCTGGCGAGCGATCTGCCGCAGCGTTTCACCTACAGCGATCGGCTCAAGGATTTCCCGACCCACATCAGCCAGGCCCGAATCGCCGCACTGGTCGGCGGCGACTTTCCCCAGGACAAGGCGGCCATCGAGGGGCTGTTCGGCGCGCATTTCGGCACGGTCGCCGGGATCGACGTCACCGACGGTCTTCGCATTACCTTCGACAGCGGCGAGATCGCCCATCTGCGTCCCTCGGGCAACGCCCCCGAGCTGCGGGCCTATACCGAGTCCGACAGCCCGGAGCGCGCCCGCGAGATGAACGACATCTGCATGGAGATCCTCTCGACCTGGCGGCGATGATTTCAGCCGCCAGCGGGTAGGGCGCAATAGGCCGCCTGCGTTCGTTGGCTGCGACGCCTTTTCGATGACAAGGGGCTCCATGGACCGCCGGCGTTTGATCTGGGGGCGGCCGTATTGCGCCGTATGGGGGCGGCGGAAGCGATCGATCGATGTCTCATCGCGCCCGGCATGCGGCGCAATACGCTGTCGCTATTGCGCCCTACGGTAGGGCGAGGTTGGGCCGACGAAAGGAGGCCCAACATGCGACGGGTAGCTCTTCAAAGCAGGAATATGGTCGCCAGGCCGAGGAATGAGAGGAAACCGACCACGTCGGTGACCGTGGTGAGGATGACGCCGCCGGCCAGTGCGGGGTCGATCCCGAAGCGTTCGAGCAGCAGCGGGAGCATGGCCCCGGAGAAGGCGGCGGCGAGCAGGTTGATGCTGATGGCGGCGCCGATCACGAGCGCGATATTGGTGTCGTGGAACCAGAGCCGGGCGATGAGTGCGACCACCAGGGCCCAGATGACGCTGTTGATGCCGGCGACCGCCATCTCCTTCCACAGCAGCCAGCGGGCGTTTTTGATCGAGAGCTGGCCGACCGCGATACCGCGGATGGCGAGCGTGAGCGTCTGGGTGCCGGCGATGCCGCCCATGCTGGCCACCACCGGCATGAGCACGGCGAGTGCCACCACCTGCTGGATGGTCGCCTCGAAGCGTCCGATGACCCAGGCGGCGAGGAAGGCGGTGAGCAGGTTGACCCCGAGCCAGAGCGCCCGGCGGCGTGCGCTGAGCAGTACCGGGGCGAACATGTCCTCGGTCTCGGACAGACCGGCCTGGCCCATGAACTGGTGCTCGGCCTCCTCGCGGATGACGTCCATGACGTCGTCGACCGTGATGCGTCCGAGCAGGCCGCCGTCCTCGTCGATGACCGGCGCCGTGACCAGGTCGTGCTGCTCGAACCGGGTTGCCACCTCGCGCGCGCTCCAGGTCGCCGGAATGGCCTGTATGTCGAGCGTCATGGCCTCGGCGACCGAATCCTCGGGGTCGTGGGTGACCAGGTCGGTCAGATAGAGGACTCCGAGATAGTTCCCCTTGCGGTTGACCACGATGAGGTTGTCGGTGATGTCCGGCAGTCCGTCCTTGAGCCGGCGCAGATAGCGCATCACCACGTCGAGCGTCATCTCGGGGCGCACCGTCACAGTGTCGGTGTTCATGAGACCGCCGGCGCTGTCCTCGGGGAAGGACAGGGCCTTTTCGAGCCGGTCGCGGCGCTGCTGGTCGAGCGAGTTGACAACCTCCTGGGTGATGGCGACCGGCAGGTCCTGGAAGATGTCGGCCAGGTCGTCGGTGTCGAGGCTGCCCACGGCGGCGACCAGCTCGCCCGTGTCCATCAGCTGGATCAGGTGCTCGCGGACGTCGTCGTGGAGATAGGTCAGGACCTCGCCGTCGTACTCGGCCTCGACCAGGTTCCAGGCCAGCTCGCGCTCCTTGGGCGGGAGCGATTCGAGCAGATGCGCGATCTCGGCCGGCTGCAGCGCGTTGAGCATGCGCGCGGCCCGACGCATGCCGCCCTGCTGAAGGATCTGGTGCAGATCGTCGAAGCGGGTGCCGTCGGGATTGCTGGGAACGGAGACGCTCATAGGTGCCTTGTCGGTCGCTCGCGGGGTGGTCGGTCGGGATGCCTCTGAGACCCTATGCTACCAGAGCCGGCCGGCGATCCCAGAGAGGTCAGGCGAGGTTCAGCGCATCGAGCAGCCGGTTCGGGTCCGCGTCCTCGAGATGCGCCATGAGCCGCCCGGTACGTTCGCGGAGATCGCCCGTATCGGCCTGCAGCACGATTTCCTTGATATCGAGGATGGCGCCTGGCTGCATGCTGAATTCACGCAGCCCCATCCCGATCAGGAGTCGCGTGAAGCGGGGGTCGCCGGCCATCTCGCCGCACATGCTGACCGGGATGCCCTCCGCCGCGCCGGCCTCGATGGCCATGAGGATCAGGCGCAGGATGGCCGGATGGCAGGGATCGTAGAGATAGTTGACCGCATCGTCGAGACGGTCGATGGCGAGGGTGTACTGGATCAGGTCGTTGGTGCCGATCGAGAGAAAGTCGACGTGGCGGGCGATGGATCTGGCCGTCAGGGCGGCGCCCGGAATCTCGATCATGGCGCCGACGGGCATGTCGGGGTCGTACCCGAGTCCCTCCGTGTCGAGCTCGCATTTGAGCCGGGCGATCAGCTCCAGGACCGACTCCACTTCACGCACGTTGGTGATCAGGGGCAGCATGAGGCGGACGGGACCCAGCGCCGAGGCGCGCAGGATGGCGCGCAGCTGCGGGCGGAACAGCTCGGGCTCCTTGAGACAGAGTCGGATCGCCCTCAGTCCCAGCGCCGGATTGCTGGCGCTGGCACCCGAGTCGGCGGCGGAGTCGCAGCGTTTGTCCGCTCCCAGATCGAGTGTGCGGATGGTGAGCGGGATGCCCTCCAGCCCCTCCATGATCTCGGCGTAGGTGGTCAGGTGCTCCGACTCCTCCGGGAGGTCGTCGCGGTTCATGAAGAGGAATTCGGTGCGATAGAGGCCGACGCCGATCGCGCCCTTGGCCCGGGCGATCTGGACGTCCTCGGGGAGTTCGAGGTTGGCCATGATGCGGATCTGGATGCCGTCGCGGGTCCGAGAGGGCAGGTCGACCAGGGAACGCAGCTGGCGCTGGCGTCGGTCGATGGCGCGCAGACGCTGGCGGAAATGGTCGAGCGTACCCTCGTCCGCATTGGCGAGCAGGGTACCGGTCTCGCCGTCGACCACCAGCAGTTCCTGCGGTCGCAGGTAGCGTGTGGCCTCGTGAACCCCCATGATCGCCGGGATGCCCAGGCTGCGAGCCAGGATCGCGGTGTGCGACATGGGGCCGCCGTATTCGGTGACGAAGGCGACGGCGCCGCGATGATGGAGCAGGATGGCATCCGCGGGCGTGAGGTCCCTGGCGACCACCACGCAGCCGTTCAGGTCGTGCTCGACGAGATCGGTCGTCGGAGCGTCCTGCCGCAGGAATCCCTGGATCTGGCGCACCACGTGCTGGATGTCGTCGCGGCGGGTTCGCAGATAGGGGTCGTCCATCTCGTCGAACACCTGCATCAGGGTGTCGGAATGGATCTGCAGCGCCCAGTCGGCGCTGCAGTGCTGATGCGCGACGATATGCCGGACCGCGCCGACCAGGGTCGAGTCGTTCAGCATCAGGAGATGGGCGTCGAGAAATTCGGCCAGCTCGACGGGTGAGTCGTGGATCGCGCTGTCGCCTTGAATCTGTCGGCGAACCATCTGCAGCGCCTTGCGCGCCGAGTCGATGGCCATATCGAGCCGGGCGATCTCGGCGGCGACCTGGTCGTCGGCGATGCTCTCGTGGGTGGCCCGATGATGGCCGCGCGTGTCGATGAAAGCCGGCCCGAGGGCGACCGAGCAGGCCGAGGCGATGCCGATGCCCTGAAATGCGGTCGTCACTCGCCTTCTCCGAAGCGGTCCCGGATCAGCGCCTCGATGGCCATGATGGCCTCGTTCTCGTCATCGCCATCGGCCTGGACCATGACCCGGGTCCCCTGGCTGGCGGCGAGCATCATCACGCCCATGATGCTCTTGCCGTTGACGCTCTGGCCGCGGCGCTCGATCTCGATATGACTTCCGAAACGTGCGGCGCACTGCACCAGCTTGGCGGCGGCGCGCGCATGCAGTCCCAGCTTGTTGCAGATCTCGAACTCTTTGCGAATCATCCGGCAGGGATCCTTGCTTGGTGCTTGAGCGGTCTTATTGCGGTTCGTGCTCGCACAGCCGGACGCCGTCGCGTCCGCCCTGGAGCGCCTTTTCCGCCACCGTCTCCAGGTCGAGGGCGGCGTAATTCAATGTTCTTAGCAGCATGGGCAGATTCACGCCAGTGAGCACGCGCACATTCGCGCGCAGATTCTGCAGGCTGGTGGCGACATTGGCCGGGGTCGAGCCGAACAGATCGGTGAGCACCAGTACGCCGTCGCCCTGCTCGAGCCGGTCGATGCGTCTCAGCCCTTCCGCGACGAGCTGCTCGCATGGCGTGTCGTTGACGACCTCGAACGCCTCGACTCCGGGGGGAGAGCCGCCGAGGATCTCGCCGGCGATCCGCAGCAGGTCCCCGGCGAGCGGTCTGTGGGTGATGATGAGGAGTCCGACGCTCACGCGAGTTCCCGGTGCCTGACCATGACGTCGTGGCCGAGCGCCTCGAAGCGGCGGCGCAGCTGCTCGGTCATGTAGACCGAACGATGCTGACCTCCGGTGCAGCCGATGGCGATGGTGAGGTAGCTGCGGCCGTCGGTCTCGAAATGGGGGATCCAGCGCTCGAAGAAGCCGAGGATGTCGTCGCGCATCGCCCGGGTCTCGGCGCTGGATTCGAGGAAGCGCTCGACCATCGGATCCAGTCCGGTCAGCGCTTTGAGCTCCGGCTGCCAGTGCGGATTGGGCAGGCAACGGACATCGAAGATGAAATCGACGTCCTGTGGCACGCCGTGCTTGAAGCCGAAGGATTGGAGCAGGATCGATGCCTTGGGCGAGGCGTTCCCGACCGCCCAGCCGCGCACCCGGTCGCGCAGCTCGTGGACGTTGGTCTGGGTGGTGTCGATGCAGAGCTCGGCACAGTCGCGGATCGGCATGAGCAGCTCGCGTTCCAGCTGGATGGCCTCTCCCAGGGGGCGGTCTCCCCGCGTCAGAGGATGCTTGCGCCGCGTTTCGCTGAAGCGCTTGATGAGGGTCTCGGTCTGCGTCTCGAGGAAGAGGACCCGGCAGTCGATACCGCGCGACAGGGCCGTCGCTGCCAGTTCGGGAAGCTGTCTGAGCTCCTCGGCGTTGGTTCGGGCATCGATGCCGACCGCTGTGTGGGCGAAGGCGGTGTCGAGCCTCTTGTTGAGCTCGAGCGCCAGGTCATTGAGCAGAAAGAGCGGCAGATTGTCGATGCAGTAGTAGCCCAGGTCTTCGAGCGTGTGGAGGGCGACGCTCTTCCCGGAGCCGGACAGACCGCTGAGAATGACGAGTTTCATCGGATTATGCGTAGCGAGCGAATATGCGTTGCGATCGGGTTCGGTTGAGATACGGCTTCGGCCGGGGCGCTGCCTCTTGTCCTGGCCTTTTCAGCGTTTGAACGTCGGTGGGTCCGGACGGTCGACGCTGATCGCGCGTGCCTGACGGTCGATGAAATCCACCCCTGCATCATAGCCCCGGATCCGCAGTATCTGGTGGCGTACCGCGGCCTCGACCAGGATGGCCAGGTTGCGCCCCGGCGCGACCGGCATGACGATCTTGGGGACGGCGACGCCGAGGATGCTCATCGCGGTCAGGCTGCCGCTGAGCCGGTCGATGCATTCGAGCTGGCGATGATCCAGTGGCTGCAGGTCGATGACGAGGTGCAGGGTCTTGCTCCGCACCACGGCGCCCTCGCCGAACATGGCGCGGATGTTGAGAATGCCCAGCCCCCGAACCTCCAGGAAGTCCCGGAGCGTCTCCGGACAGGTTCCCTCGATGGTCTCGGGCGCGATGCGGGCGAATCTGGGGGCGTCGTCCGCGATGATGCGGTGGCCGCGGCTGATGAGCTCGAGCGCCAGCTCGCTCTTGCCGATCGCGGGATCCCCCACCAGCAGGACCCCCATGCCGAGCACCTCGATGAAGACCCCGTGGATCGTCTTGCGCTCGGCGAGCGCATGGGTCAGGAAATAGCGCAGATGGTTGATCAGGTCCTGATCGTCGAGCGACGAGGCCAGGAGCGGGGTCTGGGTGCGCTCGGCGGCCTCGAGCAGGGTTGCGTCCGGCTCGATGTCGTCGGAGAAGATGACCGCGGCCGGATGGTCGGCGAAGAGCTTGTCGATGGTCTCGGCGTAGGCCGTGCTGCCCAGTCCGGTCAGGTAGATCTGCTCGGGACGGCCGATGACCTGCAGCCGGTTGGGATGGATGCAGTTCAGCGAGCCGATCAAGGATTGCTGTGCGTGCTTGGGACTCTCGCCGCGCAAGGGCCGAGGTGCGGCCGGTTCCTTGGTGAGCCAGCGGAGCTTGAGCTGGGGTGCCGTCTGAGCGATCAGTAATTGCAGGCTGTCGATCATGGCAGACGCCTCGCCGAGCGGTCTATCCGGCGCTCAGGATGCTCAGGAGCCGGGCGGGGGAGTCGGCTTCGCGCAATTGGGCTCGGATCTGGGGGTCGCTGAACAGACTGGCCAGATGGGCGAGCAGGTGCAGATGCTCCTCGTTCGCGGCCTCCGGAACGAGCAGGGCGAAGGCCAGGTCGACCGGCTCGCCGTCGGTGGCGTCGTAATCGACGCCCGTCTTGGTCTGTACGAAGGCGCCGAGCACGTCGGAGACATCCTTCAGGCGCGCATGGGGCAACGCGATCCCGTGGCCGAGGCCCGTGCTGCCGAGACGCTCGCGCTCGAGCAGACGCTCGAAGACGGTCTCCGTCTGCAGGCGCGGATGATCGCTCGCCAGGAGTTCGGCCAGGGTTTCGAGCAGACGCTTCTTGCTGGAGATCTCAAGCCCGCATCCGATGCGGGATTCGCTGATCAGGTCGGGGCTGAACATGGGCCAACTCCTGTCAATCACCGGCGCGCTTCATGGCGATCGGCGTGCTTCAGGGCGACCAGGTCGCTCGGCGACGGCCAATTCCGGCTCTGGCGCCGCGGACAAATGATCTTGGTCATGAGTCGTGGTTTCCTCGGATCGTCCCGATGACGGGTAGGTAGGATGACGCGTGCATCATATGTGCTCATTCGCCATCGTCTCAATGAAAAACACCTCGAACGGCCCTCCCCGGTCCGTTCGAGGTGTCGCGCGTCTCAGTCGATCGACGCGTCCGTCAGGTCTCCGTGTGCAGATCCTTCATTCCGGCTCGGCGATTTTGGGGGCGGCGGCCCGGTGGTCGCTTTTCTTTTCCTTGTGGCGGATGATTTGACGATCGAGCTTGTCGATGAGTCCGTCGATGGCCGCATACATGTCCTCATGGACGGAGTCGGCGAAGACCTTGCCCCCATTGACATGGAGAGTCGCTTCAGCCTTTTGGGCGAGCTTTTCGACGCTGAGGACGACGTGGGCGTTGATGACGTGGTCGAAGTGTCGCGCTAGACGTTCGAATTTGCTGTCGACATAACTCTTCAGCGCATCGGTGACGTCGATGTGGTGACCCGTCAGGTTGATCTGCATCATATGACTCCTTAAGGTTCAAACGGCCTGTCATGCCAGGCGTTTGCGCTCGTTCGAGGGTGGGATCCCCATTGCCTCGCGATATTTGGCGACTGTTCGGCGCGCGACCTTGATTCCCTGGTCCGCGAGTTCCTGCGCGATTTTGCTGTCGCTCAGGGGCTTTCTGGCGGATTCCCCCGAGATCAGCTTGCGGATCAGGGCGCGGATTGCCGTGGACGAACACTCGCCGCCAGAAGCGGTGCTCACGTGTGACGAAAAGAAGTACTTGAACTCGAATGTGCCTCGGGGTGTATGCATGAATTTCTGGGTGGTGACCCGGGAGACGGTGGATTCGTGCAGCTCGAGCGCTTCGGCGATGTCGCGCAGGACCATGGGGCGCATCCCCTCGTCGCCGTGCTCGAAGAAGTCCTGCTGCATCTCCACGATCTTGGATCCCACGCGCAGTACCGTGTCGTTGCGGCTCGTGAGGCTCTTGATGAACCATCGCGCCTCCTGCAGATGACTCTTGAGCGTGGCGCCGTCCGCGCTCTGATCGGCGCGCCGGATCAGACTCGCGTAGTCCGCGTTCACCCGCAGTTTCGGCGTCGACTCCGGATTCAGCTCCACGTGCCAGCGGCCCTCCCGTTTGCGCACGAAGATGTCGGGGACAACGTACTCCGGCGGCGCCTCTTCGATCAAGTTCCCCGGTCTGGGATTGAGCCGGCGGATCAGGGCGAGCGCCTCCGCGATCCGCTCCTCGGGTTCCTTCAGTTGACGGGCGAGCGCGGCGATGTCGCCCCGAGGCAGGTGATCGAAGCCCTCGGCGCAGACCCGGATCGCCAGGTCGCGGGCGCCGGTCCGCTGCGGCAGCTGACGCAGCTGGATGATCAGGCATTCCTGGAGATTGCGCGCGCCGATGCCCGGAGGGTCGAGCGATTGGACGCGGTGGACCAGGGTCTCGATCTCCTCGAGGCTGACGCCCGGATCGTCGATGGCGGCGACCAGATCCTCGACGTCTGCGCGCAGATAGCCGTCGCGATCGATCGAATCGATGACCGCCTGGGCGATCGCGTCATCGCGGTCGTTGAGGCGGCTCAGGTTCAGCTGCCAGGCGAGGTGGTCCTGTAGGGTCTGGGGGCGGCTCTGCTGGGCGAAGGGGTCGAAATCCGAGCCATCGTCGGTCCCGTGCACGGTCGGCGGCAGATAGCTGTCGTAGACGTCGGTCCACTGGGTGTCGACCGGCAGGTCCTCGGGCATCTCGTTCGATTCGGCGCGGATCTCGCGGTCGATGGCGAGATCCTGCTCGCCGCGCTGAGGCTCCGCGTCCTGACTGTGGTCGATGCGCGCATCCTGGGATTCGGCGGCCGGCGAGCGTTCGCTCTCGTCCCCCTCTTCGAGCATGAGGTTGGTTTCGAGCGCCTCCTGGATCTCCTTCTGGAGTTCGAGCGTCGACAGCTGCAGCAGCTTGATCGCCTGCTGCAGCTGGGGCGTCATGGTGAGGTGTTGGCTGAGGCGAAGCTGTATGGATTGCTTCATCGATCGCGTAGGCGTCTTGGTGTGATCCGCTCGGGGCTAAAGCAATAAAGGTGCCTGTAATGATTCTAGCCCATTTCGGTGGGCTGGAGGTCGAGCCGTGCCGGGCCTGGATCTCGTATCGCGCGCCGCACTCTCCTCTTGGTTATAGATGCTTCGACGGGTCGCCGTCTACATCGAGAAATCGGCGCCGAGATAGACGTCGCGAACCTGCTGGTCCGCGAGCAGCTCGCTGGGGCGCCCGGTGGCGATCACCGTTCCCGTACTGATGATGTAGCCTCGATCGCAGATATCCAGCGTCTCGCGGACATTGTGGTCCGTGATGAGGACGCCGATGCGCCGCTCGCGAAGATGGGAGACGATCGCCTTGATGTCGCCCACGGCGATGGGATCGACGCCGGCGAAGGGCTCGTCGAGCAGCATGACCGCCGGGTCGACCGCGAGCGCCCGGGCGATTTCGAGCCGCCGCCGCTCGCCGCCCGAGAGGCTCAGGGCGAGCGAGTCGGCGACATGGGCGATGCCCAGCTCTTCGAGCAGCCGTTCGCAGCGTTCCTGGCGCTCGGCGCGTATGAGATCGCGCCGGGTTTCGAGGATGGCGAGGATGTTCTCGCGTGCCGAGAGCTTTCGGAACACCGAGGGCTCCTGCGCCAGATAGCTGAGTCCGGCGCGCGCGCGGGCATGCATCGGCAGTCGGGTGATGTCGCGTTCGTTCAGCGAGATGCGTCCCTGATCGGCGGCGATGAGACCGACGATGAGATAGAAGCAGGTCGTCTTGCCGGCCCCATTGGGGCCCAGCAGTCCCACCACCTCGCCCGGCTCGACCTCGACCGTGACGTCCTGCAGAACCTGCCGCCGACGGTAGCTCTTCCTCAGGTGTTCGGCGCGCAGGGCGGTCAAGCTGAGCTCCTGGTCGCGGGCCTTGTCATTGCTTCTCCGGGGTGATGGTGATTTTGACCCGTCCCGAGCCTCCGGCCCGGAACTGGGCATGGGCGCGATCGTAGATGATGCGGTCGCTGGCCAGACGGTCGGTGCCCTGGATCAGCAGCCCGTCGCCGATCAGGATCAGCTCGTCCTTGTCGGCGTCGTACTCCATGCGCTTGGCGAACGCCTCGACCTCGCCCTGATCGCCGTCGAGCAGCTGCTTGTAGCGGGCCGGCTCGCCCAGGGCGATGATGAGTCTGGGCTGCCGATCCTCGCGATGATAGACGGTCACGTGATCGGCCAGTAGCCGCATGCTGCCTTGGTCGACCTGGACGTTGCCGACGTAGACGCTGGTGTTGTCGCTCTCTCGGACCTCGACGTCGTCCGCTTCGATGAGCATCGGCTTGCTGGCGTCCTCCTCCAGGGCCCATGCCTGGGTGGTGGTTAGGCCGGCGAGCGCGATCAGGAGCCAGGCGGCCATCTGGCCGGCCGAACGGGGCCGATGGGCATGGGAATGGGTCATGGCTGAGGATCCTGCTCGGGCGCGAGCCGGATGCGCGCGCGTCCGTGGAAGGTGGTTCGGGTCGGTTCGTTGTACCAGAGACGCATGCCATTGGCGGTCAGTGCGTCGTCGTCGCTGCGGACGCGCACCTCCAGGTCGGTTTCGGCGAGGCCCTGTTTGCGCCAGATATCCAGACGCTCGGTCTCCAGATGGGCCGGACGATTCTCGCCGTCGCCCGGGCGGTCCATCTGGACCCGGCCCTCGAGGCGGATCTGGTCGCCGCCGGCGAAGACCGTTCCTCGCTCCGACTCGGCATGCCAGGGCGGCCCTTCGGTCTGGAGGAGATCGAGACGCGGCCGGTCGAGCTCGGAGACGTCCTCTTGCGCATAGTGCCGCAGCTCGGTCGCGGTCAGGTGACGCGTCGGGCGTCCGGTGTCGTCCGTCTCGACCGCGGAGAATTGCTGCACGACATAGTCCGGCAGTCTGGGCCGCGCCGCCGGGGTTCCTTCATCGTCCCCGGTGGGTTTGAGCGACCACCAGGCCGCGATCCCCAGGGCGGCGAGGCAGGCCGCGAGCAGAAACTGTCTCGCGTTCCAGAAAGACCGCTCGAGATAGCCCCGATAGGCGGTCATCGATAGCGCTCCATGACGCGCTCGAGGTTGCCCTGGGCCTCGAGGATCAGCTCGCAGACCTCGCGGGCCGCACCGCGTCCGCCTGACGCATCGGTGGTCCAGTGGGCCTGCTCGCGAACCCTCGGGTGGGCGTCCGCCACGGCGACCGCGAGTCCGACATGGCGCATGACGGGCAGGTCGACCAGATCGTCGCCGACATAGGCGATGGCCTCGTCCTGGAGATCGAGCCGCTGCTTGAGTTCTTCGTAGGGGGGGCGCTTGTCGCGATGGCCCTGGTAGACCTCCGAGATGCCCAGGCTGGCCATGCGCATCTGGACCACCTGGGAGCTGCGTCCGGTGATCACCGCCAGCCGCACGCCGGTCTCCTGGAGCATCACCATGCCGTGACCGTCGCGCGAGTGGAACGCCTTGTATTCGAGTCCGTCGTCGCCGAGATAGAGGCTGCCGTCCGTCAGCACTCCGTCGACGTCGAAAATGACCAGTCGGATCCGGGATGCGCGTTCTCGAATGTCCTGCATGGCTGGCTGACCTCGTTGGCGATTGAACGGATGAATGCTGGGCGCATGAGGCGGCGTGGCGCTTGTTGGGTACCGGCCGGCTGTTACACCACGCCCGCTCGGAGCAGATCGTGCATGTTGAGGGCCCCGATCGGCCGTCTCCCGGGGTCGAGCACCAGCAGACCGTTGATGGATCTGGATTCCATCAGGCGCACCGCCTCGACGGCGAGCGCGTCCTGGGAGATGGTGACGCAGTCGGGGGTCATGACCGAATCGATGCGCGTTCGGTGCACGTCGACGCCGCGGTCGAGCGCACGGCGCAAGTCGCCGTCGGTGAAGATGCCGGCCAGGGTGCCGTCTGGGGCCAGAATGGCGCTCATGCCCAGTCCGCCGCGCGACATCTCCTCGAGCGTGTCCATGAGACTGGTGCCAAGCGGGACCGCCGGCAGGCGCGCGTCGCGGTGCATGATGTCCGAGACGTGCAGCAGCAGGCGGCGTCCGAGCGACCCGGCCGGGTGCGAGCGGGCGAAATCCTCGGCCGTGAAGCCGCGGCTTTCGAGCAGGGCGATCGCCAGTGCGTCTCCCATCGCGAGCGCGGCCGTGGTGCTCGAGGTCGGGGCGAGACCGAGCGGACAGGCCTCGCTGGCGACGCTGATATCGAGATTCACGTCGGCCTCGCGCGCCAGGGTCGAGCCGCGTCGGCCGGTCATGGTGATCAGGGGCACGGCGAGCCGCTTGATGAGCGGCAGAATGACCAGCAGTTCCTCGGTCTCGCCCGAATTGGAGATGGCGAGCACCACGTCGCGCGGCGTGATCATGCCCAGATCCCCGTGGCTCGCCTCGCCCGGGTGGACGAAGAAGGCCGGACTGCCGGTGCTGGCGAGGGTCGCCGCGATCTTGCCCCCGATGTGTCCGGACTTGCCCATGCCGAGCACCACGATGCGGCCCTCGCAGACGAGCATGTAGCGGCATGCCTGGAGGAAGGCGGCGTCGATGCGCGCGGCGAGCGCGGCGACCGCGCCGGCCTCGGTGTCGATCACGGCGCGCCCGAGCTCCAGGATCTTGTCCGCCTGGCCTTCGGCCAGCATGGCCTCGCGTGCGCCGAGTTCTCTGCGTTCAGTCATGCTCGCCTGGGTCCTGTCGGTTTTCGGGTCGTTTCGATGGATCTCGGGGCGCCTGCCCATCACGGATCGCGGAAGGCGTGACAAAAATACACCATGGGCGGCTTGCATGTCCCGGGTATGCGGCGGGTGTCGCGCGGGGCGTGCGGATGAGTCCGGCAATCTGGGAAGCATTGTGGATTCCGCCTCGGGGTCGTCACGCAACTTGACGTTACTGGCCGCGGTCGCGAGAATTTACGGCTTTTGGCCAATGATGCCTCTTACGCGGAATCACGACCATGCATAGGTGGGGCGCGATGGCTGTGCGGCTGGCTTGGGGCTCGGGCGATGTCCGTGCATCGTCCGAGCGCATCGACGAATCGGCGCCAACGGTCTTCGCCACGAGGAAGAGTCATGTCCGTCGAGTCTGATCGCGATGTGCTGGTGCGGATCCGCGGATTGCATTTCAGGCGCGGGCCGCGCGTCATCTTCGACGACCTGAGCCTGGACATCCTGCGCGGCTCGGTGACGGCCGTGATGGGGCCGAGCGGAACGGGAAAGACGACCCTGCTCAAGCTGATCACCGGTCAGCTGCGCCCCGACGCCGGCTCGATCGAGGTCGACGGCGAGGATGTGCTGCGCCTGGACAAGGCCGGTCTCTACCGGCTGCGCCGGCGCATGGGGATGCTGTTCCAGAGCGGTGCGCTGCTCACCGATCTCGACGTCTTCGAGAACGTCGCCTATCCGCTGCGCGAGCACACCGACCTCAATGAGTCCATGCTGCGCAAGCTGGTGCTGCTGAAGCTCGAGGCCGTGGGGCTGCGGGGCGCGCGCGACCTGATGCCCAGCCAGCTGTCCGGCGGCATGGCGCGTCGCGTGGCGCTGGCCCGGGCCATCGCGCTCGACCCCATGATGATCCTCTACGACGAGCCCTTCACCGGTCAGGATCCCATTTCCCTGGGCATGCTGGTGAGTCTGGTCCGACAGCTCAACGATGCGGCCGGCATGACCAGCATCCTGGTGTCGCACGACGTCCAGGAGACGGCGAGCATCGCCGACTATCTCTATATCCTGTCCCAGGGGCGTATCATCGCCCAGGGAACGCGTGAACAGATCGAGGGCGACGATTCCGAGCCGGTCCGGCAGTTTATGGACGGCCTGCCCGACGGGCCCGTGCATTTCCACTATCCGGCGTCTCCACTGGACGAGGATCTGCGTTCACCTGGGAGGCGTCGATGAGATTCGAGGGACTGGCCCGGCTCGGCCGTGGCGTGATCGGCGCGCTGGAACGACTGGGTCGCGCGCACCTGCTGCTGCTGGCGATTCTCGGCGGCACCGGCGAGGTTCTGCGGCGTCCGCGTCTGCTGTTCGATCAGATCTACAACCTGGGCGTGCTCTCGCTGCTCATCGTCGGGGTCTCCGGGCTCTTCGTCGGCATGGTGCTGGGGCTGCAGGGCTATTACGTGCTTCAGCAGTTCGGCGCCGAGGAGAGCCTTGGTATCATGGTCGCCGCCTCGCTGGTGCGCGAGCTCGGCCCCGTGGTCGCGGCCCTCCTGGTGGCGGGGCGCGCCGGATCGTCCCTGACCGCCGAGATCGGTCTGATGAAGGCGACCGAGCAGCTCTCGGGTCTCGAGATGATGGCGGTCGATCCGGTCCGTCGCATCCTGGCTCCGCGTTTCTATGGCGGTGTTATCGCCATGCCCCTGCTGGCCGCCATCTTCAGCGCGGTCGGGGTGCTCGGGGGCTATTTCGTCGGCGTGGGTCTGCTCGGCGTCGACGAGGGGGCCTTCTGGAGTCAGATGCAGGCCAAGGTCGACTTCCAGGAGGATATTCTCAACGGCGTCATCAAGAGTTTGGTCTTCGGTATCGCCGTTACCTGGATCGCGCTCTTCCAGGGCTACGATACGGTGCCCACCTCGCTGGGCGTGAGCCGTTCGACCACCCGCTCGGTGGTGCACGCGGCCCTGCTGGTCCTGGGGCTCGATTTCGTTCTGACGGCCTTGATGTTTGGAGACTGATGGCAATGGGCAAGCGGCATACTATCGAGGCCATGGTCGGTGCCTTCGTGGCACTGGGCGTCGTGGCGCTCTTCTTCCTGGCGATGAAGGTCAGCAATCTCAGTATGATCTCCGGCGAGGACGGCTATCAGCTGACGGCTCGTTTCTCGAACATCGGCAGTCTCAAGGTTCGCGCCCCGGTCACCATGGCGGGGGTGCGCATCGGCCGGGTCGAGTCGGTGAGCTTCGACAAGACGACCTACGAGGCCGTGGTCGGCATGCGGATCGACGCGGCCGTCGATTCGATCCCGGACGACACCTTCGCCAACATCTTTACCTCGGGTCTGCTGGGCGAGCAGTTCATCGGACTGGAGCCCGGCGGAAGCCCGGAATTCCTGCGCGATGGCGACGCGATCGCCAACACGCAATCGGCACTGCTCCTCGAACAGATGATCGGGCAGTTTCTCTTCAAGAAAGCAGGTGAAAGCGGCTAATGTTTCCTCAACGTCGGTTCCTTCTGTCGATGCTGTTCCTTTTGCCGCTCGCTTGGAGCGGCGCCCTTCTGGCCTCTCAGGACGACGCCTCGGCGCTGGTGAAGCGTACCTCCGAGCGCATGCTGAGCACGCTCGAGGCCCGCAAGACCGAGATCGACCGCAATCCCTCGCTCATCTACGGCATGATCGAGAACGTCGTGGCCCCGCATTTCGATTTCCAGCGCATCACTCAGGGCGCGGTCGGACAGTACTGGCGCCAGGCCAGCGCGCAGCAGCAGCGCGCCCTGGTCGATGGCTTCAAACAGGTGCTGGTGCGCACCTATGCCCGCTCGCTGCTCAGCTATTCGGGTCAGGAGATCCGTTATCTGTCGGTCAAGCCGGGTAGCCGTCCGAACATGGTCGTGGTGCCCACCGAGGTGCGAGAGGCCGGTTCCACCCCGATCCCGGTCGACTATCGCATGTACGACAACGGCAGCGGCTGGAAGGTCTACGACGTCGTCATCAACAATGCCAGCCTGGTCGGAAACTACCGCAACAGTTTCGCCAACGAGGTGCGCCAGAGCGGCATCGACGGCCTGATCGCCAAGCTGGACGAGATGAACAGGGATGGGCGGGAGTGAGCGCCGAGGTGCGCCTGACGCAGGTCGATTCCGGTCGCTGGCGACTGCAAGGGGGCTTGGACTTCGGGACGGTGACCTCTTTGGCTCTAGCCGGGAAACGGCTGTTGAGGGACGCCGGCCGGCCTGACGCGGATACCCTGGTCATCGACCTCGCCGAGGTGGATTCGGCCAACAGCGCGGGGCTCGCGCTGCTCCTCGAGTGGCTCGACGTGGCGCGAGCCCGCGACATTCATCTATCCTACGCCAACGTCCCGGACTCGCTGCGGCGGATCGCCGCCTTCTCCAACCTGCAGGATGTGCTGCCGATCGCCGTCTGACGATGCGTTCGCCATTCGTCTCGGCGATATCGGCCTGCCCTTGATTCCACCCAATCCTTCCCGGTTTCATCGATTCGATCATGGACAAGCTTCTCATCACCGGCGGCAATCCATTGCATGGCCAGGTGCGCGCCTCCGGTGCCAAAAATGCCGCGCTCCCGATTCTGGCGGCGACCCTGCTCGCGGATGGGCCGGTCGCGCTCGAAAACGTGCCTCGACTGCGCGACATCTCGACCACCTTCGAGCTTTTGGGTCGGATGGGCGCCCGTCTGACGCCAAACGGCTCGGGCGTGGTGACGGTGGAGCCCCGGACCCTCACCAGTTTCGTGGCGCCCTACGAGCTGGTGAAGACCATGCGCGCCTCGATTCTGGTGCTGGGACCCTTGGTGGCGCGCTACGGGCGGGCGGACGTGTCGCTGCCGGGAGGCTGCGCCATCGGCGCCCGTCCGGTGAACCTGCACATCGAGGGCCTGCGCGCCATGGGCGCCGACATCGGCGTCGAGGGCGGCTATATCCGCGCGCGTGCCGAGCGTCTGCACGGCGCGCGGCTGGTGATGGAGGTGGTTTCGGTCACCGGGACCGAGAACCTCATGATGGCCGCCGCGCTTGCCGATGGCGAGACCCTGATCGAAAACGCCGCCCGCGAGCCCGAGGTCGTCGACCTGGCCGACTTCCTCAACGCCATGGGGGCGCGCATCGAAGGGGCGGGAACGGACCTGATCCAGATCCAGGGCGTCGAGCGGCTCTCCGGGGCGCGCTATCGGGTCATGCCGGACCGGATCGAGACCGGAACCTTCCTGGTCGGAGCGGCCATGACCGGCGGCCGGGTGCGGGTCACCGAGACCCGCCCGGACTGTCTCGATGCGGTGCTGCAGAAACTGCAGGAGGCCGGGGCCGAGGTTATGGTGGGCGAGGACTGGATCGAGCTGGACATGCGCGGCCGGCGCCCCAGGTCGGTCGACATCCATACCGCGCCCCATCCGGCCTTCCCGACCGACATGCAGGCCCAGTTCTGCGCCCTCAACAGCATCGCCGAGGGCGTTGGCGCGGTGGCCGAGACCATCTTCGAGAACCGCTACATGCATGTCCCCGAGCTGCAGCGCATGGGTGCCGACATCCGTATCGAGGGCAATGTCGCCATCTGTCACGGCGTCGAGCGCCTGACCGCGGCCCCGGTGATGGCGACCGACCTGCGCGCCTCGGCCAGTCTGGTGCTGGCTGGCCTGGTGGCCCGGGGCGAGACGCTGATCGACCGCATCTATCACCTGGATCGCGGGTATGAGAACATCGAAGACAAGCTCCTGGCCTTGGGTGCGAGCATCCAGCGCATCGCCGGGACGAGCCGGATGAACGCAGCATGAATCTGAACGCCTCTCTGACCATCGCCCTCTCGAAGGGGCGGATCTTCGAACAGACGCTGCCGCTCCTGGCGCATGCCGGCGTCGAGCCGCTGGAGGATCCGGAGACCAGCCGCAAGCTGATCCTGGAGACCACCAATCCCAGGGTCAAGTTCGTCATCATCCGGGCCAGCGACGTGCCCACCTACGTTCAGTACGGCGCGGCCGATCTGGGCGTGGCGGGCAAGGACGTGCTGCTCGAACACGGCGGCGAGGGGCTCTACGAGCCATTGGATCTCGAGATCGCGCGCTGTCGCCTCATGGTGGCGGGATTGCCGGATTCCCGGCCGCCGTCTTCCCGCCGGCTGCGGATCGCCACCAAATACGTCCATTGCGCCGAGCGCTATTTCGCCGCCAAGGGACAGCAGGTCGAGATCATCAAGCTCTACGGCTCCATGGAGCTGGCGCCCCTGGTCGGCCTGGCCGACCAGATCGTCGACCTGGTCGAGAGCGGCAACACGCTCAAGGCCAACGGTCTGGTGCCGCTCGAGCACATCGCCGACATCAGCTCGCGCCTGGTGGTGAACAAGGCCTCCTGGAAGATGAAGCACGAGGCGGTGACCGGGCTGCTGGAATTACTGCGCGAGGCCGTCGGCGGCGAATGATTGAAGCGGCCAGCTTCCAGCGACCAGCTGCCAGCTTGGCTGGAGCCGCTTTCCAATCTCGATCCCTTGGCCGATGCTTGGCTGGATGAGGAAAGGGGTCGCCCATAAAGACATACATCAGCTGGTGGCTGGAAGCTGACAGCTACCAACCAAACATGAGCGAGACAACCGTGACCGATATCAAATGTCTCTCCACCCAGGACGCCGATTTCCAGGCGCGGCTCTCCGCCCTGCTGGCCTGGGATTCGGTCTCCGACGACCGGGTGCAAGGCACCGTCGCCGAGATCATCAAGGAGGTCCGCGCGCGCGGCGACGCCGCCCTGATGGACTACACCGCGCGCTTCGACCGCTGGGCGCCGGCCTCCGCGGCCGATCTGGAGCTTCCGCGCTCGCGTCTGGCCCGGGCCTGGGCGGCCATCCCCGCCGATCAGCGCCAGGCGCTGGAGACGGCCGCCGAGCGCATCCGCGCCTATGCCGAGCATCAGAAGATGTCCGGCTGGAGCTATCGCGAGGACGACGGCACATTGCTGGGCCAGCAGGTCACGCCGCTCGACCGCGTCGGGCTCTATGTGCCGGGCGGCAAGGCGGCCTATCCCTCCTCGGTGCTGATGAACGCCATCCCGGCCAAGGTGGCGGGCGTCTCCGAGCTGATCATGGCGGTGCCGACCCCGGACGGCGAGCTCAACGAGCTGGTCCTGGCCGCGGCGCACATCGCCGGGGTCGACCGCGCCTTCGCCATCGGCGGCGCCCAGGCCGTCGCCGCGCTCGCCTACGGCACCGAGACGATTCCGGGCGTGGACAAGATCGTGGGCCCCGGCAACATCTATGTCGCCACCGCCAAGCGTGCCGTCTTCGGCCAGGTCGGCATCGATATGGTCGCCGGCCCCTCCGAGATCCTGGTCGTCTGCGACGGCGGGACGGATCCGGACTGGATCGCCATGGACCTCTTCTCCCAGGCCGAGCACGACGAGGACGCCCAGTCCATCCTGGTGAGCTGGGACGCCGAGTTCCTCGACCGCGTCGCCGCCAGCATCGACAGGCTGTTGCCGACCATGGAGCGCCGGGAGATCATCGACGCCGCCCTGAAGGCGCGCGGCGCCCTCGTCCTCGCCCGCGATCTGGACGACGCCATCGCCGTCGCCAACGAGATCGCGCCCGAGCACCTGGAGCTGTCGGTCGAGGATCCGGAGTCCATCGTCGGGCGCATCCGGCACGCCGGCGCCATCTTCATGGGACGCTACACGGCCGAGGCCCTGGGGGACTACTGCGCTGGTCCCAACCACGTGCTGCCGACCTCGCGGACCGCCCGTTTCTCGTCGCCTCTGGGGGTCTACGATTTCCAGAAGCGATCGAGCCTCATCCTGTGCTCGAGCGCCGGCTCGGCGGTGCTCTCGCGCACCGCATCCGTGCTGGCGCGTGGCGAGGGGTTCACCGCCCACGCCCGCTCGGCCGAATATCGCGGCGAGGATGCGTCATGAAATCGCGGATCGAATCACTGGTGCGGCCCGAGATCCTCGCGCTGCGCGCCTATCATGTCCCGCCGGCCGCCGGCCTGATCAAGCTGGACGCCATGGAGAATCCCTATGGCTGGCCCGAGTCGCTGCTCTCCGAATGGCTGGAGACGCTGCGCGGGGTCGAGCCGAACCGCTATCCGGATCCTCAGGGCGAGGCGCTGCAGGCGGCGCTGCGCAAGGCCATGGGCATCCCGTCCGACATGGGTCTGCTGCTCGGCAACGGTTCGGACGAGCTGATCCAGATGCTGGCCCTGACGGTCGCCCAGCCGGGGCGCAAGGTGCTCTCGGTGGAGCCCGGCTTCGTCATCTACCGCATGGTCGGGCTCTTTTCCGGGATGGAGTACGTCGGCGTGCCGCTCCAGGCCGAGGACTTCTCGCTGGATCTGCCGGCGATGCTGGAGGCGATCGAGCGCGAGCAGCCGGCGCTGGTCTATCTGGCCTATCCGAACAACCCGACGGGCAACCGCTTCGACGTCGACGACATGGTCCGCATCATCGAGGCCGCTCCCGGTCTGGTCATCGTCGACGAGGCCTATGCCCCCTTCACCGACTACAGCTTCATGGGCCTGCTCGGCGACTGGGACAACCTGCTGGTCATGCGCACCGTCTCCAAGATGGGGCTGGCGGGTCTGCGGCTCGGCTATCTGGTCGGTCCGACGCCCTGGCTGGCCGAGATCGACAAGGTGCGTCTGCCCTACAACGTGAACGTCCTCACTCAGGTCTCGGCCACCTTCGCGCTCGAGCACAAGGACGTCTTCGACGCCCAGACCCAGAGCATCCGCACCGAGCGCGGCCATCTGTTCGAGGCGCTGGGCGGGATCGAGGGGCTGCAGCTCTATCCGAGCGAGGCCAACTTCATCCTCGTCCGCACCCCGGCCGGGCGGGCGGGCGCCATTTTCGATGGGCTCAAGGAACGCAAGATCCTGATCAAGAACCTCGACGGGGCCCATCCCCTGCTCGCCGACTGCCTGCGTCTGACGGTCGGCTCGCCCGAGGAGAATGCGGCCATGGTCGAGGCGCTGAAGGCGGTGATGGCATAGGGTTGCGGGGGCGTACCCGACCCTCTCTCTGCTGCCTGGGGGTGCCCCCGACGTTCATCGGGGATACCTTCAGGTTCAACATCCCTCGATCCGGTCGTAATAGCGCGCGCGATAGATGAGACGCCGGTTCTCGCCGTCGCTGAATCCGGTGCGGGTGTGGAGCACGTTGTTGCAGATGAGTCCCCAGCCCGATTCGAGTCGCGCGCTGAAGTGCCAGGGCGACTCTTCCTCCAGGATCTCTCTGAGCGCGGCGACGGCGGCGCCGGTCGCCGGGTCGTTGCGCCAGCGGATGTTGCGCTTGCGGTTGGTGAAGCGCATGTGCAGACGTCCATCCGCGCGCACCGAGAACACGGGGCCCGAGCAGTCCGGGCGCGTCTCTTTTCCATCGACATGACTGGCCGGGATGGCCATGGTTTCCGGGTGCATGAGTGCGCGGACGTGCTCTGGATCCCGGTCTCGCAGCAGCATGTAGGCGATCTCGTGATCGAGCAGGGCGTTCGCGCCGCCCGCGTCGGCGGGCTGGACGCAGTGCAGCAGCATACCGTGGATCTGGCGGTCCGGGCGGTTGTAGTAGCCGTCGGTGTGCCAGGAGATCGGCTGGTCGGAGTAGGGGATGAAGTCCCGATGGCGCCGGTCCGTCTGGACCGTCAGGGAGGTGATGGCGTCCTCGTCGGCCCCCGGGTTGTGGTCCAGGCGGTTCAGACCGAACCTGGTTCCGAGTTCGCGGGGGATGGATTTGTCCGGATTCTCTCCCGTCGTGCCTGCATAGATCGCCATGTTGGCCGCTCGGCAGCGCTCTAGGATCGCGGCATGCTCGGCCTGGCTCAACCGGCGAGGGTCGCCGACCTCGACGATCAGGGCATCGAGCCTCGTCGGGGCCTGCGACAGCTTGCGTTCGCGCCAGACTCGATAGGACGTTTCGTTGATGGGATCGAACGGCGAACCGGTCATGGATGTTGTCTCGGACATATGGGGCTGCGTCCTCTCGATCTTCTCCGAAGAACGGATTCTAGCTGGCGCGAATGGCGCTGCAGGGCAAACAGGGAGTCAGGACATCCGCACCACGCCCGAGACGATCCCCAGGATCTGGATCTCGTCGTGCTTCAGATGGATGGGCTCCATGTTCGGATTGGCCGGCTGCAGCCGGATGCCGTCCGGCTCGACGTAGAAACGCTTGAGCGTGACCTGCTCGCCCTTGATCAGGGCGACCACCGTCTCTCCGTTCTCGGCCGTCTGGCGCTGCTCGACGATGATGATGTCCCCGTCCTGGATCTGGTCGTCCATCATCGAGTGTCCGCGCACCCGCAGCGCATAGCTGTTCTTGCGCACCATGTTGCGCGGAACCGTGACGCTCTCCTGGTCCTCGGAGAGGTCGACCGGCCTTCCGGCGCTCACGTATCCGAGCAGGGGCAGCGATACCCCGTCCTCGCCTTCGAGCTCCAGCGGCTCGAGCGCGGGAGTCCAGATCGCATGGGCACGTTTGGTGATGAGATAGAGGGGTTGCGCCATGGGCTTCTCCGATGGCCGGGTCGCGAAGGCTGTCGCAGGATGCCCCAGTCTACCCGAGCGCGAGAGGCGCGAGAAAGTGGATGCCGATGGCTTCGCGAGAATTTGTTAGCACTCATCTTGACAGAGTGCTAATCCGGGTCTACTTTACATAACGTAAGCAGTCGCCCGGTCGGGGACTGCGAAACCGGCGGTTCGCAAGAACGCCATCTCATCGTTCATATTGCCTTGTGGCACATATTGCTCATCGGAGGATATGTCATGACAACGCTCGACTTCTCACCCCTGTTCCGCTCCATGATCGGCTTCGATCGTCTGGCCAATTCGCTTGAGACCGCCTACCGGACCGAGCCGGGCGGCTATCCGCCCTACAACGTCGAGGTCATGGACGAGAACAGCTACCGCATCACGCTCGCCGTGGCGGGTTTCACCGAGTCCGAGCTGGATATCGAGGCGAAGGAGAATTTGCTCACCGTGACCGGTCAGCGCAAGACGGCCGAGGCGGAGGGCAATTTCCTCTATCGCGGCATCGCCAACCGCGGCTTCGAGCGCAAGTTCCAGCTGGCCGACTATGTCCGGGTCGCCGAGGCCCGCCTGGAGAACGGCCTGCTCAACATCGAGCTGGTGCGCGAGGTCCCCGAGGCCATGAAGCCGCGCCGCATCGAGATCCGCGGCACGGATGGCGGGCCGTCGATCACCCATGAATCGGGCTCGGAGGAAACGGCCAAGGCCGCATAAGGCGCGAGACTGTACCGGCGACGCTCGATCCATCGCCGGCATGGAACGGCCGGGCTCTAGCCCGGCCGTTCCTCGTTGACCCTCTGATCGGCCTGCGCTGGCCGAGCGTGCAGCGAGTGAGTCGAATGTGGGCATCCTCGTTGTGACGTGTGCGGGCGTTCGGTCGCCGAATCGTCCCTTTTCAGTCATTTCATTCCGTTACACTGGCGTGATCGTGCGGAGTCAGTGCAATTCGTGTTTGGTCTCGATCCCAATAAAGAGCATTGATTAATTTAATGCGTCCATTGGGAACATCGTATGATGTGCTTGGGCGCGACGATCCTCTCTCCCTTCATCGCATCCGGCATTCGATCCAAGTCGATGATTAACAAGGATTGCAGAGCGGGGTTGGGAGCCGATGCCGGGGCGGGGCGGATGGGGCGCCGCTTCGATCGCGGATTTCGATTCGGCGGCATCCACTTGCAGAGGCGAATATGCCTGGCCGGAGCGCCAAAAGGCCGAGACCTTTATGGTAAAGTTCCGTGCCGTTTTGGCGGCTGATCGGTCCGTCCACCGCTGTATCCCGACGTTGCGATTGGTCGCCCATTTCGCTCGGCTCAAACCAACGAAAACCCGTAACGGGGGGATCTCAATGTCAACAGATTTCGTCCTTTGGTTCGCGATCAGCGCCGGAGCACTGGCTGTAATCTTCGGCCTCGTCGTCGTGGCCTGGATCAACTCCCAGTCCGCCGGCTCCGAACGCATGCAGGAAATCGCGGCAGCGATTCAGACCGGTGCCAGGGCCTACCTCAACCGCCAGTACAGCACCATCGCCATGGTGGGTGCGGCGCTCTTCGTCGTGCTGTGGCTGATGCTCGACCTGGCCACGGCCGGTGGTTTCGCCATCGGCGCCATCCTCTCCGGCCTCGCCGGCTATATCGGCATGAACGTATCGGTTCGCTCGAACGTGCGCACCGCTCAGGCCGCGACCGTGAGCCTCGAGGCCGCACTGGCCATCGCCTTCCGCGGCGGTGCCGTCACCGGCATGCTGGTGGTCGGTCTGGGCATCATCGGGGTGGCGGGCTACTTCCTCTTCCTCGGCGCCGACGAGCCGGCCCTGCACGCCCTGATCGGTCTCGCCTTCGGCGGCTCGCTGATCTCCATCTTCGCCCGACTGGGTGGCGGTATCTTCACCAAGGGCGCCGACGTCGGTGCGGACCTGGTGGGCAAGGTCGAGGCCGGCATCCCCGAGGACGATCCGCGCAACCCGGCGGTCATCGCCGACAACGTGGGCGACAACGTCGGTGACTGCGCCGGCATGGCGGCCGACCTCTTCGAGACCTACGCGGTCACCATCATCGCCACCATGGTTCTGGGCGGTCTGCTGTCCAAGGCCGCCGGCGGCTTCGACATCGACTACGTCATCTACCCGCTCGCGCTGGGCGCAGTCTCCATCATCGCCTCCATCGTCGGCGCCTACTTCGTCAAGGCCACCGATGGCGGTCGCATCATGACCGCGCTCTACAAGGGCACGGCGGTCGCGGGCGGTCTCGCCTTCATCATGTTCGCGGTCGTGACCGGCCTGCTCATGGGCGATCACTTCTTCTCGATGCTCTTCTGCGCGCTCATCGGTCTGGGTCTGACCGCAGCGCTCATGTTCATCACCGAGTACTACACCGCGACCGAGTTCCGTCCGGTTCAATATGTCGCCGAGGCATCCCAGACCGGTCACGCGACCAACGTCATCGCGGGTCTGGCCATCTCCATGAAGTCGACCGCGCTGCCCGTCCTTGCGGTCTGCGTCGCCATCTGGGCCGCCTACGGGGTCGCCGATCTCTACGGTATCGCCATCGCCGCCACCGCCATGCTCTCCATGGCCGGCATGATCGTGGCGCTCGACGCCTACGGTCCCATCACCGACAACGCCGGCGGCATCGCCGAGATGTCCGGTCTGCCCGAGGACGTGCGCAAGACCACCGACGCCCTCGACGCCGTGGGCAATACCACCAAGGCCGTGACCAAGGGCTACGCCATCGGCTCCGCCGGTCTGGCTGCGCTGGTGCTCTTCGCCGACTACACCCACAACCTGGAAGCGGCCGGCAAGATGCAGGACTTCATGCTGTCCGACCCGGCCGTCATCATCGGTCTCTTCATCGGCGGTATGGTGCCCTATCTGTTCGGCGCCATGGCGATGGAGGCCGTCGGCCGCGCCGCCAGCGCGGTCGTCATGGAGGTGCGCCGTCAGTTCAAGGAGATCAAGGGCATCATGGACGGCTCCGCCAAGCCGGACTACTCCCGTGCCGTCGACCTCCTGACCAAGGCCGCCATCAAGGAGATGGTCATCCCCTCGCTGCTGCCGATCCTGGTTCCGGTCGCGGTCGCCATGGGCATGAACATCCTCATGGGCGACGGCGCCGGCATCCGCGCACTGGGCGGCATGCTGATCGGCACCATCGTCACCGGTCTCTTCGTGGCCATCTCCATGTGCACCGGCGGCGGTGCCTGGGACAACGCCAAGAAGTACGTCGAGGAAGGCAACTTCGGCGGCAAGGGCTCCGAGACCCACAAGGCGGCCGTGACCGGCGATACCGTCGGCGACCCCTACAAGGACACCGCTGGCCCCGCCATCAACCCGCTGATCAAGATCATCAACATCGTGGCGCTGCTCCTGGTGCCCCTGCTGTGATCTAGTCGGACCCGACCGGGGCGCGTCCCCGGTCTCGCCGAGATCGAACGCGACCTCCGGGTCGCGTTTTGCGTTTCAGTGTCCGGCCGGCTTGTGGCGACGAACGGCTTCGCCGACAATGAGCGCCGTTTGCAACAGATTCAGCGACGGACGAGCCTCTATGTCGGAACAGCGAAGCTCCATCCACGGCCAATGGTCGTCCCGCCTCATCTTCATCCTGGCGGCCGTCGGTTCCGCAGTGGGGCTGGGCAATATCTGGAAGTTCCCCTATATCACCGGGGAGAACGGCGGTGGCGCCTTCGTCCTCATCTATCTGTGCTGCATCGCTCTGATCGGTATCCCCATCATGATGGCCGAGGTCCTCATCGGCCGGCGCGGGCGGCAAAGTCCGATCAACACCATGCGCGCGCTCGTCAAGGACGAGGCCGCTCATCCCGCCTGGTCGCTGCTCGGATGGGGCGGGGTCATCACCGGCTTTTTTATCCTGTCCTATTACAGCGTCATCGGCGGTTGGGCGCTCGCCTACGTCTTCCATACCGCCGCGGGCTTTTTCTCGGGCGCGAGCGCCGACCAGGTCGGCACGCTCTTCAAGGATTTCGTCGGCGCCCCCGAGTCGGTCTTGGCCTGGCACACCATCTTCATGGTCATGACCATGGTCGTGGTGGCACGCGGCGTACAGGGCGGACTGGAGAAGGCCGTCACCTTTCTGATGCCGGCACTCTTCCTGCTGCTGCTGATCCTGGTGGCCTATGCCATGACCCTGGGCGCCTTCGGCAAGGGCCTGGATTTCCTCTTCAGTCCGGATTTCGGCAAGGTCTTCTACCATTGCGAGCTCGATGCGGCCGGTGCCGAGGTCTGCCGCTTCAGCGGCGAGCCCATCCTCATCGCTCTTGGGCACGCCTTCTTCACCCTGAGTCTCGGGATGGGCGCCATCATGGTCTACGGCTCCTACATGCCCGGCGATGCCTCCATCGGCCGCGCGACCTTGGTGATCGTGATCGCGGATACGGCCGTCGCCCTCCTTGCCGGCATGGCCATCTTCCCCATCGTCTTCGCCAACGGTCTGCAGCCCGCCGCCGGGCCGGGTCTCATCTTCCAGACTCTGCCCATCGCCTTCGGCGCCATGCCCTTCGGCCAGTTCTTCGGAACCCTCTTCTTCGTGCTCCTGGTCTTCGCCGCCTGGTCGTCGGCCATCTCGATCATCGAGCCGGCCGTCGCCTGGCTGGTCGAGAACCACGGACTCGGCCGCATTTCGGCCTCGGTCGTCGTCGGCTTCCTGGCCTGGTTCCTCGGGCTCGGCACCGTCTTTTCCTTCAACCTCATGTCCGGCGAGAAATTCCAGCTCTTCGGCAAGACGATCTTCGACCTGTTCGACTATCTGACCGCCAACATCCTGCTGCCCCTCGGCGGCTTCTTCATCGCCATCTTCGCCGGCTGGATCATGTCCCGCGCCTCGACCCGGGACGAGCTGCAGGCGGGCGAGTCCATCGGCTATCGGGTCTGGCGATTCCTGGTGCGCTATATCTCGCCGCTGCTGGTGGTGATCGTCTTCCTGCATGCGATCGGGGTGATTTGAGCTCCTGCCTTGCGCGTGCAGTGCGGACAGCAGCCGTGTCTCCGATTCGCCGCTTGCTCTTGCCGGAACAGCCGATTTGTAGGTTGGGCCGAGGTACGAGGCCCAACGCGGCGCTGTTGGTAGCCCCGTAGGGCGGAATAGCGATAGCGTATTCCGCCGAATGGAGTAGACCGACCATGCTGGCTCGATTCGTGTGTTGGCGTTTGTGCAATCCGGCATGCGGCGCAATACGTTGCACTATTGCGCCCTACTTGGTGATGCAGGGGCGGATGGTGGTCGAGGTCTTGGTAGGTTTGTAGAAACGCCCTTGCACGACTTGGTTCCAGGCGTCATCGGTGAGGGGAGGGATGTCGCTGTCGTCGATCGCGCTGTCATCGCGCGCGCGGAGTGCCGCGAGTTCGGCTCTCTGCTCTTCGCTCAGGGGCGGCAGTCGATCGAGATCCAGGTCCTGCTGAACGATGGGTTTGCTCATAGCGTCGCCTTTCGGTCTTGTCTGCTACCCACGCCGAGATGATTTGGCGGTCTCCCATTCGCTCGCCCCAATTGAGGGTATCATTCGCGTCCCTGGGTTTTCCCAAAGGGTCGGGCGACTTCTTCTGAAAGCGCTTCCCCGGTGCCGGGCCTTGGCGGGAGGGGCGTTCCCGATGGACCGGCGCTCCCTTCGGGCCGGCCGACCGTCCATTCGACGAATCCCAATTACAATCCGACCGAGGTCTCTCTGGAATGCTGCACGAATTCATCGACTGGATCCTGATGACGGTCCATGGCTGGGGGTACGCGGGTGTCTTCACCCTGATGGCGATCGAGTCCTCCTTCATCCCCTTTCCCAGCGAGGTGGTGCTGATCCCGGCGGGCTATCTCGCCTATCAGGGCAAGATGGACCTGGGCCTCATCCTGGCCGCCTCGCTGGCCGGCAGTCTGGCGGGAGCCTTCTTCAACTACTTCTTCGCACTCATGCTCGGACGGCCCGTCCTGGAGCGCTACGGGAAGTATTTCTTCATCCGTCCCACGATGCTGCACAAGTCGGACGCCTTCTTCGCCAGGCACGGCGCCATCTCCGTCTTCACCGGCCGTCTGATTCCGGGGATCCGCCAGCTGATCTCCCTGCCCGCCGGGCTCTGCCGTATGCGTCTGCCGACCTTCACGGCCTACACCGCGCTCGGCGCCGGACTCTGGTCGGCGGTTCTGATCGCGCTCGGCTATTTCATCGGCGGCAACGAGGAACTGCTGCAACGCAATCTGCCACTGGTGACCGGTGCCGCGCTCGGGTTCGTGGTTCTGACCCTGATCGGCTACTACCTGTGGCAGCGCCGTCAGGCCGTTTGAGGGGCGTCCGCGATGGGTTCGCGCCTTTCTGAGCACCCCCGTCCTTCGGGGTCTTTCCGTCTCCGGTGAGTTCGTGGACCCGGGGGCTTGGTCGCTGGGGGCTCGGTATGGCCGGGGTGCTCGCCTGGCGCAACCTGACCCACGATCTCTCGCGCTTCATCGTGACCATGGTGGGCGTGGTCTTCGCCGTGGTGCTGATCGCCATGGAACTGGGGCTCTATCAAGGCTTCACCACCAGCACCACCACCGTCATCCGTCACACCAACGCCGATCTCTGGATCATGGCCAAGGGGACGCGCAATTTCGAGATCACGGTCCCCATCCACGACCGCGAGCTCTACGCGGCCAAGTCGCTCGAATGCGTCGACCGGGCCGAGGGTCTGGTCACTCAGTTCGTTCCTTGGAAAAAGCCCGGAGGGGGCGACGAGAGCGTCTTCCTGGTGGGCTTCGATCTCAACAGCGGTCTGGCCGGTCCCTGGAATCTGGTCGACGGCGATCTCGAGGATCTGCGGCGGTCCGATTCCATCGTGGTCGACCATATCTATGCCGACAAGCTGGGCGTCTCCGGGATCGGCGACCGCGTCGAGATCAACCGCCATCGCGCGCGGATCGTCGGCATGACCCAGGGCATCCGCTCCTTCACCACCTCGCCCTGGGTCTTCACCGCCGCGCGCACGGCGCAGCGCATGGGCAACTTCGAGGCGTCCGACTGGAACTACGTCCTGGTCGACGTCGAGCCCGGGTGCGATCCGGTCCGGGTGCAGGCCACCCTGAAGGCCATCCTGCCGGAGGCCGACGTCCATAGCGTCGACGAACTCGCCGCGCTGACCCGGGACTATTGGGTCTTCACCACGGGGGCCGGGGCCTCGGTGCTGGTCTCGGCCATACTGGGCGTGGTCGTCGGGGTGGTGATCGTGGCCCAGGTGCTCTATGCCACTACGGTCGACCATCTCACCGAGTTCGGGACCCTGAGGGCCATGGGCGCGCCGAGCGGATTCATCTATCGGGTCATCCTGGGGCAGGCGGTCATCAGCGCGACCATCGGCCATCTGTTCGGGATCTCGATCGCCATGGCGCTGGCCGAGGCCAGCGAGACCGGGACCGTGCTGGTCGTGGTCTCGCCCGCGATGGCCGCCTGGCTGTTCCTGCTCACGCTCGCCATGTGTGTCGCGGCGGCCGTGGTTTCGATCCGCAAGGCGATGCGGATCGATCCGGCGATGGTCTTCCAGCGGTGATGTCCATGAAACCGGCGATTCAGGCGGAGGAGGTCTCGCTCATTTATGGACAGGGTGCCACGGCGGTTCACGCATTGGACCGGGTCGATCTGAGCCTGGCGTCGGGCGAGATGCTGGCCCTGATGGGTCCGTCCGGGAGCGGCAAGACGAGCCTGCTGATGGTGCTGGGTGGCCTGCTGCGCCCGACCCTGGGACGGGTTCAGGTGCAGGGTATCGCGCTCGACCCGCTCTCCGAGACCGAGCGCGCCCGGCTGCGCCTGTCCCACATGGGCTTCGTGTTCCAGCACTACAATCTCTTCCCGGCCCTGACGGCCCTGGAGAACGTCCAGCTGGCGCTGGAGCTCAAGGGCTATCCGTTGGACGGGGCCGATACGCTGCTCGCCGAGGTTGGTCTGGCGCCGCGGCGGCACGGCTATCCACGTCAGCTCTCTGGTGGCGAGAAGCAGCGCGTGGCGATCGCCCGCGCCTTGGCCGGCGATCCGTCCATCCTGCTCGCGGACGAGCCGACCGCGGCGCTCGACACCGAGCACGGCATGGCGGTCGTCGAGCTGCTGCGGCGGATCGCCCGCGAGGAGGGGCGGGCCGTCGTCATGGTGACGCACGACCCGCGGGTGACGCGGATGGCCGACCGGGTGGTCAGTATTGCCGATGGGAGGATTCTGCAGTGAAACGCTGGTTGGCCGGCGCGGTTGCGATCGCGGCTCTGGGCATTCCGGTTTGGCTGTCCATCGCCGGTGGGGACGGTGTGTCGAATGGGGGACGCGGATCGCACCTTCCGGTTCCTGTGCCCCGCACCCAGGTCGCCGCGCTCGGCCGGGTCGAGCCGCGCTCGGAGGAGATGCAGATCGCGGCGGCCATGACCGGGCGTCTGGCCAGCGTCGAGGTCGACGAGGGCGATCCCATCCGGTGCGGCCAGGTGCTGGCCACCCTGGAGAACGCCGATCACAGGGCGCGGGTGCGGGGCGCCGAGGCCTCGCTGGCGATCGCCCGGGCGAGTCTGGACCGGCTGATCAACGGTGCCCGTCAGGCCGAGCGCGATCAGGCCGAGGCCGAGGTCCGGGAGGCCGAGGCGGTGCTGGCGCTGGCCGAGCAGGAGCTCGAGCGCCAGCAGGGGCTCGCCCGGCGCGATCTGGGCAGCCGGCAGGATCTCGACCGTGCCCGCAGCGAGCAGCAGGTCGCGCTCGCCCGGCTGGCGCGGGTGCGCTTCCAGCGCGAGGTGATCGAGAGTCCGCCGCGCGCGGACGAGCAGGCCCGCGCCGAGGCCGAGGTCGCCCTGGCCGAGGCCAGGCTCGCCGAGGCGCGCGCCGTCCTCGACAAGTCCTTCGTGCGCAGCCCGGTCGACGGCATGGTTCTGCGCAAGCTGCGTCATGCCGGCGAGCTGGTCACCGAGATGCTCGAGACGCCCATCGTCACGGTCGGCGATCTCTCGGTGCTGAGGGTGCGCGCCGAGGTCGACGAGGCCGACATCGCGCTCGTCCGTCCCGGTCAGTGTGCCTACGTCAGGGCCGACGCCTACGGCGAGCGGCGCTTCGCGGGGCATGTGTCGCGGGTGGGGGTGCTGGTCGGACGCAAGGGTCTGCGCAGCGAGCGGCCGGACGAGCGTCTGGATACCCGCGTGCTGGAGGTGCTGGTCGATCTGGATCCGGGCTCGGACCTGCCGGTGGGGCTGCGCGTGGACACCTATTTCGTGCTCGATTCCCCCGATTCAGTCAAGGGGGATTGAGCCTCGATTGTCCGTTCGGATCAGGAACTCGTCACCGGCTTGCGTGATTCCTCTCCGCCCAGCCAGCCCCAGAGCCGGCTCATGCGCTGGTGCAGGCTCTCGTGCAGCGATAGCAGCGCTGGGGTGAAGAGCAGCACCAGCAGGGTCGCGAAGGTCACGCCGAAGGCCAGGGAGACGGCCATGGGGATGAGGAACTGGGCCTGGAGGCTGGTCTCGAAGATCAGCGGTCCCAGGCCCACGACCGTGGTGGCCGAGGTCAGGATCATGGCCCGCAGGCGCGAGCAGGCGGCCTCGATCAGGGCCTCGTCGATCTCCATGCCGGTCTCGCGCAGCTCGTGGTACATGCTGACCAGGATGATGGCGTTGTTGACCACGATGCCCGAGAGCCCGAACAGCCCGAAGAGCGAGAGCAGGGTGAGGTCGATTCCGAGCAGCCAGTGTCCGGCGATGGCGCCGATGAGTCCGAGCGGGATCGCGGTCATGACCACCAGCGGCCAGCCCCAGCTGGAGAAGATGGCCGCCAGGACGATGTAGATCATTCCCAGCCCCAGGACGAGCCCGAGCTTCATGTCGCCCAGGGTCTCGCGCTGGTCGGCGGCGCGGCCCTCGAAGCTGTACTCGATGCCGTAGTCGTGGGCCAGGCGGGGCAGGAGCTCGCGCGAGATGGCCTCGCGCACGTTGTCCGGGGTGGCGAGCGCCCGGTCGATGTCGGCCGAGACCTCGACCGCCAGCCGTCCCGCCGAGTGACGCAGGGCCTCGAATCCGCGCCGGGTCTCCCAGGCGGAGACGGTGCTGAGGGGGACGAACTGGCCGTCGGGTGCGCGGATCAGCAGCTGTTCCAGGGCGCTGAGCCGGGTGCGCTCGCCGCGCGGCAGCAGGACGCGCACCTCCAGCTCGTCCTGTCCGACCTGGACCAGCTGGGCCAGATAGCCGTCGAAGGCGGCGCGCAGCTGGCGTCCGAGGGACTCGGTGGTGAGCCCGAGCGCCTGTCCGGCCGGTGTCAGGCGATAGATGAGCTGTTCGCGGCCGTAGGGCATGTCGTCGACCATGTCCGAGACGCCGGGCACGCTCTCCAGGCTCTGGGCCAGCTCCAGGGCGGCCGACTTGAGCCGCATGGCGTCGTCGCCGGTGAGCCGCACGGTCAGGTCGCGTCCGGGCGGACCGGCGCGGCGTGCCGACATCACCAGGCTCTCCAGCCCGGCCGGCATCCGCACCTTCTCGCGCCAGGTTTTGAGGAAGCGTTCGTTGCGCACCTCGCGTTCCTCGGACGGCACCAGCTGGACCTGGATGGAGGCCAGCTGATCGCCCTTGGCCCCGGCGCCGACGTCGACCGAGACGGTCGCGCCGAGCCGGGCGACGGCCGATTCGACCAGGTTGCCGCCGAGCTCGCGTTCGGTCTCCTGCAGTGCCCGCTCCATCTCGTCCAGGAACGCGGCGGTCCGCTCGCGCGGCGTGCCGGCGACGAAGGTGGCGTTGGCGAAGACGGCCTGGGGCTCGGGCGTGGGGAAGAAGACGAACTGGAGACGCCCGCCGGCGATGAGTCCGATCGCCAGGAACAGCATGGCGGCGACCAGGCTGACGGTGATGCCGCGGTTGTGCACCGCCTTGGTGACCAGCGGACGGTAGAGGCGGTCGCGGAAATGGTCGAATCCGGCGTCGACCCGTTGGCGCCAGGCGGGGATCTCCTGGCGGACGTGATGGGAGAAGGCGGCGCGCAGATGGGCCGGCATCACCAGGAAGACCTCGACCAGCGAGGCGATCAGCACCATGACGGCGACGAAGGGGATGTCGCCCAGGACGTTGCCCATGATGCCTCCGACCAGCATCAGCGGCAGGAAGGCGGCGATGGTGGTCATGGCCGAGGCCATGACCGGCCAGAACATGCGCCGCGCGCCGGCGATGGCGGCCTCGGCCGGGGCCATGCCGAGACGGTAGCGGGACTCGGCGTACTCGCCGATCACGATGGCGTCGTCGTCGATGATGCCGAGGGTGAGCAGCAGGCCGAAGAGGCTGATCATGTTGATGGTGCCGCCGAAGGCCCAGAGCAGGGTCAGGGCGGCCAGATAGGCGGTCGGGATGCCCATCGCCACCCAGAAGGCGACCCGTCCGGGCAGGAAGACGAAGAGGATCAGCAGTACCAGGGTGAATCCCTGCAGCCCGTTGTGCACGAGCAGGTCGATACGGCCATTGATGGTGCGCCACTGGGCGTCGAAGACGGTCAGCTGGATGCTCGGCGGCAGGGTGGGGCGGGTGTCCTCCAGCCAGCTGTCGAAGATGCGCGCGGCGGTGAGCGAGTTGCCGGTCTCGGCGCGCTGCACCAGCAGTTCGATGGTGGCGGGGCCGTCCGACTCGGCGGCCTTCCCCGGCGGCCCGTCCTGGATCTCGGAGAGGGTCAGGCTGCCGGGCCGGGCCTCGCGCACGATGGTGGCCACGTCGCCGAGCCGGATCAGGGCGCGGTCGTCGCTGAGGACGGCCAGGTCCTCGAAGGCGAGCGGGTCGCGTCGCTGCTCCAGGCCGCGCAGCTCGCGCGCGCCGTCGGCGTCGCCCGCGATGCCGGAGGGGATGTCGCGGGCCAAGCGGTCGATCTGCTGGCCGATGCCCTCGAGCGAGAGCTCCAGGGTCTCCAGCGCGGCGCCCGGAACCTGGATCGCGATCCGTTCCTCGGGCATTCCGTCGATGTCGATCCGGTCGATGCCGCGCGCCAGGAGCTCGCGCTCGAACTGGCGCACCCAGGGGCGCAGGTCGGCCAGGTTGGGACCCGAGACCAGCAGCCGCGCGACCGAGTCGTAGCGCGAGACCCGCACGATCTGGGGCGTCTCGGCCTCCTGGGGCAGGTTGCGGAATTCGTCGACCCGCTGGCGGACCTGGTCGAGCGCCAGCAGCGGGTCCGTGCCCTCGTTCAGCTCCAGCGAGATGCTGGCGATGCCCTGGGCGGCGGTCGAGGTGAGCTTCTTGAGCCCGTCGACCGTCTTGAGCCGCTCCTCGAGCGGGATGACGATGCCGTTCTCCACGTCCTCGGCGGCGGCGCCGCTCCAGACCACGCGCACCGAGATGATGTCGAGCTCGAAGGTCGGGAAGAACTGGACGTTCATGCGGCTCAGCGCGATGGCGCCGACGATGAAGATGACGCCCATCAGCAGGTTGGCCAGCAGCCGGTGACGGGCGAAGACCGCGATCGGATCCAGGCTCACTGCAGGCGCTCCGTCACTGGATCGACTCCACCTTGAGCCCCTCGACTGCGTTGGGCAGGTGGGTGACCATCACCTCGGCGTCCGCGGGCAGATCGGGTGCGCGCACCACCTGGAGGCCGCTGGCACCGCCGCGGTCGTCCAGTTCGCCGACGCGCTCGACCCGGACCCCATGCAGCCGCTCGTCCTCGACGAGAAAGAGCCGGTCGCCGCCGTGCAGGGCGGCGAAGGGGACGGCGATGGTGCCGGGCGCGACCGGGCGCTGCAGCTGCAGCTCGACGAAGGCGCCGAGCGGAAGCTCGGTCTCCGGGGCGAGCCGCAGCAGGGCGTCGACCCCGCGGGCGTCGGCCTCGCCCGAGATGCGCTCCAGCACGGCGGCGACCCGGCGTCCGGCCTGCTCGCCCCGGGCCTCCAGTCGGGCACCCTCGGCGAGCGCCTGGCGCAGCTCGGGTCCGTAGGCGCCGGGCACCTTGGCGCGGACGTAGAGCCCGTCGAGCGGATAGAGGGTGAGGATGGCCTGGTTGGCCTTGAGCTGATCCCCGGGGGCGGCCTCGACCACGCCAATGCGGGCGGGGAAGGGGGCGCGGATCTCGCCGCGCGCGGCGTCGCGCTCGGCCTCGGCCAGCGCGGCCTCCAGGATGGCGATCCGAGCGGGCTGCTCGGCGATGGACTGCTCGCGCAGGGTCACGGACAGGCGCGCCCGGGCGAGCGACTCGCGCGCCTCGTCGACGCTCGAGACCGAGCCCAGCTGTTTCGACTGTACTCGCTCGGCACGCCCCAGGGCGGCCTCGGCCAGACGCAGCAGCTCGCGTTCCTGGTCCAGCGCCTCGCGGTCGTGGGTCTGGCGCAGACGCTCCTTCTTCAGCTCGGCGCGGGCCTTGAGCAGTCTGGGCTGCAGATCGCGCGGATCGAGCCGGGCGATCAGGGCGCCGGCCGCGACGCGCTCGCCGTCGCGCACCGGAACCTCCATCAGGCGTCCCTCGACGGGCGCCGAGGCGCGGATACGGTCCGGGGCCTCGACCCGCCCGAACAGCGACAGCAGCGGCTGGTGGTCGGCTGGGGCGACCGGCTGGGTCTGGACGCGCCAGACCCGCTCCTTGGGCTCGACCGGCCGAGGCGTCGGACGGGTTTCCTTGAGGATGAAGAAGGTCCCGAATCCGGCGAGCAGGATCAGGAGGGGTAAGAGTCGTCGCAACATCTGACGGATGGGTGCATTGCCGTTGATGCCCCTCGAAATGGGGGCGGGTGAGCCAGTGCCTCAATGGAGGTACGGGTCCGTTCCTCGTGAGCCTTCTTATGGTTATGTCGCGAGCCACGCGGGCCGAGGGGCGTGGACGCGGGTCTGCGTTCGGGGCGCGCGATTCGCCGTCCCCGCGCTGGGCGCCGCGGCCATCTTTCGACCGCGGCCGGATCCTAAGGTTCGATCACTTGACCAGGGTGACCGGGATCTTCACCAGATGGATGACCTTGGCGGCGATGGATCCCATGACCAGGTTCGCCAGTTCGCCCCGGCCGTGGGTGCCCATCACGATGGCGTCGCAGTTCAGATCCTTGGCGAGCTGGGCGATGGTCTGAGCGACCGGACCGACCATGATATGGGGGGTGTAGGGCATCTGTGCCCGATCGAGCAGGTCTCGGGCCGACTGCATGTCGCTCTCGCCCTCGCTCTGCTGGGCCTTGGCGATCTCCTCCGCCCTGAGGAAGCGCTTGACCTCCCAGGCGTCGACCGGACTGCGCACGTTGAGCAGATGGATCTCCGCCGGCTGCTGGCATTGGGCCAGCTTGATCAGGTGCTGAACGGCGCGATCCGCGAATTCCGAGCCATCGACCGGGACCAGAAACTTGATCATTGGAACGACTCCTGCCCGTTCGGGGCGTGGAAGGCGAGCTGTGCCTGGGGTTCGGGGGCCGTCAGCGAGGCCGGGTGGTCGGCCGAGGCGCTGGCCTCGTCGCTGGCATGATGCGGTGGTTCCGGATGCCAGCCGAGCGTCAGCATCAGCAGCGCGAAGCCGGCCACATAGCCGATCGGGATATGCCAGCCGTTGCGCAGCCAGGCGCCCACGGACTTCGCCTGAGGATACATATTGGAGAGCGCCACGCCGGCGGAGCTGCCGAACCATACCATGGAGCCGCCGAAGCCGACCGCGAAGGCCAGGACGCCCCAGTCGAATCCGCCCTGCTGGATGGCCAGGGCCGTCAGCGGGATGTTGTCGAACACTGCGGAGACGAAGCCCAGGATCATGGCCGAGAACCAGGATGCCTCGGGCAACTCCTCGACCGGCATCAGCGAGGCGCAGAAGACCAGCGACAGCAGGAAGAGGCTGCCCTTGAGGGCCTCAGGCAACAGGCCCCATTCGGGCTGACGCACCCGCATGGCGGCGAGGATGGCGACCCAGACCGCGACGCCGAGGAAGGGGAAGCTCTCGGCGATGTCCTTGAAGGCCCAGTTCACGATCACGTTGGTGGCGACGGCCGCGGCCAGGATGCCGCCGACGATCCAGAGTCGGTCCCAATCGATGCGCACCTCGGTGGAGGTGTCGCGGACGATGGGCGCGGTTCGGCTCTGCTGGATCGAGGCCGGGATGCCGAACAGCAGGAGGGCCGCGCCGGCGGCGATGAAGGCGTGCAGGACCTGATACGGGGCGACGCCGGAGATCCACATCATGGTGGTCGTGGTGTCGCCGACGACGCTGCCCGCTCCGCCGGCGTTGGAGGCGGCGACGATGGCGGCCAGATAGCCGATGTGGACCTTGTACTTGTAGACGCTGGCGGCGATGGTCCCGCCGATCAGGGCGGCGGCGATGTTGTCGAGGAAGGCCGACATCACGAAGATGAGGCACAGCAGGGTGAAGGCCCCGAACGCCCCCTGCGGCAGGAAGCGCGGCAGGGCGTCCGGCACGCCGCTGTCCTCGAAGTGGCGCGCCAGCAGCGCGAATCCCAGCAGCAGGCCCAGCAGGTTGGTCAGGATGACCCACTCGTGACCCAGATGATGCAGCAGCCCATCGAGCCCCAGGCCCTGTTCGAACCCGGCGATGTGCCACTTGTAGGCGGTGATGGCCGAGAGTCCGGCGAGCGCCACCAGGAGCGTGTGATTGTGGAAGAAGGCGACGCCCAGCAGGGTCAGGGCGAAGAGGATGAATTCGATGCGGATGCCGAGGATGCTGATCGGGTTTCCGACCGGGGCCGCGTAGAGCAGCAACGGCATGGCGAGCGCGACCAGCATGAAGAGGGCGACGATCGATCGGCGCCAGGGCAGGCTGGAATGCTTGGCGTCCGGATTCGCGGAACTGGGATTGGGCAAGGGATTCAAGGTTGGACCTCGTCGTTGAGGAATGGTCGGATGGAATATCTCGCCGTCCGACAATCGAGGAGGTCGCGGCGGCGCAAGGTTGGCTGTCCTTGGGCCTTCAGTCGCGCGCTGGCTGATCCGGCTTGGTGGCAGTCGAATTGGTGGTCTTCTCGGGCGGGCGAGACTCCGGGGTCGGCGTCTTCGCGGGCTCCTCGAGAATGGTTTCGAGCGGGTCGATTCTGGACTGCCGGTCGAGGATGCGGTTGAGCTCCTCGGCCTTGAGTTCGCGATCGATCTCCTGCTTGACCGAGGACAGGGTGCGGCGTGCCTTGCCGACCCACATGCCGGCCACGCGGGCCACCCGGGGCAGGCGCTCGGGGCCCAGCACCACGAGCGCGACCACGCCGATCAGCAGCAGTTCAGTGAAGCCGACGTCGAACATGGGGTATCGTCAACCTAGGTTTCATGAGGGGACGGGGTTCGAGAAGGGTTCAGGCACGCTCGGAGTCGCGGTCGGGCGGCGGGTTGGAGCTCGTCCGCTCGGCGGTTCGCTTGGACGCGCTCGGATCGGAGACGTTCGGCGTCTCCTCCTCGTCAGTGCTCGAGAGCGAGCGGCGGAAGCCCTTGATGGCGTCCCCGAGGTCCGAGCCGACGTTCTTGAGGCGCTTGGTCCCGAACAACAGCAGAACGATGACCAGAACGATCAGAAGTTGCCAGATGCTGATGCCGCCGATTCCCATGCGTCAATGTCTCCGCCGCGCAGATCGCGCGCCTGATGGTCTCTCGTTCGTTCGCGACGACCGCCCACGCCGGCTTGGTTGTCCGGCGGCTCGCCGCTTCGGGCGCTCAGTCTTCCGCCCGGATGGTCGATCCTCGAAATCATAACCGAAAGCCGAGCCGTCTCGGAAGCGGAGGTTTTGCGGATTTACGCCGGATGGCCATATAGGCGATGATGACATGCCTTTGTCGGCGGCAAGACGTATTTTTCATGCGAATCCATCTCATCTGCGTCGGTCGACGCATGCCCGGCTGGGTGGAGGAGGGCTACGCGGAATATGCCAAGCGCCTGCCGCGCGAGTGCTCGCTGAACCTCATCGAGATCGATCCCTTGCGTCGCGGACGTTCCACATCCGCGAATCAGGCGCGCGAGGAAGAGGGGCGGCGCATCCTCAAGGCGGTCCCCAAGGGGGCCGCGATCACCGTGCTGGACGAGCGCGGACAGGATTGGAGCACGGAGCAGCTATCGGGCCATCTCGGCAATTGGCTCGCCTCCGGCTGCGATCGGGCACTGGTGGTCGGAGGGGCCGACGGTCTTGCCCGGGACTGTCTCGAGCGCGCCGAGCAGCGCTGGTCGCTGTCGGCGATGACCTTTCCCCATCCGCTGGTGAGGGTGATTCTGGCCGAGCAGATCTATCGTGCCTGGACCCTCATGCAGGGCCACCCGTATCACCGTGGCGGTTGAAATAGCCGCGGTCGGTACTGACTTGAAACGCATGCGGATTCCGGGGCGGTCCCGGCCCGCCGCTTGCTTCGACGACATCCTGGATGGAGCGCGTGAAGACATCCGATCATAGCGGGCGGAGCCACTGCGCATGAGCATGGATGGGCGGCCGCACATTTATTTGGCCTCGAATTCGCCGCGCAGGGCCGAGCTGCTGACCCAGGTCGGCGTGCGCTTCGCTCATCTCGCGGTCGAGACGGACGAGACGGGCCGTCCCGGGGAAGCTCCCGAGGACTATGTGCGGCGGGTCGCCGCCGACAAGGCCAGGGCGGGACGCGCGCGCCTGGGTGCCGACGATTCGCTGCCGGTCCTGGCGGCGGACACGGCCGTGGTGCTGGGCGATCGGGTCCTGGGCAAGCCGCGCGATCGGGGCGAGGCGCTCGGCATGCTCGCCGCGCTGTCCGGCCGAACCCATCGGGTGCTCACGGCCGTCGCGCTGATGACGGGCCGGGACCTGGAGGTCGCGCTCAGCGAGAGCCGGGTGCGATTTCGTCCGATCGAGGACGGGGAGGCGCGTCGCTACTGGGAGACCGGCGAGCCCGCCGACAAGGCCGGCGGCTACGGCATACAGGGCCGCGGCGCGCTCTTCGTCGAGGCGATCGAGGGCAGCTACTCGGGCGTGATGGGGCTGCCCCTGTTCGAGACGGGACAACTGTTGCGACGGGCCGGGATCCGGCCGATCTGACGCGCTTCTCTCGCCGCTGGGCCAGCCTCTATGAAGAAACGATAAAAAACCACTGAGACCAAGACCCCGTGAGCGAAGAGATCCTCATCAACGTCACACCGCCCGAGACCCGGGTCGCCGTCGTCGAGAACGGCGTGGTGCAAGAGATCATCATCGAGCGCGCCGAGCGTTGCGGTCTGGTGGGCAGCATCTACAAGGGCAAGGTCTGCCGGGTCCTGCCCGGCATGCAGGCCGCCTTCGTCGACATCGGTCTGGAGCGCGCGGCCTTTCTCCACGCCTCGGACATCATCGGTCCCCAGGGCGAGCCGCGCGGCGATCAGATCCACGAGCTGGTCCACGAGGGCGACATGATCGTGGTCCAGGTGGTCAAGGATCCGCTCGGCACCAAGGGTGCGCGGCTCACCACCAACATCTCGATCGCCTCGCGCTATCTGGTGTGCATGCCGGCCCTGGCCAGTACCGGGGTGTCGCAGAAGATCGAGGACGAGGAGGAGCGCCGGCGTCTGCGCGAGATCCTCCAGCGCTATGTCGAGGTGCACGAGGGCGACGGCGGCTTCATCGCCCGCACCGCGGCCGAGGGCGTCGGCGAGGAGGCGCTGCTCAAGGACATGGCCTTCCTGGCCAAGCTGTGGCGCGGGGTGAAGGAGCGCTGCGGCCATGCCAGCCAGATCGGGCTCATCCACGACGACCTGCCGCTGGCGCTGCGGGCGCTGCGCGATCTGGTCACCCCGGAGGTGGAGCGTATCCGCATCGATTCGCGGGCCATGGTCGACAAGGCGCTGCCCTTCGCGACCAAGTACATCCCCGAGATCCAGGACCGCATCGAGTACTACCAGGGCGAGCGCCCGCTGTTCGACCTCTACGGCGTCGAGGAGGAGATCAAGAAGGCCCTGCAGCGCAAGGTGAGTCTCAAGTCCGGCGGCCATCTGGTGATCGACCAGACCGAGGCCATGACCACCATCGACGTCAACACGGGCGCCTTCGTCGGTCACCGCAATCTCGAGGAGACCATCTTCAAGACCAACCTGGAGGCGGCCCAGGCCATCTGCCGTCAGCTGCGTCTGCGCAATCTCGGCGGCATCATCATCATCGATTTCATCGACATGACCGAGGAGGAGCACAAGCGCCAGGTGCTGCGCGCGCTCGAGAAGTGTCTCGCCCGCGATCATGCCAAGACCCACATCACCGAGGTCTCCTCCCTGGGCCTGGTCGAGATGACCCGCAAGCGCACCCGCGAGTCGCTCGAGCACGTGCTCTGCGAACCCTGTCCCTGCTGCGGCGGGCGCGGATCCATCAAGACCGCGGAGACCACCTGCTACGAGATCTTCCGCGAGATCCTGCGCGAATCGCGCCAGTTCGACGTCGAGACCCTGCTGGTGCTGGCCTCGCAGGAGGTGGTGGACCGCCTGCTCGACGAGGAGTCCGCCCATCTCGCCGAGCTGGAGGAGTTCATCGGCCGTCCGATCCGGCTGCAGGCCGAGGCACTCTATACCCAGGAGCAATACGACGTGGTGCTGATTTGACCGGCGTCACGGATCACAGAGATCGGCGCCCCGACATCGTCCTGGCGCGTGAACCGGTCGGCTTGCCTGTCGCGCTTTTAGGTCCTACCTATATGGGGTTGGCTCAACCCTGACGAGGTGCCTCTATTCACCCATGGATCCCAGCCAGGTCGCCAGCGGGACGCTCGACCCCCGCCAAATCTTCATCAAATCCCAGAAGGGGCTGCAGGAAATCCAGACCCGCGCCTTCAAGCTGCCGGCGCGGCTGCGGCGGCTGCTGCTCATGGTCGACGGGCGCAGCACCCTCGGCGACCTCATGAGGCGCTATGAGAACCTGGGCGATGACCTGGAGGATCAGTTCCAAAGACTGGTCGCCGATGGCTTTCTGGTCGAGCGGCGCTCGGCCCGGAACCAGGACGACAGAAACGAGTCGCAGGTATTCAATCTCGACAAGGCGAAGGGATTCGCGCGCTTCGTGATCCTGGGGGCGCTGGGTCCGGCCGGCTCGCATCGTGCCGAGCGGATCGAACGCTGCGTGAATCCCGAGGATCTTTATCTGGAGATCCAGGATCTCTGTGATACGCTTCCGAGCCTTCTTTCGTCGCGTCAGGCCAAGCACGTACTGGATCAACTCGAACCCTTGATGGCTTCTCTCAGCGCCCATCGCTCCGACGGCTGAGTCCTGCCTCGCGCTTCGCTCCGCGGATCCCGGGTCGGTCTCCATCCCTGGAGCCATGGGTTCGTTCCGACCCGATTCACCGACTCGATGCCACGACCTGACCCCAATCGACTCATCAGGCGTTTCCGGTCCCTCGTCCTGAGAGCGGGCGCTGTCGCGCTGGTCATGCTCGCCCTGCTGATGGGGACGGTCAATCTGCTGCAGCCCTGGGTCTCCGGCTATGCCGACGTCCTGTCTCGACACCTGGGGCCGCGACTCGGCTATCAGGTCTCCATCCAGGGTCTGGGGTTGAGTCTGTCCGGCCTGCATCCGCGACTCCTGCTCAGACGTGTGCGGCTGTCCGATCCGGCAACGGGGGCTCGCGTTCTCGCGCTGCGCGCCATGGAACTGGAACTGGATACGCTGGGCTCGATTCTGACCGCGGCGCCCCGGATCGATGCACTGACCCTGATCGGCGCGCGGCTGGTGCTGCGCCGTCAGCCGGACGGCCGCTTCGAGCTGGTCGGGCTGGGAGGGCTCCGCAGCGACGATCCCAAGGCGCTCGCACTCTTCCTGGGTCAGGGCCGGCTCGCACTGGTCGACAGCGAGTTGATCGTCGAGGATGCGAGCTCGCACGGACGGATCCTGCGCCTTGCCGGGACCCGGATCGATCTGAGCAACGACGGCCGCCATCATTTGGCCGAGCTGTCCGCTCGCCTGGTGCCTCCGCATCCAGTCGCGGGCCGGACTCGGGATGACGCAGGCGACGGGCCCCGGGTCCCCTCGGGCGACAACCGTCTGCATCTGATCGCCGATCTACGCGGCCCACCCGCCGATCTCCGGGCCTGGAGCGGCCGCGTCTATGTCCGCTTCGACGGCTCCAATCTGGGACTCCTTCTGCCTCCGGGGCTGATCGAGGGCCGCACCCTGGATACCCGCGGCGTCTCGCTGGAAGGCTGGTTCGGTCTGGGCTCCGGGCGGCTCGTCCAATCCCTGCTGCGTGCGGACTTGAGCGGGTTGATGCTGTCCGCGGGCGCCGGATCGGATCGGGGCGAGTCCTTCGCGCTGTCCCGGGCGAGTCTGCTGGGACGTCTGCGCCAGGAGAGGGACGGCTGGCGGCTGGAGATCGCGGATCTGAATGCCCGGATCGAGGGGGCGGATCTGGAGGGCGTCGATGCCGATCTGCACCTGGATGGCGGGGGCCGAGTGTCCCGGGCCGCTCTCTCGGTCGATCGATGCGATCTGTCGCTGCTATCCGGAATCCTCGATGCCGGACCCTGGGCCGAGTCCGGGCCGATGGCGGTCCTGCGCGACTCTCGACCGTCCGGCGAGCTGAATGCATTGCGTCTTGGTGGCGAGCGTTCCGCGGATGGGCGATGGGGTTGGTCGGCATCCGGTTCGCTGCGAGGTCTGTCGCTCGAGCGGCACGACGGGCTGCCCGGTTTCAGGGGGCTGGACGGTGCCTTTTACGCCGATCGGTCCGGCGGCGAGCTGCGTCTCGGATCCGCCGCGCTCGATCTGGACCTGAATCCGCTCTTCACCCTGCCCCTGCATCTGGATGCCTTCAGCGGGCGCTTGGATTGGCGGCGCGAGCCGGGTGGGGATCTGCGTCTCTCGGCGCGAACCGTCAGTCTGGAGACGGCCGATCTGGGCGGGCGGGTGCGGTTCGATCTGCTGATCCCGGCCGATGGCGAGAGTCCCTTCCTCGATCTGCGGGCCAATTTCAGCGGTGACGTCGGGAACGTCAGACCCTATCTGCCGGCGGGGATCATGCACCCCAACCTGATCGGCTGGCTCGAGCGCTCGATCGTCTCCGGCCGGCTGGCCCAGGGCGACGCGACCTTTCGCGGCCGGCTCGCCGACTTTCCCTTCCGCGACCATCAGGGCCGCTTCGAGCTGCTGCTGGATTTCGAGGATTTGCTGCTCGACTATCAGAAGGGCTGGCCGCCCATCCGCTCGGCCGGCGGGCATCTGCGCTTTCTCGATCAGGGTCTGCTGATCCAGGTGGATCGCGGGCGTATCTACGACAGCGACTTCTCGGACGGACGCGCCGAGATCGCCGATCTCTGGGGGCCGGAGACGATGCGCATCCACGGCGAGGCCGAGGGTGCCTTCGCCGATGCCCGCCGTACCCTCGTCGACACCCCCCTGGCCGAGGATCTGGGACGTCTGGCCGAGACGCTCGCGGTCGAAGGACGCTCGCGCGTGGCGCTCGACATCGATCTGCCCCTGGTCAGGGATGGGCACCTGGGCGTCTCGGGCACGGTGACCTGGCCCGGTCCCGCCAGCCTGGCGATCCTGGGTACGCCGCTCGAGCTCTCGAACCTGGAGGGCGAACTGCATTTCACCGGCAACAGTCTGAGCGCCGAGGACATCCGCGCCCGGCTTTGGGGACGGCCGCTCGCCCTCTCCATCGAGACCCGGAAGGCCGGGGATGCCGAGGGTGCGGCGACCCGGATCGAGGCGCGCTCCACCACCCCGGTCTCCGAGCTGGCCCGGCGCCTTCCCTCGCCGCTGTGGCGCGATCTCGGCGGCGATCTCGACTGGAATCTGACGGTGAGCCTGCACAACAAGCATGTCAGCAGGGGCGAGGTGCCGCTGGACTTCAGTCTCGCCTCCGATCTGCGGGGACTCGCGATCGATCTGCCGCCGCCGCTGGGCAAGTCCGCCAAGTCGCGGGGCCGGCTCGGCCTCGATGGCCGCCTGGTGCCCGGTCGCTCGCTGGTCGTCTCCGGTCGGATCGAGGATCTGGCCGCCAACCTGGAACTGGCCCTGGATTCCGGCTCTCCCAGGCTGGTCGGGGGGAACCTGCGTCTGGGGGCCGAGAAGGCGTCGGCCCCCGAGCGTGAAGGTCTCTTTCTGGACGGGTCGCTGGATCGGCTCGACCTCGCCCCCTGGACGGACCTGCTCGCGTCGCGCGCCAAGCAGAAGACCGTCGGCGGCGATCTGCCCTTCGAGGGCGCACGCCTGCGCATCGGGCGTCTGGATCTGGGCGACCTGCATCTCGGCGACTCGCGGCTGGTGGTCGATCCCCGGGACGATGGCTGGCGGATCGCATTGGATGCGAACGAGCTGAGCGGACGCATCGATCTCCCGGCGTCCGCGTCCGAGGGGCCGGTGTCGATCGCCTTGGAGCGGCTGGATCTTGCGCCCCTGATCGCGCAGCTCGAGTCGTCCTCCAAGGCGCGAGACGGAGCCGAGGAGAGGTCCGCAAGTCAGGGTTCGAGGTTTTCCGGGCTGCCTTCGCTCGATCTGAGGGTGACCGATCTGAAATGGCATGGCGAATCGCTCGGCACATTGAAGCTTGATCTGCGCCGGCAGCCGGAAGGCGTCCGTCTGCCGCTCATCGATCTGGATGGAGGCCCTCTCGGCGTGCATGGCAGTGCACAGTGGTGGGATTCGGGCGCTGGCGGCCGCAGCCGCCTGGGATTGAGTCTGGAAACGGCCGACCTGGGCGCCTTGCTCGAAAGGCTCGATGACAAGAGCAACCTGGAGGCGGGCCGAAGCTCGGCCAAACTGACCCTGGAATGGCCCGGTCCGCTGGACGCCTTCTCCCGCGAGAGGACGGACGGATCGATCGCGCTCGAGGTCGGCAAGGGACGTTTCCCCGAGGTCGAGCCCGGGCTGGGGCGTCTCCTGGGCTTCTTCAACTTCAGCGCACTGGGCCGGCGTCTGGCGCTCGACTTCACCGATCTCTACGGTCAGGGCTTCGCCTTCGAGCGGATGCAGGGCCGCATCTCACTGGGCGGCGGCAAGGCCAGGTTCGAGGATTTCGTGATCGATGGACCGGCCGGCAAGATCATGGTCGCCGGGGAGTCCGACCTGGCGACCCAGACCTTCGATCAGCGGGTGACGGTCGAGCCCAAGCTCGGGTCGAGCGTGGCGCTCGCCAGCGCGGTCGCGGGCGGTCCCGTCGTCGGGGCCGCGGTCTATCTGGTCGATCAGGTCGCCGGCAATCCGATCGATCGGCTGGGACGCTACCGCTACCGGGTCACCGGCCCCTGGAACGCGCCCGAATTGAAACGGCTCGGCTGGGAGCCGCTGGGGGATCAGGCCGGCGCCGAACCATCCGGCGATTCCAAATCCGGCCCCCCGGAGACCGAGGACCGCAACCTCTTTCTGGACGTCGATTGACGGCCGCTCGCCGGCGGCGCCCTGTCTGCGCGTTTTCTGGGTGGCCGCTCTGGTGGTATCGTTGCAACAATTGCGAAGAGATGTCAGGGGTGATCGCCTGCCGCATCTCCGGTTCCGAACGCTGGTTCAAGCCGTCGAGCGGTGCTGCATACTGACGGGGGATTCCCGTCGCGGAGCGGCTCCGCCCCGCAGCCGTGTCTGGTCTGGGTAACGATATTCGATGAAAACGAAATACAAGATGGGTGCGGTGCAGATGGCGACTGGCCCCAATGTCAGCGCCAATCTGTTCGAGGTGGAGCGGCTGATCAAGGAATCGGCCGATCAGGGCGCGCGTCTGGTCGTGCTGCCCGAGAACTTCGCCTTCATGGGCAAGGAGGATCGGGATCAGGTTGCCAGGCGCGAGGCCGACGGCGAGGGTCCCCTGCAGGACTTCCTGTCGCGGGTTGCCAAGCAGCTCGGGATCTGGCTGGTCGGGGGGACCATTCCGCTGGTCGCCGAGGACCCCGACAAGGTCCGGGCGGCCTGCCTGGTCTACGACGATCGCGGCGAGCGGGTCGCCCGCTACGACAAGATCCATCTCTTCGACGTCAACCTGCCCGGGGTGGACGAACGCTACCAGGAGTCGGCGACCATCGAGGCCGGCAGCCGGCTGGTCGTGGTCGAGACCCCCTTCGGCAAGCTCGGCGTCGCGGTCTGCTACGATCTGCGCTTCCCCGAGATGTTCCGCCAGATGCTCGACAGCGGCATGGAGATCCTGGCCATCCCCTCCGCCTTCACCGCCGTCACCGGCAAGGCGCATTGGGAGACCCTGGTGCGCTCGCGCGCGATCGAGAATCTGGTCTACGTCGTCGCCGCGGCCCAGGGCGGTTTCCACATCAACGGTCGCGAGACCCATGGTCACAGCATGATCGTCGATCCCTGGGGCGCGATCCTGGCCCAGGTCCCGCGTGGGACCGGCTGCATCTGCTCCGCGATCGACAAGGAATTCCAGGACTCGGTCCGCCGCAGCTTCCCGACCATCGACCACCGCCGTTTGAAATGCAGCGTCTGAGTCCGCAAGTCCTTATCGAGCCCGCCGCGAATACCAGAGGCGCGGAGACGCCGAAGCCGCGGCGTTCCGCGTCCTGAGATCCAGACCCATGGATCCGGATCGCGGCACATCCAGACAATAGAACGAGAGCCGTCTATCCCAATCATGACCGACCCCATCGTCATCGCCCGCGAGAGCATCCTCGAGCCGGCCGGACTCCTCGAACGGGACCTCGACCGTCTCCTCGGGCGTCTGACCGGCGCGTCCCTCGATGCCGCAGACATCTATTTCCAGACCAGCCGGCTGCAGTCCTGGGTGCTGGAGGACGGCATCATCAAGGACGGCAACTTCAGCATCGAGCAGGGTGCGGGTCTCAGGGCCGTCTCCGGCGAGAAGACGGGGTTCGCCTATTCGGACGAGCTCCAGTTCCCCGCGCTCGAACAGGCCGCGGAGGCGGCCCGCGCGATCGCCCGGGCCGGTCAGGAGGGGCGGACCAAGATCGCCATGGTGCCGGCCGAACGCCGTCTCTACGAGCCGCTCAATCCCATCGGCAGCCTCTCCGATCCGGACAAGATCGCACTGCTCCAGCGCGTCGACGCCGAGGCGCGCCGGGTCGATCCCCGGGTGCGCGAGGTCGTCGCCAGCCTGGTCGCGGTGCAGGACACGGTGCTGGTCCTGGCCGACGACGGTACCCTGGCGGCCGACGTGCGGCCCCTGGTGCGGCTCAGCGTCAACGTGATCGCCGAGGAGAACGGCCGGCGCGAGCAGGGTTCGAGCGGCGGCGGCGCGCGCGCCGATCTCGGCTATTTCCTGGTCGAGGACCGCGCCCTGTCCTTCGCCCGCGAGGCGGTGCGTCTGGCCCTGACCAACCTGGAGGCCGGCGACGCCCCGGCCGGGACCATGACCGTGGTCCTCGGGGCCGGCTGGCCCGGCGTGCTGCTGCACGAGGCCATCGGTCACGGTCTGGAGGGCGACTTCAACCGCAAGGGCAGCTCGGCCTTCTCGGGCCGGATCGGCCAGCGCGTCGCCGCGCCCGGCGTCACCGTGGTCGACGACGGCACGCTTCCCGGGCGGCGCGGCTCGCTCAACATGGACGACGAGGGCACCGTCACCCAGAACACAGTGCTGATCGAGGACGGCATCCTGCGCGGCTACATGCAGGACAAGCTCAACGCCCGTCTCACCGGCAACCGCCCGACCGGAAACGGCCGGCGCGAGTCCTATGCCCATCTGCCCATGCCGCGCATGACCAACACCTACATGCTGGCCGGCGAGCGCGATCCGGGCGAGATCATCGCCTCGGTCGACAAGGGCCTCTATGCGGTCAACTTCGGCGGCGGCCAGGTCGACATCACCTCCGGCAAGTTCGTCTTCTCGGCCAGCGAGGCCTATCTGATCGAGAACGGCCGCATCGGCCGCCCGGTCAAGGGTGCGACCCTGATCGGCAACGGTCCGGACGTGCTCACCCGGGTCAGCATGATCGGCAACGATCTCGAACTCGACCAGGGCGTGGGGACCTGCGGCAAGGAGGGACAGAGCGTGCCGGTCGGCGTCGGCCAGCCGACGCTGCGCATCGACGGCCTGACCGTCGGCGGGACGAGCCAATAACCCTCATGTCGCGTCGCGTCCTTCGCGCCTTTGCGGTTCAAATCCCCGGATACAGATCCGACCTCATCATTCAATTCGCCCATTCGAGGACTCGAAATCCGCCATGCCCATCCTGACGACCGAGGACACGGCCGAGCGCCTGACCCGACTGCAAGAGATCATCGAAGACATGCTGAAGGAGGCCAAGCGCCAGGGCGCGAGCGACGCCGAGGCATCGGTCGGCAGCAGCGCCGGGCTCGAGGTGTCGGTGCGGCTCGGCGAGGTGGAGACGGTCGAGCACACCCGTGACAACGGTCTGAGCATCACCGTCTATTTCGGTCATCGCAAGGGCTCGGCCAGCACCTCCGACCTCAGTACGGCGGCGGTCCGCGATGCGGTGAGCGCGGCCTGCGCCATCGCCGCCCATACCCAGGAGGACCGCTGCGCCCATCTCGCCGAGGCCGAGCTGATGGCGACCGAGGTTCCGGACCTGGATCTCTATCATCCCTGGCCGATCGCGGTGGAGGAGGCCATCGAGCTGGCCCTGAGCTGCGAGGATGCGGCCCGGGCCTATGACGCCCGCATCGTCAATTCCGAGGGCGCGAGCCTCTCTTCCCATTCCGGCATCCATGTCGCTGGCAACAGCCGTGGCTTCATCGGCGGCTATCCCACCAGCCGTCACAGCCTCAACTGCGCGGTGATCGGTCAGGACGGCGATGCCATGCAGCGCGACTACTGGTGGACGAGCGCCCGATGCGCCGCCGATCTCGACGCGGCCGGCACGGTCGGCGAGCGGGCGGCCGAGCGCACCGTGGCACGTCTGGGCGGACGCCGGCTGGACACCCGCGAGGCGCCGGTGATGTTCCGGGCCGAGGTCGCGACCGGTCTGCTGCGCAGTCTGCTGGGCGCGATCAACGGCAACAGCATCTATCGCCGTTCCAGCTTCCTGCTCGATCGGCTCGGCGATCGCATCTTCCCCGAGTTCGTCCGTATTCACGAGGAACCGCATCTGAGGCGCGGGCTCGCCAGCGCCCCCTTCGACGGCGACGGGGTCGCGACCCGGCCCAAGGACCTGGTCCGCGACGGCATCCTCCAGACCTATGTGCTGGATACCTATTCGGGCTGCCGGCTGGGCATGCCGACCACCGGCAACGCCGGCGGGGTGCGCAATCTGCGCATCGGGATGGGCGATCTGGACCGCGCCGGCATGCTGCGCGAGATGGGCACCGGTCTGCTGGTCACCGAACTCATGGGACACGGGGTCAACGGCGTCACCGGCGACTATTCGCGCGGGGCCTCCGGATTCTGGGTCGAGAACGGCGAGATCCAGTATCCGGTCGAGGAGATCACCATCGCCGGCAATCTCAAGGAGATGTTCGCCGGCCTGGTGGCGGTCGGCAACGACTGCGACTTCCCCGGCAGCACACGGACCGGATCCTGGCTGATCGACCGCATGACCATCGCCGGGGAGTAGGCTCGCTGGCGGCTGCCGGGCCCAAGGATCGAATTCGGCGGCCATGCCATGCGCCGAGCGCCTACAATAGGCGCTTTTTTCGCCGAGCGCAGCGGGTTCCAAGATGAGCGAAATCGTTCTGATCAACGTCACCGGCGAGGATCGGCCGGGTATCATCGCATCCCTGACCGAGATCCTCGCCCGCTATCGGGTTCCCATTCTGGACATCGGTCAGTCGACCATCCATAACGCGCTGGCGCTGGGTCTTATGGTCGAGCTGCCGCGCTCCGGGGCCGACTGCGGTGTCTTCAAGGATCTCCTCTTCTGCGCCCATGGCATGGGGCTCGACATCCGTTTCGCGCCGATCGAAGGCGATGCCTACGAGGGCTGGGTCCACGAGCAGGGCCGTCCACGCCACATCCTCACCCTGCTCGGTCGCGAGATCGATGCCGAGCATATCGCCCGGGTGTCCTCGGTGGTGGCTGCGCGCGGGCTCAACGTCGATCGCATCGTGCGTCTGACCGGCCGTATCTCGCGGCGCGAGGCGCGCTCGAACGCGCTGGCCTCGGTCGAGCTGTCGGTGCGGGGCGCCGTGGACAGCCTGGCGGATCTGCACGCCGAGCTGCTGGCCCTGGGGCAGGTACTGGACGTGGACGTCTCGGTGCAGGAGGACGACATCTACCGGCGCAACCGGCGTCTGGTCTGCTTCGACATGGACTCGACCCTGATCCAGACCGAGGTGATCGACGAACTGGCCGCCGCCGCCGGGGTCGGCGACCGGGTCGCGGCCATCACCGAGTCGGCGATGCGCGGCGAGATGGACTTCCAGGAGAGCTTCCGCCGCCGCATGGCGCTGCTCGAGGGGCTCGACGAATCGGTCCTGGCCGGGATCGCCGAGCGCCTGCCCATCACCGAGGGCGCCGACCGTCTGATCGCGACGCTCAAGCGGCTCGGCTACAAGGTCGCCATCCTCTCGGGCGGATTCACCTATTTCGCCGAGCATCTCCAGCGGCGTTTCGGAGTCGACTACATCTATGCCAACCGTCTGGACTTCCGCGACGGCAAGCTGACCGGGGAGGTCTCGGGCGAGATCGTCGACGGCAGGCGCAAGGCGGAGCTGCTGCGCGAGATCGCCGAGCGCGAAGGGATCCATCTCGAGCAGGTGATCGCGGTCGGCGACGGCGCCAACGATCTGCCCATGCTCTCCATCGCCGGGCTGGGGATCGCCTTCCACGCCAAGCCCATCGTCACCCGGCAGGCCAGGCACTCCATCACCAACGTGGGGCTGGACGGAATCCTCTATCTGCTGGGCATGCGCGATCGCGACGTGGCGCGACTCGGAGCCGTGGATCTCTGATCGGCCGTGGCGAGGGGGCACGATAGGGATACGGCGCTCTCCATGCTAGGATTGGCCGCGAGAGCGGAGGACATCCAGGCTCGCCTCGCGACGATAAGGCCATTCCATGGCCTCTATAACCATAAGCCGAGACCGAATCCCGACCATGCCGACCATCCTGATCGTCGACGATACAGCTGCGAATCTCGAGATTCTCAGCGAGCTGCTGAGCCCGGAGCATGTCGTTCGGGCCGTGCGCTCGGGCGAGCGCGCCCTGCGGGCCGCCCAGAGCACACCCAGGCCGGATCTGATCCTGCTCGACATCATGATGCCCGAGATGGACGGGTACGAGGTGCTGCGCCGCTTGAAGACGGAACCGGCGACCGCCGATATCCCGGTGATCTTCGTCACCGCGCTCGATACCGTGGCCAACGAGATGCAGGGGCTGGAACTGGGCGCGGTCGATTACGTCGCCAAGCCCATTCGCCCGGCGATCCTCATGGCGCGGGTGCGCACGCATCTGGAGCTTGCGGCCTTGCGGCGCCAGCTCCGCGAGCGCGACGTCCAGCTCGAATTCGAGATCGGCAGACGTCGGGCCGAGAGCCGCTTGGCTCAGGATGTCGGCATCCGGGCGCTGGCCCACCTTGCCGAGATCCGTGATCCGGGCGTGACCGGGCATCTTCGGCGGATCCCGTCGTACCTTCGGTCGTTGGCCGTTCCCTTGCGCTCCCATCCGCGTTTCTCCGGGTTCCTCTCCGACGACAATCTGAACACGCTGGTCCGGTCGTCCACGCTCTACGATATCGGCAAGGTCGGGGTTCCGGACCGCATTCTCCTGAAGCCCGGCAAGCTCGATCCCGCGGAGTGGGAGATCACCAAGGCCCATACCCGTCTGGGGCGCGATGCCATCGAGATGGCCGAAATGGAGGACGAGCGTTCTCCGGGTTTTCTGAACATGGCCAAGGATGTCGCCCTCCATCACCATGAGCGCTGGGATGGCTCGGGCTATCCGGACGGCCTGGCCGAGGATGAGATCCCGATCTCCGCCCGCATGATGGCGCTCGCGGACGTCTTCGACGCACTCATCTCTGACCGGGTCTACAAGGCGGCCTCCTCCTTCGCGGAGGGGGTCGACATCGTGCGCGACGGGCGGGGCAGCCAGTTCGATCCGGCGGTCGTGGATGCCTTCCTCGATCAGCTGGACGATTTCGCCGCCATCGCATCGCGACGCCACCCCGGTCACGCGGCATCCAATGATTTACTGACACACTAGCGGATCGGCTTCGGCGTCCGCCCAGGTGGCTGCGGCGCCGAGCCCTCATCGCTCCAGCTGCAGGGCTTGCGCATGCTCTCGGTGATCGATCTGACGCTTGCTGACATCATGAACCGGCGCGTTCGGCACGTGCCGCCCGATCGTCTCCTCGGCGAGGCGGTGCGTGAGATGGCGGAGGCGCGTATCTCGTCCCTCCTGGTCCTGGAGGGCGACCAGCCGGTCGGGATCCTGACCGAGCGCGACCTTCTGCGTCTCCTAAATCAGCGTGCGTCCATGGATGCGCCCGTTTCGGAGTCGATGACCACCCCGGTCATGACGATCCACAAGGAGACGCCCTTCCCTGACGCCTATCGGACGGCGCTCGCGCATCAGGTGCGTCATCTGATCGCGGTGGAGGACGACGGCCGGCTGGCCGGGGTCGTCACCGAGACCGACTTCCGCCGCCATCTGGGATTCAGCTTCCTGCGCCGGCTCGACGATCTCACCGACGTGATGGATCGCGATCTGCCCTTCGTTTCGCCCGATGCCCCGCTCGAGGAGGCGCTGGAGCTGATGCAGCGTCGGCACGCCACCTATGTGCTGGCGACGGATGGCCGGCTGCCGCGCGGTATCCTCACCGAGCGCGATCTGGCGCGGCTGATCTCTACCGGGATCTGCGGCGATGGCCGCGGGGTTCTGCTGCGCGAGGTGATGCAGGCCCCGGTCCAGGTCATCGCCCAGCATACCTCGGTGCCCGAGACCGTGCGGCTGATGCAGGATCTGCAGGTCCGCCATCTGGTGGTCGTCGACGAGCATGGGTTCGTGATCGGGATGGTGACGCTGCATCGTTTGATGGAGCGCATCAGCGCGGTCCTGCTGCAGGAGCATGGCTGGTATCGGGCCGAGAACCTTGCGAGCGGCAATCAGCTCGCCGAGCAGCGTCTCAAGATCGCGATCGAGGCGTCCGGGATCGGGTTCTGGGAGCTGAACCCCGCGAGCGGACGCCTCGTCGTCGATCAGACGGTGCGATCGATCCTCGGGCTCGCCGCGGACGATCCGCTGGAGCGTCTCGACGACTGGTTCGGCCGTCTCCATCCGGACGATTACGATGCGGTCCTGGAACACTATCAGGACTCCTTCTCACCCAAGGACGCGCCGATCCGAACCGAATACCGTATCGGGCACGCAGACGGACACTGGGTGTGGATCAACTCGCTGGGCCGGGTGGTGCGGCGTGACGATCGGGGCGTGGCGACGCTGGCCCTGGGGACCTGCTCCGACATCACCGGGCGCAAGCAGTCCGAGGCGCGGGCCCATCAACTCTCGCGTCTCTACGCGGCCTTGAGCCAATGCAATCAGGCCATCATCCGCTGCGACAGCGAGCAGGAGCTCTACGCTCAGATCTGCCGCGATGCCGTGCTCTACGGCGGCATGGCCACGGCCTGGGTCGGCTTGATCGATGCCGATCCCGATACCCTGGTGATCAAGGTGGCGCACGGCCTGGGCAGCGAGGATCTGCTCGGCCGGCGCATCCAGGTCGGCGTCGACAGCCCCTTCGGCCGCGATCCGGCCGCCATTTCGGTCCGCAGCGATCTGCCCTACTGGTGTCAGGATATCTTCAGCGATTCCGCCACCCGGCATCTGCGTCCCGAGGCCGAGCATCACGGCTGGCTGGCCGAGGCGGCGCTTCCGCTGCATCGCCGGGGTCGGGTGATCGGCGTCTTCGGACTCTATGCCAGGAACTGTGCCGCGTTCGATGCCGACGTGCGTCAACTGCTCGAAGAGATGTCATCGGATATCTCCTATGCCATCGATCATTACGCACTGGCCTATGAGCACAAACGCCAGGAAGCGGCGATCATGGCGGCGAACGATCGCCTGCAGGGCATTCTGGACGCGGTTCCGGATCCGATCTGGCTCAAGGACACGGAGGGCGTCTATCTGGCCTGCAATCCCGCCTTCGAGCGTCTCTACGGTGCGCGTCAGAAGGCCATCGTGGGGCATACCGACTACGATTTCGTCGATCGCGATCTGGCGGATTTCTTTCGCGCCAACGATCTCAAGGCGCTCGAGGCCGATCGGCCGACCGTCAACGAGGAATGGCTCACCTTCGCCGAGGACGAGTATCGCGGTCTGTTCGAGACCGCCAAGACGCCCGTGCGCGATGCCGAGGGGCGGCTGGTCGGCGTTCTGGGCATCGCCCGCGATATCACCGAGCGCGAACAGGCCGCGGAGGAGCTGGATCGCCACCGCAATCATCTCGAGGCCCTGGTGCGGTCCCGCACCAACGAACTGGAGGAGGCGAACCGTCTGCTGCGCAAGAACGACGGCCGGCTCAAGGCGCTGTTCGAGCTGAGCCAGTCGGTCTCCTCGATGGACGAGCGGGAGTTGCTGCAGCGCGGGCTGGACAGCGCGGTGTCGCTGAGCGGCAGCCGGATCGGGTATCTGCATTTCCTGGACGAGACTCAGGACGCCGTCCGTTTCTGCATCTGGTCGTCCGACATCCGGCGTGAGTGCTCGGCGCAGTTCCAGAGTCACCATCCGGTCTCGAAGGCCGGTCTCTGGGCGGACGTGGTCCGCACCCGTCGGGCGGTATGCCACAACGACTTTCAGGCCATCCCGTCGCGTCAAGGGTATCCGAAAGGGCATGTGCATCTGATTCGCCATCTCGCCGTTCCGGTGCTAGAGGACGGCAAGGTCCGGATGCTGATCGGGGTCGGCAACAAGGAGGCCGATTACGACGCCAGCGATACCCAGCAGCTGCAGCGGTTCGCCGAGGAGCTGTGGCGCATCCTCATGCGTCGGCGCGCCGAGATCGCCCTGGCCGAGGCCAAGGAGGCGGCCGAGGTCGCCAACCAGGCCAAGAGCGCCTTCCTGGCCAACATGAGCCACGAGATCCGCACCCCGATGAACGCCATCCTGGGCCTGGCCCATCTGCTGGATCGCGAGGTCTCCACGAGCCGCTCGCGCGCCCAAGTGGCCAAGATCAAGGGCGCGGCCCATCATCTGCTCGGGGTCATCAACGACATCCTGGATCTCTCCAAGATCGAGGCCGATCAGCTGGTCCTGGAGCGCCGCGGCTTCGTGCCCGCCAAGCTGATCGAGGAATCCTTCGGCCTCCTGAACGAGCGCGCGGCCTCGAAGGGGCTGAAGCTGGTCAAGGAGATCGCCCCCGAGGTTCCCGAAGCATTGTGGGGGGATTCGCTGCGGCTCGGCCAGGTCCTGGTGAATTTCCTCAGCAATGCGATCAAATTCTCGGATAGCGGCGAGATTCGGGTCGGAATCCGTCTGGTCGAGATGTTGGACTGGCGCTGCTGGATCCGCCTGGAGGTCAGCGACCAGGGCATCGGCATGACCGCCGAGCAGCGCCAGCGTCTCTTCCAGCCCTTCGTCCAGGCCGACGACTCCACCACGCGCCGTTTCGGCGGCACCGGCCTGGGGCTGGTGATCTGCAAGCGTCTGTCGACCCTCATGGGCGGCGAGATCGGCGTCGAGAGCGAGCCGGGAAAGGGCAGCACCTTTTGGGTCCGTCTGCCGTTCGAGCCGGCGCGCGCAGGGGTCGATACATCGAGCGGTCCGGATCGGGGAGGGTTCGAGGCCCCCTCGGAGCGGGTCCTGGCGCGCGAGCATGCGGGGACACGAATCCTGCTGGTCGAGGACGATCCCATCAATCAGGAGGTCGCGCTCGCCCTGCTCAAGGACACCGGGCTGCTGGTGGATGTCGCCGACAACGGCGAGCAGGCGGTCGAGAAGGTGCGCGCACAGGACTACGCCCTGGTCATCATGGATATGCAGATGCCGGTCATGGATGGGCTCACGGCCTCGCGCGAGATCCGGCGCCTTCCCGGCAACAAGGGCGAGCTGCCCATTCTGGCCATGACGGCCAATGCTTTCGACGAGGACCGCCAGCAGTGTCTGGCCGCCGGCATGAACGATCATATCGGCAAGCCGGTCGAGCCGGATCGGCTCTACGAGGCATTGCTGCGCTGGCTTCCCGTCATGGCCATGCGGGGCGGGACGACGTCTCCATCCTCGGCGTCGAGTTCGCCGCCGACGACCCTGGCCGAAATCGACATCCCCGGATTGGACGTGCTCCAAGGCGTGTCGGCGGTGGCTGGAAAGGAGGCCATCTATCTGAAGCTCCTCGGCCGTTTCGCGGCCGATCATGGGGACGACGGCACCAAGCTGCGCCAGTTCCTGGGGGATGGCGATCTGGATCGGGCGCGGCTGCTGGCGCATGGTCTCAAGGGGGTCGCCGCCACCCTGGGGGCGGAGCGGGTGCGCCAGCGTGCCGCCGAGCTCGAGCTGGATCTGCGCCAGCAGGCGACCCAGGGGGTCATCGAGGCCGGCGTCGCCAACCTCGAACGCGATCTGGTGAGTCTGGTCGAGGAGCTGGCGAGGATCGGTCTCGCCTGACCCCATGTCCGGGTATCCAGGTGTGGATGCCCGCGCTCGGATCGTCATCGAAACGGCATCCAGCCGTCATCTCCGCGCATTATCTTTGCGAGCTCCATCGTTTCGACTCAATTCTCCCTGACGGAGCCCGCAATGCGCATGCTAAGACGTATCCTCGGGCTCGGCGCACTCCTGGTCGCGCCGACCCTGTTCGCCGACGTTCAGATCGGACCCCGCCCCTATTATCTGATCGACGACATGGAGGAGGGATGGCTCAAGTCCACCTTGGACTCCTGCCGCGACATGCCGATGGAGAAGAGCGATTTCTCGATCGGCCATCGCGGCGCCGCCCTGCAGTTCCCGGAGCATACGCGCGAGTCCTACGTCGCCGCCGCCAGGATGGGCGCCGGCATCATCGAGTGCGACGTGACCTTCACCAAGGACCGCCAGCTGGTCTGCCGGCACTCGCAGTGCGACCTGCACACCACCACCGACATCCTGGCCCATCCCGAGCTGGCTGCGAAATGCACCCAGCCCTTCTCCCCGGCCGAATTCGACGAGAACGGCAACCGCACCAAAGCCGCCTCGGCCGTCTGCTGCACCAGCGACATCACCCTGAACGAGTTCAAGTCGCTGTGCGGCAAGATGGATGCCAGCAACCCCGACGCCCTGACGGTCGATGAGTACATGGGCGGTACGGCGAACTACCGTACCGATCTCTACGCGACCTGCGGCACCGTCATGACCCATCGCGAGAGCATCGCGCTCATCAGCTCGCTCGGGGCCAAGTTCACGCCCGAACTGAAGGAGCCCAGCGTGACCATGCCTTTCCAGGGCGACTACACGCAGCAGGCCTATGCCCAGCAGATGATCGACGAGTACAAGAGCCTGGGCGTGCGTCCGGAGCGGGTCTTCGCCCAGTCGTTCAATCTGGACGACGTGCTTTTCTGGATCGCGGCGGATCCCGCGTTCGGTCGTCAGGCGGTCTATCTCGACGGACGCGACTCGGATGCCTCCTTCGATCCCTCCAAGCCAGCGACCTGGTCGCCGAGCATGCAGCAGCTGGCCGACAGGGGTGTCAAATACATCGCCCCGCCGACCTGGATGCTGGTCACCCTGGACGGTGACGGCAAGATCGTGCCCTCGGTCTATGCCGGCCAGGCCAAGTCGGCCGGGCTGGGAATCATCACCTGGACCCTCGAGCGCTCCGGTCTGCTCAAGGACGGTGGCGGCTATTACTATCAGTCGATCACCGACGCCATCGACAATGACGGCGACATGTACGAGCTGCTCGACGTCCTGACCTGGGACGTCGGCATCGACGGCATCTTCTCGGACTGGCCCGCGACCGTGACCTATTACGCCAACTGCATGGGGCTTTAGGGAAAGCGTCTATTCGACCCGCGAGCCGATCGAACGCCGGGAGGGCGTCCGATCGGCATCCCGTCAATCCTCGGCGCGAGATGGGCCCTGAGTCGCCTGAGACCGCCAGTCGACGATGGGACTCGGCTTGCCGAAGAGATAGCCCTGAAAGGCGAAACAGCCGTTGTCGAGCAGGAAGAGCTGCTGCTCCTCGGTCTCCACGCCCTCGGCGATGACCTGGATGCCGAGCGAGCGGCTCATGGCCAGGATGGCGCGCACGATGGCGGCGTCGTTGGGATCCGTGGTGATGTCGCGCACGAAGGATTTGTCGATCTTGAGCTGATCGAGCGGGAGCCGCTTGAGATAGGACAGAGACGAGTAGCCGGTTCCGAAATCGTCCATCGAGAAACTGACGCCGAGCGCGCGCAGCTGGTGCATGCGCTCGATCACCGAGTCGGCATTCTCCAGGACGACGCTCTCGGTCAGCTCCAGCTTGAGCCGGGCAGGGTTCGCCTTGGACCGCTCGAGACTCTCCCGCACCTGGGCGACGAAGTCCGGCTGATGGAACTGGCGTGCGCTGACGTTGACCGCGAGCTGAAGCGATCTCATCGTCGCGCAGGTCTCCCACTCCTTGAGCTGGGCGCAGGCGGTATCCACGACCCAGTGGCCGATCGGAACGATCAGGCCCGTCTCCTCCGCCAGGGGTATGAAATCCAGGGGCGGTATGAGCCCGCGATTCGGATGCAGCCAGCGCAGCAGCGCCTCGGCGCCGATGCGCTTGCCGTGCTGATCGATCTGGGGCTGATAGAAGAGCTGCAGCTCGCCGCGCAGCAGCGCCTGTCGCAGCGCCGTCTCCAGGGCGATACGCGATTCGATGGCCTTCTGCATCTCCGGATTGAAGAAGCGGATGGTGTCGCGGCCGGCATCCTTGGCCTGATAGAGGGCCACGTCGGCCTGTTTCAGCAGGACCTCGACCGATTCGCGATCCCCCTGGAACAGTGAGAGCCCGATGCTGCAGCTGCAGTAATGGTCGGCCTGATCCGCGCGACCGATGGGATAGGGTTCCTTGAGCCTCAGTCGGATCTTTTCGGCGATACCCTCTGCCTCGTTGGCGGCGTTCTGCTCGTCGGTTCCGAGCGTTTCGAGCATCACCAAGTATTCGTCCCCGCCCAGACGTGCGACCGTGTCCTCGGCTCGCAGCGACTGCGTCATGCGGCGGGCGACCTCGACCAGGAGGCGGTCGCCGACATCGTGGCCCTGGGTGTCGTTGAGCGACTTGAAATGGTCCAGGTCGATCATGAGCAGAGCGCCGTATTGGCGGGTGCGGCGGCTGGCGGCGAGGGCATGACCGAGACGGTCGAGCAGCAGACGCCGGTTGGGCAGACCGGTCAGGGGATCGAAGTAGGCGAGGCTGCGGATCTGCTCCTCGGCCTCCTTGCGGGCCGTGATGTCGCTGATGCTGACCCGCCGGCCGCGATAGTCGCCGCTGGCGTCGATGACGGGGCGGCAGCGATGCTCGACCCATAGGAGCCTGCCGTCCTTGTGCCGGATACGGAATTCAAGCTCGTAGATATCTTGGCTGCGGGGTGGAAGCGATCCCTTGATATGCCGCTTCCATATGGCCTTGTCGTCCGGGTGGACGATCCTTTCGAGCAGGTCGGGGTCATGCAGGAAGTGCTCGCTGGGAAAGCCGGTGAAATGCTCGGCCGAGGGCGTCATGTAGTAGAAGCTGCCGTCGGGCCGAACCCAGTATTCCCAGTCGTAGGTCCAGTCGAGCATGGTGTGGAAGCGTGCCTCGGTTTCGCGCTGACGATGCTCGGCCTGGTCGAGCATACGCTGGAGTGCGCGGCGTTCGCGGCGCAGTCGGTCGTGGTTGGCCGAGGCGGCGAAGACGCCTGCCGCGTGCACGGCGAGGATGCGCAGCGCGGCCAGCAGCGGATCCGGTCTGGCAAGGGGCTGGGACGAGCACCCCGAGATCAACCCGGAGGGCCTTCCGTAGAGACCTGGGATTGGGGCGCCGATAAAGCCCTCGGCCTCCAGATGCTGGAGATCGGGGTCCAATGGATGTGCATCGCGGGCCCCGCTTGCGATACCCTGGCCGCCTTCGCGCAGGACCGCGGAGGCGGCCGTGTCGCGGAGTGCGTAGCTCCAGGTGCCGAGCTGCCGGCCAGCGTGCCAGGCGGCCCGGACCTCGATGCGCTCGCCCGAGGGATCGAGACAGCCGACCTGGACCTGATCCAGCCCCAGTAGGCGGGCGGTCCGCTCGGCCAGATCTTGGGCGAACGAGGCATGTACCTGCGTCGAGACGAGATCCGCAACGCCGAGCAAGGCGAGCTCAGAGTGATCGGGGCGATTCATGGCTGGGATGGCGTCGGAAGCGGGCTCGTCCTGAAATCTGGAAGTTGTCTTCGACCGCTCGACTCCTCTCCGGCGATGTCTCTGTTTGGATCCTGAACGGATAACGGGACAGTACGTTTGGGATTGGTTATATTCAATGACATTAGGTTGATCCGTCCGTAACTTGAGATCCATGTCACATCCCGCTGAAGGATTGCGCCGCCTAGGTCTTCAGGGGAAATTCTCGCTGGCCTTCTTCGCGATCGCCGTGGCGGTCGCCGCCGTCATCTCGACCGCTGTCTATCGGGTGGAGAGCGATTATGCGATGTCATCCCTTCGACAGCGTCTGTCCGACATCGTCGCGGTGGCCGCCGCCAATCTGGATGGAGATCTGCACCTCAGCATCCCCTTCGATACCCGATACGATGGCGATGCCTATCGGCGCATGCAGGCGGTCTTCCAATCGCTTCTGTCCAAGGTGCCGGATCTGGACGATTTCTACAGCATGCGAGCCGATTCGCAGGGCGGCATTCGCTTCCTCGTCGACGCCGAGGATGATCCGCAGCGTCGGGTGCCGGCCGGCGGTCTCTATCGCGGCGCCAGCGAGCTGCTGACTCGCCGTTTCGCGACGCTCGATTCCGCGCTGGTCGAGACGGATCTATATACGGACCGCTGGGGAACCTGGCTGTCGGGCTATGCGCCGATTCTGGCCTCCGACGGCACCCGGGCCGGCGTGCTGGGCGCCGACATCTCGGCCGAGACCGTCCGTGCCTACGAGCGGCGCGTGATCTGGCTCGCGCTCGGCGCCTTCGCCTTCACCCTGCCCCTGATCGTCCTGAGCGGTTGGTGGATGGGGCGGGCACTGGCGCGCCCCATCGCCAGCCTGACCGATGGCGCCACGCGGATCGCCGACGGCGACATGAGCGTGCGTCTCAAGAGTACCCGTGGGGACGAGATCGGCGTTCTGGCGCGTGCATTCGATCGCATGGCCGAGCGCCTGATGGCGAGCCGAGTGCGTATCGAGGAGATCGCGCAGCGCTATCGCGGCATCTTCGAGCATGCCGCCGAGGGCATCTTCCAGACCACCCCGAGCGGTGACTTCATCACCGCCAACCCGGCGCTGCGGCGGATGCTGGGGGATTCGGATCTGGCGCGCGATCTGTCCGAGATGCGGGATCTGGGGAATCTGGTCTATGTCGACCCCGCCGAGCGTTCGCGGCTGCTGAGCCTGGTCCGCGAGCGGGGGGCCTTGAGCGGATTCGAGGCCGAGCTGAGGCGTCTCGACGGGTCCACCTTCTGGGCCGGGATCTCGATGCGGCTGGTCGAGCAGGCCGACGGATCCTCGCTGCTCGAAGGCATGGTGTCCGATCTCACCGATCGCCGCGCGCGCCAGCAGGCCGAACTGGAGCGCGAGGCGGCGCGGCTCTCCAGCGAGGCCAAGAGCGGCTTCCTGGCCAACATGAGCCACGAGATCCGTACCCCGCTCAATGCCGTCATGGGGCTGACCGACCTGGTGCTGCGCAGCGAGCTGGATCCGCGTCAGCGCGACTATCTGAGCAAGGCGCGCATCGCCGCCAAATCGCTGCTGGCCCTGATCAACGACATCCTCGATTTTTCCAAGATCGAGGCTGGACGGCTGGAACTGGAACGCACCCCCTTCTCGCTCGACGAGGTACTGGCGAATCTGAGCGAGATGTTCGCCTACGGCGCCCACGAAAAGGAGATCGAGCTGATCGTCTCGGCGGATGCCGGGGTTCCGCGCGCCCTGATCGGCGATCCGACCCGGCTCGGTCAGATCCTCATCAACCTGACCTCCAATGCCATCAAGTTCACCGAGAAGGGCGAGGTGATGGTCTCGGTCGAGCGGCTCGATCCGCCGCCGGACGCACCCGATCCGGATTCCGTGATGCTGCGCTTCCAGGTTCGCGATACCGGGGCGGGCATCCCCGAGGATCGGCTGCAGACCGTCTTCGAGTCCTTCGCCCAGGCCGATCAGTCCATCACCCGGCGTCACGGCGGTACCGGTCTGGGGCTGGCGATCGCGCGCGATCTGGCGCGGCTCATGGGCGGCGACCTGGTGGCCGAGAGTCAGCTGGGACGGGGCAGCACCTTCATCGCGACGCTCGCCTTCGAGCGTCAGCCCGAGCGCGAGGAACGCCTTCCCTCGACACCGGTCGATCTGCGCGGGCTCCAGGTCCTGGTGGTGGACGACAACGCCACCTCGCGCGAGATCCTGGTGCGACAGATCGAATCCTTCCAGATGTCGGCCGTCCCCGCGGCCTCGGGGCGGGAGGCGCTGGAGCTCATGTCCGAGCCGGGCCGCGCCTTCGATCTGGTCCTCATGGACTGGAAGATGCCCGGGATGAACGGTCTGGAGACCGCGCGCCACATCCGCGGCGATCTCCGGCTCGAGAAGACTCCGGTCGTCTGCATGGTCTCGGCCTATGCCCGCGAGGATCTGATGCAGCCGGGCGAGCGCTCGATTCTGGACGCCTTCCTCAACAAGCCGGTCAACCAGTCGTTCCTCTTCGATACCATCATGGCCCTGTTCGGACACCCGGATGCGGCGATCGCCGGCGGGCTGATGCGCCAGGTCGAGCCGAGTGACGGGTCGACGCCGGATTTCAGCGGTCGCCGGGTCCTGCTGGTCGAGGACATCGAGATGAACCGCCTGGTGGCGATCGAATGGCTGAGCTCGGTCGGATTCGAGGTGGAGACGGCCGAGAACGGTGTCCAGGCCGTTTCCCAGGCGGATCCCGGGCGTCACGATGCGGTACTCATGGATCTGCAGATGCCGCTGATGGACGGGCTGGAGGCGACCAGGCGCATTCGTTCCGATCCGGACAAGGCCGATCTGCCGATCATCGCCATGACCGCCCATGCCCTCAAGGGCGATCTCGAGCGCTGTCTGCAGGCGGGCATGAACGACTATGTGTCCAAGCCGATCGATCCGGAGCGTCTGTTCGCCGCCTTGGCGCGCTGGGTGGAGCCGGGCGATCGGCCGCACCAGGACGGGCCGGCTCGGATCGGGCAGGCCGAGCAGGGCGATTCGTCCGAGGCGATGCTGGCCGGGTTCCGTCCGTCCGGAATCGATCTCGAAGAGGGGTTGATGCACGCCAACCGCAACCCGACGCTCTACCTGAAGCTCCTGCGGGGTTTTCGTCCGGCCTGGGGCGATGCCCTGATCCTGACGCGCCAGGACCTGTCCGTCGGACGCATCGAGGAAGCCCGCAGGAGGGTGCATTCGCTCAAGGGTGTCGCGGGAAACATCGGTGCCGGCGTACTCTACGAGGCCGCTCGGGTGGTGGAGCAGGGTATCGCAGAAGGCGGCCGCGACACCGATTCGGATGCCTGGCGCTCGCTCGATCTCGCCATGGCCGAGGTGCTGGACGGACTGGCCGATCTGCCCGCCGAGCAGGCCCGGGCGGTTCCCGAGGAGGACGCCGCCATCGGCTTGAGCGAGGAGGCGCTGAAGGAGCTGATCGTCCTGCTCGACGAGGATCTGGCCCGGGCCCGAGAGCGTCTGGACGGGCTGCGTCCCGCATTGGAACACCGCTTCGGCTCGGAGCCCATCGCATCGGTCGCGGATCGGATCGAGGATTTCGACATGGATGCCGCCATCGAGATACTCACAACGCTTGCCGAGGAGATGGTCCGTGACCAATGAGCGGGACGACCGACCCAAGATTCTCATCGTGGACGACACCAAGGAGAACATCGATGTCCTGATGGATGTCTTTCGCGACGAGTTCCGCGTCAGTGCCGCCACCAAGCCGGAGCGTGCGCTCAAGCTCGCCCAGGCCGAGAGTCCGCCCGACGTCATCTTGCTCGACATCCTCATGCCCGAGATGGACGGCTACGAGCTGTGCGCCGCGCTCAAGCGCAACGAGGCCACCAAGTCCATCCCGGTGGTCTTCGTCACCGCGGTCTCCGAGGTGATGGACTCGACCCGGGGCTTCGCCGCCGGCGCGGTCGACTACATCACCAAGCCATTCCATCCGCCGATGGTCAAGGCCAGGGTCAAGCTGCATCTGGAGCTCAAGCACAAATACGAGCTGCTGGAGTCCTACGCCTTCGTCGATGCCCTGACCGAGGTCAGCAACCGGCGCCGCTTCGATCAGGTTCTGGAGGGCGAGTTGAACCGCGCCCAGCGCTCGGGCCGGCCGCTCTCGCTCATCTATCTCGACGTGGACCATTTCAAGGAATACAACGACACCTACGGCCACGGTGCCGGCGACGACTGTCTGCGCCGTCTCGCCTCGACCCTGTCCAAGCGGTTGCAGCGCTCCGGCGACTTCATCGCCCGTTACGGCGGCGAGGAGTTCATGGTTCTGCTGCCCTATACGGACGAGGAGCAGGTCTGGCATATCGCCGAGGAGCTGAATCGCTGCGTGGACGATCTGGCCATCCCGCACTCGGCCAGCCGCGCCGCGGACTGGGTCACCCTCAGCATGGGCGTGGTGACCTCGGTCCCGGACGCCCATGCGACCCCACGCCAGATCATCGAGGCCGCCGACCAGGCGCTCTACGCGGCCAAGCACGCCGGGCGGCACCGGATCGAGCGGGGATCTCTAAGCTGAGACTTTGCCCTTGGCTCGCTGAGGAGCAGATCCACTGATGCACGCGAACGACCGCAAGGCTCGATTCTCACTGGCTTACATCAATGCGGTTGCGGCCTGTGCCGGCTTCGATGTGGTCGAGCCGAAGGTCGACATCGACAGTGTCGATGGGATGCTGATCGCTCATCGCGGACGTCGCCCCCGACTCGAGTTCCAGGCCAAGGCCACGGCGCGCGACGTGGTCGGAGACGAGGTCGTGACCTTTCCGCTGTCGCTCAAGAACTATGACGATTTGCGCATGGATGTGATCGTTCCTCGCCTGCTGATCCTGGTCGTGCTTCCGCAGCGCGAGGAGGACTGGCTGACGCATGGCGAGGATGCGCTGATCCTTCGTCACTGCGGATATTGGCATTCACTCGCCGGGGCATCCGAGCGGGAGAATTCGGCCCGTGTCACCGTCCATATTCCCCGTGCACAGCGATTCACGCCCGAGATGTTGCGGACGATGATGAGCTGGATCGACGCGAAGGGCTGTCTATGAAACTCGAACTGACGGATCAATCCGCCTTGCGGCAACTCCCATGGGGTGACCTCAAATCCTATCTGGATGCTCAAGGTTGGCACCTGGCCGGGCGCATCGGCGACAAGGCGCTGGTCTACGTGCCCGATCCGGCCATGACGGATGGCGTGGAGATTCTGGTTCCTGCCCGAGATGACCTGGGCGATTATGCCTCGCGTATAGGTGAGGCCATTCAGATCCTCGCCGAGCGGGAGGAACGCTCGGCATTGGACGTCTATCGCGACCTCACCATGTCGGGTCTCGACGTGGTGAGACTGCGTGCGCCTGGCGCCGATGCAAGCGGGGCGATCGCCATCGAGGAAGGCGTGGTGCTCTACCGCGAGGCCGAAAACCTGATGTTGTCGGCGGCCTGCTCGGTTGTCGATCCGCGACGCAATTACCATCTTCGCAAGGTCACCGAGGCTACCGACTACCTCAAGACGGTCCGGCTGGGGCCGAGCGAGCGTGGGAGCTATGTTTTGACCGTCTATTCGCCCGTGCAGCCGCGTCTCGGACCTCAGCAACAGCTGGATCTCGGAGAGGAGCCCTTCGCGCGCACGGTGACGCTGCGCTTGGCCGAGGCCCTGGGAGCCGTCAAGCGCGCGGCGGATCGCGCGCTCGCCGACAACGCATTCGGCCCCTTCGATGCAGCCGTATCTCAGGGTGTGAGCGCGAATCTGTGCGACGCGATCGCGCGCCTGGCCGAAACGGCGCGCGGTGTGGATATCGGTCTGACCTGGGCGCGTACCCGGCCCTCCGGACGACCCCGTCAGACCTTCCATTTCACGCCCGAGGTGGGCGAGGTGCTGCGTGAAGCGGCGGCGATCTTTCGTCGCTCCGAGCCGATGATGGATACCCGGGTGACCGGGTTCGTGGTCGCGCTCGACCGTCCTGTCGACCAGTTCGACGGCAATGCGACCCTGCGTGTGCTGATCGAGGAGAAGCCACGCAGGGTCCGGGTGCGTTTCGAGGAAACGCTCTATTCACAGGTCATCCATGCCTTCCAGGGCAAGTCTGCCATCTCGTTGCGGGGCGATCTGTTCCCGACGGGGCAGCGCTGGGAGATCCGCAATCCACGCGCGCTTCAGGTCTTGGAGGACCAGGATGGCGATGAGGCGGAAGATTCTCTCGGCATGATGGGCGGTGGATGATGGCGCTCATCGGCCCGGGCCGATATGTCTGCGGCTTGGCTGGTTCGATGAGCGGAGATCGGTCGGCTCAGGGCGCCAGTCGGTCGATGCGCCAACCTCCATCCGCGTTCCTGCGATAGACGAAACGGTCGTGCAGACGGCTGTCGCGTCCCTGCCAGAATTCGATCGACTCCGGAACCACCCGATAGCCGCCCCAGAAATCCGGTAGCGGGATCTCGCCCTTGGCGAACTTGCGGGCCATCTCGGCCACCTTGGCCTCCAGCAGCGAGCGCGAACCGATCACCCGGCTCTGCGGCGAGGACCAGGCGCCGATCTGGCTGCCCCGTGCCCGGGTGGAGAAATAGGCCAGCGATTCGGCGGTCGAGATGCGCTCCGCGCGGCCGCTGATCTGGACCTGGCGGGCCAGGGCGACCCAGGGGAAGAGCATGGCGACCTTGGGATTTCCCTGGATCTCCTGCGACTTGCGGCTCTCGTAGTTGGTGAAGAAGACGAATCCGCGCTCGTCGTAGAGCTTGAGCAGGACGGTGCGCGCCGAGGGCTGGCCGCTGGCGTCGACCGTGCAGAGGGTCAGTGCGTTCGGCTCGGGCAGGTCGGTGCCGATGGCCAGCTCGTACCAGCCCTGGAACTGGAGGAAGGGGTTCGGGTCGAGCTCGGATCTGGACAGCCCGTGGCCCATGAGCTCCTGTCTCAAGGTTTCAGGGTTGGCGTTCATGCAGACTCCCTCGAGCGCTGGGTCCATGAGCGTATTCCGCGCCGACGATCCGAAAGACCATTTGGGTTGTAAGCCTTCATTGAAAATTATCAATAGCAATAAAAAAAATTAGGATAATTGGCTTTCCAAATGCTAACCGTCCCGGTAGGTTTTTAGATCAAGACCTACTTAGACGGTCAAGCATAAGCCGCTTTGCTTCCGGATAAACCACTGAGACTCCATCCATTAGGAGATCTGGAAGAACGGGCATCGAGCGGTCCGACAACAAGCATCCAAGGAGCATTCCAATGACCCGCCAAGATCAGATCAAGGCTCTCGAGCAGGACTGGGCAGAAAATCCTCGTTGGACCGATGTGTCCCGCGGCTATTCGGCCGCGGACGTGGTACGTCTGCGCGGATCCATCCAGCCGGAGCACACCTATGCCAGGCATGGTGCCGAAAAGCTCTGGAAGCTGGTTCGCGGCGAGGCCAAGAAGGGCTACGTGAACTGCATGGGTGCCATCACCGGGGGCCAGGCGATGCAGCAGGCCAAGGCCGGCATCGAGGCCATCTATCTGTCGGGCTGGCAGGTCGCCGCCGATGGTAACACCTCGGAGACCATGTATCCGGACCAGTCGCTCTACGCCTACGACTCGGTGCCCACCATGGTGCGCCGCATCAACAACAGCTTCAAGCGTGCCGACGAGATCCAGTGGGCCAAGGGCATCGAGCCCGGCGACGAAGGCTTCGTCGACTATTTCCTGCCGATCGTGGCGGACGCCGAGGCCGGTTTCGGCGGCGTGCTCAACGCCTTCGAGCTGATGAAGAACATGATCGCCGCCGGCGCGGCGGGCGTTCACTTCGAGGACCAGCTGGCCGCGGTCAAGAAGTGCGGGCACATGGGCGGCAAGGTGCTGGTGCCGACCCGCGAGGCGGTGCAGAAGCTGATCTCCGCGCGTCTGGCGTCCGACGTCATGGGCGTGCCGACCCTGCTGCTGGCCCGCACCGACGCCGAGGCGGCGACCCTGCTGACCAGCGACGTCGACGACAACGATCGTCCGTTCGTGACCGGCGCCCGATCCGACGAGGGCTTCTATCGGGTCAAGAACGGCCTGGAGCAGGCGATCAGCCGCGGACTGGCCTACGCGCCCTATGCCGACCTGGTCTGGTGCGAGACCGGCACCCCGGATCTCGGGTTCGCCCGCGAGTTCGCCCAGGCGGTGCTCGAGAAGAACCCCAACAAGCTGCTGGCCTACAACTGCTCGCCCTCCTTCAACTGGAAGAAGAACCTGGACGACGCGACCATCGCCCGTTTCCAGGACGAGCTGGCCGACATGGGCTACAAGTACCAGTTCATCACCCTGGCCGGCATCCATAACATGTGGTTCAACATGTTCGACCTCGCCTACGACTACGCCCGCGGCGAGGGCATGCGCCACTATGTCGAGAAGGTCCAGCAGCCGGAGTTCGCCGCGCGCGACAAGGGCTACACCTTCGTCTCGCACCAGCAGGAGGTGGGCGCCGGCTACTTCGACGACGTCACCACCGTGATCCAGGGCGGCGCCTCCTCGGTGACCGCGCTGACCGGCTCGACCGAGGAGGAGCAGTTCTGATGCCTGACGGGAACGGACTCTGACCAATGTAGGGCGCAATAGCGACAGCGTATTGCGCCGTATGGGAAAGGCGGTGAGGTCTTGTTTGAGCTCACCGCGAGCATCCGGCGCAATACGGTCGCCTCGAACGTTCGGGCGGCGCAGATCATGAAGCGCGTTACCGGCGGCCGAGTGATGCCGCCGTCAATGGAAGGCGGCCTGTTGCGCCCTACCGGACCCGGAAACGGAATCAGTGACAGAGAGGGTGCGATGGATTTCAAGACGGCCGATCTCTACGACAGCCACGGCGACTCGCTCCGTGTCTGCGAGCCTATCTTCCGCGACTTCGGCGGCCGGGTCCGCTTCTGCGGCCCGATCGTCACGGTCAAATGTTTCGAGGACAACTCCTTCGTCAAGTCGACCCTGGCCGAGCCCGGCGCGGGCCGGGTCCTGGTCGTGGATGCCGGCGGATCCCTGCGCTGCGCCATGCTGGGCGATTTGATTGCCGCCAGCGCCGTGGAGCAGGGCTGGGCCGGGGTTCTCATGTTCGGCTGCGTGCGCGACAGCGACGAGATCGCCCGCATGCCGCTCGGCGTCAAGGCGCTCGCCGCCATTCCGCGCAAGAGTCAGCGTCGTGGTGAGGGGCAGCGGGACCTTCCGGTGACCTTCGCCGGGGTGCGATTCGATCCGGGCGATCATGTCTATTGCGATGAGGACGGCGTCCTCGTCTCGGATCGACCGTTGCTCGACTGATATCCCCATGGCCTGGACCGAAGCCAAGCTCATCGCCGAGGCGATTCTCGAGGGGTTCGAGCGACACTATCGGCTGTTCCGCGAGGTCACGGGCGGTGCCCAGGCGCGTTTCGAGAGCGCCGACTGGCCAGCGGCCCAGGTCGCCGCGCGCGAGCGGATCGGCTTCTACGACCGGCGGGTCGGCGAGACGGTCGCCCTGTTGAAACGCGAGTTCCATCTGCGCGATCCGGGCGACATTCTGTGGCGGCGCATCAAGGTCGAGTATCTGCGCCTGCTGCCCCAGCTCAATCAGCCCGAGCTGGCCGAGACCTTCTACAACTCGGTCTTCTGCCGTCTGTTCGACCGGCACTACTACAACAACAGCTACATCTTCGTCTGGCCTCTGATCTCGACCGAGCATCTGGAGGCCCAGGTGCCCATCTTCCGGCCCTACTATCCGGCCCGGGACGGCTTCCCCCAGGTGGTCCGGCGCATCCTGCGCGACATGGGTTTCGAGCGGCCCTTCCGCGATCTCAGACGCGACATCCGCTGTCTGCTGCTCGCCATCCGCGCGCGTTTTCCGGCCAATCGTGCCATTCAGCAGAATTTTCAGCTCGCCGTGCTCTGCTCGCCCTTCTATCGCAACAAAGGCGCCTACATCATCGGCAAGGCGATCAACGGGGCCGACCAGATCCCCTTCGTCATCCCCGTCCTCAACGACGAGGAGAATGGGCTCTATGTCGACAGTCTGCTCAGCGGCTCGGACGAGATCTCGGACGTCTTCAGTTTCTCGCGCGCCTATTTCATGGTCGACACCGAGGTCCCCGCGGCCGTCGTCGATTTCCTGCGTCCGCTGATGCCGCGCAAGGGCAAGGCCGAACTCTATACCGCCATCGGTCTGCAGAAGTTCGGCAAGGCCGAGTTCTATCGCGACTTCCTCAAGCATCTGCGCTATTCGTCCGACGATTTCGTGGTCGCACCCGGTATCCGCGGCATGGTGATGTGCGTCTTCACGCTGCCGTCCTTTCCGTTCGTCTTCAAGGTGATCAAGGACCGCTTCCCGCCGCCCAAGGACATGACCCCCGAGGGCGTGAAGGAGAAGTATCAGCTGGTGAAGATGCACGACCGCGTCGGGCGCATGGCCGACTCCTGGGAGTACTCGCACGTCGCCTTTCCGCTGGAGCGATTCTCGCCCGCCCTGCGCGAGCTCCTGGAGAGCGAATGTGCCGACAGCATCGAGCTGGTCGGGGATCAGCTCATCATCAAGCATCTCTACATCGAGCGGCGCATGTCGCCGCTCAATCTCTATCTGCACAGCGCCGACGAGGAGGATATCCGCCACGCCATCCGCGAGTACGGCGACGCCATCCGCCAGCTCGCCGCCGCCAACATTTTTCCGGGGGACTTCCTGTTCAAGAACTTCGGGGTGACGCGAAGGGGGCGGGTGGTCTTCTACGACTACGACGAACTCTGCTATCTGACCGAGTGCAACTTCCGCGACATCCCGGAGGCGCCCTATCCCGAGATGGAGATGAGCGAGGAGCCCTGGTACACCGCCGGGCCGAACGACGTTTTCCCGGAGGAGTTCGAGACCTTCCTGCTCACCGACCCGCGCATCCGCAAGGTCTTCCGCGAGCTGCACGGCGAATTGCTGGATCCGGCCTGGTGGCGCGAGCGCCAGGAGAACATCCGCGCCGGGCATCTGGAGGACGTCTTCCCCTATCCGTCGGAGCGCCGCTTCGGTGCCGGGCGCGAGGATTGCCCGCGTTCGCCGGATTCGGCTGGAGATGCCTGAGGCGCTTCCGGCGATCGCCGCCGATATCCGGATTCGGTGTTTGCTCCGAATCCGCCTCGGACGCGGGCGATCGCGAGCCGATCAGGGTAGCGAGACGGGTGCCGGCGGCTGCCAGTCGGCGGCACGGTGCTCGGCGACCACCGTGGTATAGATGCCGCCGCGCACGTTGAAGTCGGCCGTCAGGCGCATGAAGCGCGGCCGGGTGGCCTCGACCAGATCGTCCAGGATGCGGTTGGTCACCGCCTCGTGGAAGGCGCCCTCGTCGCGGTAGGACCAGACATAGGTCTTGAGCGACTTGAGTTCGACGCACTGCCGGTCGGGGACATATTCCAGGGTCAGCTCGGCGAAGTCCGGCTGTCCGGTCTTGGGGCACAGACAGGTGAACTCGGGTACCCGGATGCGGATAGTGTAGTCGCGTTCCGGTTGCGGATTGGGGAAGATCTCGAGCGACTTGCTCGGGACGCTAGGCATGGGGATGTCTCCCTGGTGTGGTGAAAAGGGGTTCGTTGCAGTTTCGAACCGCAACAGCGCGAAGCGCGCAAAGGAAATCGATTTTGGCTCGGCACCTGTCTCTAGAGCGCGAGCGCCCGTTTGGAGTGGCACCGAAGCCCTTCTCGTCCTCGGTCTTCTTTGCGCCTTTGCGTTGAACGATCAAGCACGGTCCGGGTTCGTGAAGCCGTACTCGACCGGTACCCGCAGATAGAAGAGGTTCAGCCCCGACTGGCCCACGTGGGCGACGAAGCGGTCGGCTTCCTCCTCGCTGAGCACGAAGCCAACTTCGACCGGCAGGTCGCCGGCCAGCTCGAAGAAATGCTCCTCGTGCAGGCGTCCGTGGCGGCCGAATCCGGCCAGCGCGCGGAAGGCGGATCCTCCGTGCAGGCCGAGCTTCTGCGCCTCCTCCAGCAGCCATTCGTAGGCCAGCCTGTGCTGGTGACGGCGGTTCTCGGCCACGTAGAACTTGAGAAAACAGCCCGGCATGGTTGTAGCCCTCTCGATCATGACGACAGGCGGCGGTCAGGTTCGCATCAGGATATGAGCCAGACCCACGCCCATCGCGGTCATGGCCAGCGATCCGGTCAGATGGGCGGCGATGGCGCCGAATCCCCACGCATATTCGCCCCGCATCAGCAGGTTGACAACCTCGGCCGAGAAGGTCGAAAAAGTGGTGAGTCCGCCCAGGAACCCGGTGACGATCATCAGACGCAGCTCGGGCGGAAGACCGGGGTGGCGCCCGAACCAGGCGATGGCGGCACCGATCAGAAAGCCGCCCAGAAGGTTGGCCGCCAGGGTGCCGACCGGCAGTGTCGGAAAGACGGGGTTGAGGCGCGTGCCCAGATACCAGCGCAGCAATGCACCCAGTCCGGCGCCTGAAAAGATCGACAGAATGGCAAGCAACTCGGGATATCCTCGGGATCTGGGTCGGATAGACCCTGTGGACGACTCGAGGAGGACGCTTGAAGTCCTGCTGGACCGCACCAGACCGACGGGCTCGGCCATCGTCACGCCCAACGATCCTCGCTGAATCGATCAGGCCGCTCTATTCGCCCCTTAGTATCTCATAAGGTTATGAACGGAAAAACCTGGGCGTGACAGCCGATCATGGTCCACCGATGGCCATGGGCATCGCGATCCTTCGCGCTCTCGGCGATCCGGCTCTCTGGCGTCAGGAACCCAGATTCTTGTCGCGCAGACGCCATTGGAAGTGGCTGAGCAGACGGGATCGGATCTTCTTCTCCTTGTGCTTGGCCGCCGCGGCGAGACGCTTCTCGGCCACCCCGATCAGCGTCTCCTGCGCCCCTCGCTTGCTCTCGTCCTCCGGGGTGCGCTGGGTGTAGTCGCCGTTGGCGTCCATGTCCCAGGCCGATCGGGTGTCGGCGAACTGGACGTCGAGGATGAGCCGCAGCTCCTGGCGCAGTTCCGGATTCTCGACCGGCGCGTGCACCTCGACCCGGCTGTCCAGGTTGCGTCGCATCATGTCGGCCGAGCCGATGTAGTACTCCTCCTCGCCGCCGTTGCGGAAATACATGATGCGCGCGTGCTCCAGGAAGCGTCCGACGATGCTGACCACGCGCGCCTTCTCGCTGATGCCGGGCAGGCCCGGGCGGAAACGGCAGGTGTCGCGGATGATGAGGTCGACCTGGACCCCGGCGCGGCTCGCCTTGTAGAGCGCGCGGGTGATCTCGGGATCCTCCAGCGCGTTCATCTTCATCTGAATCAGGCCGTTGCCGTCGCGCTTGTGGTGCTCGATCTCGCGGTTGATCTTGTCGACGATGGCGCGCTTGAGGTTGTAGGGGGCGGCCAGGATTTTGCGGTAGCTCGGCGGCGGGGAGTAGCCGGTCAGATAGTTGAAGAGCTCGGTGAGGTCCTGACCCATCTCCTCGTCGCAGCCGAGCATGCCGAGGTCGGTATAGAGCTTGGCGGTTCCGGGATGATAGTTGCCGGTGCCGATGTGGTAGTAGCGGCGCAGCTGGGAGTAGTCGCGGCGGACCACGAAGATCAGCTTGCTGTGCGTCTTGAGCCCCATGACGCCATAGTTGACGTGGATGCCCTCGGCCTCCAGGCGCCGCGCCCACTGGATGTTGGCGGCCTCGTCGAAGCGCGCCTTGAGCTCGACCAGCACCGCGACCTGCTTGCCGTTGCGCGCGGCCTTGATCAGGGAGTCGAGGATGGCGCCGGCCGAGGTGCGGTAGAGCGTCATCTTGATCGCCAGGACCTTGGGGTCGTCGGCGGCGGTGCGCAGGAAGCGTTCGACCGAGGTGCTGAAAGGCTGGTAGGGATGCTGCAGCAGGATGGGCCCGTTCTCGCGGATGATGTGGAAGATGTTGCGGCGGTCGTTGGCGAGCAGCGGATGGTCGACCGGACGGTGCGGCTTGTCGTGCAGTTCGGGCAGGTCGATGGCGGCGATCTCGAAGAGGTCGCGCAGGGCCATCATGCCCTCGACCTCGATGACGTCCTCCTCCTCGTTCAGTCCCAGCTCGGCGGCCAGCATGCCCCGATGCGTCGGCTCCATGCCGGGCTGCACCTCCAGTCGCACGATGGGGGCGAAATGGCGCTCGCGCAGCTCGCTCTCGATCATCTCGAGCAGGTCGTTGGCCGCCTCCACGTCCGGCTCCACGATGGCGTTGCGGGTGATGCGGAAGAGGGCGCAGGAGACGAATTCCATGCCCGGGAAGAGCATGTCGAGGTTGTTGACGATCAGGTCTTCCAGGGTGACGTAGGTGTGGGTGCCGTCGACCGGGATGAGTCGCTTGGAGACGTCCTTGTTAACCGGCACCTTGACGCGCGCCATGTAGATCTCGTTGCCCCCCGGATATTTGAGGGTCACGAGCAGGTTCAGCGTCAGGTTGGAGATGAAGGGGAAGGGATGCGCCGGGTCCATCGCCAGGGGCGTCAGCATGGGAAAGATGTTGGCGCGGAAATGCTCGCGCAGCCGTTCGCGGTCATCCTCGTCCAGATCCTTGTAGAGCGAGACCCGGATATCGTGTTCGTCGAGTTCGCGCATCAGCTCGACATGGATCCGCCGCTGCTCCGACTGGAAGGCGCGGACCGCGGTCTGGCACTCCTGGAGCTGTTGGCTCGGGGTGCGGCCGTCGAGGCTGATCGTGTGGACGCCGGCGGCGATCTGCTGCTTGAGCCCGCCGATGCGCTTCATGAAGAATTCGTCGAGATTGCTGCTCACGATCGCCAGGAACTTGACCCGCTCCAGCAGGCGGTTGCGCGGATCTTCCGCCTCGTGCAGCACGCGCCGGTTGAATGCCAGCCAGGTCAGTTCCCGGCTCAGATAGAGGATGGGGTCGTCCAGGTCGATGTCGTCCGGAAGGCTGGGGGCGGCGGATGTGGAGTCGATCGGGCCCGCGGCCTCGGTCGCTTCTTGGTGATCGGTTAGGCTCATGTCGTGTCCCGGGTCCTCGGTGGTGCGGTCGTGTCCTGGATATCCCACATTTTAGACCGGTGCAATGCACGATATCTCTTGCACCGGTTGCTGGGATTAGGTACGGCAACTCGTGTCTGTGTGATGGGCGTCAGGTTCCGGCGGGCCGGAGCGCAGAGGCGTGGCAGGCCTGTGCCCGGAAGTATGAAAAGCAAGGCGCTCAGGGGCGATCCGGGTTGGCGATTCCGGAGAGCGGTCGAGATGCAGCGGCCATATGGATTCAGGCCACGATCGATCGACTCGTTCTCACGTCCGGATAACCTGCAAACCCAAGTGAGCTTCGATTGGATCGAAGTCGCGATCCGCGTGCAGCAACGCGAAATTGTTGCGCAGACAGAAGGTGGCAATCAACATGTCGATGGTCTTTCGGGCCGTCACGCCTTTGGTCCTCAGGGTTCGATAATGGCCGGCCGCTTCCAGGGCGACCTGTTGGCCGACCAGCTCGCGGTACTGGAAGCCGAGCAGCAATTCGCGTGCGGTCCGCACATCCCGATCCCGCCGGAAACCTTGCAGAACCTCGCATAGGATCAGGTCGCCGACGACGATCTGGCTGCGCTCGGCCCGGTCGCGCAGATATCGCGTTTGAGGCGTCGGCTGGCCGTTGAAATAGTCGATCCAGACGGACGAATCGACCACCATCATCGGTCCGTTCTCATCGCATCGAGATCGCCATCCCAGGGCATTTGTCCAAAGGCCAGGGCAAGCGGATCCTTGCGGCGGTGCTCGATCAGCTCCCGCAAGGCCACTTCGATGACCTCCTCGGTGCCATTCAGGCCGGTCACGCGCAGAGCCTCGTTCATCAATTGATCGTCGACGACGATGTGCGCTTGCATGGGCGTCTCCTCCGTGAACTGAATAATGGTTACGATGGCGTTTCCGCTAGCATGCGGTTTCTCGAGTGCATGATGAATTCGTTCGAGGAAGCGATGGCAAGCGCACGCGGACATTGCCGGACGGAATGCACGGCCCTCAGCCAGTGCATTATAACCTAATCTATGGGTAGGATATTTGCCGATATTCCCCTCGGCTCGAGTCGCTGGGTGGTAGGGCCGTCGGTCTTTGCACCGCCCTGAATAGCATGGTTTCTCGCGCAGCTTCGATGAATGACAGCACCCTTATCGATGATTTGTTCGACCGCCCCTCGGGGCCGGTCCGCCCCTTCGAGTTCGACGCCGACGTCGCCCGGGTCTTTCCCGACATGGTGCGGCGCTCGGTGCCCGGCTATGCCGAGCTGGTCGGGATGTCCGGACTCATCGCCCGCCGGGCGGCCCGTCCGGGAACCCACTGCTACGACCTGGGCTGTTCGCTCGGCGCCGTGACCCGCTCCATTCTGCGTCAGGTGGAGGCGGATGTCCGCCTGATCGCGGTCGACAACGCCCCGGCCATGATCGAGGGGCTGCAGGCTCGGCTCGCGGACGTGCCCCATGCCGAGCGGGTCGAGCCGCTCTGTGCCGACGTTCGGGACGTGGCGATCGAGAACGCCTCCTTCGTGGTTCTGAATCTGACCCTCCAGTTCATTCCGCCCGAGTCGCGGCTCGATCTGCTGACCCGGATCCGCGAGGGGCTGGTGCCGGGCGGGGTGCTGATGCTGGCCGAGAAGGTGCTGATCCCGGAGGATCGCGGCGGGCGCTTCATGATCCAGCTGCACGAGGACTTCAAACGGGCCAACGGCTACAGCGAGATGGCCATCAGCGGCAAGCGGACGGCCCTGGAGCGCGTCCTGGTGCCGGACAGCGTCGAGACGCACGAGGCACGACTGGGCGCGGCGGGTTTCGCCGGTGTCGGCCGCTGGTTCCAGAGTCTCAACTTCGTGGCCTGGGTCGCATGGATCTGACGCCCTTCCATCCCTTTCTCGAACAGCTGGAGCGGACGGCTCTGGCCCCTTGGCGATCCGGTCTCGAGGAGGCCGTCCTGGAGCGGCTCGGTCCCGGAGCGCACGGCGATCTGCCCGCCTGGGAGACGGCCTTGGCCGAGCTGCCCGATCTGCCGGGCGCGGCCGTCGTTCTGACCGATTCCTGCGTGGGTCTGCAGGGGCCGGATCCCTTGTCGGCGGAGACCGAGGCGCGTCTGCGCGAGACGCTGATGCGTCTTCATCCCTGGCGCAAGGGACCCTATCGTCTGCAGGGGCTGCATCTGGATACCGAGTGGCGCTCGGACTGGAAGTGGGACCGTCTGGCCGACGCGCTGAGCCCGCTGGACGGACGGCTGGTGCTGGATGTCGGCTGCGGCAATGGCTATCACGCCTGGCGCATGCTCGGGGCCGGCGCGGGTCTGGTGATGGGCATCGATCCCACGCTGCTCTACGTCGTCCAGTTCCAGGCCATCAACCGCTATCTCGGGGACGATCGGCTGTCGGTGCTGCCATTGGGGATCGAGCATCTCCCCGCCGGCATCACGGGATTCGACACCGTCTTTTCGATGGGGGTCTTCTACCATCGCCGCTCGCCGATGGACCATCTGCTCGAACTGGGCCGTCTGCTGCGACCCGGCGGCGAACTGGTCCTCGAAACGCTCGTGTTGGAAGGGGAGGGTGATTCCGTGCTGGTGCCGCCCGGACGCTACGCCAGCATGCGCAACGTCTGGTTCATTCCGACCGTCGATGCCTTGAAGGTCTGGCTCGGCCGCTGCGGTTTCACCGAGGTACGGGCGGTCGACGTCAGCCGGACCACCCGGGAGGAGCAGCGCTCGACCGACTGGATGCGATTCCAGTCGCTTCCCGATTACCTGGATCCCGAGGATCCCAGTCTGACCGTCGAGGGACTGCCGGCGCCGATCCGGGCCATCCTGATCGCGCGACGCGGTTGATGGGAAGCGGCCTTCGGCTGCCAGCTCCGATGGATCGGGCGGGGCTGCTCGAAATGAAATCAACGAGTTCCATGGGGGAGGTGTCATGACCAGCTTCGTCGACAAGCTCAAGCTGAAGGAGAAGGCCGAGGAGGATCTCTATTTCGCGCGCCGCGACCGGGAATTGATCGGCGCCATGCATCATCATTCGGACGGCGAGCCGATCCGGATCCTGTCGGGCGGCCAGACGGGGGTCGATCGTGCCGCCTTGGATGCGGCGCTCGCGCTCGGTCTGGCGGTCGGGGGCTGGTGCCCAAGCGGGCGTCGGGCCGAGGATGGCTGCATTCCGGATCGCTATCCACTGACCGAGAGCCGGAGCCGCGACTACGCCGAGCGCACCCAGTGGAACGTGCGCGATTCGGACGCGACCCTGATCCTCTGTCGCGGCGCGCTCGGCGGCGGGACGAAATTGACCGCCGATCTGGCGCGTCGGCTCGGCCGGCCGCTGTGCGTCCGCGATCTGGAGCGCCCGCTGGACGAGGAGGGGGTCCTCGCCTGGCTGCTGACCAACCGGATCCGCACGCTCAACTGCGCCGGTCCGCGCGAATCGGGCGCGGCCGGCATCCAGGCGCAGGCGTTCGATGTGCTGCGCGCTCTGTTCGCGGCCTGGGGCGAGCGTCTCGATCCGTCGGCGCCTGACTGAATCGGGCGGGACGCGATCCCTTTCAGAATTTCAGGCCGATGGCCAGGCCGGCGAAGAAGGAGGCCGCGCTGCTCAGATTGTGCGCGGCGAAATCCAGAAAGGCCGCCCCCGTGGTTCTGATCCCATGGGCGATGCTGTCGTAGTGCGGCTCGATTCCGGCCCAGTCGATGATGATGAATCCGTGGTACTGGAGCGCGAAGAGCGCGATCAGTACCACTCCGATCATCAGCAGCGCGATCTTGAAGGCGACCTTGAGCGCGAAGCCGACCGCCAGGCCGATCATGAAGGAAAAGCCCAGCTTGAGGAACAGCGCCTCTGAAAGAAGGTCGCCGGCGCCGCCTGGCGGCTCCATGGGCTGGGACAGTGCAGTGATGGGCAGCATCGACACGACGAGTGCCTGGATGCGGGGAGGAGGGGTGGTGGACGCTCTCGAATGGGACATGGGGTCGGGGTCGGCTGATCGTATCCTCGGCAGGGTGCCATGTTTTCGATGCCCTGTCATGGCGGTCGAGCCGCCGAGTGCGCTCCAACGCGATCGTCCGAACTTGGGTCCTCGATGCATGGGGTTCATCGGGCCCCTGAATTTGCACGGTACGTTGATTCCGGCTGCTGGCACTCGAATTGCTTATGGGCGCTGTGCGCCTGTGGCTCAAACCTGCCGACTCCGCGGCCGCAAGTGCGCGAGAAGGCCTCCTTCGTCGCAAGTCCATGACTTATTCCGGTTCTGTCGACGATCGGAGGCGTAGACACCTCGTCAAAGGTTCGCGCCTTTGTAGCAAATGCGACGACACGGGGTGCTCTATCGGACATATGGCCGGGTACCAGTGCATGGCGCTCGTCATGATGTGCTTATCTTTTCCTGGAGAATCTTCCGCGATGCTGCTCGATACATACCAAGAACAAGAACGTTTCTGGCTGAAGAACCTGTTCGGAGCCACCTCCAACCCTGGCATGCAGGCCTTTCGTGGCGAGTTCGTTGTCCTCGAGGGCGAACTGAAGGCCGCCGCCGGCAAGCGCACCCCGCCGCGCGCCCTGATCAAGCAGGCCGTTCTGCTCGCCAATGCCGACAAGCTGCTGATGGTCGCCGGCAGTTTCGAGAGCGTCGACGAATTGCCCGAGTTCATCTCGCGCTTCAAGGGCGATCTGGATCCGGAATGCGTTCCGGTTTTCTATATCGATAACCTGGCCGAAAGCTGCCAGATCGAGGTCGAGGGCAATCGTTACGTGCTGATCCAGTATCGTGATGGAGTGGTCTGGAACGAGCTCTCCGAGTCCTACTACATCGATAAGCACGACCTCAAGGGTCTCTCCGGCGAGGACAAGGTCGTGACCCTCTTCGAGGCGGGCAAGAGCTACAAGCCCAACTTTCCGGTCAAGACCCTCGACGAGGTTCTGGCGACCAAGACCGACGCCAAGCGCGAGGCCTGGGGCGCGGTCTGATTGCGGGATGTCGGCGTAGAAATGGATGCCGCTTGCGGGTCGAATGCACGGAGGTGTGCGTTCGTTTCTTCGATCCGACGTGCGCCCGGCGATCGGGCGCACCTGTCCGTTTCAGCCCCCGTGAATGCGAGGGCTGGAGCCATTACTGCGCGGGGGCGGCCTGAGCTGGGGCCTGCATCTGCGGGGGCATAGCGCCATAGGGCGCGCCGTAGCCGCCATAAGGTGCTCCGTAGCCGCCGCCGTAAGGCATGCCGTAGCCATAGGGGGCCCCATAACCGTAGGGTGCGCCATAACCGTAACCGTAGGGTGCGCCGTAGCCATAGCCGTAGCCGCGTCCCTGTCCGCGCCCGTAGCCGCGCCCGGTACCGCCGCCGCTCATGTTCATGTTGAAGTTGCCGGTGCCGTCACCGAACATGTCCCCCATGTTGTCCCACAGGCCGCTGCCATTGCCGTAGCCGGGATTTCCGCCCCACCAGGCGCTCGCGTTGAAGGAGACGCCGGCCAGACCGACGAGTGCCGCGAGTCCGGCGTATTTGATCGATTGCTTCATGCTCATTACCTGTGAGTTGCGATCATTGCGGAGACGCGCTCCAAATGGCGTCTCCATTGGGGCGAGAGTGCCCCGAGAGTCCCGACGACAAAGACGTCGAGGTCCACGGCGTTCGAGGATCATGGATCCCGAACCTCCAGCGGATGTGATCCGACAGCGGATCCTATCGGTGCTCCGACTTCCCATTGCGGTGATGTGGAGATGGCATCGAGCCGCTGCGGCATGCCCCGGAGCCTGTGCTCCGATAGGTGCACGATTCTCGACGGAGAGCGAGGCAGGATCCGATGGGCCGGAGGAATGATTGACGACCCATCGCGCCCGTATCCCGGGCGAATGGCCTGTTATTGTGATGTGTGCGCCCGAGTATAGGCGCTGGCCTTCGTCGCACGCAATGGATGGCGACGAATCATCATCAGGATCAGAATGCCTTTCGGTCCGTGTCCGCCGTCGCCTTCTCGGCTCCGCTCATTTCGAGCTCGAGGTCTCCGCGATGGCGAGCCGCTTGCCCGCCAGCCACACCAATCCGATGATGGGTACCCCGAGCAGGCTGGTGAAGATGAAGAAGCCCGGATAGCCGATGCCGTCGACGATCGAGCCCGAGTAGCCGCCGAGCAGTTTCGGCAGCAAGGTCATGAGCGAGCTGAAGATGGCGTACTGAACGGCCGTGAAGGAGACGTTGGTCAGGCTCGAGAGAAAGGCGACGAAGGCCGCGCTGGCGAGCCCGCCGGCCAGGTTGTCGGCGCTGACAGCGGCGTAGAGTAGCGGCAGGTTGGCTCCCACTTGGGCGAGTGCCACGAAGACCAGGTTGGTCGCCGCCACGATGATGGCGCCCAGCATGAGGATGCGCATCACGCCGTGGCGGGTCGCCAGCAATCCCCCGAGCACTCCGCCAGCGATGCTGACGAAGACCCCGAAGGTCTTGACCGCGGTCGCGATCTGCGGCTTGGTGAACCCCAGATCCTGGTAGAAGACGTTGGAGATGACCCCCAGCACGATGTCCGAGATCCGGTAGAGCCCGATGAGGGCGAGCAGTAGCAGCGCCGTCTTGAGTCCGTAGCGCTCGAAGAAATCCTGCACCGGCTCGACCCAGGTCTCGCGGGCCATGGTGCGATTGATGGCGCCCAGCCGCACCGACAGCCAGACGGTGCAGGCCGCGATGCCGACCGCCAGGGCGAAATGGACGATCTCGATCAGGAAGTGCATCAGGGAGCCGCCGCCGAGCGCGGCCTTGAGCGCGTCGAACGGGCCGCCGCTGAGGAAGAAGCTGGTGGCGAAGGCGGCGGCCGTTATCAGGAAGACCCCGAGTAGGCGCAGGTGGTCGCTGGGGGTATAGGCATGCTCGGCCAAGCGCTTGGTCACCGGCTCCTTGACCAATAGGGTCGTCAGCAGTCCGACCAGCATGGTCGCCGACATGGCGATATAGGTGTTGCGCCAGGCCAGGTAGCTATAGTCGCCCGCCTCCGAGCCGAACAGGGCCGCCAGATAGAGCGCGCCGGCCCCCGAGACCACCATGCCGATGCGATAGCCTGCGATATAGGTCGAGGACATGAGCGCCTGGAGCCGAGGCGGGGCCGACTCGATGCGGAAGGCGTCGATGACGATGTCCTGTGTCGCGGCGGAGAAGCCGAGCATGACGGCGGCCAGCGCCATGTGGGTCAGACTATTCGGATCCGAGGACGGATCCGTGATTGCCATGAGGATGATGGCGGCGGCGATCGACACCTGGGCCACCAGCATCCATGCGCGGCGCCGACCCAGCCAGCGGGTCAGGAAGGGGACCGGGAGCCGGTCGATCAATGGGGCCCAGACGAACTTGAACGAATAGCCCAGCGCGGCCCAGCTGAAGAAGGTGACCGCGTCGCGCTCGACGCCCGCCTCGCGCAGCCACAGCGAGAGCGAGGAGAAGATCAGCAGCAGCGGAATTCCGGCCGAGAAGCCGAGAAACAGCATGGTGACGACGTTCGGATTCAGCAGTTCCCTGCCGGTCTGGGCCCAGCCTTGCGGAGAGGTGCTCTCGGTATGCGTCATTGTGGGCTCGGGGTCGACTCTGCGCTGGGGGGTCGAGCAGCAGTTGCTGCGGTCGGGTGCGCAACGCCGTGGAGCGCTATCCGTCGCGGACCGTGCCGGACCGAAAGTGCACGAGAATACAGTGAGGTCTGGGAGCGCTCAACAAGAAAACGCCATCGTGGACGTCGCGTCGCACGATGGCGTCAATTCGGGGAGACGAGGAGGAGGCGAATCCCCGTTGGCTGCTATGACCATGCTGATCGGACTACATCCATAGCTTTACCCATATCTTCTCGCGTTTTTCGTGTACGGCGAGATAAGTGCTTGATTGAGCGTCTTGGAGTCATGAGTAGCCAGCTTCGTG
>NZ_AONC01000011.1 GCF_000585215.1 Imhoffiella purpurea | reverse complement strand
TCTGGCTCAGGTTCTGGCTCAGGTTCTGGCTCAGGTTCTGGCTCAGGTTCTGGCTCAGGTTCTGGCTCAGGTTCTGGCTCAGGTTCTGGCTCTGGCTCTGGCTCTGGCTCTGGCTCAGGTTCTGGCTCTGGCTCTGGCTCAGGTTCTGGCTCAGGTTCTGGCTCAGGTTCTGGCTCTGGCTCAGGTTCAGGCTCGGGCTCAGGTTCCGGCTCAGGTTCCGGCTCAGGTTCCGGCTCAGGCTCAGGTTCCGGCTCGACCATCGGCTCTTTTTCCGCTTCTGGCGCGAGCGGCCCTCGCCCCCCCCGCTCCATCTGGTCTTCCGGCTCGCCTTGAATCCCGGCATCGGCGGGCTCGTGTGTTTCCTGAGTCGAGGCTTCAGACGCGGTCGAGGGCTCATCCGCGATCTCGCGCCGCTCATCAGCCGCGGGAGCCGGCTCGAATTCCAGGGGAGTGGCGGGTTGGGGGTTGGCGTCCGGTTCGCTCGGAGCGACGGATCGCTCGGTCTGTGTCGGTTTGGAGACAGGCGTCTCAGGTGGGGCCTGTTCGGGTGCGGACGTCTCTATCGGGGGCGGGATGGGTACCGCTGAAGGTGTCTCGGTGGCCGCTTCCGGTGCTTCGGATGTCCTGGTCTGCGGATCGCGCCATGGCCGTCGGCTGGCACTGGGCTTCGGCTTGGTCAGAGGCCCCACCAGAGCGGAGCGATTGGGGCGGATGGCCATCTCGCCGGGAATGGGCATCTCGGGTCCGTGCCCCGAGCCGCCCAGCCCCGTGTCCAGGCGCGGGGTCAGCATCCTGGCATAGAGCGCCTGGATGCGGCCGTGCGTGAAGGTCAGACGCATCAGGGCCAGGCGCTGACCGATCAGCGAGATGCCGAGCAGAATGAGCCGCGGCAGCAGACCATAGGTGATGACGGCGAGGACCAGGAACCAGCGCCAGGAGCGCAGATGCTCCGGATTCGGATGCATGCTCTGCATCAGGGTCCACTGCTCCAGATAGACCCGCGAGCCGGCGACCTGATCGAGCGTCGGATAGCCGACGCCCTCGCCGAACAACCAGCTCCAAGGGGTGGCGATCACACGGACGATGTCGTAGATGGTCTGGGGATGGGCGGCGAGCGAGGTGCCCCAGCCGAATGCCAGATCGGTGAACCATTCCAGAACGATGGTGGTCAGAACGGCGCCGACGTTGAAGGCCACGCCGAAGATCTGGGCCGAGATGAGCAGCGGCCATTGGGCGAGCGATCCGTAGATGGAGTACTGAGACCTCAGGAGCCCCTGAGTCGCAAGCGCCCGATCGCGGATCTCCTGCGGCGAGTGGGTCAGATGCTGGTGCTGCAGCCAGGCGGCGCCTTTGTTCAGCAACGGCTGGATGACGCGGTTCAGCAGCAGAGACTCCTGGTCGTCCGCGCGGCGGCCGCGGAGGCTGCGGCGCACCCAGGCCCAGACGGCGGCCGAGACGATCAGGAACTGGACCAAGACCAGGATGAAGACATACCAGGGGACGCTGATCGGCCGATGGCCGTCGTAGCTCAGGAGCGTGGACGCGATTCCGACGCCGCAGAGGAATCCGAGAACCGCAAGCAGAATGCCGCCGAGCCGCTGCGCCTGCGCGAAGGCGGCCCCAGGCAGGAGCGAGCGCATTCCCGGATCCTCGTCCGCCTTGCGCGCCTTCAGCCAGCGATAGAGGGTCGCCCGCCGATGCGAGGCTGTGTGCGGCTCCGCCGAGGGTAGCTGTGTTTCGATCTGCTCCAGATAGATGGCACGGTCGCGCTCGGTGAAGCGCTTGCGGGACGAAGGCCGATCGCGAAGCTCCCCCTCGTCCGCGTCGAGAAAGTATTCGAAATCGATGAGGTCGGCGATCGTCCACTCTTGGGGTGCGGGTTTCGCGACCTCGGGCGGACTCGATTCGTTTGATGCGTGTCGAGGATCCATATCCAGTGCTTCGTTATCGATGCATGGCATGAGACAACCGCGCGCAGCTGCCTCAAAAGGACGAATAATCCCACAGACAGCTCTCTAATTCACTGGGCGGATTCCCGGGCATTCGAACCGATGGTCCCGAACGCGGCCAAGCAACGCCGCAAGAAGGGACCGCGAGGGTGCGAGATGACGAGCAGATGGAATCGAACGGAGACAGTGCGTCGCCGAATCACGGCGGTTCCGGTCGGGCCGGCAGCGGTTTCGCCGATTCGAGACCCCGGCGAAACCCTGGCTTGGAAGGTGCTGGACGATCAGACCTTGAATTGCGCCAGTTCGGCGTTCAGGGACTGAGCGAGCGAGGCGAGTTCTCCCCGCGCCTCTGCGGTTTGCTGATTGGCCGAGACGGCATGTTCGGCAAGGTTCTGGATTCTCAGCGTATTGCCACTGACCTCGTCGGTCACGGCCGACTGCTCCTCGGTGGCGCTGGCGATCTGGGTATTCATGTCGTTGATCCGAGAGACGGCCTGCGTGATCTCATCGAGCGATCGGCTCGCCTGAGCGGCCTTCTCCAGGGTCGAGTCGACCATTCCGCGTCCCGAATCCATCACCGTGACCACGTTGCGCGCGCTGGACTGCAACGAGGCGATCATGCCCTCGATCTCGCCGGTGGACTTCTGGGTCCGAGACGCCAGGTTGCGGACCTCGGACGCCACCACGGCGAATCCTCGACCGCTTTCGCCCGCCCGAGCCGCCTCGATCGCCGCGTTGAGGGCCAGCAGACTGGTCTGCTCGGCGATACCCTTGATGACCTCGAGCACGGCGCCGATCCGATTGGTTTCGGATTCGAGCGTCGCGATCGCTTCCGACGCCTTGGATACCACCTCGGCGAGCTGTCCGATGGCCACCGACGCCTCTCCCACCACCTTGGCTCCAGAGCGTACACCCGTGTCGGCGGTACGGGCGCTCTCGGCGGCATGGTTCGTATTGGCCGCGACCTCGTTGACGGTGGCGGACATCTGGTGCATCGCGGTCGCGACCATCTGGATCTGCGACAGCTGCTCCATCATGGCCTCGTCGCTCTGGGCCGCGACCGTCTTCAGCCGCTCGACGGCATGATCGAGCTGACGTGCCGATCCGGCGGACTGCGAGACCAGTTGCTGCAGCCGTTCGAGCAGCTTGTTGAGCGCGCCAGCGATCTGGCCGATCTCGTCGCGCCCCTTCTGATCCAGGCGCGCCCTGAGGTCGCCCTCGCCCTCCGCGATGTCCTGAATACGCACGAGAACGTGAGACAGGGGCTTGATGACGAGCGGCGGCAGGCCGAAGACGACCGCCGCCAGAATTCCGATCACGATCACCGCCAGCACGATCGTTTGCATTCGGCTCTCGGACACGGAACTCTCGGCGCGCATCGACGAGGCGTCCGCGAGACCGATCACCATGTCCTCGAGTTCGTCCAGGATGGAGCGCATCGCCTCGAACGAGGTTACACCCTCCTTGAGCGTCAGATTGATCGCCGTCGAGCGTCCGATTCGGGTGTCAGAGCGCCGCTCCTCGACGATCCGCTGGGTCATGGCCTCCCAAGTCTCGCGCCGCTCCTTGTAGTCCGCGATCCTGGTCGTCAGGGCGTTGCCTGAATCCAGGTGTCGATCGGTCAGGATGATCTCGGCGGCACGATCGAAACGCTCGCGGGCCTGCTGGATGTTTTCTGCATGGCTCTCGAGCGCGGCGGCGAATTCAGGAGAAGAGGCGTCGGTGAAGATGAGCGTCCGCTCGGCGGTGAGCACCTGATAGAGATCCCGGTCGGTTTGGAGAAGATTCTTGACCGCCGGAATATCCGCGCCGACCAGTTCCGAGACCTCGTCGACCAGGCGATCGAAGCGGAACAGGGTCGACCAGACGAAGAGGATGAACAAGGCGGCGACCAGGACGAGCGGGATCGTCAGCTTGTAACGGAAGGACAGGTTGTTGAGCCATTGCATGCGTTTGCTCCTTTTAAGCGCGCTCCGCCGGATCCATGACTCCGGGAGCCGCCCCTTTCCTCAACGGGACTCTTGCTCGAGCCGGTCCAGATCGATGCCGATGGTCAGCGCTCCGATCGCCTTGCCGGCATCCATGACCGGAACCGAGACCTGAACCAGATAGGCCTGGGCACTGCTGTCGAACTTGACCTCGCCGACATGGACCGCGCCCTGCCCGTCCGCGAACGACTGGGTGAATTTGGCCTCGTCGCCCTGCCAGAAATCGGAGGTCTGATTGGTCATGGCGACATTGGCGCCCTGATCGTCCATGAGGAAGACCTCGAAGAAATAGGGCTGGCTCTGCTCGAGACGCTTGAGCTCCTCGGCGGCAGGATTGTTCTGAAGCTCGGCCATGAAGGGCGTCGGTTCGCTCGCCTGTATCCACTCGGCATCGATGCGCTTGATGTCGTCGAGCGACCTCCCGAGTGCGTTCTGTGCCCGGGCGGCCTCGACCAGAACGGGATCCGAACCCCATAACTGCAGTTCGGGAACGATCTTGGTGACGTTTTCAGGTGCCTCCTCGGCCATCGCCAAGGTGTGGATCAGGAGCGGCAGCAGCAAGAGAAAAGGGAAACGGATCGTGTGGAAATGCATCGACTCTCCCCGATATCGAATGAATATACGATCAAGAAAAGCATAGATGGGGAGTCTGATCCGTGTTCAAAGTCCTATTCGGATCAGCGAAATCACGAAAACGTGAATGGCTTGGCAGGGAGGGGACGGAGGTCTGACCGGATGCACGGGAATGATTGCCGCAGAGGACACGAGACGCCATGCCCGGATGGGATCCGGCCGGCACCTATGGTGGGCGAGGAATCAGGTGAGAGTGCGCGACATGGCGAGAGACCGGCCGCCAGCTCCCGGGAGCGGCATGAGGGGGCGAATCGGATGGCCGGGAACGGCCGGGGCGAGGGCCGTTCCCGGGGCGAGGCGTCAGACGTCGAAGGGATGACGCTTGATGAGGGTCTCGGCGCGATCCGGACCGGTCGAGATGAGATCGATCGGCAGACCGCTCAACCGCTCGATGGTCTCCAGATAGGCACGGGCGTTGGCCGGCAGATCATCGACGGACTTGATCCCGACCGTCGACTCCTTCCAGCCGGGACATTCGATGTACTTGGGTTCGCAGCGCTCGAACATGTCCGCTCCGACCGGCGGTGCCGTCACCTCTTCGCCGTCCAGCATATAGCTGGTGCAGATCTTGACCGTCTCCATGCCGTCCAGGACGTCGAGCTTGGTGATGCAGATCCCGGTCACGCTGTTGATCGCGAAGGAACGCTTGAGCGCGACCATGTCCAGCCAGCCGCAGCGGCGCTTGCGTCCGGTGGTGGCGCCGAACTCGTTGCCGCGCGTGCCCAGACGATTCCCGTCCTCGTCGTCGAGCTCGGTCGGGAAGGGACCGGCCCCGACCCGCGTGGTATAGGCCTTGACGATGCCCAGCACGTAGTCGAGGTCGCGCGGGCCGACGCCGCTCCCGCTCGCGGCCCCACCGGCGGTCGTGGTCGAGGAGGTGACGTAGGGATAGGTGCCGTGGTCGATGTCCAGCAGCGCGCCCTGGGCGCCCTCGAACAGCACGTCCTGGCCCTGGCGGCGCAGCTCGTGGAGCAGACCGGGAACGTCGACCACCAGGGGACGCAGCGCCTCGGCATGGGCGAGCGCCTCGTCCAGGACCGCGGCATAGTCGACCGGATCGGCCTTGAAATAGTGCTCAAGGGCGAAGTTGTGATAATCCAGCACCTCGCGCAGACGCTCGGCGAAATGATCGGCGTCGAGCAGCTCGCCGAGCCGGATGCCGCGGCGCGAGGTCTTGTCCTCGTAGGCCGGACCGATGCCGCGTCCGGTGGTGCCGATGGCCTTGGTTCCGCGGGCACGCTCGCGCGCCTGGTCGAGCGCGATGTGATAGGGCAGGATCAGCGGACAGGCGGCGCTGATCCCGATCCGCTCGCGCGCCGGGACGCCGGCCTTCTCGAGCATGTCCAGCTCCTCGAACAGCGCCTGGGGCGAGAGCACCACGCCGTTGCCGATGAGACAGCGCACGCCGTCGCGCAGAATGCCCGATGGGACCAGATGCAGGACGGTCTTCTCGCCGTCGATGACCAGGGTATGGCCGGCATTGTGTCCGCCCTGAAATCTGACCACGGCGGTGGCGCGGTCGGTCAGGAGGTCGACCACCTTGCCTTTACCCTCATCACCCCATTGGGTGCCAATTACAACGACGTTGTTGCCCATCAGTCACGCTTCCTACTGGTTATCGATAGTGCCGATATCTTGTGGTTCCCACCGTCCATCTTGACAGGCCAGCACCTGCTGGCAGCCGAGTTGGCGTGGATCGTCTTCGAAGCCGGGCAAGGCGTTGATCACGGTACGCCCGGAGGCGCGCAGTCGATCCACGGCCTCGCGCAGCGCCGGGTCGGAGGACCAGGGCGCCAGGATGGCCTCGGTATTGCGAATGAGTCGGTCCAGTCCCTTGCCATGCTGCAGCAACCCCTTGAGGTCGGTGCTGAATCCGACCGCCGGACGGGCGCGACCGAAGACCTGTCCGATGTCGTCGTAACGCCCGCCGCGCGCGATCTCCAGCCCCCAGCCGGGAACGAAGGCGGCGAAGACGACGCCGGTCTTGTATCTGTATCCGCGCAGCTCGGCGAGGTCGTAATGGATACTCACATCGGGCAGCCAGCGGTGCAGTTCCTCGGCCAGCTGCTGCAGATAATCCAGGGCCTCGCGAACCGGAGTGGCCGCCGCGCTCAGCACCGAGTCGGCCTGGCTCAGCGCGTCGCCGCCGTTGAGCTCGGCGAGCGCGGCGAGCATGTCGGCGATCGGTCCACTCAGACCGAATCGCCCGATCAATGATTCGATCTCGGGGATCGCCTTGCGTTGCAGGGCATCGAAGAGCGCGTGTTCCTGGGCCGCATCCAGGCCGGCCTGCTGGGCGAGACCGCGATAGATGCCCACGTGCCCCAGGTCGAGATAGCTCTCGGCGATCCCCGCCGTGCGCAGCGTCAGCATCACCAGCCGCAGGATCTCGGCATCGCTCTCGATCCCTGAGTGGCCGTAGATCTCGGCGCCGATCTGCAGCGGGCTGCGGGTGCTGGCGAATCCGTCCGGCATGGTGTGCAGCACGGTTCCCAGATAGCAGAGACGCGTCGGGACGTCGCGGCGCAGATGATGCGCGTCGATGCGGGCGACCTGAGGGGTCATGTCGGCGCGGACGCCCAGCAGCCTTCCGGTCAGCTGGTCGGTGAGCTTGAAGGTCTGGAGATCCAGATCCTGACCGGTACCGGTCAGCAGCGATTCCAGATAGTCGATGAATGGCGGGATGACCAGTTCGTAGCCCCATCCCGCATAGAGATCCAGCAGGTCGCGCCTCAGAGTTTCCACGATCTGGGCCTGGGGCGGCAGGACCTCTTCGATGCCGGCTGGTAGCAGCCACCGTTCCTCGTTCATCGGTCGTTTTTCACTTCTAATAGGTCGTTCGGTTGTCGGATCGACCCATGCTGGCCATCGTTTGGATGGGACGGACCATCGATCGCGAACTCCATCGGCTTCCCGGATCCCGTCAGTTCACGAGATAGAGCAACGCTAGGCCCGAGAGCATGCTGACGAGCCCTGCGATCCGCAGCGGACGCTCGCCCTCCATCGCCATGAGCACGAGCGCGCGGCGGAAGCTCGCCGGGCCGAGGAAGGGCCAGATACCCTCGATGACCAGCACCAGCGACAGGGCTACCAGGATGTCATGCACGGTTCGGGAGATTCCGAGACAGTGGGTCGAGTGGCCTCGGACAATGCGCCGAGGCCGGCCAAAGGGCCATATCTTTTCAGACGTGGTGGGGTTTGTCCAACCTCGAAATCCCCGGGCGGGGATTTCGAGGTTGGAGCGGCTGATTCCGGTCAGGGCTGGCCGGTTGCCTCGCGGAAGAAGCGGAAGAACTCCGAGTCGGGTTCCAGCAGCATGAGGTTGCCGCCCTTGCCGAAGGTCTCGCGATAGGCGCTCAGGCTGCGATAGAAGGCATAGAAGTCCGGATCGCGATTGAACGCATTGGCATAGATCTCGGCCGCCTTGGCATCGCCCTCGCCGCGCAGTTCCTCGGACTCCTTGTATGCCTCGGCGATGATGACCGTGCGTTGACGATCCGCATCGGCGCGAATGCGCTCGGCCGCCTCGCCGCCCTTGGCACGCAGATCGCGGGCAACGCGCTCGCGCTCGGCGCGCATGCGCTGGTAGACGGACTCGCTGACCTCGGGCGGGAGATCGATCTTCTTGACCCGCACGTCGATGACCTCGACGCCCAGATCGCCCGCCTTGGCGTTGACCTCGCGGGTCAGCAGCTCCATGAGCGCCAGCCGGTCGTCGGACACCACCTCCTGGATGGTGCGCTTGCCGAACTCGTCGCGCAGGCTGGTGTTGATCCGCTCCGAGAGCAGCCGGCTGGTCCGGGCGCTGTTGCCTCCGGTCGAGCGCAGGAACTGCGCGGCGCTCGCGATCCGCCATTTGGCGTAGGAGTCGACGATCACGTCCTTCTTCTCGATCGTCAGGAAGCGTTCCGGCGTCGAGTCCAGCGTCTGGATGCGCCGGTCGAACTTCTTGATCTGGTTCAGAACCGGGATCTTGAAATGGATTCCGGGGGCGTAGTCGTCCGAGACGATCTCACCCAGGCGCAGCTTGAGCGCGACCTCGTATTCCTGAACGATGAAGGTGAAGGCCGAGAAGAAGACCACCACACCCGCCAAACCGATCGGAATCAGCGTCTTGATCAGTGTCGATTGATTCATCAGCGCGACCTCCGCTCACGATCCACGGTCCGCTGCGGCGGCGTGTGGGCCTGAGGCGACGGTGTCGCGACGGCCGGTCCCTTGTTGTCGGTTTCGGGCTTGGTCTGATGTGGTTGCTGCTTCATCAATTGATCGATGGGTAGATAGATGAGGCTGTTGCCGCCCTGCTGCACGTCCAGAAGCACCTTTCCGTTCTCGCCGAGCACCTGCTCCATGGTCTCGATGTAGAGACGTTCGCGCGTGACGTCCGGCGCCTTGGCGTATTCGTTCAGAATCGCCTCGAAGCGGGCGCTCTCACCCTCGGACTCGGCGATGATCTTGTCCCGATAGGCCTTGGCGTCGGCCAGGATGCGTGCCGCGTTGCCGCGGGCACTGGGCAGCACCTCGTTGGCATAGGCCTCGGCCTGGTTTTCGAGGCGCTCCTTGTCCTCGCGCGCCTTGATGGCGTCGTCGAAGGCGGCCTTGACCTGCTCGGGCGGTTTGGCGGGCTGCATGTTGACGCTGGTCACGATGAGCCCCGTCTTGTAGCGGTCGAGCAGCTTCTGGATCCGCTCCTTGATGGTGACGGCGACGGCGCCGCGGCCCTCGGTCATGACGAAGTCGAGCTTGCTCTGACCGATGGTCACGCGCACCACGGTCACGGTGGCGTCGTTCAGGGTCCGCTCCGGATCCTGGTCCTGGAACAGATAGTCGGCCGCGTCCTGAATGCGCGACTGAACCGTCAGCTCGACCTCGACGATGTTCTCGTCCTGAGTCAGCATCGCGGCCCGATGGGTGATGGTCGAGATCTCGTCGACATTGACCTTGATGACCCGCTCCAGCGGCATCGGGAGATGCCAGTGCGGACCTGGGCCCGTAGTGTCGGCGTATTTGCCGAAGCGCATCACGACGCCACGTTCGGCGGGCTCGACGATATAGATGCCGGAGGCGAGCCAGACGAGCGCCAGGATGACCAGCACGACGCCGATCGCCTTGGAGCTGAAACGTCCGCCCCCGTCCGACGGCCCCTCGGGCGAAGGCCGATTGCCACCTCCGAACAGTCCGCCGAGACGCTCCTGAAGCTTGCGCACGACCTCGTCGAGGTCCGGTGGACCCTGATCGTCTCCAGGTCTTCCGCTCCAGGGGTCTTTGTTACCGCCACCTGGCTCATTCCAGGCCATATCTTCTCCGTACTGTTCTGTTGGTTTGGGAAGTCGTCCGGGATCACCAGGTCGCATCGATGATGCCGCGTGTCACGGCCGCCTGGTCCTCCGCGGCGTCTCGTGGCAAAGAGTGCCGACGCCGGTTGTCGATATCAAGCTCGGACAGGGTGATAGTGGGTATATGGAAGCCCGACGAACGACCGATTGTAAGTGACCGGCCGAATCACGGCAAACCAGCCTCCAACCTCAGGACGCCGCATCGAGACGCCGCCCGAGTTCGCGGTCGTGGACCTGCAGTCGATCGAGGTCGATCCGGCCGATCATGAGATCCAGATCCCAGCCGCCGGTTTCGGCGGGATGATCGGAGAGGATCTGGGCATGGCGATAGAGCCAGGCCCGCCGCCGGCCCTCCTCCGGTCCCAGATGGAGACTCCGCCGCAGTCGATCGACGCCGGTCAGCTCGTCGAGCGCCTGCAGGAGCAGATCGGCCCCCTCGCCGCTCTGGGCCGACAGCCAGACCCGGGTCGGACGTCCGTCCCGATCCCGATCGAGACGAGGCGATTCGCCCGCGAACAGATCGATCTTGTTGTAGACCTCGAGACGCGGGATCTCGTGGCTGCCGATCTCGGCGAGCACCGTCTCCACGTCCTCGATCAGACGATCCCGATGCGGCGCGGCCGCGTCGATCACGTGCAGCAGCAGCGCGGCGTTGCGCGTCTCCTCCAGGGTGGAGCGGAAGGCGGCGACCAGCTCGTGCGGCAGCTGACTGACGAAGCCCACAGTGTCCGCCACCAGCACCCGATCGCCGCTCGGGAGCTCCAGCCGGCGCAGGGTCGGGTCGAGCGTTGCGAACAGCTGATCCGCCTGGAAGACACCGGCCTGGGTCAGGTGATTGAAGAGCGTCGACTTGCCTGCGTTGGTATATCCGACCAGCGAGACGACCGGGAGTTCGGCCTTGGCGCGTGCCTTGCGCCCCTGTGCGCGCTGGCCCTCGATGCGGTCGAGCCGACGTTCGAGCATGGCGACCCGCTTGCCGAGCAGGCGCCGGTCGGTTTCCAGCTGGGTCTCGCCCGGACCGCGCAGACCGATACCGCCCTTCTGACGCTCCAAGTGGGTCCAGCCGCGCACCAGCCGCGTCGAGAGGTGCCTGAGCTGGGCGAGCTCGACCTGCAGCTTGCCCTCGAACGAGCGGGCGCGCTGGGCGAAGATGTCCAGGATCAGCCCCGCCCGGTCCAGAACGCGGCACTGCAGCAGACGCTCCAGGTTGCGCTCCTGGGCCGGCGACAGCGGATGATTGAAGATGACCAGGTCGGCCTGATTGGACTCGACCAGCATGCGCAGCTCGTCCGCCTTGCCGCTGCCGATGAAGAGACGCGAGTCCGGGGCCGCCCGGGTGCCGCCGAGCGTGGCGACCACCTCGGCCCCTGCGGCGACGGCCAGCAAACGGAATTCGTCCCGCTCGTCCGGAGCGGCAGCCATGCCGCCCATATCGAGATGGACCAGTACGGCCCGCTCGCCGACCTTGGGACGATCGAAGACGAGTGTCGCGTCGCGGACGGTCGCGGAGGATTGGGGATCGACGTCGGATACTGCGTTCAACGGGTCTGTCGTACTCAACTATCGCACTCGAAAGGCTCGCCGCCGCTCAACTGTTGCCCGGCTCGGGCATTCCGGCATCCGATGCCGGCAGCTTGACGTTGCGCGCGGGCACCACCGTCGAAATGGCGTGCTTGTAGATCATCTGGCTCACGTTGTTCTTGAGCAACACGACGAACTGGTCGAAGGATTCGATCTGGCCCTGCAACTTGATCCCGTTCACCAGAAAGATGGAGACGGGAACGCGTTCCTTGCGCAGTGCGTTGAGGAAGGGATCTTGTAGACTTTGTCCCTTGGACATGGGATTGGCTCCTTATTGTTGTGATCAAGCGTAGATGCCCAGCTAGAAACCTCCGTGGATCCCCTATGGAACCACGCCGGGTATGGATGGGCCGCAGCCGGGACAGGCAAACCCACCGAAAGAGACTCCTACTAGTTTCGTTGAAAGAGGGCTGTGACACCATAGCTATTTGCGTCTCATCCGACCCGCGGTCGTCGAATGGCACGCCGCTCAGCTCCGACTCAGCCCATCCCATAGGCGAAGCGACTGCTCCACCGGATCGGCGTCCTCGCCCAGCCACTGGCAATCCCGCTCAGCCCTCAGCCAGGTCATTTGACGCTTGGCCAGTTGTCTGGATGCCACGATGCCCCGATGCATCATTTCCTCCCAGTTGTACGCCCCGGTCAAGTATTTCAAGACCTGTCGATAACCGACGCAGCGCATCGCGGGCAGATCCTCGTGCAGATCGCCCCGGCGGCGCAGAGACTCCACCTCATCGACCAGCCCTTCTTCCAGCATCGCGTGGAAGCGCCGCTCGATCCTCCGATGCAAGAGGCTGCGATCAGCCGGACAGCGTACCAGCTTGAGCGGACGATAGGGAAAGGGTTCGGCATCCGCCGCCTCCGCGATCAGCGCGCTCATGGCCCGTCCGGTCAGGCGATGCACCTCCAGCGCCCTCTGGATGCGCTGGGGATCGTTCGGGTGGATCTGGGCCGCGCTCACCGGATCCACAGCGCTCAGATGCGTATGCATGCCCCCCCAGCCGACGCGGGCCGCCTCGTCCAGCAGTTGCTGGCGCACCTCCGCGTCGGCGCTCGGGAGACTGGCCAGTCCCTGCTGTAGTGCGCGGAAATAGAGCATGGTTCCGCCGACCAGCAATGGAATCCGGCCGGACGCGCTGATCTCGGCCATCGCCTCAAGCGCATCCGTGCGAAAGGCGGCCGTGGAATAGGACTCGACCGGATCCAGGATGTCGATCAGCCGATGCGGCGCACGCGCGAGCGTCTCCCGGTTCGGTTTGGCCGTCCCGATGTCCATGCCGCGATAGATCATGGCCGAGTCGACGCTCACGATCTCGCACGGCAGGCGCTCGACCAGGGCGACCGCCAGGTCCGTCTTGCCGGAGGCGGTCGGCCCCATGAGAAGAATCGCCGGTGGGCGCGGATCTCTGGATTCTGGCATCGAACTCAGGAAAGGTCTGCGACTATCAATCATCTAATCCTGGTAGCTGGCACTCACCGTCCACGCGAGAACAGCCGATCCAGATCCTCGTGGGCCAGTTTGACCCAGGTCGGACGGCCATGGTTGCACTGATCGATCCGCTCGACTCGCTCCATCTCGCGCAGGAGCGCGTTCATCTCGTCGAGGGTCAGGCGCCGGTTGGCGCGTACCGAGGTATGACAGGCCAGGGTCGCCAGGACGCCGTCGATGGCCTCCTCGAGACGCGTGCTGCGGCCCTGCTCGGCCAGGTCGGCGATCAGGTCGCGCACCATCCGCTCCATGTCGGCCTGACGCAGGAGCGCCGGCACCTCGCGCACGACCAGGGATCCGGCGTCGAGTCGTTCGACGATCAGACCCAGGCGCGCAATGGACTCGGCGTGCGACGCGAAGAGTTCGGCCTCGCGCGGCGCGACCTGGACGGGGACCGGGACCAGCAGCGGCTGGCGGACGACCTCCCCGCTCTTCCAGGAACGCTTGAGGCGCTCGTAACCGATGCGCTCGTGGGCGGCATGGATGTCGACCAGAACGAGGCCGTCGACGGCCTGGGCGAGCAGATAGACGCCGTTCAGCTGACCCAGCGCGAAGCCCAGGGGCGGCATCGACTGGCTCGCGGCCGACGCTGGTTCTGGCGCCATCGGCTCGGGGTCGCTGGAGGGTTCGGACCGCGCGCCGGCTCGAGGCCGCTGAAAGGCCAGATCCGCCTGGTATGAAAGGCGCGAATCGCGAACCTCGGCCGGTCTCGGCGGCGACGCCGAGCCGACGGCCGGGAACGCTCGCGCCGGCCGGCCGGCGATCTGGGCGGGTGGAGGCCCAGCGTCCGGCGTGGGGTCGGGTACCGCCTCCGTGGTGACGCCCAGCGTTCCCTGCGACAGACGACGGTGCAGGACGCGATAGATGAAATCGTGCACCTGCCGGGATTCGCGGAAGCGGACCTCGTGCTTGGCCGGATGGACGTTGACGTCCACCAGTCGTGGGGGCGTATCGAGAAAGAGCACATAGGCAGGATGCCGGCCGTGATGGAGCACGTCGCTGAACGCCTGCCGCACCGCATGGGTCACCAGCTTGTCCCGGACCATGCGTCCGTTGACATAGAAGAATTGCTGATCGGGCTGACTGCGCGAAAAGGCGGGCCGCATCACCCAGCCATGGAGACGCAGGTCCACCGCCGACTCTTCCAAGGCCAGGGACTGCTCGGCGAAATCCGGTCCGAGCAGCGCGTTCAGCCGATCCAGAACCTTCCGCTCGTCACCGCCCGCGGCGCCGAGACTCAGGATGTCCTTGCCGTTGTGGCGCAGCTGGATCCCGATCTCGGGATGCGCCAGCGCGACGCGGCGCACCAACTGATGGATGTGGTCGAATTCGGTCTTCTCTGTGCGCAGGAATTTCCGCCGCGCGGGCGTATTGAAGAAGAGCTCGCGGACATCGACGCTGGTGCCGGGCGGATGGGCCGCCGGACGCGCCGGGATGAGACGTCCGTCCGCGCCCACGCCGATCTCCCAGGCGCTGTCCGCGTCATCGGCGTCCGCCGCGGCGCGCGAGGTCAGGGTGAGGCGGCTCACGGAGGCGATGCTCGGCAGGGCCTCGCCGCGGAAGCCCAGCGTCCCGACCGCCTCCAGATCCCTCAGCTCGGCCACCTTGCTGGTGGCATGGCGCGATAGCGCGAGCGCCAATTGATCGCGCGGGATGCCGCGTCCATCGTCGCGCACGCGCAGCCGCTTGACCCCGCCCTGCTCCACGTCGATCTCGATCCGGCCGCAGCCCGCGTCCAGGCTGTTCTCGACGAGTTCCTTGACGACCGAGGCCGGGCGCTCGACCACCTCGCCGGCGGCAATCTGGTTGACGAGATGATCGGCGAGAATGCGGATGGGGCTGGACATGACGGCATGGAACCAGAAAGCGCCCGCCCGGGGCAAGTGCATCCTGGACGCGCGCCTGTGGCAGAGGGTGCGGCCCCGGTGTCAGGAACCGGTCGGAATCGAGAGAACCTGTCCGACCCTGATGAGGTCTTCGTCCTGGAGTCCGTTCTCGGCCCGCAGCGAGCTGATACTGACCCGATAGCGCTGTGCGATCCCGGACAGGGTGTCTCCCCGACAGATGACATATTCACGCTTGGACGCGGCGCCAGCGGCATAGCTCCGATGGGCCACCGCCGAGGATATTCGAGCACCCCGGTCGGGTCCGGGGGCCGAGGCGGCGATCAGGCGATGCGGCGGATATTTGCGGAAATAGGACCTGACCCCGGAGAGGATGGCCCGGGCGAGACGCTGCTGATGGGCCGTATCCTTGAGATGCCGCTCTTCCGCCTTGTTCGACAGGAAGGCCGTCTCGACCAGCATCGAGGGGATGTCTGGCGACTTGAGGACCACGAACCCGGCGCGCTGCACGCTGCCCTTGTGGACCGAGCCCAGGCCGCGCAGATGGGACAGCACCGCATTGGCCGCTTCGGCGCTGTGCTCGAAGGTGGCGTTCTGGGTCATGTCGAGCAGCACGCTCGCCAGGGTCTCGTCGCTGGCCGCGAGGTCGATCCCGCCGATCAGGTCGGCGCTGTTCTCGCGGTTGGCCAGCCAGTTCGCCGCCTCGCTGCTCGCGGCGCCCTGAGACAGGGTGTAGACCGAGGATCCATGGGCATCCGGATTGTTGAAGGCGTCGGCGTGGATGGAGATGAAGATGTCGGCATTGTGCTGACGCGCCTTTTCGATGCGCTGACGCAGACCGACATAGTAATCGCCGTCGCGGATCATCACCGGGCGCATGCCCGGCTCCCGCTCGACGAGCTTCTCCAGCTTGCGCGCGATCGCCAGGGTGACGTCCTTCTCCTTGGTTCCGGTCGCCCCGATGGCGCCTGGATCCTGGCCGCCGTGACCGGCATCGATGGCCACGATGGCCTCGCGCGTCTTGGGAACCCCCAATGCCGGGCTGGCCTGGGACGCGGTGATGCTCGGCACGGAGACGCTCCGGCCATGGGACGGGGCGCCGGACGCCCCTCGCGGGATGAGGTCGACGACCAGCTGCCGCCCCCTGCCGCCCGTTCCGGTCATGGGGAAGCTCTTCACCCGCACCGGGTGCTTGAGATCCACCACGATGCGCAGATCCCCCTGATTGCGGACGCCGCTGCGCAGACCGATCAGGGTCGGGTCGTTCACGCGCGCCTTCGGCAGGTCGCCGGAGAGCCGCGCATTCTCGATGTCGATGACCACGCGGTCCGGCGCATCGAGGGTGAAGATTTCGTGAGAGACGGCCGCCGAGGTCGCGAGCGTGATGCGCGTTCCTCCCTGGTCCGTGGAGATCCGTTCGCACTCGACCGCCACCTGAGCCCCGGCGGCGGGCAAGGAGATCAGTAGCAGAAGGAGTACAAACACTCTGTTCACACGCGCTCCCCAATGCCGATTTTCGTTCCAAGCGTTGTATCAAAGATAGCAGCTTGAAACGGATCTTTCCAAATCAAAACCTAGTATTAGCCTCTTTTTCTCGATCTCGCATCAAGCATTGTCGCGGCCGGGCAACGCAGTCCGCTTCACCCCCATTCGTCAATTGGGGAGATCCCCCGCCCCGCTTGCATCCGATCATCACTCAGGTCTTGAATCCGGACACCTTGGTCGTCAGCAGACCGACCTGCTCGCGCAGACCGGCCACGGTCTCGCCGATATGGAGACTGCCGCGACGGGTCTCGTCCGTCACCCGATTGATCCCGGCGATGTGCAGGCCGACCTGCTCGGAGAGCGCGTGCTGCTGCTCGACCGCCTCGACGATCTCGCGGTTGACCTCGGCGATCGAAGCCACGGCATCGACGATCGCGCCGAGCGATCGAAGGCTGCTCTCGGCCTGCTCGGTGCTCTGAGCCGCCTCGGCGACACCGCGACGCAGCGAGTCGGCCGCACGCTGGCTCTCCTCCTGCAGCCGGACGATGCGAGCCTGGATATCCTCGGTCGCGAGGCGTGTCTTGGTGGCGAGCTGGCGAACCTCGTGCGAGACGACGGCGAATCCGCGGCCGTGCTCGCCGGCGCGTGCCGCCTCGATCGCCGCGTTGAGGGCGAGCAGATTGGTCTGGTCGGCGATCTCGCGGATCAGATCCACGATCTCACCGATCGACTGGCTCTGATCGGAGAGCGAGACGGCCAGACCGGAGGCATCGTCGAGTTCGGCGGCAAGACCTGCCACCAAGGCGTTCAGGTGGTTGATCCGACCGTTACCGAGCTCGACCTGCTCCTGGGCGTGCCGGCCGGAGTCGACCCCGCGCCGAGCGCTCGTGAGCATGCGTCCGGCGTGCCCCAGCATCTCCTGGACGAAGCGATCGGTCCGCTCCGCGTCCTCCCGCTGGCATGTCGCGCCGCTCTGTGCCTGCTGCGCCAGGGAGGCCAGCCGATCGCTGTCGATCTGCACCCGGGCCGCCACCTCGGCCATGACGCGGATGCTGTCCTGGAACTTGTCGAGCATGCGGTTGAAGGCCCGCGCCGTCTCGCCGGCCTCGGTGGCATGTTCGACCGGTGCCCGCAGCGACAGATCGCCGCTCTCGACGATTCGGTGCATGGTCTGCATGGTTTCGAGCCAGGCGGTGCGCGCGCCGTGCTCGACGACGTTGAGGCCCAGCTCCTCCTCCTCGGGCGTGACGCGCAGATCGTGGATGGTGCGCAATCCGAGGAAGACGGCCAGCCCGGCCCCGAAGGACCAGAGGAAGATGCTCGCCACACCCACGAACTGCACCCAGAGCTGGGACAGATTGCCGCCCGTCGGCAGCAGCTGCGGAGCGGCGAAGAGCGCCACCGCCAAGGTGCCCCAGACACCGCCGAAGCCGTGGACCGCGACGGCCCCGACCGGATCGTCGAGCTTGAACAGCCTCAGCACTGCATCCTCGGCCAGGAAGACGAGCACGCCGCCGACGGCGCCGATCAGGAGCGCCGCGTTGGGCTCCACGAAGGCGCACCCCGCGGTGATGGAGACCAGTCCGCCGAGCGTCCCGTTGAGCACCTTGCCGACCTCCACCTGGCCGCGTCTCACGAGGAACCCGAGGGCCAGGGCGGAGAGACCGCCCCCGGCCGCCGCCAGCACCGTGTTCAGGACGATCTTGGGAACGGAATCGGTCGCCGCCAGGGCGCTGCCGCCGTTGAAGCCGAACCAGCCGAACCAGAGCAGGAAGACGCCGAGCGTCGCCATCAGCAGGTTATGGCCGGGAATCTCGCGCGGCCGGCCCTGCTCGTCGAAGCGTCCGCGCCGGGCTCCGAGCACGATCACGCCGGCCAGGGCGATCCAGCCGCCGACCGAGTGCACCACGGTCGAACCGGCGAAGTCGATGAACCCCATCTCGGCCAGCCAGCCTGGCGTGCCTCCGGCGAAGGTACCGCCCCAGGCCCAGTGACCCGAGACCGGATAGATGGCGAGACTGATCATGGCCGAGACGATCAGATAGGCGTTGAATTTCATCCGCTCCGCCACGCCGCCGGACACGATGGTGGCCGCGGTGCCCACGAAGGTCGCCTGGAAGAGGAAGAAGGCATAGTCCGAGGGTTCGGACATGAGCGACCCGTCGAAGCCGCTGGTTCCGATCCAGCCGCTCTCGCCGGCACCGAACATGAGCGCGAAACCGAACAGCCAATAGAGCACGACGGCGGTCAGGAAGTCGCTGATGTTCTTGATGGCGACGTTGTAGCTGTTCTTGGCGCGGATCAGTCCGGATTCGAGCGCCGTGAAGCCGGCCTGCATCAGGAATACGAGGCCGGCCGAGACCAGGATCCAGATCATGTCGAGCCTTGCGCCGACGTCGTCCGATGCCGTCTCCTGGGCATGGACGGAAGTGACCAGGATAAGGAGCAGAAAAGCGAGAACGAAGGAACGCATGAAATACCGCGAGCAGAAAGACCTGAAAACGAGTCAGGATTTTATCAGCCGCTCGCGATGGTCTGGTCAACGTAACGCTATAATCCGACCGTCGGCCGAAAGGTGCCGCACCATGATCGGCAAGCCGCGCTCGGCCAATCAGGGCAGCCGAGTCAGGAGGGACTCTCCGGCACCGCTTTCTGCCACCAGAGAGAGCCTGCGCCCCTCGGTGAGATGGTCGATCCGAATCCGAAGATCCGGTGACGGGAGCATGCCCATGCCGCGATCCGGCCATTCGACGACCCAGATCGCTCCCTCCTCCATGAGATCGCGCAATCCCAGATATTCCAGCTCCTCCGAGGCGCCCAAACGATAGAGATCCAGATGATGGAGCCTTCCGATGGGCAGCTCGTAGGGTTCGATCAGGGTATAGGTGGGGCTGCGCACCGCCCCTTCGTGACCGAGACCGCGCAGCAGCCCACGGGTCAGGGTCGTCTTGCCGGTTCCCAGATCGCCCTCGAGATAGAGGACGAAGGGAGGCGTCAGACAGGCGGCCAGGCGGGTACCGAACGCCGTCTGCGCCTCTGGATCTGTGAGATCGATCTCCATCAAGACACCTCGACTCGGTTGGCCACGCCCCTCAGGGCCGCGACGATATCCCCGGCGACCAGACCCCGCTCGCCCGCCGCGGCGGCCTTGTCGCCCGCGGCCGCATGCAGACTGACGCCGGCGGCGGCGGCGGTCTCCGTATCGAGCCCCTGCCCCACCAGTGCCGCCAGCACGCCGGTGAGGACGTCGCCGGAGCCTGCGGTCGCCATGCCGGGGTTGCCGTCGCTGCAGACGGCCGGCGGACGTTGCGAATCGCCCTGGATCAGGGTACCGGCCCCCTTGAGCACGGCGGTTCCGCCATAGCGCCGCTGGATCGTCCGCACGGCGGCGAGCCGGTCGGACTGGATCTCGGCGCCGGTCGTGCCGAGCAGGCGCGCGGCCTCGCCCGGATGCGGGGTGAGGATCCAGTCGCCCCGAGTCATGGGGTCCGATGCCAGCGCGTTCAGGGCATCCGCATCCACGACCAGGGGCAGTCTAGTTCCGCTGATGCCGTGCCACAGGCCGAGCCCCCAGTCTGAGCGCCCCAAGCCGGGGCCGACCGCGACCACATGGGCACGCTCGATCAAGGGTGTCAGATCGTCCGCCGTCTCGACGGCCGCGACCATGAGCTCCGGGCGGGTCAGATTCAGCCAGCGGGCATGTTCGGGATGGGTGGCGATGGTGACCAGCCCCGCCCCGCTGCGCAGGGCCGCCTCGCCCGCCAGACGCGCGGCGCCTGACATTCCCGGGGCGCCGCCGACGATCAGGACATGACCGCAGTCGCCCTTGTGGGCCGTGCGCGGACGCGGCGGAAGCATGGCGCCCTGCTGGAGCCAGTCGATCCTCCGCATGGATAGCCGCTCATGGGCATAGACCGAGGCCGGGATCTCGAGCGCGTCGAAGCGGCAGTCGCCGCGATGGTCCGGCCCGTCCCCGACGAAAAGCCCCTGCTTCAGACCGATGAAGCTGAGGGTCGCCGTCGCCCGTACAGCGACCCCCATGATCAGGCCCGTGTCCGAATGCAGCCCGGACGGGATGTCGACCGCGACCACGGGAGCGCGCTGCGCGTTGACGGCCTCGATGGCCTCTGCCCAGAGTCCCTCGACCGGACGCTCCAGCCCGGTTCCGAGCAGGGCGTCCACCACCAGATCCGCCTCGAGCGGCTCCCCGCGAAAGGGTTCGACCAGACCGCCCGCGCTGCAGTAGTCGGCATGGGTCGCGGCGGCGTCATCGCGCAGCCGGTCCAGGTCGCCCAGTTGCAGGACCCGGACCGAGAGTCCATCCTCCAGGGCGAGACGCGCGACCACATAGCCGTCGCCGCCGTTGTTGCCGATCCCAGCCAGCACGACCGGCCGACGGGCATGGGGCCAGCGCTCGCGGATCAGCCGGTAGATCGCGCGTCCGGCACGCTCCATGAGCGTGCGTCCGGGAATGCCGTGCACCTCGATCGCGACGCGATCGAGCGCGCGCACCTGCTCGGCACGGTAGAGCGCGTGTGGAAGCCGGTCCCGTTCGGGAATCCTATGTGCCATCTGTACTCACCAAACCGCCAGTAATATCTGATGCCCCCTTCGAGGCGGCACCGAATTCGAGATCATGAACCACCCTCCGAACATCGTTCGATCCGATTCATCCCCCGCCCATCCCAACCGATGGCTCGCCGACCGCATTCGGGATTGGGGTCGGGAACTCGGGTTCCAGCAGGTCGGCATCACGGATACCGACCTGAGCACGGCCGAGGGCCGGCTGATGGAATGGCTCGCCGACGGGCGCCATGGCGACATGGAGTACATGGCGCGGCATGGCACCAAACGCTCGCGCCCGGCCGAGCTGGTGCCGGGCACGCTGCGGGTGATCTCGGTGCGCATGGACTATCTGCCGGAGACGCCCGATCGGACGCGGGGGATTCTCGCCGATCCGGCGACTGCATTCATCTCCCGTTACGCCCTGGGACGGGACTATCACAAGCTCATTCGCAAGCGTCTGCAGCGAATGGCCGAGCGGATCCAGGCCGCCGTTGCACCGGCCGCCTGCCGGGTCTTCGTCGACTCGGCGCCGGTGCTGGAGAAGCCGCTGGCCGAGAAGGCCGGGCTGGGCTGGATCGGCAAGCATACCAACCTCATCGATCCGCAGGCCGGATCCTGGTTCTTCCTGGGCGAGATCTACACGGATCTGTCGCTCCCGATCGACCACCCCGGGGTCAGTCATTGCGGCCGCTGCCAAAACTGCATCGACATCTGCCCGACCCGCGCCATCGTCGCACCCTACCAGCTCGACGCTCGCCGCTGCATCTCCTATCTCACCATCGAGCACCAGGGCAGCATCCCGGAGGCGCTGCGCACGCCGATCGGCAACCGCATCTACGGCTGCGACGACTGCCAGCTGGTCTGTCCCTGGAACCGCTTCGCCCGACGCACCCGCGAGGCCGATTTCCTGCCCCGCGCCGGCCTGGACACGGCGACCCTGATCGAACTCTTCGGCTGGGACGAGACGACCTTCCTCGAGCGCACCCAGGGCTCGGCGATCCGGCGGATCGGCCACGTCCGCTGGCTGCGCAACATCGCCGTGGCGCTGGGCAACGCCGATTCCGCCCCCGAGGTCGAAACGGCCCTGCGGACCCATGCCGAGCACCCCAGCGAGATGGTGCGCGAGCACGTCGCCTGGGCGCTGGAGCGGCAAGGGTCCGCATAGCAGACCCTACTCAAGTCTCGGTAGGGTCCGATGAAACGGGCGGTAGGTTGAGCCGACGAAAGGAGGCCCAACATGCGGCGTCTTGTTGGGCCTCGTCCCTCGGCCCAACCTCCAAACCGGCTGTTTCACGATATAGGTCGACGGCCTCAGTCCGCCGGACTCGGCTCGGGAACCCAGGACGGATCCGGCGGCTCGACGACCGGACGTTTCTCGAAGGCCGCCTCGAAGGCCGCGAGTCGTTTGTGGATGGACTGCAGCTCGACGATGGTCGTCCAGGAGTTCACCAGATACTGGAAGGAGGAGGACACCTGCCCGAAGGCGGTCAGGATCTGCTGGAGGATACCGAAGGTCACCTTGCCCGCCGCGATGGTCGGTACCAGGATCAGATAGACGAAGATGTTGTCCGCCTGCAGATAGGTGTAGCGGGCGATGTTGAAATAGAAGTAGTGGAAATAGAGCCGGAAATAGTTCTTGCGCACGTTGGTGAAGAGCATCTTCAGGGTCGGCGGCTGGGCCCGACTCGTATCGTCCTCGCCGTAGACCAGCTCCTTCCGATAGGCCGCCTCGACCCGCTGGTTGCGGAAATAAAGCCCCGGCAGCTTGATTCCGGCCAGGGCCAGCAGTCCGGTGCCGAAGATCGACCAGAGCAGTGCCGCGGTGAAGAGCGGCGCCGGGATCGCCCCCACGACCGGCAGTTCGCTGACGTAGGCGGAGAGCGCGAAGAGCACCGGCAGGAAGGCGAAGAGGGTCATCACCGAATCCACGATCTTGACCCCGAGGGTCTCGACGATGTCGGCGAAGCGCATGGTGTCCTCCTGGATACGCTGCGCCGCGCCCTCGATAGTGCGGACCTCCTCCCAGCGGGCGACGTAGTAGTCGTTCATCGCCGTGCGCCAGCGGAAGACGTAGTGGCTGACGAAAAAGCTGGTCGCCACCACGACCAGGATGGCGACGAAGGCGATCTCGGCGAAATCGACCAGCAGTGAGTAGAGCTCTCCCGAGCCGACCTCGGCCGTGCCCGAGAGGGCGTTCTGTACCGCGTCGAAGAAGGGGCGGCGCCATTCGTTGATGGCGACCGAGACCTGCACCGAGAAATAGGTCGAGAAGAGGATGACCGAGGTACCGACGATCGACCACCAGCGCCAGGGATGCGGGTCGTAGCGGAACCAGAAGAGCGCGAACAGCGCCGTCATGAGCGCATAGTAGATGTAGAACCAGATGAACTCGGGGGTGACGAAATAGCCGATGCCGATCACCGGCGGGGCGTCCTCGGCCGCGGGCGGGAAGCCCAGCGCCGATCCCAGGGCGTCTCCGAACAGATACCACACCAAAATGCTGAAGGCCGCCCAGCCGAGGGCACTCCAGAAGAAGAGTCCGGGTCGCGGAAAGAAGGATCGGAACAAGGCGCATCTCCCTAGGTTCAGTGAAGCGCGCAAGCGTGGCGCGAATGGGGTCGAATCGCAAGGGTCCCGAGCCGCCCGGCTCGGGGACGCATGTTCGACGTTATCCTGGGTCCGGGGTTCCGGCCGGCAGCGGTCTCATCTCAGCCGCAATCGTCCGCGCATCACCAGCCAGCTCCCTGGGAAGGTGCAGAAATAGCTGTATTCCTCGCCCGGCAGCAGCCTGGATCGCGGAATCTCGACTGTCGCACGCTCACCGCCGCCGAGCAGCGGGGTGGCGGCGAGGACGCGCGCATCTCCGGGCGCGACGAAGTCGTGTTCGATCCCAGCGGCGAATCCGTCCTGGGCAACGCCCTTGATGTCGGCCGTCCTGGCCAGCACCCAGTTCTGGCCGACCAGATCCCTGGACAGCCGGCCGGTATGGCTCAGGGTCACCCGGATCCGCTCGCAGCCGGCATCGGCGATCAGCGCGTTCCGGCTGTACTGCATCGCATCCCCGGCCTCGATGCTCAGGTCGCACCCGGCACTGGCATGGCCGGCGAGCGCCAGCCCGATGATGAGTAAACGCCTCGCGTACATTCGCATGGATATGGGATCTCCGGTTTTCGCCTCGTCCTGTGCGCCCCCTGGGCACGACTGACTGACCGACTCAAGGAGTGGAAGTCATGCGGCGACTTGAGTATCGTGCCCGGTCGCACAGCCGAAGGCTCGATCGACACACCGAACCGGCAGCCCGCGCCTGCGTTCCGGGCGGGGCTGTCATGGGACTCGAGCACCGAGATGCTCATGGGAGATACTGATGATGAAATTCCAGAATCCATCGACCGGAGAGATCCTAGAGGTCTCGTCGATGGTTTGGCTTTGGGTATTGTTGCTTGGTTTCGTCTATTTCGCCATCAAGGGCGTCTGGACGCACGTGCTGGGATGGATCCTGTTCGCCATCGTGACATTCGGACTGTCCTGGATGATCTATCCCATGTTCGCGAACGATATCATGCGCCGCCATTATGTCTCCAAAGGCTGGGTCGAGCTGCCCACGGAGGACGAAACGCCGGCCGATCCGATCGACTGAATGCCGCCCGAACGCAAAAACGCCGCTCCGAAGAGCGGCGTTTTCGGGGGAGTCCTTGCCCCGAGATACTGCCCGCCTCCCCTACTCCACCCGATCCGAGCGGAAGCAGGGTAAGGCTTTCGTGACGGTCTCCGTCTAGGACGAGATCACTTCTCCAGGGCGATCGAGCCCAGCTGCTCGCGCCAGCCCGGGAAGAGCTTGTCGGCGTCGTGCTCGAAGGAGGCGAAGGCGCGGGCGAATTCCTTGTGCTCCTTGGCGTACTCGATCGGATCGGCACCGGCCTTCCAGCACTCGTAGGCCTGACGCAGCGATTTGGCGCCGGCGGCCGGGGAGTCGATGTGGCCGTAGGAGCCACCACCGGCGGTGTTGATGATGTTGCCGTGACCCAGGTTCTTGAAGAAGCCGGGCAGACGCAGGGCGTTCATGCCGCCGGAAATGATCGGGGTGGTGGCCTTCATGCCGTACCACTCCTGGTAGTAGATCGGGCCCTCGCAGGCGTCGCGCTCGATCATGTAGGCGATGATGCGGTCGTCCGACTCGCCTTCCATCTTGCCGTAGCCCATGGTGCCGACGTGGATACCCGAGGCACCCTGCAGACGCGACATCTTGGCCAGCACGAAGGCGGTGTAGCCGCGCTTGGAGCTGGGCGAGGTGATGGCGCCGTGACCGGCACGGTGATAGTGCAGGTACTGATCCGGGTACTGACGGCGCGCGGTGGTGACCATGCCGGGACCGCCGACGTAGCCGTCGACCAGGAAGGCCAGCTTGTCGGCGTCGGGACCGAAGGTCTCGAGCGCGAAGTCGGCGCGGGCGCACATCTCGAAGTGGTCGTCGGCGGTGATGTTCATGGAGAACAGCTTGGCCTCGCCGGTCTCGTCCATGGCGCGCTTCATGGCGTCGTAGACCAGGGGCATGACCTGCTTGACCGGGGCGAAGGTCTGGTTGCCCTGGGGCTCGTCGTTCTTGATGAAGTCGCCGCCGAGCCAGAACTGGTAGGCCGCCTCGGCGAAGGGCTCGGGACGCAGACCCAGCTTGGGCTTGATGATGGTGCCGGCGATGTAGCCGCCGTCCTCGACCGGACGCCCGAGGATGCGCCACAGATCGGAGATGTTCTTGGAGGGGCCGTCGAACAGCTGGATGGCGCGCGGCGGCACCCAGAAGTCGATCATCTTGGCGTACTCGATGTCGCCCATGCCCTGGTTGTTGCCGATGGTGAGGGTCAGGAAGGAGACCATCATCATGCGACCGTCGGTCATGTTCCGGTCGAACAGGTCCAGCGGATAGGCGATGCGCATCTCCTCGCGCGATTCGTCGATGTAATAGACCAGCGCGTCGACGCCCTTGGTGAAGTCGTCGGTGGTGCAGACCTCGACGTTGGTGCCGGTGGAGGACTCGGCGGCGAAGTGCGCGGCGGCCTCCAGATAGCCGTAGCCGGCCTTCGGCTTCATGGTGTAGGCGCAGAGGATGTGCTTGCCGCCGGCGATCAGATCGGCTTCCTTGAGGCTGAGATCGGCGTAACGCTTGGACTGGTCGAGTGCCATGTGACTGTTTCTCTCTCGTTGTCGTGATGGGCGAAGCGCCCTTGTTATGGCGGGGTGCACCAGGAATCGGGATGCCTGGTCGAGTGTCCCCCTCGCAAGATTTCCATGCAGAATACAGGTGAATATTTCATAAATATATTTTGAATTTCTTATCGAACCCATAAGCGGAAAGCTATATGAAGGAGCTCGCGTCCATCCGCCCTCATTCCGGCTCGACGATCCGCTCCCGTTCCGCGGGTCGTGCGCCCCGCAGCGCGTGCACCAGCACGGCGAGCGTGGTGCCGTTGTGCAGCAGTGCGCTGGCAACCGGCGAGAGCCAGCCCATGAGGGCGCCGGCCATGATGCCAGTGTTGATGCCGACGGTGGCGTTGAAGTTGGTGCGGATGACCTTGAGCGTGCCGAGCGCGATCTCGCGGGCGTCGGCGACCGCGAGCAGACGGTCGTCGGTGAGGACGATGTCGGCGCTCGCCCGGGCGAGATCCGCGCCGCGCGACATGGCGATGCCCACGTCGGCGGCGACCAGGGCCGGGCCGTCGTTGATGCCGTCGCCGACGAATCCGACCTTGCGCCCCTCGCGTTGGAGCGCGGCGATGAGTTCGGCCTTCTCCTCGGGCCGCACCTCGCCGTGGACCCGGTCGAGGCTCAGGGTCCGGCCCAGCGACTCGGCCTTCTCCTGGCGGTCGCCCGAGATCATCACCAGGCGGTCGATGCCCAGGGCGCGCAGACGGGCGAGCGTGGTCTCGGCGTCCTCGCGCAAGGTATCGCGCAGGGCGATCAGACCCATGGGGCCGTGCTCGCTGGCGACGTAGAGCAGGGTCTTGCCCTCGTCGAGCAGACGACCGATTCGCGCCTCGTGACGTCTGAAATGGATGCCCTCGTGCTCTTCCAGATAGTGCCGGCTGCCGACGATGATGCGGCAGCAGTCGAGCTCGGCGCTGACCCCGTGGGCGACCATGTAGTCGACCTCGCCGTGCGAGATGTGCTGCAGATCGCGCTCGCGCGCGGCCTCGACCACGGCCTGCGACAGTGGGTGCGTGGCATGCTCCTCGAGCGAGGCGACCATGGCCAGCAGCTCTTCCTCGGTCTCTCCCGAGCGGTCATCCAGCACCACCACGTCGGTGACCTCGAGCTCGCTGTGGGTCAGGGTCCCGGTCTTGTCGAAGACCAAGGTGTCGATCCCGCCGAGCCGCTCCATGGCCTCGCCGCCCTTGATGAGGACGCCGTGGCTGGCGGCCTGATAGAGCCCGGACTTGAAGGCGACCGGGGTACCGAGCTTGAGGGCGCAGGAATAGTCGACCAGGAACACGGACTGGACGCGGGTGAGGTCGCGCGTCAGGGCATAGACGGCCCCGGCCGATCCCAGGGTGAGATAGACGCGCTTGTCGGCCAGTTCGTCGGCCATGCGCTGGGTGTCCGAGCTCTTGTCGAGCGACTCCTGGATGAAGCGGGCGACGCGGGCGGTGGTGGTGTCCTCGCCGACCCGGGTCGCCTCGATGCGCAGCCGGCCCTCGACCAGCACCGAGCCGGCGACCACCCGCTTGGGCGCTTCGCGCGCGATGGGCACGTCTTCGCCGGTGACGGCGGCCTGGTTGACCAGGGCGACGCCCTCGACCACACGGCCGTCGACCGGGATGGTCTCCCCGACCCCGACGACCAGGATCTCGCCCGTCTCGACCCGGTCGCCCGGGATCTGGACCAGCTGGCCGTCGCGCTCGACCCAGGCGAGGGTCGGGGCCGGCCGCAGCAGCCGGCGCAGCAGCCGGTCGGACTGCTGCTGGGTGCGCTCCTCGAGATACTCGCCGAGCGTGAGCAGGAAATCGGTGATATTGGCGGTGTAGAGCTTGCCGCGGCTGGCCGAGAGCCCCACGGCCAGGGCGTCCAGAACCTCGACCTTGACCCCTTCGTGGATCAGGGTATCCGCCCCCTTGATCAGCTTGGAACCGATGTTCAAGAGGGTGGCGACATGCTGGGCTGGACGCGGCAGCAGGGGCAGCAGCATCAGGGTCAGGACATTGCGCACCAGCGGGGTGATGGAGGGGTCGTCCGATGCGCCGCGTATCTCGAGCGCGTCGGCGCTGCCGGGGACGCAGATCTCGAGCCGCTCGAGCAGACGCGCCTGGGTGAGCTGACCCGGATCGTACTCGAGGACGAGGCTGCGCGCGGCGCGGTTGATGCGCACCTCTTCGACACCCTCGTGCGATTCGAGCCAATAGCGCAGGGATTCGCCGGCGCCGCTGGCCGCCAGGGCTGGAACGCGCAGGCGCAGCCGACCCGGCAGGGCGTGGAGGATGCGGTAGGAATTCGCGGTCATGGGACATCCTTAGCGGCCGGCTCGGCCGACTGCCTTGGGCGGCCTGGAATGCGGCGTGGATCAGGGAAACGTGGCGGCCGGAATTACGGCGCAATGGAACCAGCCATTGCGCCGTCGTCCGCTGCGGGCGAACGCACCGACCCTTTCAGATCTCGACCTTATTTGCTCTGCTTGCCATGCTGAATCTCGGCGGCGGCATCGCCGAAACGCTCCTTGACCTCTTCCACGCCGCCCTGCAGCAGCGACCAGGTCTTGACCACACCCTTGATGGCGGTGCGCTGAACCTGCTCGTTGGTGACCAGATAGGTGACGGCGGCACCTATCAGCAGGCCCTTGAGGAAACGGTCGTTCGGCATGCCGAGCAGCGAGCGATTCGGCTGCTGCTGATAGTAGGGCTGGGGCTGATAGGCGTAATGCTGCTGCATACCAGGCTGCTGCATGCCCGGCTGCATGGTCCCCATGCCCGGTCCCTGCGCCTGCCCCTGAGCGCCGCCGGGTACCTGACCGGCGGCATACTGACCGGCGCCGGGATACTGTGGATAGTAATGCTGACTCATGCTGGGTCTCCCGAAGTGGCTGGAGTCGTGGATGCGTTCTGTGCCGAGGCGGTCTTGTCGGCGGCCCGGCGCTTGACGATGCCGCGCATCAGTAGGACCAGGGCGGCGCCGACCAGGACACCGCCGACCCCCTCGACGAGATTCTTTCGCACGCCATGCTGGTGACGCTGCTGTGAAGAGCTGCTCATGATTCCTCCTCGTCGGCGGACAGGCGGGCCTGGATGCCATAGACGACCGCCGTGCCGACCAGGAACATGAGCCCCAGACGGGCGATCCCCTGCTCCGCGAAACTGGAGGCGACCGCACCCGCCGCGGCGGTGGCCACGCCCGCGGTGACGGCGGCCTTGGCGGTTTCGGCCAATGCGGCCTGGGGCGTCTGCATGCCTGACTGCAGGCTGCGGAACTGTTGCGCCGCGGCCGTGGTGCCCCCGACGATGGCGCCTGTGGTGGCCAGACGCATCAAGGCGGAGCAATCCGGCCCGCCATATGACGGACCGGAATAGGTCTGCTGATGCGGATAGACGGCTCCGGGCTGGAGCGGATACGGTCTCTGCTCCTCATAGGTGCTCATGAGCCGGACTCCTTGGAGCCGTTGCCGTTCTCCCCGCCCCCCGACTTGAAGAGGGCGTTCTGGACCGATTCGCTGGTCAGCAGCAGCACGGCCGCGGCCCCCACCAGTGCACCCTTCCAGAAATCCGGATCGTCGAAATTGAGCATCTTGGAGAGTGCGGAGAGTCCGTTGCCGCCATTGGCGACCTCCTCCATCAGATCGCTCATGCTGGCGCCATGGGCCTGGCCCGCCCCCTGGGCATCATGGGCATGCCCCTGGTGCATCGCCTGGAAGGCGTCGGGCGGGTACGGATAGACGCCCGGCGGTGGCGGCGGTGGATAGCCGGCATACTGGGCATAATGCGGAGCCGCATAGTAACCCTGACCCGGTTGCGGCTGAGCGTACTGCGGCTGGCCGTAGTACGGCGGTATCGCGCCCGCGCCGCCGTGCATGTAATGGCCCTGGGGTGACTGCGGCCCCATGGATTCCGTCGGGGCGCCCTGGGCCGCCCCGTAATACGGCTGCTGGCCGCCCTGGCTCATGCCCGGTCCGTAGGCGTGGGCTCCGCCTTGATCGAGTCCCTGGTATGGCTGCCCCTGGGCCGCGCCATAGGTCTGCCGACCGCCCGCGAATTCGCCGGAACCCTGCTGGCCGCCTTGGCCCATGCCCTGACCGTAGACATAGGCACTGCCCTGCCCCTGGGCCGCTCCAAAGGAGGGTTGACCGCCAGCGGATTCGCCGTAGCCTTGCGAACCGCCCGCCTGGCCGTAAGAGTGGGCGCCTCCCTGACCCTCTGCGGATCCTGACCGGGACTCGCCGTATCCCCCGGCGGCTCCCATCTGTCCCTGTCCCGTCGCGGCAGACTCGGGCGCGCCGCCGTGCCCCTGCGCCTCCATCCCCGGACCGCGATCTGGCGCGCCGCCCGCGCCGCTTTGGTGCTCACTCATTGATGTCTCCGATGATCCTCGTGGTTGACCTTAGAACCAGGGAAAAGGCTGATTCACAGCACAACGCCGAATTCGATCCGGTTTTCACGGATCGAAACGAAAAATAGCCGTGTCCTGGGTTGAACCCAACGACCGCCGGTCGCCTGCATCAGACACTAGCGACTGACCCTAAGGTTAACGCATCTTGGGCATGGAATGTAATTGAGAATGATTATTTTGACCTAGCATTGATTTGCAAATGAGAACGAATAGCATTATATTCCAGACTCGAAATCGAACCATTCACGTTCACCATGGCGCGCCCCAGCACGCCGAGCGGGAGCGCCCCGACTAGAGTCTATCCACTTCGCATGACCTTCAGCCGTTCGCACGAACAATCCCCCTACAAGCCGATCGAGGCATTCTATGCGCACGAGGGCGGCGAACCGCTGGCGAACGCCTTCGCGGGACGGCGGGGCGTGCATCCCTTCGTCGGCATGACGCCCGTGCCCGAGCATCAGTGGGCGCGCGTCTGGACCGAGATGACGGCCGGTCCACGCACGGGGAGATCGGTCGCCTATATCCACGTCCCCTTCTGCGAAAGCCACTGTCTCTTTTGCGGTTTCTACCAGAACGCCTGGCACGAACCGCTCGGAGGCCGCTATGTGGATACGCTGATCGGGCATCTGAAGCGCGACCGGGACCGGTCCTATCAGGCCGAGGGTCCCATCCGGGCGGTCTATCTCGGGGGCGGGACGCCGACGCTGCTCTCGATCCATGACCTGGCGCGGGCGGTTGCCGCCGTGCGCGAGTATCTGCCCCTGGCATCGGATTGCGAGATCACGGTCGAGGGACGTGCGCGGGACCTGGATGCGGACAAGGCGCACGCCCTCTTCGACGCCGGCGTCAACCGGCTGTCCATCGGCGTGCAGAGCTTCGACGAGGACGTGCGCCGACGCCTGGGCCGCAAGACGGACCGCGCCGAGCTGATCCGGCGGCTCGAGGACCTGATGGCAGCCGACCGGGGCGCCGTCGTCATCGATCTCATCTACGGCCTTCCGGGTCAGTCCCTATCGGTCTGGGAGGAGGACGTGCGCACCGCCGTCGGTCTGGGTCTGGACGGGGTGGATCTCTATGCGCTCAAGCTGATGCCGCAGACCCCCCTGGGCGGGGCGGTCCGCTCGGGCCGGCTCAGTCCGGCGGCGGTCGAATCGCACGGCTCCTTCTATGCCCGCGGTGCCGAACTGATGGAGGCGTCGCGCTGGGAGGCGCTCTCCTCCAGCCATTGGCGCAGCGGCACCCGCGAGCGCAATCTCTACAATCTGGAGGTCAAGGGCGGTGCCGACTGTCTGGCCTTCGGCGCCGGCGCCGGCGGCTTCCTGGGCGGCCATTCCTACCGCATCCTGGCGGACGTCTCCGAGCATGCCGAACACCTGCACCAACGCAAGCCGCTGCTCGGCGGTCTCATGCGCCAGTCGCCCCACCATCGGCTGCTCAATTCCATCAAAGGGGACCTCGAACGCGGCCGGCTCGACATCCGGGCCACGGGCGAGCGGCTCGCGGCCGCCACCGGACTCGACCTGGAGCGGATCGCCGGTCCACTGCTCGGGCAGTGGGAAAGGTCCGGACTGCTGATACGCGACGGACGCTGGCTCGAGCTCACGCTCGCCGGCCGCTTCTGGCAGGTCGCGCTCACCCAGAACCTGCTCGAGTGGCTGGACCAGATCATTCGCGACGGCCCCGTGCTGGTGGATCGGCCCGCCGCGCTCACCTGAGGAGCAACGCATGACACTCAACCAATCGCAGGCCGATGCCATCCGCACGGCACATCGCTACAACCCGGGCGCGGTGCTGGAAGAGATCGCCAGGGAGCACGGCGTGACCACGCGGGACGTCCTCTCGCTGCTGCCCGAATCCGAGGCGGTTACGGTCGAGGGCTGCCATTTCGAGCGGGTGATGCGCGAGATGACGGGCTGGGGCGATCTAACCCTGCTGGTCAACACGGGCGATGTCATCCTCGAGGCCAAGGGACCGCTGCCCGAGGGTCGCATGGCCCAGGGTTACTACAACCTGCTGGGCCAACCGATCGGCGGTCATCTCAAGGCGTCGAACTGCGATCTCATCGCCTTCGTCTCGCGCCAATTGTTCGGGTCGGACACACACTCGGTGCAATTCTACAACCCGGATGGAGACTGCATGTTCAAGATCTATCTCGGCCGCGATGCCGAGCGCCGTTTGCTTCCGGACCAGGTCGAGCGTTTCAGGGCGCTCAGGGATGGATTGAAGGGATAGGATCCCAATGCCGACGCCATCGCTCTTCTGCTTCGGTCTGGGTTACACCGGAATCCGTCTCGCCTATCTCGCCATGACGCGCGGCTGGCGCGTCGCGGGAACCTGCCGCGATCCCGAGAAGGCCGGCGCGCTGCGCAGCCTGGGCATCCGGGCGATCCCTTTCGCCGACGGGCGCCCCGGCCAGGAGCTGAAGGACGCCCTGTTCCAGACGACGCACCTGCTCGAATCCGTTCCGCCAGGGGAGGACGGCGATCCGGTGCTGGGATGTTACGCCAGACAGCTGGAGACGCTGTCCGGATCGCTGAAGTGGATCGGCTATCTCTCCACGACCGGCGTCTACGGCGACTGCGGAGGCGACTGGATCGACGAGTCGCGCACCCCGAACCCGGCCACCCGGGAGAACCGGCGCCGCCTGGATGCCGAAAGCGCCTGGCTGGACCTGGGGGCACGCATGGACACGCCGACCCAGGTGTTCAGGCTTCCCGGCATCTACGGCCCCGAGGGCAGAAGTGTCATCGACGCGCTCGAATCCGGTCGCGCCCGGCGGATACTCAAGCCGGGCCAGGTCTTCAACCGCATCCACGTCTACGACCTCGTCGAGGTTCTCATGGCCTCGATGGAGCGTCCGGACGCCGGCCGCGTCTACAACGTCGCCGACGACGAGCCGGCCCCGGCGGACGAGGTGCTGTCCTACGCGGCGGCCCTGCTCGACCTCGAGCCGCCGCCGACGGAGCCCTTCGAGCAGGCCGATCTGTCCCCTTTCGCCCGGCATTTCTACAACGAATGCAAGCGTGTCTCCAACGACCGCATCAAGCGCGAGCTGGAGGTGCAGCTGCGGTACCCGACCTATCGCGAAGGTCTGCGCGCCATCGCCCGGTCGCGGCTCGACCCCCGTGCGTAGCCCCCGATCCATGCCATTTGAGGAACCGGACACCATGCTCGATGCCAAGACATCGTCCAGCGGCCACTGGCGCGCGCTCATCATCGGTCTGACGCTATCCCTTTCTCCCGGAGCGGTTCCGGCCGCCGAGCGTCTGGTGTCGGTGGACGGCGCCGCCACCGAGATCATCTATGCGCTGGGCCGAGAATCCCGCCTGGTGGGGGTCGATACCACCAGCACCTATCCGCCCGAGACCCGATCGCTGGGAAGCGTCGGCTACAAACGGAGGCTCTCGGCCGAGGGTCTGCTGAGCCTCTCCCCCGATCTGATCCTGGCGACGGAGGATGCCGGGCCGCCCGAGGTGCTGAACCAGGTCCGCTCGGCCGGTGTCGAGGTACGCCTGATTCCGGACGCGGCTACGCCGGAAGGTCTGAACGAAAAGATCGAGGCGGTCGCCGAGGCGCTGGACGCCCAGGACAGCGGCCAGGATCTGATCGCCCGCGTCGGTCGGCAGCTGGAACGGATCGCGCGGGCGGTCGGCGAGGTCGAGCGCCCGCCACGGGTGCTCTTCCTCATGGTCGTCGGCTCGGGCATCGACCATTCCGCCGGCCGGGGCGCCCCGGTCGACACGCTGATCCGACTTGCCGGTGGAGAGAACGTGCTGCACGCGTCGATGGAGGACTACAAGCCGCTGAGTCCGGAGGCCGCGCTCGCCGCCGCGCCGGACGTCATCCTGGTCTCCAACCGCGCACTCGAGGATCTGAATGGCGTCGACGGCGTACTTGGCCGAGCCGGTCTTGCCGCCACGCCGGCCGGCCAGGCACGCCGGGTGATCGCCCTCGACAGCGCGCTGCTGTTCCATTTCGGCCCACGCATCGCCCAGGCCGCCGAGCAGCTGGCGGGCGAGCTCGGCACGCTGGACCGGCCCGGGGCCGTCGTCGGGCGTGACTAGCGCGGTCCTCGCCTCCTCGATCGCGATCGCCGGCCTCGAGCGTCGCCAGCACCGTCGGCGCTGGGCCTTGCTGGCGCTGCTCCTGCTGATGCTGGTGGTCGCCCTGCTGTCGATCGCGATCGGACCGGTCACCATTCCGCCCGCCGAGGTGCTGCGGGTGGTGGGCGACAATCTGGGTCTGCCGGTCGGCGAGATCGCCCCCCAGCACGCGGCGGTGATCGAGAGCATCCGCCTGCCGCGCACCCTGCTCGGGCTGCTGGTCGGCGCCGCGCTCGCGGTCGCCGGGGCGGCCATGCAGGGGCTCTTCCGCAATCCGCTCGCCGATCCCGGCCTCATCGGGGTCTCGGCCGGCTCGGCGCTGGCGGCCGTCTGCGTCATCGTGCTCGGCGAACAGGGCCTGGCCTTCCTGACGTCGGCACTGGGTCCATTCAGTCTGCCGCTGGCGGCCTTCATCGGCGGGCTGATCACCACCCTGGTGGTCTACCGGCTCGCCAGCCGCGACGGACAGACCTCGGTTACCACGCTCCTGCTCGCAGGGATCGCCATCAACGCGCTCTGCGGCGCCGGAACCGGGCTCCTGACCTATCTGGCCGACGACCAGCAGCTGCGCAATCTCACCTTCTGGAGCATGGGTAGCCTGGGCGGCGCCAGCTGGAGCCAGGTCGGCAGCGTGGCCCTGCTGATCGCCCTGCCGCTCATCGCCCTGCCACTGCTGGCACGCACCTTCAACGCCCTGCTGCTCGGCGAGGCCGAGGCGGGTCACCTGGGGATTGCGGTCCAGCGCATGCAGCGGCTCATCGTCGCACTCGCTGCCCTGGCGGTGGGCGCGGCCGTGGCGGTGAGCGGTCTGATCGGCTTCGTCGGTCTGGTGGTGCCGCACCTGCTGCGTCTGGCCATGGGGCCGGACCACCGGTTCCTGCTGCCGGGGGCGGCCCTGCTCGGCGGGAGCCTGCTCCTGCTGGCCGATCTGCTCGCCCGCACCCTGGTCACGCCCGCCGAGCTGCCGATCGGCATCCTCACGGCGCTGCTCGGCGGACCTTTCTTCATCGCCCTATTGATGCGTCAGCGCGGGATGGCGGTATGAGTCTAAGTGCATCCGATCTGGGGGTGATCCGAGATGGACGTGCCCTGATCGACGGGGTCAGCCTAACCCTGAATCCGGGCGAGGTACTGGTCATTCTCGGGGCCAACGGGGCCGGCAAGTCGACCCTGCTGCGCTGTCTGAGCGGCGAGCTCCGGCCGGACGCGGGCGAGATCCGGCTCAACGGCGTGCCGCTCGCCGCCTGGTCGAGCGGCGACTGCGCCAGGCGGCGCGCCATCCTGCCCCAGCAAAGTCCGCTGAATTTCCCCTTCACCGCGCTGGAGGTCGCCGCCATGGGCCGCATCCCGCACGGCGGTCCCGGCCCCGGCGACACCCGGATCGCCGCCGCGGCCCTGGCGGCGGCCGAGGCGGAGCACCTGGCCGAGCGGCGCTACACCACGCTCTCCGGCGGCGAACGTCAGCGTGTGCACCTGGCGCGCATCCTTGCCCAGCTCTGGAGCCCGCTGCCGAACGACGAGCCCAGATACCTGCTGCTCGACGAGCCGACGGCCAGTCTCGACCTGGCCCATCAGCACGCCACCCTCGCCCTGGCTCGTCGCTGGACCGACCGCAACATCGGCGTGCTGGTGGTGCTGCACGACCTGAACCTGGCCGCCCAGTACGGCGACCGCATCGCGCTCATGAAGCAGGGACGCCTGCTCGCCCTGGACCGGCCTAGGGCGGTCTTGGAGCCACCCCTCATCGAACAGGCATTCGGTCTGCCGGTCAGCGTGATTCCGCATCCCGAGATGGGCTGTCCGCTGGTGATTCCCCGGCAGATCGCCGCATGAGAGGCCCCCTTTGACGACTGCCTTGCTCCCTCTACTCAATAGAGCCCAATAGAGACAGAGTATGGCATGCGGGCCGTTTTCATGGCGATGCGTTGAAGCAATTCACCACGTTCAAGAGGTGAAATCATCGACCATGCAACCGCTTTCTTCATTCGACGATCAATAGCCATTCATGCCGGATATTCCTATAGGATTAGGAATAAGAATTCGCTCCGCTGGTTTCGAATCGAACCGCATGCCATTGGATGGCCTGCGACTTACCCCCCGGTATCCTCTTCGTCTTCAGCGAATTTTCACTGAAATACTCAAGCCGATCTCCCTCGAAGCCTTGACAGTATCGCTCGGCCGCGATAGCTTTCGAACGCTGCACCCTGAAATAGACACACTGGCCTCCTGGCTATCGATAAAGGTCACTTATGAGCGAACAAGCGAAAACACGCCCGAAGGTTCCAGACGGCCACAGCCGCTTCATCGTCACCCGTCAGAAGGAGGCGAATGAAAAGGGATATGTCGGATACGATGTCATTTGGGACAAGTTCCAGAAAGAGATCCCCTACCAGACCCCGAAGCGTCCCTGAATGTGGACGCGGCCGTGCGAGCCCGAGCGTTCGCGCGGCCTTTTCCCATCGCGGGACAGGTGGATACCAGTAATCCGCTTCTCGCGTTCGAATCACGCCTTTCGCGCCGTCTCGACGGGCGATCGAGTCTCGGAGACTCGGGTTGCCTGCCTCCCAGCCGCCCCGCCCCTAGACTGGCCGATTGTCACGGCAAGGTTATCGAGAATGAAACTGACATTGGATCGCTCGAAATTCGACGAGCGTCAAGCGATATTCACCGCCGAGATCGTCGAACGGATCAAGATCAAACTTCAGGAAGCGGGAGTCGACCAGGAGAAGCTGGAAGACCTTACCGCCGGTATTGCGCTGAGCATCACCGGTGTCATTGACGATCTGGCCATGCTCGAGGTCGATGGGATCGAGGTGCATCCCTATTTGACCTTTCGCACCGATGAGGACGAACTCGTTCACTGGGGTGAAAACTCATATACCTACGAAAAGGTCTATGGCGCCATGAGGACACTATTTCACACCTAGCGAGCGCGGCAAGGTCCTTCGCTTTCCGTTTGTCAGTCGGGAGTGACGTTATAGGTCTGCTTGTGCGGAATGACGCCGCGCACCCCGCCCTTCGGGTTCTCCACGTCGCCCTTGTAGCGAGGGATCACGTGAATGTGAAGGTGATGGATCGACTGCCCGGCCCAGTGACCGACGTTGATTCCGATGTTGTATCCGTCCGGATGATATTGCTCGTCGACGATCTGTTTTCCGCGCGCGACCAGTCCCCATAGGTCGACCAATTCGTCATCCCGGATGTCGAAATAGCTCGCGAAATGCCGATAGGGAATGACCAGGAAGTGGCCGGGGCTCGCGGGATAGCGGTCGTAGGCGGCGAATCCGTGCTCGCTCTCGATCAAGAGGTGCCTGCCGGGCTTGGATACGCAGAATCGGCATTCCTCATCCGCGTTCATGCTTGGATCTGTGCTGCTCATAATGGGTTCTGCCGATACGGGGATACTCGAGATCAGAAAAAACGGCGAACGGAATCGCTCGCTTCGCTCCGTCTTGGACGAAACAGGACTCAGATCGGCCGGGTCGGTATCCCGCCGATATCCGGTCCCTTCTCCGGCCTGCCGCCGGCGAGGATCTCCTCTTCGGTCGCATCGCGCACGCTCAGGATCTCAAGCTCGAACACGACCATCCGGCCGCACAGCGGATGGTTGCCGTCGATCGTCAGCGTCTTGTCGTCCATTCGGGTGACGAGAAAGCTCTTGGCCTCGCCCTTGTCGTTCTCCATGAGGATGCGCGTTCCCACCTCCCGATATTCCTCGGGAACGTTCTCGATCGCGTCGGTGAAGACCAGGGACTCGTCCCTGGCACCGTAGAGATCCCTGCAGTCGATCGGAACCGAGATGCGGTCCCCGGACGCCTTCCCATCCAGCTCCGCCATGACCTGCGGCGACAGCACGGCATTGTGCCCGTGCACATACCCCAGGGGAAACTCCACGGTCGTCAGGACGTCGCCCGACTTCTGGTCCACGACCCGATAGGTCAGCTCGACGAACTTGCCCTCTTCGATGCGCTCTTTCATAGACTCGCTCATGGATCAGAAAATCGAGGCGGCGAAGATCTTCACTTCACCGTTTTCGTAACCCAGGACCATGCGTCCCAGCCACTCCCCTTCCCGCACCTTGCTGCGCACCCGGTAGAGCACCGTGACGTGCTGACCGCGGCGGATGATCCCCAGATAGTCCCTCTCCTCGACCAGATTGCGCGACAGCTCGCTGTGCGCGAACTGCTTGCCCATCTCGACCTCGTTCAGGCCGAGCATCAGGTCGTAGGAGAACTTCTTGATGAACTTGCCGTATTTCCCCTCGTTGGAATACTTGACGAGGTCGTCCCACATGGGATGGGCGATCTCGAGGATCTCTTCGTCGGTCTTATCGATGATATTCATGTCGCATTGCCATCCTACTGAACCAGCCGTCCATAAACGGCAAGGCCCTTGGATGGACCAAGGGCCTTGCCTGCGGAGGGCCGAGTCCTACGCCTCTACGAGGTGATACAGGGGCGCCTTCTCCATGGTGTATTCGCCGGTCTCGGGATCACGACGCGAGACGGTCAGCACGTGCCAGTTCTCGTCGTCCACCTTCATCTTGTCGCCGCGATAGTAGTAGCCCGGCCAGCGGGTCTCCTCGCGGAACAGGGTGTGCTGCATGACGGCCTCGGAGGCGAGGTGACGATGCTTCAGCTCCCAGGCGCGCAGCAGCTCGTGGATGTTCTCCGCGGCGATCTTCTCGAGATCCTCTTCCAGGATCTTCATCTTCTTCAGACCGATGTTGAGCAGCTTGTCGTTGGTCATGTAGCTGACCGTGACGCCGCCGGCGTACTCGTCCATCAGCTTCTGCAGACGGTCCAGACCCTGACGCGGGTTGATGTAGTTCGGGTTGACCGAACCGGCCGTGATCTCGTTGCGATAGACCCGGTAGTGCTCCATCGGCTTGTAGATCTCTTCCTTGCGGCGCTCGATCTGGGCGTCGGAGACGCGGATGCCCTCGGCCTTGCCGTCGTCGATGTACTGGCAGGCGGCCTTGGCCGCGAGCCGTCCCTCGGTGAAGGAGCCGGAGGAGAAGGCGTGCGGGGTGCCGCCGACGGCGTCACCGGCGCCGAACAGACCCTCGACCGTGGTCATGCGGTTGTAGCCCCAGAAATACTCGGGCGGCGAGACGTCCTCGGGACCCGAACACCAGGCGCCGCAGCCGGTCGCGTGCGAACCCATGACATAGGGCTCGGAGGTGGTCAGCTCCGGATTCTCGTTCTTCGGATCCACGTCGGTGGCGGCCCAGAGCACGGCCTGTCCGACGGTCATGCCGAGGAAGTTGTGCCAGCCGATCTCCTCGAGATGCGGATCCTGGAAGGCCTCCATGGTGACCATGTGGATCGGACCGCGGCCGGCATTGACCTCGTTGATCAGGGCATGGTTGCGCAGACAGGTCGGGATCGGCCGATGGGTCCGGTGCGATGCCTCCGGATCCAGATATTCCTTGCCGACCATCTCCTGGAGCTGAGGCCACCACTTGGACTCGTACTCCTCGCCGTTGCAGTTCTGGGTGTAGGTCTTGAGGTGCAGGAAGTAGGCGCCGACCGGACCGTAGCCGTCCTTGAAGCGGGCCAGCACGATGCGGTTCTCCATCTGGGTCATCTTGGCGCCGGCGCCGATCAGCAGACCGTAGGCCGAACCCGAGGACCAGGGTGCGTACCAGACGCGGCCCGCGCCCTCGCCGACCGAACGCGGCTTGTAGATGTTGGAGGCGCCGCCCGCGGCGACGATGACCGCCTTGGACTTGAAGACGTGATAGTTGCCCGTGCGCACGTTGAAGCCGACGGCACCGGCGACGCGGTTCGGCTTGCTCTCGTCCATCAGCAGATGGGTCACGCAGATGCGGTTGAAGACCTTGTCGGCCGACTTCTTGGCCGCCTCGGCGACGATCGGCTTGTAGGACTCGCCGTGGATCATGATCTGCCAGCGCCCTTCGCGCTGATAGGTCCCGGTCTTGGGGTTGCGCATCAGCGGCAGGCCCCATTCCTCGAACTGGTGCACGGCCGAGTCGACGTGACGGGCCATGTCGAAGAGCAGGTCCTCGCGCACCATGCCCATGAGGTCGATACGCGCATAACGGACATGGTCTTCCGGATTGTTCTCGCCGAAACGGGTGCCCATATAGCAGTTGATGGCGTAGAGACCCTGGGCCACGGCGCCGGAGCGGTCGATGTTGGCCTTCTCGGCGATGACGATCTTCTTGTCCTTGCCCCAGTATCTGGCCTCGAAGGCGGCACCCGTGCCGCCCAGACCGGCCCCGGCGACGAGGATGTCGATGCCGTCTTCGATGATTGTCTTGTAAGCCATCAGTAGTACACCCCTTCTTTCATCTTCAGACCATTGGACTCGAGCGTATGCAGACCGCCGTCATCGAGACGGATGTACTTGGGCTCGTTGAACAACAGCTGGCTGTCGCGCATCTCCTTGCTGGGCGCGGCCGCGTCGGCGAGTTTCGGGATGCAGGTGCCCCAGGGTTTGGTGGTGATGGGCGCCAGCAGGTTCATGTCCTTCTCGCCGTTGCGGAAGATGATCCGCCAGGCGATGACGCCCTTCTCCTCGTCGCGCTTCACGCGCACCGAGTGGCCCAGGGGGGCGAAGTCGGCATAGCCGCGCACGTCGATCGCGTTGTGCGGACAGGCCTTGACGCAGGAGTAGCACTCCCAGCACATATTGGGCTCGATGTTGTAGGCGCGGCGGACGGTCGTATCGATGTGCATGATGTCCGAGGGGCAGATATCCACGCACTGGCCACAACCATCGCAGCGAGTCATATAGACGAAAGTTGGCATCTTCTAGTCCTCTTCGTGATTCGATTCGGCGAATCAGGATCAGTAATGGCTGGGAGCGTCGCGCTTGATACCAAGCCCCATGTAGGGCGGGGTCTCGCCCATGTACTCCGGGATGTCGGGATAGCGCTGCTTGACGCTGGGATCGGTCAGCGCGGGCATGTCGGGCAGCTTGTCCCGCGAGCCGTCGGCCTTGGCGACCTTCTTCTGGAAGGCGGCGGCGGGCTTGTAGAACATGTGCGCGAACTTGGACCAGAAGACGGTGCTGAACAGGGTGGTGGCCGCGCCGATGAAGACGACCAGGGCGATGGTCGAGTTGAACAGGGACCACACCAGAGCGAAGGTCACCGTCAGCAGCAGCGAGACGATGAAGAGGTCGGAGAGATGCACGTCGTACCACTCGTGGCCCTCGGAGCGCACGTCGACGCGGATCTTGAACCAGAACCAGTAGCCGCCGATGCAGACCATCAGGGCACCCAGGTGCCACAGCAGGGCAAGGAAGGCCGAGCCCTCGCCTTCCGCGAGCGGCAGGGCGAAGATCTGGAGCGCGGTGGTCACCACGAAGATGACGAAGCCGTAGCTGATGAGCAGATGGGACTTGCGTCGGTCGGGATTCTCGAACTCGCCCGAGGCCAGGACCTCGTTGGCGATGGTGCCGAGGGCGATGCCGATCTTCTGCCCGCCGCTGACCTCGCGCGTCGCGAGCTTCTTGAGCGACTGTCCTTTTTCGAAGAAATATTTCGCGCTCTTCTTGTGCAGGATGTCGAGCAGGGTGCCGCCGATGACCAGGAGGACCATCAACACGACGTAACCCTGCATGACGGCAGGTGGGATAAGAGCCGAAAGTTCGGCGAAGGGATTGGCAATCATGAGAGCTGGCCTCCGTTATGGATTACCGCACGGCCTGGAGTTAAGACCCCGGAGGGGAATTCCCGTCCGGGCCACATATGACCCGACAGTATCGAGGCGTTTCCGCCTGCGGATTCGGGAGATGTGCTAGGTCTCGGGGGATACTCGGCTGTAGAGAAAAAACTTCTTGGATTTTTAGTGCATTATCGAGTGCTCACATAGGGCACCGGGGGAATACTAGATACCTTGGATGGTTGAACACAACTCCAGTATGGCCCAACCAGATGACCTCGGTCATCAATCTGACAACATATGCGGTCATAAAGCCCAATTATCGCGACAGAAGCCGAGCAGAAGCTGTCTGCTGAAACTGCGTCGATAGACTCGATTCGTGTGCGATATCGATATGCCGATGCCCGATCGACACTGAAGAGGAGCGAAGCGAAGACGCTAAGCGCGGAGCGACGGAAACCCGGCTCAGGATCGATTGACTTCAGATAGCGGCGTCAACAACATGACTGGAACGGAACAGTATGGATGCACGCCGTCCATGGCATTGCGGATGGACTCAGTCACCCTTGGCCTTGCGCCTCGGGCATTTCTTGCAGGCCTTCTGCTCGCGGTATTTCTTGCAGCACTTCTCGGATTTCTTGCTCATCTCGGACCTCGCATGCCGGTCCTCGCGGCTCATGCGGCCGCCGTATCCGCCGTCTGCCCGATCTTCCTGGCGAGGGCCGCCAGTTCGTTGTCGATCAACAGCAGCGACTGCCCCTGGTCGCCGAACAGACGCATTCGGCCGAGGATGTCGTTGACGGTCGCCTCCTCCTCGATCTGCTCGGTGACGAACCATTGGAGGAAGATGTTGGTCGCATGGTCCTTTTCCGAAAGCGCGTGATCGACCAGATCGTTGATGCAGGCCGTGACGCTGCGCTCGTGCTTCAGGGTGCGCTCGAACATCTCGATCACGCTCGGCTCCACCGCCTCGGGGGCGGCCACCTCGCTCAGCTCGACCGCGGCGTCCTGATCGATGAGATAGCGGTACATCTTCATGGCGTGCGTCATCTCCTCGCCCTGCTTGGCGAAGAACCAGGCCGCGACGCCCTTGAGGTTCATGGTCTCCGCCTGCGCCGAGAGGGACAGGTAGAAATTGGCGGAATACATCTCGCGGTTGATCTGGGCGTTGATGCGGCTGGCCATCTCTTCTGAAATCATCGATTCGTACTCCTGGAGGTCTGGTCTTCGGTAGGACGCTTTCATCGAGATGATGCCACATGCGCCAACGGGCAAGGGGGGACACAGTCTTGAGCCCTCGGCAGCACACTGGAACCGACTCAAAGCAAGGGCCGAAGATCCAGGACCATCCGGCGAGGAAACCCATCGCCAAGCGGCACACAACCGAAATGTGTATAGAAGGATGCCGCTTCGGCGTCGACGGCATCGGTGACGAACAGACGGAAGGCGACGGGGCCGCTCCGGGCGAGCTGGAGCGTGAGACCCAATGCCTCCTCGAACAGGTATCGACCCAGTCCCTGACCGCGGATGCGGGTGTCGACCGCGAGCCGTGCCAGGAGGATTCCAGGAATCGGGAAACGCGGCAGCCGTTCCAAGGCCGGAAGCGGCGCCAGCGAGTCGCGCTCGACGCTGACGGTGGCGAGGCTGAAATAGCCGGCCAACCGTGGGGCACCGGACCCGCTGTCGATCGCCACATAGGTCCGTGCCAAGAGATCCTTCTCGGCATGCCGCAAGGCGTAACGCTGCAGATAGTCGGCCAGAGCGGGGTGAGTATTCCGAAAGTCGGCGAGCAGCGGACGATGGGAGCGGTCCAGCGGCGCGATCTTCAGCGACATGCGTCAGCGGACGGCGGCGGACGTCAGTCCGCCCCCGGCCAACTCAGCGATGGGGGACGACGCGGTGACTGCGCCAGATTCGCGAGTGCGGTGCGCAAGGCCGGAGACGGATCGAAACCTTTGTCGAGAATGCTCGCCAGACGCTCGACCTCAGCATCGTTCAGGGCAAACCGCTCAACTGACCGGCCCGCAGCACGGCTCAGGCGTTCCAGTGCGGGATGCAGCAGCCGCTCGACCGCTTCGCCGCGGCGCGCCTCGATCACCCGCCCCTCCTCCGCCTGGCGTGCGGCCCAGCCTGCGATCGCGGCCATCTCGCGCAAGAGATCCGCCTTCTGATTCGGTCCGAGGCCGAATCGCTCGCGCAGCAGATCGAGCTCGGCCTCGAGCACCGCATTGGTCAGGGCCTGAAAGCGTGCCATCGGTTATCCCCCCATATTTGAGTAAAAGATTACTCAATCGAACCGAAACAGACAAGCCAACCGACGAAAAGGTCAGGCAACGCAATCCTTTGCGGCTGGGCACACCGAGACCCAATAGGGATCAGAACACCGCATGCTCGCCGCGCTCGGCGGTCTCGGAGCCCTCGACGAGCTGGCGGTAGTAGTCGAACAGTGTGTCCCGGCCGGTCTCTGGGGTCGCGTCCGCATCGTAGCGGCCGGTCTCGGGATCGAGGACCAGCATCGACTCGGTCGCGTAGTAATGGCCGATACGGGCCAGCTCGGCCTTGGCGGCCAAGGGCGGAACGATTTTCCCCAGCGCTCCCAGGACCGTCGCGATGCCGCTGATGAACCCGACCGGCACCTGCTTGAACTTCGGCTCGCGTCCGAGTAGCTCGAAGAGGAATTGGCCCTGCTCGAGCGGGGTGATGGCCGGTCCCGGTCCGCCGATCGGAAGGATCCGGTTCTGCAGCGAGGGATCCTCCAGACAGTCCGCAAGATAGGCCGCCAGATCGGCGTCGCTGATCGGCTTGCAGGCGGTCAGGGTGCCGTCGCCGAACAGCAGATAGGGCTTGCCCTGCTGGACCCGGGCCACCTGCCCCGCCAGCGATTTGAAGAAGGCGGTCGGACGTACGATCGAGTAGGTCAGCCCCGACTCCATGAGCGCCTTCTCGAAGGCGAGCTTGGCCTGCTGGAAGGCCAGCCGGGGCCGCTGCACGCAGATCGCCGACAGGAGCACCATCTGGGTCGCGCCCGCGGCCTTCGCCTGTTCGAGCAGAACCATGTGCACCCCATGGTCGATCGCCCAGGCGTCGCGCGGCTCGCCGGTCCGCGACGCGAGACAGGACACCACCGCGTCGAAGCGTTCGTGGCGGAATCCGTGCTCGGCCAGAGAGGCGGGATCGGACACGTCGGCGAGGCGCACCTCGGCCCCCTGCAGGAAGTCCAGCGGCCGCTCCTGTTTCGAGGCTCGGGGCCGAACGATGCAGACGACCTCGTGACCTCGGGCTACCAGTGCGGCAACGGTGGCACGACCGATGGTGCCGGTCCCCCCGACCATGAGGATGCGGCGGGTTCGCTGGGTATCGCTAGCATTCATCGGAGAGGGCCCTTCCTTCGTATTCGAGATTCATATCGCAAGTCTGCACATCGACGGGTCGTTGGCGAGCGGGCAAGGATATCAAAGCATCAGGCCCTGGGACCGTGAATCGCGGGCGCCGTCATCCCTTGTCCCCTCTGCCGGACAGCTTGTCGCCGATCCGGCTCGCGGTCTTTCCGAGCGTGCGGTCGACCCAGCGGCGGCCGAATCGGCGCGACCGGTCGAGGACCCCCGGGATGCTGCCGGTCGTGTCCTGGATCCTCCGGAGCCAGCCGTCCCGCGCCATCCCGCGCTCCAGCTGCTTCTGCCGCGCCTGCGGCAGGGCCTCTCGAATCGCCCGATGGAGATCCTCCCTATTCCACAGGGTCAGATCGGGCGGGATGGCGATGAGGGCGCACTGGGACTCGGGGATGCCGAGCTGCTCGCAGGCCGTCCGGCGCGCCTCGCGCATCTCGCGCTCCTTGGGCCGTTCGCCCTCCACGACATAGTAGGGCGGCTCCCATTCCAGCGGGGGATCCAGCTTGTCGGCGTGGGTCAGCACCAGGATGCGCGGCACCGGACGGAGGTCGGGTCTGCGTTCCGTGAGTGCGTCGAGCGCCCTGAGCGCACGCTGATCGGCGGCACGGTCGGCGCGATTGGCGGCGGCGACCCAGAGCACCAGATCGCTCTTGGCCGCCTGGGCGAGCCAGGGCTCCTTTTCGCCGCCCTGAACGCAGGGACAGTCGACGAGGACGAGATCGCCGGCCTGCTCGGATCGCAGCGCATAGGCGCGGCAGCCCTGGGCGGGGGGCGTCAGCAGCCCCACCGGCTCGCGGGCCCTGTCGAGCAGCGCGTTGACCAGGGCCGACTTACCGACATTGCGCCGTCCGGCGAGCAGCAGGGTCAAGGGTTCCTCCGGCCCGTCCGCGACCGTCTCGGGCGCCGTCGGCAGGCGTTCCTCGGCACGTCGCCGGTAGCCGCCGGAATAGAGCCGGATCGCCGTATCCCCCGTCTGCTCGATCAGGATCACGCCCAGCTGCACCTTGGCGGAATCGCCGACGCCCTTGAGCGCCTGCTCGGTCAGGCGTCCGCGCAGCACCGAGACGAAGGCGCTTCCCGGGCTGACCCAGCGCAGCACGGAATAGAGACCCGCCAGCTTGCCGAGCGGGTCGACCACGCCGACGAGCGTCACGATCCAGGACAGCTCGACGTGCCGGAGCACGGGGAAGTCGACCAGAAGCGTCCCGCGCACCCGTTGGGTCAGATCCTCGCTCATCAGCAGCAGCTCCGGCAGCGTAAAGCGCCAGAGCGCGACGGCATCCTTCGGGGAATAGGCATCGGCGACGTCCCGGACGGCGCCGATGACGAGATCGGACAGGGCCTGCAGATCTCGCAGATCCTCCGCATCGAGTGACTCGGCGCGCTTCCGCAGGGCCTCGCGCGCACCCCGTTCGGCCGTTGAGGCGCCCGGAATGCCGTCTCTCAGCGTTCGGATTGGCGAAGCGGGCCGCAACAGCAGCCGTCTCAACACCAGGAGTGCCAGGAGGGCCAGCACCAGGGTTCCCGCCCACCAGTACCAGGCCCATCCCTGCTGAACCAGGTACCAGATGCCGACCGCCAGGCCGGCCGCCCAGGGGATGAGGATCAGCAGCGCGGCCAGCGACAGCAGCCAGAGCGCGCGCCTGTGATGCCGGCGCAGAGAGTCCCAGATGGAGGGCTCCGTCATGATCCTCGATGCCTCATGGCGCTCTCGGTTTCCGGCGGTTTGTAGGTATCTCGCGCCGCCCTCAGGGCCGCGCGATAGCGGGCGCGCAGTGCCTCGCGCTCGGGGGCCTGTCCCGCGGCCTTCTCGCCGAAGTAGTAGAGCGCGGCCTCGCCGATGGCCCAGGAGATGGCGAAGGACCAGGATGCGACCAGGGCGGTGCCCCACCCAAGCCCCAGCTTGAGCACCTGCTGGGCCATCCAGCTGCCACCGAAGCCGGCCATGAACCCGGTGCCGAGTGCCCCGGCCAGCTCCCGCCACAAGGCCGTGAAGTCGCCGGCACAGCCGAGTCGACGGGCGATCCGGACCACCATCGCCGACTGTAGACTGGCCGCGCCCAGACCACCGAGAAGCGGCACGGGCACCGCGTTCGCGGCCGCCGCCGCCATGGCGTAGGGCAGGATCACCCGGGCGCGGATGCTCTCCTCGGAGGCGCGATTCAGACGCAACCGCTCGGCCACCTCCGGCAACGCCCGTTCGAGCAGATCCCACAAGCGGTCGGCGCCGTAATCCGCCGGCAGGACGCCTTGTTCGGGCCGGGTGAAGTCCAGCGGCACGAAGCGTGGCGGCTCCCCCTTGATACCGGTGAAGAGTCGGCGCTGTGCCAGGATGGAGCGACCGAGCTCGACCGGAACCCCTGCTCGATTCCGATCGTCGTCGGTTCCGTCGAAGGGATAGGGATCGGGATGTCGGTCCCCCGATCCATAGAGATGATGCAGACAGGTCTGGGCGACGATGAGCGGCAACCGCGGATGCTGCCGACGGATCTGGCGGACCAGGTCCAGGATCTCGCCGATGTCCAGGTCCTCGATCCGCACCACCACGAGGAACAGATGCGCCTGCTCGCGCGCACGATCCAGGTCCTGGGATGCATCCTCGTCCGCGTGGTCCGCCAGCCCACGGGTGTCCAGCACGCGAAGCACCGGCCGATCGGGCGGGAAGGCATAGAGACGGCTCTCCCGCGTCATCGGCCGATAGCCCCGGCCGACCGCGTCATGCCCCTGACCCGTGATCTCGGCCAGGATGCTGGTCTTGCCGGATTGGGTCTTGCCCAAGAGCCAGAGAACCGGCGCATCGGCATCGACCCAGCGGCGGGCCTGCTCCAGGGCATCGTCCATCGGCGACTCCGTGCTTTCAGCGAAATCTCGGACGTAGGGGCGGAGATTAATGCAGTGCCTCGACCTGCTCCAGAGTCAGACCGGTCGCCTGCGCAATCTGTCCATCGCTGAGCCCGCCCAGCGCGATGAGATTGCGGGCGGTATTCCGGGCCGCTTCCAATCTCCCCTCCTCTCGTCCCTTCTCCCGTCCTTCCTCCCGTCCTTCCTCCCGTCCTTCCTCTCTGCCCTCTTCACGCGCCTCCTTCAGCAAGGACACCTCGTCGCGCAGCGCCCGCTCGCGCACGAACGCCATCCGGCGTGCCTCCTCGTCCGCACTCAGCCGATGTACCCGATTCAGCGCCTCGCGAATCGGTGCATGCTCGATCTCAGTCATGATCTGTTCCTCCCGCCAATGCTCGAAGAAGCTCACCCAGTCACCCAATGGTCCCGCCCCCTGTCTCAGACGATCCGCCTTCTTCAGCTCGATCAGGGTCAGCTGAAGCTGGTTTCCCAAGGTCACTTGCGGCTGATGCGCGTCGCGCATCTCGAACCGCCACAGGGCTTGAGCGCATTGCTCGGGCGTCTCCGTAAAAAGGTCGAAATCCAGGAGATGGATCCCGACCGCCGCCCGCAACCGATCGTAATCCTCGCCGGCGTCCAGTTGAGTCGCCAGCATCCGCGCCAGATAGTAGAGCGCCCGCTGATGCCAGGCTCCGTAACGGCGCACCTGGATCTCGATATTGTAGGCATGTCCCTCGGCATCGCGCGCGAGGACGTCGAGCACGATGTACTTGCCGCGCAGCTCCTCGGCGTTGATGCCTGGATTGAGGATCTCCACCGACCGAATCTCGGGCAAGTCGGGACGCAGATCATTGATCAGCGATACCAGCAAGGCGGGATCCTCGCCGAAGACGCGCTTGAAGACGTAGTCGTTTTTGGGATCGAGCAGCTCGCCCTGCCAATCGCTCGGGTCGTCGAATTCCGCGTTCACAGTCATTTTTGCTCCAGGGAAAAGAGATTCACCCCGCAAGCCGTCTGCGGCGCGTCAGCCATTTCTCAAGCTCGACGATGAAGAGCACCGAGGAGGTCACCAAAACGATGCGCACCCAGACCACCCAGTCGATCGCGGCAACGCCGAACAGGGCCTGCATCGGCTCGAGATAGGTGAAGGCGAGCTGGAACAGGACCAGCAGCCCGATCGCGAGCAGCACGTAGGGGTTGCCTGTGAGTCCGGCGCGATTGAGCACGGGCGCGTTGATGTAGCGCGCGTTGAGCAGATAGAAGATCTCGAAGAAGACCAGTGTGTTGACGGCGACCGCCCGCGCCTGCTCGATGCTCGCATCCCGCTCCAGCTCCCAGAGGAAGAGGCCGAAGGTCCCGGCCATGAGGATGACCGAGACATAGCCGATGCGCCACAGGAAGGCCGGGGTCAGCACCGGCTCTCGCGCGTTGCGCGGCGGGCGGCCCATGACGCCCGGCTCGGGCGGCTCGAAGGCGAGCGCCAATGCCAGGGTGACGGCCGTGATCATGTTGACCCAGAGGATCTGGACCGGGGTCAGGGGGAACTGATGGAAGCCGAAGAGGATGGCCCCCAGCACCACCAGCGCCTCGCCGCCATTGGTCGGCAGGATGAAGAGGATGGCCTTCTTGAGGTTGTCGTAGACCGTGCGCCCCTCCTCGACCGCGCTGGCGATGGAGGCGAAATTGTCGTCGGCGAGCACCATCTCGGCCGCCTCCTTGGCCGCCTCGGTGCCGTTGATCCCCATGGCGACGCCCACGTCGGCCCGCTTGAGCGCCGGGGCGTCGTTGACGCCGTCCCCGGTCATGGCGACGATCCGATCCGATTCCTGCAGCCGCTGCACCAGGCGCAGCTTGTGCTCCGGGGTGACCCGGGCGTAGACGTCGACCTCCTCGGCGCGCCGGCGCAGCGCGTCCTCGTCCATGGCGTCGAGATCCCGTCCGGTGAGCACGACGTTCGAATTGGCGAGCCCCACCTGACCCGCGATCGCCATGGCCGTGGAGGCATGGTCGCCCGTGATCATCTTCACCCGGATGCCGGCACGGGCGCAGACCTCGACGGCGGCGATCGCCTCCTCGCGCGGCGGATCCATGAGACCGATCAGGGCCAGCATGACGAGATCCCGCCCCAGATCGTCGAACACCAAGTCGGTGGCATGCCGCTCCGCCGGCCGGGCCGCGACCGCCAGCACCCGCTGGCCCTGCGCGGCCAGCCCCTCCATTCGTTCGAGCCAGAAGGCGCGGTCGATGTCGGCCGTTCCTCCCGCAACCCGCTGTCTGGAGCACATCTCCAGCAGCGCCTCGGGCGCGCCCTTGACGAAGATGAAGGACTCGCCGACATGGTCGTGATGCAGGGTCGCCATGAACTTGTGCTCGGACTCGAAGGGGATGAGGTCCGTGCGCGGCAACTCGCTGGCGAGCATCTCGGGATCCAGACCGCCCTTGATGCCCGCCACCAGCAGGGCGCCCTCCATGGGATCGCCCTGGACGCGCCACTCGCCCTCGGCCGGGGTCAGTGCGGCGTCGTTACACAGGAGCGCGGCGCGCAGGGCCTCGGTCAGGACGGGATCCTGTTGAGTTGCATAGGGTTCGCCGTCGAGCAGGATGGCGCCGTGCGGATCGTAGCCGGTGCCGCTGAGGGTGAATGCGCGTTCGGCGGTCAGCAGACGGCTCACCGTCATCTCGTTGCGGGTCAGGGTACCCGTCTTGTCCGAGCAGATGACGCCCACGGTGCCCAGGGTCTCGACCGCCGGCAGCCGGCGGATGATGGCGTTGCGTCCGGCCATGCGGCGCACGCCGATCGCCAGCGTGATGGTCATGATGGCCGGCAATCCCTCGGGGATGGCCGCCACCGCCAGCCCGACCGCGGCCAGGAACATCTCGGCGGCCGTATAGTCGCGGACCAGAACGCCGAAGCAGAAGGTGAGGGTCGCGAGCGCCAGGATGGCGGCGGTGAGCCAGCGGCCGAACTGGGCCATCTGGCGCAGCAGAGGCGTCGTCAGCTGCTCCACCCCCGACACCAGGGCGCTGATGCGCCCGATCTCGGTCTCCGCACCGGTCGCGACCACGATACCGGTCCCCTGCCCGTGCGTGACCAGGGTGCCAGAGTAGGCCATGCAGCGACGGTCGGCGAGCGGCGTCTCGAGCGGCAGCGCACCCACGACCTTGTCGACCGGCACGGATTCTCCGGTCAGGGCCGCCTCCTCGATCTGCAGGCCCTTGGCGCGCAGCAGCCGCAGGTCGGCCGGGATCTTGTCGCCGGACTGCAGCTGCACCAGGTCGCCCGGCACCAGATCGGCCGCGTCCAGGGTCGTCAGACGTCCGTCGCGCCAGGCCATGGCGTGGGGCGAGAGCATCTGGCGAATGGCGCGCAGTGCGTCCTCGGCCTTGCCCTCCTGGACGAAGCCGATGGCCGCGTTGATCAGCACCACGCCCAGGATGACGCCGGCGTCCAGCCAGTGCTGAAGGAGTCCCGTGACCACACCGGCGGCGAGCAGCACATAGATGAGGACGTTATGGAACTGGGCCAGGAAGCGCATCAGCGGGCCGCGCGTCTCGGGCTCGGGGAGCCGGTTGGGGCCGTGGCGCTCAAGACGCGCGAGTGCCTCCGAGGTCTCGAGTCCCGTCTCGGTCACCTCGAGCTCGGTCAGCGTCTGGGCGGCGTCGAGCTGGTGCCAGGAACGGCTCTCGGCGGGGGGCTGCGTCCGTGCGACCGCCCGTCTGTTTATTGCGTTCCGTCTGAAGCGCCAGCCGACCAGGAAGGCGACGGACACCAAGGCGAGTATGGCGAGCGTCCAGTAGATGAAGGTCGGGTTCGAGGCGAGCATGCGCATCTCCTGATTGCGTCCAGCGGGCGTGTTGGAGGATAACGCCCGTCACGGTGGATTGGGACCAGGGATCTGGACCCATTGAGACTTCGATGACCGAAGAATCGAAGAGGTTCCGTGAGCGTCGATGCCAGGCTAGCGTCTGCGAACCACCCGATTCCGACGATGGGGATTGCGGATCAGCAGCAGGGAGAGATAGTTGACCGACTGGCCGCGCAGCCGCGAGAGGTCCGTGGCGATGCGTTCGAAGTCGGCGCTGGCGTGGATCATGCGCCGCACGACGGCCCACTGCTCGGGATATTCAATGCGCGGATCCGAGTCGGATCTCCATGAGTACCAGGACGGCGAGCGGGACGCTCAGCAGCAGGGCCAGGAGCGCGTCCGGCATGCCGAAGCGAAGTTCCACGATCACATGGAAGCGTCCCACGAAGCCGCGGCATTTCATGGCGTAGAGCACCCGCTCGGAGCGCTCCAGGCTGCGCACCAGCAGCATCCCCAGAGCATAGCCCAGGGTGCGGTAGGTGTGCAGATCGTTGCCGGGCACGAAGCCGCGCGCGCGCATGGCGGTACGCATGCGGCCGAACTCGCGCTCGACGACCTCGACATAGCGCACCGTGAACTGGAGGAGCTGCACGATCGACTCGGGCATCCGCAGCCGGTGCAGGGCGTGTCCCAGGGTGACGGCATCTCCCGGCGCAGCGGTTTGACCTCGCGTCGGACCGCCTCGGCGATCAGCGTCTCGAGACCGGTCGGATCCAGTGTCGGTGCATCCGCCGGCCGCTCCGCGGAGACCGGCACGACCGCTTGGGAATCGGCGGAGGCCGCCTCACCGGCGGGGGTGCCGGAGCCGCGGATCTTGGGCATCTCGTCCATGGGCAGACTCGCCTTGGCCACATGGCCGGCCCCGAGATTGGCGCGGAAGGTGTGAGGCACCGAGCGCGTCGGCGTAAAGCGGAAGAGACCCTCCTCGGTCACCCGGGTCTCGCCGATGGGTTCGCCGTCCGGTCCCAGGACCTCTACCAGCGTACCGGGCGCGGCCATATCGCCATTGGAGAATCCCAGCTCACCCTCGATGTCCGACCCGTCCGGCCAGAGACCGAGCAAGACCTTGTGCGCCCAAGCCGCGTTCATCACTATCGGCAGACAGATCAGCGCCAGACATGACAACAACCGGCGACGCCTTTGGATCTTCGACACCTGGCTCATGACCGCACCTCCGCCGCCCGCAGACCCGCCGCCGACGCATCGGCCGGCATCCCGAACAGCTCCGGTTTGACCTTGCGGACGAGCGTCACCGCAGCCGCGCACAGCAACCCCTCGATCAGCATGACCGGGACATGGGCGATCACGACCAGCTTGGCCGCCGGAATGAAGGCATCGCCGCTCAGGGCCAGCACGGCGGCCACCATGAGCGCGGTCAGGGCGATGGTGAGCGCCCCGGCGATCCCGCCCCAGAAGGCCGCCAGCGCGGCATTGGCCGAGCGCACGCCGGGCCGACACAGCAGACCGACGATGACCGCCGGCAGGGCGATGTCGAGCGTATTGACGCCCAGGACGGTCAGACCGCCGAAGCCGAAGAAGAGCGCCTGCAGCAACAGACCGACGAAGAGCGCCGGAAAGCTGATCCAGCCCAGAACCAGGCCCGCCAGCCCGTTCAGGATGAGATGGACGCTGGAGGGTCCGATGGGGACATGGACCAGCGAGGCGACGAAGAAGGCCGCGCTCAGCAGACCCGCGCTTGGAATGCGCTCAAGATTCAGATCCCGCGCGCCCCGGGCGATGCCGGCGGCCGCGAGCAGGGTACCGCAGACCAGCACGGGGGCCGACAGCGCCCCGTCTACGATATGCATGACTGCCTCCGGGATCGCTCGTCCCGATCAAAGGTGGCTGGAATAGCGGCAGGTCTCCTGACTCGCGCGTCGACGGCGTCGACCGGCCTTCCCAGCCGTCCCGGACGCTGCCGGGACCGCCAGTGGCGGGTATGGTCTTGCCTCTGCGCTCACAGTTGCGAGGACAGTCACGGATTCGGTCCGGCCGCAAGGGTCTTGATCGACCCGTAGCCGGTGGCCCCACCGTGTTCCCTTTCAATCCCGCGTCTCGGTCAAGACGCCGGGAACCGCTGCAGCGCATCTTAAACGCGCCTGGAACCGGGGGCAAACCCATGAACCCCGACAACCAAGGCCAAGACGGATACCGGCCTCCGATTCTATAGGGACAGACACGAATGGCCTATTCTTGGATTGACGGGATCCGGTACTACATCAGATCCTGCCGGATTTTTTATACTCGACTGATTTCGGCAGGCCCCAAATACATGAAGACTTATGATCTGTCGCCTGTGATCAGCAGACGCGGCCTATGGATCCTGGTGACGCTATTCGTGCTGGCGAACCTTGCACTCGGTGCCCTGATGGCCGAGATCGACGTCTTCGATCGGGTCTATGCGTTCACACGTGCCCATGAGGACTGGGAGCTCGACGAGATCATTCTCACCTTTTGGACGACAATTCTCTCACTGGTCCTGATCCTCGCCCTGCTGTCGATGCGGCTCGCGCGCGAGGTAGCGGCCGCCAGCCGCCGACAGCTGGACATGGAGCGCAAGCTGGCCCTGGACCGTAAGCAACTAGCGATGGGCACGATGCTTGGAGGCATCGCGCACGCGATGAACAACAACCTGCAGCCGATCATCACCCTGAGCGAGGCGGTCCGGGATGAGCTTCCGGACGGCAGCGAGCATGCCCGCGACCTGGACAGAATCCTGCAAGCCGCGACCAGTTCGCGCGAGATCCTGGCGCAGGTGCTCGGCGTCGCGCGATCGAGCACCGGTTCAGAGTTCGACGACCGCTGCGCGGCCCGGGAGACCATCCTCCGAGCCCTGGATCTGGCGCGGGTGGCGCTGCCGAACCGCATTCGACTTTCCACGCACCTGGAACCGGAGACGGAGACCTGCGTCGTCGCGCTCTCCAAATCGAATCTGGAGACGATCGTGCTGAATCTCGTCAACAATGGCCGGGATGCGCTCGAGGGCATGGAGGGCGGCATCGAGGCCGGACTGAACCTGGTCGCACATGCCCCTCCCAGGGCGCGAATCGAGATGCTCGACCACCCCTGGCTGTGTCTCTCCGTCACCGATCAGGGCAAGGGGATGGACGAGACCGAGCGTGCTCGGGCGTTCGACCCCTTCTACACCACCAAGGGTGTGCACGAAGGGACCGGCATCGGGCTGTCGGAGGTCCTGAGTCTGGTCAAGGGCGCTGGCGGTGATGTCGAGCTGACCAGTACCCCGGGCAAGGGGACGCGTGTCGCCGTCTACCTGCCCTATAGCGAATTCACCGGAGGCCGACATGGCGAAGTTGATTCTGATCGATGATGAAGATCTGGTGCGTTACAGCCTCGCCAAGGTCCTGCGCAAGGCAGGACACGAGGTGATCGAAGCCGAGAACGGCAGCCACTTGATGTCGACGCTGGAGCATGAATCGCCCGACCTCATCATCACGGATCTCATCATGCCCGAGCAGGATGGATTGGGCGTGCTCTTCGATCTGAGGCAGGCTGGCTCCGACATTCCCGTGATCGCGATCTCCGGCGGCGGTCGACTGGTCGATGAGAGCTTTCTGGATGTGGCGCTGGATATGGGCGCCAAGGCGGTACTGGAGAAACCCTTCACGAACGAGCGGTTGCTGGCCGAGATCGACCGTCTGCTCTGATCCGGCCCGTTTTATCGGCCACATTTGGTGTTTCTTCGTTATTGTGTATTTTGAGATTGATTCGCATTAATATATAGAGACGATCCACACCAAGTACAGCCAGCCAGTCCCCGAATCCGGGGATCAGCGAGCGGCCCGGACGACGCGATCAGAGGTACGCATCCATGTCCATCCGTTCGCCAAGATACATCCCGCTGCCCGGCCTGGGCAGACTCCCGCTCGGCCTGATCCTGTTTGCGCCATTCTGTCTCGCCATCGCCGAGGAGACCGTCAAGGTCGGCTTGCCCTCCATCGAGGTCACCGCGGCCAAGACCCAGCTCGATCCCTTCGAGATCCCTGAATTCGTGAGCGTCCTCGACCGCGCGGCGATCGAGCGCGAGCAGCCGACCAACCTCGGGGATCTGCTCCGGGACCTCCCCAACGTGGCGATCGGCGGCGGACCGCGCGGGCAGGGCCAGACCCTGACGATCCGCGGACTCTCGGACGAGCGCATTCTCTTCCTGGTCGACGGCGTGCGGCAGAATTTCGTGCGCGGCCACAACGCCAGGGTCTTCATCGAGCCGGATCTGATCGGCCGGGTCGAACTGCTGCGCGGTCCCGCATCGGCACTCTGGGGCAGCGGCGCGCTCGGCGGCGTGGTCGCGCTCGAGACGCTGGATGCGGCCGATCTGCTGCGCGAGGGGCAGACGCTTGGAGGCCGGATCAAGCTCGGCTATCAGGACGCGAACCATCAATGGCTCACCAACGCCGGCGTCTATGGAGCCACGGCCGACGGCCAATTCGACTATCTCCTCGACATCGCCTACCGGGACGCGGACGACGTCAGGCTCGGCGACGGCACGGACCTGTCCCACTCGGCATTCGAGCGGGTCTCCGGACTGGCGAAGGGGACCTGGAACCCGGACGGCATCAACAGCTTCGGTCTCTCGTTCATGGCCTTCGACCAGGACGGGGCCATCCCCTCAAACCCTCAGATCGCCTCGACCGAGGACACCCTGGTCGACAACGACACGCGTCAGCAGAACCTCAGATTCAGCTACGACCGCGAGGATGCCGAGGATCCCTATCTGCGCCCGTCCCTGCTGCTCTATCACAACCGCACGGAGATGGAGGAGCGGCGCCTGTCGGACGGCCGCAAGGACGAGACCCGGCTCGAAACCATCGGGGCCGACCTGCACAACAGCATGCGACTCGGGGATCCGAGCCGAGTCGCTCATGTCCTGACCTACGGGGCCGATGTCTATCGGGACACCGTGGAGGGCGAGCGCAACGGCCAGACACGCGACAGCTATCCGGACGGCGAGACCAGCGTATTCGGGCTCTATCTCCAAGACGAGATCGGCATCGGCGAGCGCTGGACCCTGGTCCCGGGTCTGCGCTGGGACAGCTTCCGCAGCGAAGCCGACTCGGACGCACTCGATTCCAACGAGGACAGCGCCCTCTCGGCCAAGCTCGGACTGAACGTCGCCGTGACCGACTGGCTGTCCTTCCAGGCCGCCTACAACCAGTCCTTCCGGGCGCCGAGCGCGACCGAACTCTTCGTCTCGGGAACCCATTTCACCTGCGGACGCGGATGCGCCAATCTCTTCGTGCCCAACCCGAATCTCGACCCCGAGAAGGCCCGCAACAAGGAGATCGGTCTGCGTCTGCGCGACCGGGATCTCTTCACTCCCGGCGACGAGGGCCGCTTCCAGGCACGGGCCTTCCGCAACGACGTCACCGACTTCATCGACCAGATCGTCATCTTCAGCATGCGTCCGGTCGAGGGCAACAGCGGCATGGGCGGCATCACCGGCTACCGCAACGTGCGCGACGCCAAACTGGAAGGATTCGAGCTGGAGGCCGGCTATGAGACGCCGCGCTGGTGGGCCGGCGTCGCCTACGCCCAGACCCGCGGCGAGGACGACGCGACGGGCGAGCCGCTCTCCAGCGTCCATCCGGACACCTGGACGCTGGAGGCCGGACTGCGCTTCCCGGCACAGGGCCTGCGCCTGGGCTGGACCGGCCGCTTCGTCGACGCCCAGGACGAGGTCCCCAACGATGGCACGCCGTCCGATAGCTACGAGGTCCACGACATTCGGCTGACCTGGCAGCCGGGCCAGCGGCTCGCGGGTCTCACACTGGAACTGGGCGTCGATAACCTGCTCGACGAGGACTACCAGCCCTATCTCGCATCGCTCAAATCCCCGGGCCGCAACATCAAGGCGGCGGTCAGCTACCGATTCTGAGAGCCTGATGATCGGTCGCACGAGATCCTGGATCCTGGCTGGCGCGCTCCTCACCCAATTGGTCGGCTGCGGCAAGCCCGAGGGCACCGCGCCTGGGCTCGTGGCTCCCGAGATCAGTGCCCTGGATCTGGAGAAGGCTCCGGTCCGGCTGTCGGACTACCGAGGGCGCGTGGTGGTGCTCGATTTCTGGACCGGCGGATGCGGTCCCTGTCTGATCGACATGGCCCAGATGGAAGGGCTCTATCAGCAGTACCGGGACGACGGTCTGACGGTGCTGGCCGTCAATCAGGGCGAGCCGCTCGATGACGTCCAGGAATACCTCCGGCTGCTCCCCGTCACCTATCCGGTCGCCATCGACCAGCGCGGAATCTCGGTCAAGCGCTACGGAATCATGGCCGTTCCCACGGGCTTCGTACTGGACCGCCAAGGTGTGGTGCGGGAGAAGGTGTTCGGCGAGATCAGCCGCGAGCGCTTGGAGGCGATGGTCACTCCACTGCTCGGAGTCGAGCCCCGACCATGGTTCGGCCGGACGCAATCAGAAACTGAATAGGGCATGCCCATGAAACGAAGAGAGATCCTGACCGCACTGGCCGCCGGCAGCCTGGCGGCCTTCGAGTCAGCGGCGAGCGACCGCGCACCGACGAAACCCTGGCAATGGATCGAGCAGCGGGGAGTCGAGGAGGACGTCGCCGGGACCCCGCTCCAATTCCTGCCCAGCCTCAGGGACAGCCATCCGCTGGTGGACGAGCTCGGCAAATTTCCGGCCTGCCCCTACTGCGGCATGTCCCGGGGACACGAGAAATGGCGCCGAACAAGGCACCTGATCCATTACCTCGACGACTCCGTGGATCCGACCTGCTCGATCCACTGCGCCGCGCTCAGCCTGGGACTGAACCTGGATCTGGTGCCCAAGGCCATCTATGCGGCGGACGCCGGCTCGGACCTGGAGATTCCGCCATTGGTCGAGGTCGCGGGGCTCCACTACCTGATCGATCCAAGCCGCCCCGGCACCATGACCCGGCGCAGCAAGTGGGCCTATGCCGAACGGGCGCGGGCACGCGCGGCGGCGACCGGTCACGCCGAGGTCGTGGACTTCGATCAGGCCCTGCGGGCCGCCTACGAGGATATGGCCGAGGACACCATCCTGATTCGTCGGCGCCGTGCCGAGATGCGAGGCTGAGCCATGATTCGAAACCCGATCGCCCTCGCCTTACTGAGCCTGACCCTGATGATGAATGCATCAGCGGCCGAGCCCGAGTTCGTGCCGCCGCAACGCACCGACAAGTGTCCGGTCTGCGGCATGTTCGTCTACAAGTACCCGCAATGGGTCGCCGAGATCCTCTACCAGGACGGCAGCTATGCGGTGTTCGACGGCTCCAAGGACATGTTCAAGTACTACTTCGCCATCGAGCGCTACGAACCGGCCCAGCACCGCGAGGACATCGCGGCCATCTATGTCACCGAATACTACAGCAACCGGATCATGCGCGCGGAGCAGCTCTACTTCGTGCTGGGCAGCGACGTGCTGGGTCCGATGGGTCACGAGTTCGTCCCGGTCAAGGGGAAGGAGGCTGCGGATGCCTTCATGCTTGACCACGGCGGCAATCGCATCCTGCGTTTCGACGAGATCGGATCGACCGATATCCCGGACTGAGAAGACGGAGACCGACAGGACGCACGAATGAAGTATCACATCCTCTTCGGACTCCTGAGCGCCGAGCTGGGTCTGCTGGCGACGCTGCATCTGCAGTCCGCCCCCAGCGCCGAGCGGCTGCAATCCGAACTCGCCGACAAGCGCGCGCTGGTCTCCAAGCTCGGACTCACCGACCTGGCGCTCTGGACCGAGGCGCGCTACACCCGGCATCCGTCTCAGGCCGACCGCTTCGCGGCCTTCCAGGACTTTCCCTCGTCCATCGAGCACTTTCCCGCCGGTTCGATCATCGCCCCGCCCGAGCCGCTGAGGATGCCGGTCGAGGCCGGGTCGGCTCCATCGCGTCATAGGGCTCCTTGACCATGGGCTCCTATCATCTCGGACGGCATTTGAAGATCCTCGAATTCGCCCTCTCGTCGATGCTGCGGCGGCGGACGAAGAATCTGGGGCTCGTGCTCGTCTTCGCCGCCCTGGTCTTTCTGCTGTCGTCGATCGTCTTTCTGACCGGCGCCTTGCGCACGGAGGCGCTGGCGACGCTCGAGGCATCGCCGCAGCTGCTGGTGCAGCGGGCCATGGCCGGACGGCATGCACTGATCCCGCTCGACTATGGCGAGCTCATCGCCCGGCTGCCGGGCGTGGGCTCCGTCACGCCGCGCTACTGGGGCTATTACTACGACATCTACACCGGGGCCAACTACACGCTGCTCGGCATCGGCGATCAAGGACTCGAGTCCCCCGGGTCGACCCCGCTGCGCCTGGTCGAGGGATCCTTCATCATGCCCGGACAGCGTCGCGTCTGCCTGATCGGCGAGGGCGTGGCCCGGGTGCGCGGCACGCGTATCGGCGGCATGGTCTCGCTCAGGGACGCGCGGGGCTGGATGCAGGAGTACGAGGTGATCGGTCTGTTCGCGAGCCCGTCCCGGCTGCTGACCAACGATCTCATCCTGCTCCCGGAGGCGGATCTCAAGGCCCACTTCGGAATGCCGGACGACCGGGCCACGGACCTGATGGTCGAGGTCTACAACCCGCATGAGGTCGACAACATCTCGCGCAAGATCCTGGAGCGCCTGCCCGACGCGCGGCCCATCAGCCACGCCGAGATCCAGCGCACCTACGAGACCCTGTTCAACTGGCGTGGCGGCCTGCTGCTGGCCATGTTCCTGGGCGCGATGGCGGCCTTCATGATCCTCGCCTGGGACAAGGCCACGGGTCTCTCGGCCGACGAGCGGCGCGAGATCGGTATCCTCAAGGCGATCGGCTGGGAGACCTCGGACATCCTGGAGCTCAAGCTCTGGGAAGGCGCGGCGCTCGCCCTGGTCGCCTTCCTGGCCGGGGTGACGGCGGGCTACGCGCACGTCCAACGGTTCGGGTCCGAGCTGCTGATGCCGGTCCTCGAGGGCTGGTCGACGCTCTTCCCCGCGATCGATCTGGCCCCGCAGCTCGACCCCTATGCGCTCGGCGTGCTCTTCTCGCTCACCGTCGTGCCCTACATCGTCGCCACCGTCGTGCCCTCGTGGAAGGCCGCGATCACGGATCCGGACCGGGTCATGAGGGCCTCATGAGTCGTGAAATGATCACCCTCGAGAACGTCACCCGTGTCTACAACCAGGGGCGGCCCAACGAGGTGCGCCCCGTCGACGAGGTCTCGCTGGACATCGGCCATGGCGAAATATTGGTCCTGAAGGGGCCGAGCGGTTCGGGAAAGACCAGCCTGCTGGCCCTGATCGGCTGCATGATCCGTCCCACCTCGGGCCGGATCCTGGTCGCCGGACGGGATGTCGCCAAGCTGCCGGAACGCTTTCTGACCGGGGTGCGGCGCGACACCTTCGGTTTCGTCTTCCAGCAGCTGCATCTGATCCCGGGCATCAGCGTGCTGGAAAACGTCATGCTGCCGCTCTATCCGCTGGAGATCGGGTTCACGGCGGCCAAACGCCGGGCGTTGGAACTGATCGAGCAGCTCGGCCTCGCCCATCGCAAGGGCTTCAAGGTCGAGGCGCTCTCGGGTGGCGAGCGCCAGCGCGTGGCCATCGCCCGGGCACTGATCAACGCGCCCCAGGCGATCCTCGCCGACGAGCCGACGGCCCACCTGGATGCCGGTCTCTCGGGCGAGCTGATGCAAATCTTCGAAACGTTGCGCGGTCAGGGAAAGACCGTCGTCATCGCCACCCACGATCCGCTGGTCCACGACAGCCCACTGATCGACCGGGTCGCGACCATGCGCGACGGCCGCATCCTGGACGGTGACGGATGATCCTGCATCCGGGCATCCTCGGCCTGCTGATCACCGCCGTCCTGGTCCTGGGGCTGGTGCTGTACGGGGCCTATCTCGGCGCCATCGTCCTGGTCCGCTGGGATCTCGACAGCAGCTCGGAGGAACAGCTCGCGCTGGAACGCAAGACCTATCTGCTCTCGACCCTGATGGGCCATGCGATGGCGCTGGAAATCCTGTCCGCGCTGATCTTCCTCTACACCCTGGAGGACATCCACGCCATCTTCGTCGGCGCCATGTGCGCGACCGGCACCCTGAACGCCAATCCGGTGGGCTGGTGGGTGTTGGGGGCGAAGATCCTAGGACTCCTCTTCTGCGCCGTCTGGATCCTGCTCAACCGCATCGACCAGCGCGCCGAGGACTACCCCCTGACCCGCCTCAAGTACGGCCTGCTCCTGCTGCTCGCCCCGCTGCTCGCCCTGGAGACCTGGCTGCTCTTCCGCTTCTTCCTCGGGCTCGATCCCAGCGTCATCACCTCCTGCTGCGGCACGCTCTTCAGCGGCTCGGGCGCGGGCGTCGGTGCCGAGATCGCCGGCCTGCCGGTTTTCCCGCTGATGATCGCCTTCTTCGGCGGAACCGCAGTCTATCTGGCGGCCGGAACGCTCAACCTGCGCCAGGCGAGACCCAGGCTGCGGTATCTGCTGGCGGGCCTGTCTCTATCGATGCTCGGGATCTCGCTGGCCTCGATCATCGCCTTCATTTCGTCCTACCACTACGAACTGCCGACCCATCATTGCCCCTTCTGCATCCTGCAGGCCGACTACCACTACATCGGCTATCCCATGTACCTGACCCTGTTCGCGGCGACCTTCTACGGTCTGATGGTCGGTATCGCCGAACCGCTGCGCCGCGTCGCCTCCGTCGAAGGCGTCATCGCCGCCGCCCAGCCGCGCTGGACCCGGCTGTCCATGCTGCTGTTCGGCCTGTTCGTCGTCATCGCCGCCTGGCCGATGGTCTTCTCGGACTTCACCCTTGAAGGGTTCTACTGACGGGCGCCTCCGCCCCGCCCTCGCGCGCGCACCGATCGGCAACCAGCGCGGTTCAGTGCAGCTCGGTCGTCTCGCCGAATTCGCGGTCATAGATCCGCTTCCATTCCGCGGACAGGCCTTCCGCCGCGCCCCGGATGGACGGATCCAGGGACTGGTCTCCCGCAACGCATTCGAGATGGAGGACCAGCTCCTTGAGGCGTCCCTTGCAGACACCGTCGATCGCCGCACGGGACAGAAGTCCGAGCGTACGGGCCACCAACTGCTGCGCGTCGATGATTTCGGTCATAGCAGGTTCTTCCGGCCGATCGGCGCCGCAACCTCGCGTATCTCACCGATCGTGGTTTCAGAGAGGACAGGGATGCGCACCACAAGACGCTGCCCGTGTCGAATCGAATGAAGATGCGAGATGCGATCGCGCGCCATGGCCGAGGGGCGCCCGCGAAGAGCGCACCGATCCAAGGGGCGGCAGGACACTCGACGCATCTCGGCCATGGGCGGAGTCAGAGGCTGCCGCCACGCCCCGGACTCATTCGAGGACGAATTTGCCCCTCATCGAGGCCCAGTGGCCGGGGAAGGAGCAAAAGAAATCGTAGCTCTGGCCGGCCTCGAGGATGCTCGGCGAGAAGCTGGTGCTGGACGTCGCGCCCGCACCCACGATGTCGGTGTGCGCCAGCACGCGCGTGTCGCCGGGCTTGAGATAGTTGTTGTCGGCGCCGGCCATCATGCCCTCGGTGGCGATCGCCTGAACGTCGTCGGTCTTGGCGAGCACCCAGTTGTGTCCCATCACATTGGCATCCAGGGTTCCCTTGTGGGTCACCGTGACCTTGATGGCTTCACAGCTGGAGCTGGCGACTATCTGGGCAATCGGGTAGGTCATGGTGTCGTTGACCTCGACCGTGAATTCACAGTCCGCATATGCCCAGGAGGACCCGGCGGCCAGCAGGCTGGCAAGAAGGATCGCACTCGATTTCATCTGCTTGTGCTCCGTGTGTTTCCAATACGAGATCCGCGATGTCCCGCTTCGATCCTTGCGGCTCGACTGCTCCCAAAGGAGAAGCGAGCCATCGCGCCTTGATCGCTGAGACCGGAAATCTCCTCGCGCACGAGTCTGGCGAGCACGATTCCAGCGACTCGTGAAAGTTAATGCGTCTGATTATCTTTTGCAATAAAAACCGGTCGATCCGCATATCCTCCTCGACTTCGCTTTCTCCTCGGTCGAATGGCACACGCAGGGCTCGCCTTGGGACGCCGCGATCAGTTCGTGCAGAATGCCGCAGTTTCCCGTCTGTTCCCGAGAGCTACAGCGCGCACGCAGGAACTGCAGCTGCCGCTCCAGCGCGTGCAGACTGTTGAGACGTTCCCGGACCCGGATCAGCTGGCCATCGATCAGCCGACCCACGTCGCGGCACTCGGCCTCCGGATGGGCCGTCAACTCCAGGAGCCGCCCGATGTCGTCCAACGACATATCCAGGGCGCGACAGTGACGAATGAAGGCGAGACGCTCGAGGTGCGTCTGCGCGTACATCCGATAGCCGTTAGCGCCGCGGCCCGGTTCGGGCAGCAGGCCGCGTTTCTCGTAATAGCGGATCGTCTCCACCTCGACGCCCGCCGCCGCCCCCAGCTCGCCAATTCGCATTTCGATCTCCTCGATGTCGACCGGGCGTCCCGGAGACGCCCGTCTGGATGCTGTCCTGCCGCGCGACCGGAACGGCAGTGACCTCGATGCTACCCCTTGACCCTGTAGCGACTACAGGGTTTTTACTCCGACGATATGGTTATCGAGAGGAGAATCTGAATGGGTGCAGGTTGCTGTGATTCCGTATGCTCGGCCCCGGCCATGGTCGGCTCGCGCTTTCGCAAGGCCCTGTGGGTGGCGCTGATCGTCAATGCCGCGATGTTCGGGGTGGAGGTGGTCGGTGGCCTGCATGCGGGCTCGGTCTCGCTGCTGGCCGACGCCATCGACTTCGCCGGTGATGCGGCGAACTACGGCATCTCGCTGGCGGTGCTCTCGATGGGATTGCTATGGCGATCGCGCGCGGCCCTGGTGAAGGGACTGTCGATGGCGGTCTTCGGGGTCTTCATCCTCGGCAAGATCGCCTGGGGCGCACTCGCTGGCGTGCCTCCCGAGCCGGTGACCATGGGCCTGATCGCCGTCCTGGCGCTGCTGGCCAACGCCGGGGTCGCGTTCATGCTCTACGCCTACCGCGAGGGCGACGCCAACCAGCGCTCCGTGTGGCTCTGCAGCCGCAACGATGCCATCGGGAACGTCGCGGTGCTGCTGGCGGCCGCGGGCGTCTTCGGCACGGGCAGCGCCTGGCCGGATCTGATCGTCGCCCTCGTCATGGCCGGGCTGGCGCTTTCCTCCGGGCTCGCCGTGGTACGACACGCCCGCGAGGAGCTGCGGACGGCCAGCGTGCCGCAGACGGCCTCGCCTGCCGTTCCTGCGGCCGTCTCGATCCCGCTGTCCGCGCTGTCGAGCGGTTCGTGCCCGCAGCAGTCCGGCGAGCTCGGTCCGATGGAGGCGCCCCATCCGTCGGCCCGAAGCTGAAGGGGTCCGGACGAGGATCTCGGCGATTCGGTCCGCACAGCGGACCCTACGACGCACTGCCAACGTCTCGGTAGAGTGCGCTGTGCGGACCAGACCTTAAAGACAGCATCTCAAGCCGCGCGCTCCCGTCTCGCGCGGCTGGGGGTGAAGCCGTAGTGCCGCCGGAAGGCAGCCGAGAAGTTGCTCGGTGATCCATAACCGGCGATCTCGGCGGCCTCGCCCACGCTGCCTCCGCGCACCAGCATACCCAGCGCCTTCTCCATGCGGATGGCGCGCAACCGCTCGAAGATCGAGCAGCCCCAGGCACCCCGGGCCAGCGATTGGAGCGTGGTGGTGTTGCTGCCGACCGTGCGGGCAATCTCGGCCATGGAACAGCCGAGCACCTCCTCGCTGTGCAGCAGTTCGTCGAGCCGGACGAGACGCCTGCGGTCGATCTCGCGCAAGGTCGTGCCGTAGGGCTCCGGACGCGCCAGCGAGGACAATGCCTCCAGCGCCAGATCGATGCAGCGTCCCTCCAGACGCAGGCGCTGCAGACCCGGCTGCAGGGACGAGGGCTCCAGGATCTGCCGTGCCAGCTCGATCGATTTGGGGGTCAGGATCCAGGGCTGGTAGGCCAGATGACTGCGGGCAAAATCCGCCAGCTCCGAGCTGGTCTCGAGATCCATCCACTCGGCCGTCAGGGTCAGACTCACCTTGCGCTCCCGGGCGCCCCGGCACCATCGGCGGCTGAAGACGTCCGGCTCGGCCAGACTCACCATGGCTCCCTTTGAACGCTCGGCCGGATCGAGCGTCTGGGGCCCGAGCCGCAGTTTCCGGTGACCGAACGACAGCTCGGTTTCGCCACCGACGACGGCCAGGATTCGAATGCCGGGCTGAAGCACATGGCCCGAGCGGAGCGATTGGAGATCCCGTGCAGCAGAGGTATGCAGGGTCAATCCCGGTCGCAGCTCGAGTGTCTCGAAATGCCCCTCCAGCACAGGGGCATCCTCCCCGATCTCGTCGTCATCCAGCCAATAGCCGGGGCCCAGGCGTTTTTCGGCGGCACCGATCAGCTCTCCACGCGTAATCCGACGCACCTCGCCCGGAATCCCCTTCCCTGCGCGCGTCCCGTTTTCTGATTCATGCATTTTCCTGTCTCTCGCATAGGAGTCGCGGCGCCCGATCGCGCATAATCGAGGTTATTATACAAAATACGAATCGTTCTTATTATTTGTTCAAAGAGGTTTCCTTGACCCCTACCCTCGACAGCATGTCGGTGACCTCGGCTGTGATCGCAACGGCCGCCGGTTCGGCCAGTCTCTATCTCGGACTTCCCCGCCAGCAGTTCCTGCGCCAGCCGTTCGCGGGGCGGCGCAGCCTTGCCTATGGGCTGGGGCTCCTTGCCCTCGGCTGGGCACTCTGGTCGCTGACGCTGCGCCCGACCACCGCCTTCTTCGCCATCCTGACGATCGGCATGGCCTGTCTCATCCTGCTCCCCGTGCTGGGGGCCTTCACGACCGGCCGCGGACGACGCTAGCCGCCATGGCCGGGATGCAGCGCGACTGGATCGGCAAAACCTCGGCCGGCCTGGTGCTCGGGCTCGGTCTGGCCTTCGCCCTCGCCGGCCTGGCGGCCTGGTGCGGCGAGGGTCCGGGGGCCCCGAACAAGACCCAATTCGTCATGTGGCTCGTGGCCCCGATCTGGCTCGGGGTCCAGAGCCTCGTCTATCTCTTCCGCAGCGGAGCACGGGCCTGGATCTGGCTGGGCACGGCCAACCTGCTGGCCTTCTCGGGGCTCGTCCTCTGCCGCCATCTCGCCGGGTGAACCCCATTGAGCAGAATCGTTTCAGCCGAGGTCGTCCGGATCTACAAGGGCGTCCACACCTGGACCGGAGTCATCGCCGGTCTGGCGCTCTTCATCGCCTTCTATGCCGGTGCCCTCACGGTATTCGAGGGCCCGCTGTCGCGCTGGACGGCGGAAGGCGAACCACCCCGGGCCATCCCCATCGATCGGGCCAAGAGGCTCATCGAGCGAGTCCTTGCCGAGCGGCCGGATGCCCAGGCCGAGTTCAGGCTGCACCTGACCGGCCCCAAACGCGACCGGGTCTATCTCGCCTGGCAGGAGGGGCGCGAAGCCGCGACCCAATGGACGGCGATCCTGGACGCCGAAGGCGCGCCGGTCGTCGCCGAGCGTCCGACCGAAGGCGCGGCCGATCTGGTGGATCATGTCCACCGCACCGCCGCGCTGCCTGGCGGGCTGGAATTCGGCACGACGGTCATGGGACTGGTCAGCGCCCTCTACGTGATCGCGCTAGTCTCCGGGCTCATCGTCTGGCTCCCCTCGGCGGGCAAGGATCTGCTCGCCCTGCGTCTCGGACGCGGCGTCAAGCGCAAGTGGCTGGATGCGCACAATCTGGTCGGCGTCGCCAGTCTTCCCTTCCATCTGGCCATCGCCCTGACGGCCGTCGTCTTCGGTCTGCACGACAGTATCTACGCCGGTCTGGACCGCATCGTCTACCAGGGCCAGATGCGCCCACTCATGCAGGCGAGCAATCCCTTCGCCGTGGCGAAGCCGGACGCGCGTCCCGCCGCCATGCTCCCGCCGTCCGAGCTGATCGAACGGGTCCGAACCCTCGAACCGGGGCTGAGACCGCTCAAGCTTCAGTACCGACGCGCGGGGACGCGGGGCGCGAGCCTGGTGGTCTGGGGCGAGGATCGGCGTCATCTGGTGCGGCTCATGGGCTTCACGGTCATGAACCCGGTCTCGGGCGAGATCCTGGATACCCAGTACCTGCCGGGACACCAGGGGCTCTGGTCGCGCATCGTCTCGGTCTTCTTCGCGCTCCATTTCGGCACCTTCGGCGGCGAGCCGGTGCGCTGGGGCTATTTCGTCCTCGGACTGGCGGGGGGCCTTTTCTTTT
>NZ_AONC01000010.1 GCF_000585215.1 Imhoffiella purpurea | reverse complement strand
GGCGTCGTTTAGGTCGTGGTTTTGACTTTGCCATAGCGGAGCCCGTCTGTCTTCACGTCCCCAAGGGAGGAGGAGGGTCTGAACGCTTACCTTTCGATCGACTCGATGCGGCGGTGATAGCTTGCGATAGCGCTAACCGTCAATGTCGGGCTCGGCACTATGTCATGAGCGGGTCGGGTCAGGAATATTATCGGGGTTTCTGGATCGATTGATCGACACCGTCCTCTTTGTTTTTCGCAATCGGCTTGCAGTTAGCCGAAGAGCTTCTCTACAAAGCTTTGTTGGCATGTTCAATGTCCACCCTGTCCAATGAACAGGCTAGTGGTGGTTCTTCGAAGATATCCTGCTCGAGTTGATTTGGCCTTATTCGGCCAAAGCCCGGACGTCTCGTCCATCTCAGATCGATAGACCGTAACGTATCATCAAACCGATGCTCTTGCGTAAAGAGCATCGGTTTGATCGTGCGTCTGCAGTCAGACTGCTGTTTTCCTATAACGATAATCCTTACAGACGAGGACCCCGCATGTTCGAACGACTGAAATCTCCCGCGACGCTCGCCGTATTGATGGGGGCGAGTCTCATCGCAAGCGCTGGTTATGCCCTGGCATTCGATATGGGCAACATGATGAACCCTTCCAGGTGGATGGACGGAGACCGCAACGACGGCCGAGGCAGGTCTTTGCCGGGCAGCTATGGCGCACCGGAGGGTTACCGACCTCCAGGAAGCTACGGCCGCCCAACTGACTGGAACACGCCCTACGGGTACGGTGGCGGCGGTCGTGGCCAGCATGGAGCCCCTGTTCCTGGTTTCCATGGTTTGCCAGGCGGGCAGGGAATGCCCCCCGGATATGCCGGTCCCGGCGTTTATGGCAACGCCCCGGGCGTGCCTGGCCAATTTGGTCGAGCTCCACTCGATTCGCCTCCGTCTTTCTTCAATCATGCCGCGCCCTCCATGTCTCCTGGTCGTGATGCGATCTATGGATCGGGCAATCCGGGTATGAGTGGTCGTTCCGAATTGGACGCCCTGAAAGAGCGGGTTCGGGTCTTGGAAGGCCGCTAGCGTTCTTGAAGCCGCTGGTCAGCCTCCCCGTCAAGTCGTGGGCACCTCGCGTGGGGATCCTCGGATGAGGGGGGCAAAATCGACGAGGGATACGTTGGTTTCTGCTCGTTCTCGCTCAAGATCCTCGGGCTGGGGGCAGGGCGCTTTGGTCGTGGGATCGGTAGTCAGTCATGTCTCGTGCTCATGTGCGTACTCGTTACGGAGTCAAGTTCCTGCAGCGTACGCATCCGCTGGTTCGCTTGCTCAGCAAGGAGCATTCACTGCCGACCATGCATGGCACTCAAGTCTGGCGATCCAGTTTCATGCTGATGGATTATCTGGCTCAGAATCCCCTGACAGCAGGCGAGCGGGTCATGGAGCTCGGTTGCGGATGGGGTTTGCTGGGGATCTATTGCGCCAAGCACTTCCCTGTCGACGTCATGTTGGTCGATGCGGATCCATTGGTCTTTCCCTTCGTCGAGGCGCACATCCGTCTGAACGCCGTCCAGGTGCGGACCCATGAGGTCACCTTCGATCGGCTTGCCGATCAGACCCTCAGAGAGCATGACGTTCTGCTGGGTGCCGATATCTGTTTTTGGCCGGAACTCGCAACGCAGCTTCGGCGTTTGATCGCGCGTGCGCTGTCTCAGGGGGTCCGGCGGATCCTGCTGGCCGATCCTGGGCGAATATCCTTTTTGCGCCTCGCCGAAGAATTCGAACACCGTCACGAGGGAAGGCTCATCTCTTGGAAGGCCCACCGCAAAGTCGGCACGCGCGGATATCTGCTCGTCATCGACCGTTGACCTTGTCGTGCTGGCCGCTCTATTTCGAACCGGTTTCGTTTCCCGGCCCCGCGAAGATCCGATAGGCCGGATTGTCGGTCTCCTCCCAATAGGGATACCCCAGGCCGTCGAGCGACCGGCGAAAGGCTTCGCGTTCCTCGGGCGGCACCTGGGCGCCCATGAGCACGCGCCCGTAGGCCGCACCGTGATTGCGATAGTGGAACAGGCTGATGTTCCAGCGCTTGCCCAGGGCCGCCAGGAAGTTCAGTAGCGCGCCCGGGCGCTCGGGGAATTCCAGTCGAACCAGCGTCTCGTGCTCGATCCCCGGGGCGTGGCCGCCGACCATGAAGCGGACGTGCTGCTTGGCCGTCTCGTTCTCCGTCATGTCGACGACCTCGAAATCCTTCTCGGTGAAGCGGGCGATCAGCTCGGCGCGTTCCTCGTCCCCTCGGGCCAGCTCGACCCCGACGAAGACCTGAGCCCTGCGCGGGTCCGCAAAGCGATAGTTGAATTCGGTGACCTGGCGCTTGCCGAGGGTGCGGCAGAAGGCGAGGAAGCTGCCCGGACGCTCGGGGATCTCGACGGCCAGCAGGGCCTCGCGGTGTTCGCCGAGCTCGGCGCGTTCGGCGACGTGACGCAGCCGGTCGAAGTTGATGTTGGCGCCGCTCTCGATGGCGATCAGATGGGCGCCCCGGATACCGTTGCGCTCGACCCAGCGCTTCAGCCCGGCCACCGCCAGGGCGCCGGCCGGCTCGGCGATACCTCGGGTGTCGTCGAAGATGTCCTTGATGGCGGCGCAGATCTCGTCCGTGCTGACCAGAACCACCTCGTCGACCCGCTCGCGGGCGACGCGGAAGCTCTCCTCTCCGATCCGTCTCACCGCCACCCCGTCGGCGAAGAGACCGACCTGCGGCAGTTCCACCCGCTCTCCCGCCGCCAGCGCGGCATGCAGGGTCGGCGCCTCGGCGGGCTCGACCCCGATGATCTTCACCTGCGGATAGAGCCATTTGACGTAGGCCGCGACGCCGGCGATCAGCCCGCCTCCGCCCACGGGAACGAAGATGGCGTGGGGCGGCTCCGGGTGCTGGCGCAGGATCTCCATGCCGATGGTGCCCTGCCCGGCGATCACGTCCGGGTCGTCGAACGGATGCAGGAAGGTCAGTCCCTTCTCCGCGACCAGTTCCATGGCGTGGGCATAGGCCTCGTCGTAGGAATCGCCGTGCAGCACCGCCTTGCCGCCGAAGGCGCGCACCGAGCGCACCTTGATGCCGGGCGTGGTGCGGGGCATGACGATGGTCGCCTGGACGCCGAGCCGGCTGGCGCCGAGCGCGACCCCTTGGGCGTGGTTGCCCGCGCTGGCGGCGATCACGCCCTTGGCACGGATCTCGGGGGCGAGCTGGGCGAGTTTGTTGTAGGCGCCGCGGAGCTTGAAGGAAAAGACCGGCTGCAGGTCCTCGCGCTTGAGGAAGACCTCGTTGCCCAGACGGCTGGAGAGCTGGGGCGCGCGGGTCAGCGGCGTTTCGTGAGCCACGTCGTAAACGCGCGCCTTGAGGATGCGTTCGATATAGGTATCGGGCATGGCGAACCTTGGTACTGCTCGGTGATGGCGTCATGTTACAGGAACGAATGGCGCTTCATGTCCTGGATCTTGGCGGTCTGGCTGCGAAGGATCGGCGGCCGATGCCGATGTACGGCGTCTCTGGGGCCGGACCCTTCTTGTCCTTGGAGCATGGGCCCGGGGACACCATCTCCACCCTCTGTTGCAGCTGTTCGACTTGATCTCCGCGCTGTTGCGGGGCATGTCGGCGTCGTTGAACCAGCGCAGGGAAAAGGGATCCTATGGGGATGCGGTCATGCGTGGCCGGTTGCGATTCACCTTCGAGCCGTGCTGGTGCGACTCGCCGCGCGTGCTGCACCAAGGAAGTGCGAATTGGATGTTCCGCCGGGCGTGGCGGTCTCGGGTGTGCGGGATCCGCCATGGGTGGCGGCGATACGACACCCCGCTGCAAGGTCGTGGCGCGATTTTTGCAGCAAAGCAGCGTGCCTTGTCTTTTCTTCCTCCCGCCCCGAACGTCCTATCCACTGAGTGACGCGGCCGGCACGAAGGGCGGGCGAGCATCATCAGCTTCCGAGCGAGGTTATGTCTATGTCGATCTTCGAGCGCTATCAGGCACGTTACGAGTCCTCCCGCGAGGAGGTGATGAGCCTGAACGAGTATCTGGATCTCTGCAAGGAGGATCCGAGCGCCTACGCGGGCTCGGCCGAGCGTCTCCTGATGGCGATCGGAGAGCCGACCCTGGTCGATACGCGTGACGATCCGCGTTTGAGCCGTATCTTCCAGAACAAGGTGTTGCGCCGATACCCCGCCTTCTCAGAATTCTATGGCATGGAGGAGTCGATAGAGCATCTCGTCTCCTATCTGAAACATGCCTCACAGGGACTGGAGGAGAAGAAGCAGATCCTCTATCTTCTGGGGCCGGTGGGCGGCGGCAAGTCGTCACTGGCCGAGAAGCTCAAGGAGCTGATGCAGGAGAGGCCCTTCTATGCCATCCACGGCTCGCCCGTGTTCGAGTCGCCGCTCAGCCTCTTCTCGCCGGAAGAGGATGGGGCCATCCTCGAGGAGGACTACGGCATCCCGCGCCGCTACCTGCGCACCATCATGTCGCCCTGGGCGGTGAAACGGCTGCAGGAGTACAACGGCGACATCACCCGATTCAAGGTGGTCAAGCTCTATCCGTCCATCCTGGAGCAGATCGCCGTCGCCAAGACGGAGCCGGGCGACGAGAACAATCAGGACATCTCCTCCCTGGTCGGCAAGGTCGACATCCGCCAGCTGGAGCGCTATGCCCAGAACGATGCCGACGCCTACAGCTATTCGGGCGCGCTCTGCCGGGCCAATCAGGGCCTGATGGAGTTCGTCGAGATGTTCAAGGCGCCGATCAAGGTGCTGCATCCGCTGCTGACCGCGACCCAGGAGGGCAACTACAATGGGACCGAGGGGCTCTCGGCGCTACCCTTCCAGGGGATCATTCTGGCCCACTCGAACGAGTCGGAATGGCAGAGCTTCCGCAACAACAAGAACAACGAGGCCTTCCTCGACCGCGTCTTCATCGTCAAGGTGCCCTACTGCCTGCGGGTCGACGAGGAGGTGCAGATCTACGGCAAGCTGCTGCGCAACAGCTCGCTCTCGCACGCCACCTGCGCCCCGGGCACGCTGGAGATGATGGCCCAGTTCTCGGTGCTCACCCGCCTCAAGGAGCCGGAGAACTCCAGCATCTTCTCCAAGATGCGGGTCTACAACGGCGAGAACCTCAAGGACACGGATCCCAAGGCCAAGTCGGTCCAGGAGTATCACGACTATGCCGGGGTCGACGAGGGCATGTCGGGCATCTCGACCCGCTTCGCCTTCAAGATCCTCTCGCAGGTGTTCAACTTCGATCACGCCGAGGTCGCCGCCAACCCGGTGCATCTGCTCTACGTGCTGGAGCGCCAGATCGCCCGCGAGCAGCTGCCGCCAGAGACCCAGGAGCGCTATCTCGGATTCCTCAAGCAGTACCTGTCCCCGCGCTATGCCGAGTTCATCGGCAAGGAGCTGCAGACGGCCTATCTGGAGTCCTATGCCGAGTACGGTCAGAACATCTTCGATCGCTACGTCACCTATGCCGACTACTGGATCCAGGATCAGGAATACCGGGATCCGGACACCGGCGAGATGATGAACCGCTCCACCCTCAACGAGGAGCTGGAGAAGATCGAGAAGCCGGCCGGCATCTCCAATCCCAAGGACTTCCGCAACGAGATCGTCAACTTCGTGTTGCGCGCCCGCGCCAACAACGCCGGGGCCAATCCCAGGTGGACCAGCTACGAGAAGCTGCGCGTGGTGATCGAGAAGAAGATGTTCTCCAACACCGAGGATCTGCTGCCGGTCATCTCCTTCAACGCCAAGGCGTCGGTGGACGAGCAGAAGAAGCACGACCAGTTCGTCGACCGCATGACCGACAAGGGCTATACCGCCAAGCAGGTCCGGCTTCTGTCCGAATGGTATCTGCGGGTCCGGAAGTCACAGTGATCCGCGGCGGGCCGCCGGAACGGATGCGCGAGCGTCCGCACCGGTGCCGGCGAGTCGATCGCCGAAGGCTGGCGGCAGCCGGCTGGTCGCCCATCGAACGATCAACCGCCTAGACGCAGAGAAAGCAGCGCATATGTCACATTTCATCGATCGGCGTCTGAACGGCAGGAACAAGAGCGCGGTCAACCGCCAGCGCTTCCTCAAGCGCTACAAGACGCAGCTCAAGCGGGCCGTGGCCGATGCGGTCGACAACCGGAGCATCACCGACATCGATTCGGGCGAGAAGGTGGGCATTCCCTCTCGCGACATCACCGAGCCGGTCTTCCATCACGGCAAGGGCGGCGTGCGCGACATGGTCCACCCGGGCAACAAGGAGTTCATGCGTGGCGACAAGATCCGCCGGCCCGAGGGCGGGAGCGGAGAGGGCTCCGGTCAGGGCAAGGCCGGGAAGGGTGGCGCCGGAGAGGACGACTTCGTCTTCGAGCTCTCGCGCGAGGAATTCCTCGATCTGCTCTTCGACGATCTGGAACTGCCCAACCTGGTGCGCAACCAGTTGATCGGGACCACCGAATTCAAGACGGTCCGCGCCGGCTACGCGACCCAGGGCGCGCCCAACAACATCGATGTGGTGCGCTCGCTCAAAGGCGCCATCGCGCGCCGTACGGCCCTCGGTGCGCCTTCGCGGTCGCGCATCCGCGAGCTGGAGGAGGAGATCGAGGGGCTGCTGGCCTCCGGGGTGGCCGAGGACGATATCCAGGTGCGCGAGCGGCGCGAGGAGATCGACCGGCTCAAGACCCGCATCGCCGCGCTGCCCTTCATCGATACCTTCGACCTGCGCTTCCAGAGCTTCGTCAAGGATCCGCAGCCGACCAGCAAGGCGGTGATGCTCTGCATCATGGACGTCTCCGGCTCCATGGACCAGGTGCGCAAGAACCTGGCCAAGCGCTTCTTCATCCTTCTCTATCTGTTCCTGCAGCGCAATTACGACAAGATCGAGGTGGTCTTCATCCGCCATCACACCATCGCCCAGGAGGTGGACGAGCAGGAGTTCTTCTATTCGCGCGAGACCGGCGGAACCGTGGTGTCGAGCGCGCTGAACCTGGCCTACGAGGTGGTGAAGGAGCGCTATGACTCGAGCGTCTGGAACATCTATGCGGCCCAGGCCTCGGACGGCGACAACTGGGATTCGGATTCGGGCGTCTGCCGCGACATCATGATCCAGCAGCTGATGCCGCTGATGCGCTACTTCGCCTATGTCGAGATCACCCCGCGTCAGCACCAGAGTCTCTGGTATGCCTACCAGGAGGTGATGGCCGCCCATCCGCATTTCGCCATGCAGGAGATCGGCGGGGCCGAGGACATCTTTCCCGTGTTCCGGGAGCTGTTCAAGAGGCAGGAAGCATGACCAAGAAACTCATCACCGACTCCTCCGAATGGTCCTTCCCGCTGCTCGAGCGCTTCGATCGCGAGATCGCCAATCTGGCCCACAACGTCTACGGATTGGACACCTATGCCAACCAGGTCGAGGTCATCAGTTCGGAGCAGATGATCGACGCCTATTCGTCGGTCGGTCTGCCCATCTATTACCATCACTGGTCGTTCGGCAAGCAGTTCGTCTCGACCGAGCAGACCTATCGTCGCGGCCAGATGGGGCTCGCCTACGAGATCGTCATCAACTCCGATCCCTGCATCGCCTATCTGATGGAGGAGAACAGCCTGCCGATGCAGGCCCTGGTGATAGCGCACGCCTGCTACGGACACAACAGTTTCTTCAAGGGCAACTATCTGTTCCGTACCTGGACCAGCGCCGACGCCATCATCGACTATCTGGTCTTTGCGCGGAAATACATCGCCCAGTGCGAGGAGCGCTACGGTCACGAGGAGGTCGAGCTGCTGCTCGACTCCTGTCATGCGCTCATGAATCACGGCGTCGACCGCTACAAGCGTCCGGCGCCGCTTACCATGGCCGAGGAGCAGCGCCGTCAGCGCGAGCGCGAGGACTATCTGCAATACCAGATCAACGATCTCTGGCGCACCCTGCCGCTGCACGGGGGTGCGGCCGAGGAGCAGGCCGAGCGGCGCTGGCCCGAGGAGCCCCAGGAGAACCTGCTCTATTTCATCGAGAAGAACGCGCCCTTGCTCGAGCCCTGGCAGCGCGAGGTGGTGCGCATCGTGCGCAAGATCGGCCAGTACTTCTATCCCCAGCGTCAGACCCAGGTCATGAACGAGGGCTGGGCTACCTACTGGCACTACACCCTGCTGAACCATCTCTACGACGATGGCCATGTCACCGACGGCTTCATGATGGAGTTCCTGCAGTCGCATACCGGCGTGGTCTTCCAGCCTCCCTTCGATGTGCCCTATTACAGCGGCATCAATCCCTACGCGCTCGGCTTCGCCATGATGCGCGACATCCGCCGCATCTGCGAGGAGCCCACCGACGAGGACCGCTACTGGTTCCCTGACATCGCCGGAGGCGACTGGAAAAAGGTGCTGGACTTCGCCATGCGCAACTTCAAGGACGAGAGCTTCATCGCCCAGTTCCTGTCGCCGACGCTGATGCGCGAGTTCCGCCTCTTCTCCATCTGCGACGACGATCGCGAGGAGCACATGCAGGTGACGGCCATCCATGAGGAGCAGGGCTATCGGGCCCTGAGGCAGTCGCTGGCCGAGCAGTACAACCTCGGCAGCCGCGAGCCGAACATCCAGGTCTTCAGCGTCGACCGTCGAGGCGATCGCTCCATGACGCTGCGTCACTTCACGCACAACCGCCGGCCCCTGGGGGATTCGGTCGAGGAGATGCTGCGTCATATCCGTCGGCTTTGGGGATTTGCCGTACGGCTGGAGACCGTCGACGATCAGGGGCGGGTCCAATTGATCGGAGAGGCGTGATTGGAGGACGCGGTCGGCCTCCAGCTGGCGGCCGCCAGCCAATTCAGTTGCACGGGGATCTCGTCTAACATCCACATCCTGGCGATCATTGCTGAGTCCGCATCAGAGGCCCGCCGATGAAGTATCGTGCCTATCCGAGATTGGTCTGCCTGTTCCTGGTCCTGACGCCCGCCTGGGCATTCGCGAACGATCTCTTGACCCGTACCCTGGACGCGGTGAGGGATGCCGAGACGGTCGAGATGGCCGGTGTCCCTCTGCTATCCGGCCGCCTTCTGGCCGATTTCTACGCCAAGCGTGGCGGCGAGTTCGTATGGACCGATCCGCGCCGCGTTCGGGCGCTGCTCGATCTGGTCGAGGAATCCCGGTCGGCAGGGTTCTCGCCCCATGATTTCCATGCCGAGACGCTGGGGGGCATGGTTGCCGGGGGCGCGCTCGACGAAGTGGGCGAATCCGAGCGGATCGCGATGGATGTCCTCCTCAGCGATGCGCTGCTGCGCTATGTCCACCATACCCGCTACGGCAAGGTCGATATGGTCGCCATCGACCCGAAATGGAACGACCGTGCCCCGGCCCCAGCGGAGAAGCTCATCGCCGAGATGTCCGGCGCGCTGGAGGCCGAGAACATGGGCGCCTTCATGGCCTCCCGATTCGAGGAGCCTTTCTGGTATCGCGATCTCAAGAAGGGATTGGCCGCCTATGCGGCCAAGGCTCATCTCGAGGACCTGCCTCCGCTGCCTGGCGGACGGTTGCTGACACGGGGCGACCGCAATTCCCGCGTTCCCCCGATCCGCGAGCGTCTGATCCTCTTCGGCGACGAGGATCTGGTCGAGCCCGAGGATCCGACGCTGTTCGACGAGGCGCTGCGCCAGGCGGTCATGGGGTTCCAGCGCCGCTCCGGTCTGTCTGCGGACGGCATCGTGGGGCCGGCGACCGTCGGGGCCATGAACGCCCCGTTCGACGAGAAACGGCTGGCGCAGATCCGTATCAACCTGGAGCGGATGCGCTGGCTCTACGAGGATCTGCCTCCGGACTATCTTTTCGTCGACGTCGCCGACTATCAGGTGCGTCTGATCCGGGACCGGCGGATCCAATGGGAGACGCGCGTCATCGTGGGTACGGCGGAAGCCCAGACGCCCATGTTTCGCGACGAGATGGACCACCTCGTCTTCAATCCGACCTGGTCGGTACCCATCTCCATTCAGAAGAAGATGGGGCGCGTCTCGGCGAGCTATACCCTGATCGATCGTCGTACCGGTCGCAAGGTCTCGGGAGGAGACGCGAGCAACTACAGACGCTATCAGCTCGTGCAGAAGCCGGGACCGCGCAACGCCCTGGGGCGGGTCAAGTTCATGTTTCCCAACCGTCACTCGGTCTATCTCCACGATACCCCGAGCCGCGGGCTCTTCGGGCGCTCGCGGCGAGCCCTGAGTCACGGCTGCGTGCGGGTGCAGGATCCGGAGCGTCTGGCCGAACTCGTGCTCGATGGCTCATCCTGGGATCGGGCCGCCATCGATCGCATCATCGGTGCGCAGCGCACCCGCTACATCAATCTCGATGAGCACCTGCCCGTGCTGCTCTACTACCTGACGGCCTATGCGGACGCATCCGGAACGCATTTTCGGCCCGATATCTACGGTCGCGACGCGGCCCTGCGCGAGGCGTTCCTCGCGGGTCCCGCGCGCGGTGCCCGCATCGCATTCCCCGAACCCCAGGAGCCCGCCGAGGACGAGAGGCACCCACCGAACTCGTCCGGCGACGAGGATGGGGCGTCATCGAATGGTGTTCGTCTCACCCGGGCCGAGCGCTAGAGATATGCAGCGTTTCATGTGGGTAGACGCGCTCGTCTCCTCTGCTCCGCGTCTGGGCTCGAAACCGGAATTCTCGAAATTCCAGAAGGCTGGACGCGATATCTATTAATTGATCTTAATCTTCCCGTGGGCTGTTTTTGCTGGCCGCCGTGTCCTTCCGCCGGTTAGAATGCCGCGTCTTTCACCAGCCGAGGGGTTTTTCCGAGGCGCCCAAACACCAAGTGATACGCGGAGGAAGCGTTTTGGTCAACCGACGCATCTGGCTCACGCCCTTGTTTTTCATCTGTTCGCTCCTGCCCTTCGCCCAGGCCAATGCCATGGTCACCCAGGGCGTCGCCTCCTATTACGGAGAACGCTTCAACGGACGCCAAACCGCCAGCGGCGAGCGATTCAACATGAATGCACTGACGGCGGCTCATCGGACCCTCGAGTTCGGTACCCGCGTCATGGTCACCAACACCTCCAACGGGCGTTCCGTCGAGGTGGTCATCAACGATCGCGGTCCCTACATCAGGGGGCGCACCATCGATCTTTCCAAGGGTGCCGCCCGCGAGCTCGGAATGCTCGGCAGAGGGGTTGCCAAGGTTCGGCTCGAGATCATGGGTGGCGGACGTGCCCCGTCCTCGACAGGGTCCGGCCTGACGGTCGCCGACGCTCAGCAGATGATGATGGATCTCTTCTGATTCGGTTGGGGGTGGGCGGCCTCGATTCGTCCATCCCCCATTCGCTTGTTCCCTTGCAAGACCCCCTGCATGATCGTTCGGCGTGCATCAGCTCTCTGAACGAATCCCCCGCGAGCCTTCGGTAGATCCTTTTCCTCACCGGTCTACGCCAAGCCTCTTGCGGCATCATCCCCGCAGCATCTCCCCTACGACCGGTCATGGTTTACACTTCTGACCGCACGACAGGGCGTGAAGATCGTCTTGGACGGTCTCTTTTCGATAGAGCGGCGGATTCAATGCCCGGGCATGCGCCGATGCGCGCTCTCGGATTGGAGCCGGTGTCCATGGATCAGTGTGAGGGGGTATCGTATGAAGAGGATCGCCGCAGTCTCGTGTCTGATCGCGCTGTTTTTCGGCGGCATCGTCTTGGCCGATGACGACGAGGATGTGGTTCTGAAGCCCGTCCAGAGCAGCCGATGTATCGTTCAGGGGAATTTCGGCTGCGTACTGGCCGAGACGGTCTACGGCGTCAGGGGTGTCTCGTGCGTCGAGGACTGTCTGTCGGTCAGCACTCTCAATACCTGCCGCTTGAGCAACCAGTGCAATTGGGACGCCGCGAGCGGTTGCTTCATCAAGAGCGTTTGCGTCGAGATCAGCGCACTGAACAGTTGCCGCCGTTGGGAGAGGCAAGCCCTTTGTCGTTGATGCGGTCAGGTGCCGCGCGTCTTGAAGCTCGCGAATCGTTGCGTCTTGATCAAACCGATCCGCTCGCTCATTCCCGCCAAGGACATCTCCAGTCCTTGGTCGAGAGCATGGTCGGTATCGCACGCCTGGATGCAGTAATGCTCCACGCCTGCATCGGCGATTCCATGCGCGAGTTCGGCGATCTGCTCGGGCGTCCAGTCCGGCATCAGGGTGGTGCGGACCTCCACGGGCACGCGGGCGGCGAGCAGCAGGTCCAGACTCTCCCAGGCACGCAGGCCCGAGTCGGCGACGCCCGTGATGGCGGGATACTCCCGGGGCAGGGCCTTGATGTCGAGGCCGACCCAGTCGACCAGCGGAAGCAGTGCGCGAAGTCGGTCCGGATAGGCGCCGCCAGTATGCAGGCCGACCTTGAATCCGAGCGCGCGGGTCTCCCGTATGGCCGCGCCGAGTGCGCTTTGGGCGGTGGGTTCGCCGCCGCTGAAGACGAGTGCGTCGAGCAGGCCGATGCGCTGTTCGAGAAATCCGCGGATGTCCGGCCAGGGGATGAATCCCGGTGTGCCAGCGTCCAGCAGGTCGGCGTTGTGGCAGTATCGGCAGCGCCAGGGGCAGCCCTGGCAGAAGACGACGGCAGAGAGTTCGCCCGGATAGTCGATGGTCGTAAGCCTGGTGAATCCGCCGATGCGGAGCCTGTCGGCGTCGGGCGTCGGGGTCGGCTTCAAGCGGGACTCGGTGCAATCGAGCGAATGCTGCTGCGTCGCTTGGTTGAGAGGATGGCTCATGAGGCTTTTCGCTGGTCTCGCCTGTTGGCCAAGGCGCTGAATTCGACGAGCTGGTCGGCTGACGGCAGACAGCGCTTTCGGTTCCAACCCTTCTGGCCGTAGGAGCCGACTTGCCGGCGATTGCGCCAGCGTGTCCCACAAGAGATTCGCCCGCAAGCGGGCTCCTACGGTTCGTCGGGACCGTCTCCTTGGCAGAGACGGGGCCTGTTGCTCTGTACTAGGCGGCGGCCAGCTGCTCGCGGCGCTGCACGGAGCCCTTGGGGCTCTCGTTGAAGTAGCAGCGGTCGGCGTGCTCGGCGCGTTTGCCGGTGTTGAAGGCAGAGACCGGACGATGATAGCCCATGACGCGGGTCCAGACCTCGCAAGGGGTGCGTTCTTCGTCGGTGAGTTGGATGCGTGCGTCGTTCATGGTGGCGATCTCCTTGTATTCGTGCGGGTTGGCGACCCGGTGGTCGTTCATGCGTGTGCTTCGGTAGCCGAGGTCTCGGCCTGTTTGCGCGCGATCAGCTCCTTGTCGCAGATCGGGCAGTATTGGTGCTCGCCGGCGATGTAGCCGTGCTTGGGGCAGATGGAGAACACCGGCGTGATGGTGATGTAGGGCTGGCGGAAGTTTTCCAGCGCACGGCGCACCAGACGGCGGCAGGCGTCGGTCGACGAGATCTGCTCGCTCATATAAAGGTGCAGCACGGTACCCCCGGTGTACTTGGTCTGCAGATCCTCCTGCATGGCCAGGGCCTCGAAGGGATCGTCGGTGTAGCCGACCGGCAGCTGCGAGCTGTTGGTGTAGTAGGGGGTCTCCCGGGTGCCGGCCTGGATGATGTCCGGATAGCGCTTCTGGTCCTCGCGGGCGAAGCGGTAGGTCGTCCCCTCGGCGGGGGTGGCCTCCAGGTTGTACATGTTGCCTGTGCTCTCCTGGAACTCCAGCATGCGGCTGCGGACATGATCGAGCAGACGGGTCGCCAATGCATGACCCTGTTTGGTCGTGATGTCGTCGGCGTCGCCGCTGAAGTTGCGGATCATCTCGTTGATGCCGTTCACCCCGATCGTCGAGAAGTGATTCCGCAATGTGCCCAGATAGCGCTTGGTATAGGGGAAGAGCCCGGCGTCCATGTGACGCTTGATGACCTTGCGCTTGATCTCGAGGCTGTTGCGGGCGATGTCGAGCAGTTCGTCGAGCCGCGCCAGGAGGCCGGCCTCGTCACCCTTGTGGGTGTGGCCGAGACGGGCGCAGTTGATGGTGACCACCCCGAGCGATCCGGTCTGCTCGGCCGAGCCGAAGAGTCCGTTGCCGCGCTTGAGCAGCTCGCGCAGGTCGAGCTGCAGCCGGCAGCACATGGAGCGCACCATGTTGGGCGTGAGTTCGGAGTTGATGAAGTTCTGGAAGTAGGGCAGGCCGTACTTCGCGGTCATCTCGAACAGCAGTTCGGCGTTCTCGCTCTCCCAGGGAAAGTCCGGGGTGATGTTGTAGGTCGGGATCGGGAAGGTGAAGATCCGGCCCTTGGCGTCGCCCTCGGTCATGACCTCGATGTAGGCGCGATTGATCATGTCCATCTCGGCCTGGAGATCGCCGTAGGTGAATGGCTGCTCCTGGCCGCCGATCACAGGCACCTGATCGCGCAGATCCTCCGGGCAGACCCAGTCGAAGGTCAGATTGGTGAAGGGCGTCTGGGTGCCCCAGCGCGAGGGTACGTTCAGGTTGTAGATCAGCTCCTGGATGTACTGCTTGACCCGTGAATAGGACAGCTCGTCGACGCGCACGAAGGGCGCCATGTAGGTGTCGAAACTCGAGAATGCCTGGGCGCCCGCCCATTCGTTCTGCAGCGTGCCGAGGAAATTGACGATCTGCCCGACGGCGGAGGACATGTGCTTGGGCGCGCCGGCCTCGACCTTTCCGGGCACGCCGTTCAGTCCCTCGTTGAGCAATGTGCGCAGCGACCAGCCGGCGCAATAGCCGGAGAGCATATCCAGATCGTGTATGTGTAGGTCGCCCGCGCGGTGGGCCTGACCGATCTCGGGCGGGTAGACATGGCTCAGCCAGTAGTTGGCGATCATCTTGCCCGAGGTGTTGAGGATGAGCCCTCCGAGCGAGTAGCCCTGGTTGGCGTTGGCGGCCACGCGCCAGTCCGAGCGGTCCAGGTACTCGTTGATGGAGCCGCTGACATCGACCAGGGTGCGGCTGTCGGTCCGCAGCTTCTTGCGCTGCTCGCGGTAGACGATGTAGGCGCGCGCGGTCCCGAAATGGTTGGCCGCGATCAGGGTCTGCTCGACGACATCCTGGATGTCCTCGATGTCGGGCAGGCGTCCCTCGCTGAAGCGGTGTGCCAGCACCTTGACGATCTGAGCGGTGAGCAGACCGGTCTCGAGCTGTCCGAACTCGCCCGTGGCCTGTCCGGCGCGCAGGATCGCAGATTCGATCTTGGAGGCGTCGAAACGGACCTCGGAGCCGTCGCGCTTGCGGATGCGCGTCGGCAATGTTGGAAAGCTTGACTGACCGGTTCCCATGGTGACTCTCTGAAAAAAGTGACGCTATATCTTGTGGCGCGAAGTTTAGCCTCAACTAGATGCTGTGTCGACCGGCTTTTGGATTCATTGACAGGGATCAACCTGGAGTCATCTGGGTCTTGCGCTCGAGCGGCCCGTCGTGCGGCGGGAAGACCGCCGGCCGACCTGGAACTGCGCCCATATCCGGGACGGCCGATAGGGGGCGTTTCTGGGTAAGACCTTGAAGATCGCCCATTTGCGACTAGCCTTGACCGTGCCTCCTTCCGATGCCTTCCCCAATTAGGAGTCGGTCTTCTCTTCCGATTCCATCATGATCGAGCGACGCACTCAGGGGTATGATGATGAAAAAACCTAGCTTCACGATGGGATTAAAGGCCGTCACCCTAATCGGGGCGACCGGTCTGGTGGCCATGGGCGCCGTCGTTCCCCGGCAGGGCCATGCGGATGCGATGCTGTTTCCCGTGATGACGCGGAGCCCGTCGGTCGCGACCATCGTGTCGGTCGTCAACAAAGACCCCCAGGGGGTGGTGAATCTCAACTATTTCACCAAGTCCGCAGACCTTGCTTCACCCTGCATCGACGAGGGTGTCAAGCAGGTCGCCGCATCCGGGCGTGAAAACGATATGTTGACGTTCGACGCCTCCGGCGTCTTCCTCTCCAGCGAGGGAGGCGGACCCCTGTTCAACGATCCAGAGACGCTGGCGCCCTATGGCGCCGTTCAGTTCAGCACCACCAACACCGGCGTGGCGCGCGGATTCCTGATCGTCGACGACGGCGACGATACCAGCCAGGGCGGTACCGGGGCCGACCTCTACGGCGAGGCGGTCATGCTCGAGATCGCCGGCGGCGCCGCCTTCGGCTACCGCGCCCTGAATCCGGCGCAGGACGTGGCCTATGCGCCGGCCGCCATTCTTGGCAACTGGGGAGGGCTCACTGCCCTGCTGGGCGAGGTGCTGGATCAGGATCTCGGCACGGGCTTCGCCGGCACCACCTTCATGCCGCCGAACGAATGGACCACCCGTTTCTTCGTGACCCCCGTGGCGGACGGCACGGGTACGGCCGCCGGGCAGCGCGACTGCGAGAACTGCAGCGTGAGCATCTACATCTCGCCCGACCAGGCTGGAACCGTGGCCGGCATGCACGACCGGGATACGGTGATGCGCTCCGAGCCTTTCGCCCCCGCGGCACTGCCGACCTCGGCCAAGAACGTCGTCTGTACCGGCGCGGTCGACATGACGGATATACTGCCGCAGGCCGTGGTCAATCAGATCGCCAGTCAGGGCGGATGGGGCTATGTGCAGATCCGCGCGGGAACCTCGGGGAACGTCGAGAACTCGGCGACCGTCCTCAAGCTCGAATACAACCTGGTCGGCGGTACCGCGACCACCATGCTTTCGCCCGACAGTTCCACCAGCTTCACGGGCACCGTGAACAACGGCGTCTGGCTGCGCAATGCGGGCGTCCAAGGTATCAGCCTCTTTTAGCGGCCGGCTCTGATCCGGCGGCTCTCGGGTGACCGACGTCTGGCGAGCTGCCGATCAGGCTGGGCATGGTCTCCTCGGCCGCTCGTTGGCCGGCCCGGGAGTCATCTATAAGGCGATTCGGGCCGAGACGATATGATTCGAAGACTGCTCTTGGCGGCGGGGCTGATGGCCTCGCCGCTTCTTTTCGCCGCCTCCTCGGAGTGGCGGGTCAACCCGGACGGCTTCAATCCCAGGCTGACGCCGAGGCTGGCGGTGACCCCCTCGGGCAAGCCCTATGTCGCCTATGGCGATCCTCAGGGCCGGCTGCTGGTGCGTCAGCCGGATTCGAGCATCCAGACCTTGACGGCGCCGAACGCGAAGGCGGCGGGCTTCGTGCTGGAGTCGTTCGGCCAGCGTCTCCATGCCGCATGGCTCGAGGGTCGCGCCGGCTCGGCCCCTGTCATCAGACTGCGGACCCTGGAACCCGGTAGCGGCTGGTCGGAGGCCGTGTCGCTCGGCTCGGCGTCGAGGCCCTTGCCGCGTATCCGCATCGCGGGCGACGCTGCTGGTCAGGTCGCCGTCGTCTGGCTGGGGGATGCGCCCGACGAGCCGCAGCCGAGCGCCGAAACGTCTGCCTCGGAGACCTCGCCCAACTACCATCTCTACGGGCGGCGCTCCGTCGACGGCGGGCGGACCTGGGGCGAGACGAGTCGTCTGACGGCCGGCTACGACATCGGGTTCTGGCCGGCGCTCACCATGGCCTCGGGGCGCGTCCATCTCTTTGCCGATGCCCGGCGGGGCGGGGAGACCCTGATCGTCCATGCCGAGGGCGACGAGGCATCGGGCTGGACCCAGGCCGAGCCCGTGAAGGCCATCGGCGGGGTGCTGCTGATCGAGGCGGTCGAGGCCGGGGGCGAGCCCCTGGTCGTCTGGTTCGGCTCCCATGGCAGCGGGAACCGGCTTGAATCGGCGGTGCGCGCTCAGGGCGAATGGAAGTCCTATGCCTTTCCAGGCAGCGAGGCCTACGATATCGGCTCGCTGAGCCTGGCCGCCCGCGGCGAGCACGTCTATCTGGCATTCAGCGCGCGCGGCGCGCAGCAGACGAGCCAGCCGCGCAAGAACCACGTCTATTTCACCCGCTCCTCGGACGGGGGACTGAGCTGGGAGCCGATACGACCCTTCCGCCATTATCCCTTCGCGGTCACTCAGGATACCTTCCCCCAGATGGCGCTGGGGCTGGACGGCAATCCGGTTCTGGCGTGGAACGATTATCGGAATCTGCGCGGCGACCTCTATTACAACCGCTCGGTCGACGCGGGCGCTACCTGGCTGGATCAGGATATCCCGGTGGACGATCCGGGCCGATTCGAGGACCAGCTCTTCCCCTTCGTCGACAATCTGCGCTCCTCGGACAGCGGCTTCTGGCTGATCGGCTCGCGCTACCGCACGGACGACCTGGCCGGGGCGGATCTCTATCTCTATTCCCTCTCCGCCGAACCGCCCTCTCCGGGGAAGAAAGAGCCAGGCGCGGCTCAGGGCGAGGCGCGGCTCGAGGCGCGCGTCACGGATTTCTGGGGCGCCTTGGTCAAGGCCGACTACGAGAAGGCCTATGCCCTGTTCGACCCCTACTTTCGCCGCCGCATGCCCGTCACCCAGTATGTCGGTCAGTCCGGGCGCGTCAAGCAACTGGATTTCAATGTATTGGATACCAACATCGAGGGTCGGGTGGCACGGGTGGCCGTGGAGCTCACCTACGAGATTCCGGAGCTGAGGTTTCCCCGAGGAGGAACCTATTCCAGACCCCCGACCCGAACCAGGCTGGAGGAGACCTGGATCTTCATCGACGGCGACTGGTACAAGGAATATCGAAACGAAATCGGCGATTTCTCCTTCACGCGCTACTGAGGATGCCAGGGTGGCAGCGCATTGCCCCGGCGCGAAGGCTTGACACTAAGCCGCTGTTTTAGCAGGATACCCGCCCTTGCTATCCGGATCTCGATTCCGGTCCGGGATTGACGACCCTGCATCCCATCCCTATCCAAGTCCTGACGAACTCCCCCGACCCACTGCCCCCGATGGCGGATATCCATGTCCCCTAAGCTCTATATTCAAACCTTTGGCTGTCAGATGAACGAATACGACTCGGCCCGCATCGCCGATGCCCTGCGCGAGTCGATGGGGCTGGAGCTGACCGAGACGCCGGAAGAGGCGGATGTGCTGCTACTCAACACCTGCTCGGTGCGCGAGAAGGCCCAGGAGAAGGTCTTCTCCCAGCTCGGCCGCTGGCGTCCCTGGAAGGCCGCGCGTCCCGATCTGATCATCGGGGTCGGCGGCTGCGTGGCGAGCCAGGAGGGCGAGGCGATCCGCACGCGGGCGCCCTACGTGGATCTGGTGTTCGGTCCCCAGACCCTGCACCGTCTGCCGCGCATGATCGAGGACCTGCGGGCCGAGCGGCGTCCGCAGGTCGACGTCTCCTTCCCCGAGATCGAGAAGTTCGACTGTCTCCCAGAGCCCAAGGCCGACGGCCCCAGCGCCTACGTCTCGGTGATGGAGGGATGCTCCAAATACTGCACCTACTGCATCGTTCCCTACACCCGGGGCGAGGAGATCAGCCGACCCTTCGACGACCTGATCGCCGAGGTGGCGGGTCTGGCCGAGCAGGGCGTGCGCGAGATCCATCTGCTCGGGCAAAATGTCAATGCCTATCGTGGCGAAATGGCGGATGCTGAGGGTGAGACGGCCGATCTCTCGCTGCTGATCCGCTATGTGGCGGCGATCGATGGGATCGACCGCATCCGTTTCACGACCAGCCATCCGGTCGAGTTCTCGGACGACCTGATCGAGGTCTTCGCCGAGGTTCCCGAGCTGGTGAGCTTCCTGCACCTGCCGCTGCAGTCCGGCTCGGACCGTATCCTGGCGGCTATGAAGCGTGGGCACACGGCCGCCGACTATGCCGACAAGATTCGCCGTCTGCGCCAGGCGCGTCCCGACATCAGCATCTCCTCGGATTTCATCGTCGGCTTCCCCGGCGAGACCGAGGAGGACTTCGCCGCCACGCTCGCCATGGTCGAAGAGATCGGATTCGATCACAGCTTCAGCTTCGTCTACAGCCGTCGCCCCGGAACCCCGGCGGCCGACTATCCGGACGAGGTTCCGCTGGCGGTCAAGAAGGAACGTCTCGAGCGTCTGCAGCGGCTCATCAATACCAATGCCCAGCGCATCGGCCGCCAGATGGTCGGCACGGTGCAGCGCGTGCTGGTCGAGGGACCCTCGCGCAAGGATCCGGCTCAGCTCTCCGGCCGAACGGAGAACAACCGTGTGGTCAATTTCGACGGCGATCCGGATCGAATCGGCACCTTCGTGGACCTCAGCATCAGCGAGGCCCTTCCCAATTCACTTCGCGGACATCCTACGTCCTGAGCCTACTTGTCTACTCAACCCGAAACGCTGGATCTGCAGCTCGAACCCGAGGACAACGCGCGTCTCGCCAACCTCTGCGGTCAGCTCGATCAACATCTGCGCCAGCTGGAGCGCCGGCTGGGCATCGAAATCAACAATCGCGGTCTCTCCTTCCGTCTCATCGGCGAGCGGCAGTCGATCCAGCTCGGCGAGCGGCTGCTGATCGACCTCTATGCCGATACGGCGCAAGAGGTGCTGACGCCGGAGACGATCCATCTCGCGCTTCAGGCGTCCGGTGCCGACCTGCTGGCCGACGCGGTCGAGGACCGTCTTCCCGAGGTCGTCATCAAGACCAAGCGCGGGCTCGTCCGAGCACGCGGGCCGAACCAGCAGGAATATCTGCACGCCATCCTGAAGCACGACATCAACTTCGGCGTGGGACCGGCGGGGACGGGCAAGACCTATCTCGCGGTCGCCTGCGCGGTCGAGGCACTGGAGTCTGATCGGGTGCGCCGTCTGCTGCTGGTGCGTCCGGCGGTCGAGGCAGGGGAGCGGCTCGGTTTCCTGCCGGGCGATCTGGCCCAGAAGATCGACCCCTATCTGCGACCCCTATACGACGCGCTCTTCGAGATGCTGGGTTTCGAGAAGGTCAACAAGCTGATCGAACGCAACGTCATCGAGGTCGCGCCCCTGGCCTACATGCGCGGGCGGACGCTTAACGAATCCTTCATCATCCTCGACGAGGCCCAGAACACCACGCCCGAGCAGATGAAGATGTTCCTGACCCGGATCGGTTTCGGCTCGACCGCCGTCATCACCGGCGACGTCACCCAGATCGACCTGCCGCGCGGTCAGCCATCCGGCCTGCGCCAGGCGGTCGAGATCCTCAAGGAGGTGAATGGCATCAGCTTCACCTTCTTCAACGCGCGCGACGTGGTGCGCCATGCATTGGTTCAGCGCATCGTCAATGCCTACGATGCCTTCGAGAATCCGCAGCCGCTCCAGGCTCCGCCCCAGGAGAAGACATGAGCGTCTTTTCTCGCGTCCAGCTGGATCTGGACCTGCAGGTCGCGACCGATTGCGCGGATCTGCCGCTGCCGCCCCAGTTCGAGCGCTGGGCCAAGGCCGTGCTGGATGGTCGCCGCGAGCGCGCCGCGATGACCATTCGGGTGGTGGATCGGGACGAAGGCGCCGCTCTGAATCTGCAATATCGCGGGCGCGACCATGCCACCAACGTGCTGTCCTTCCCCTTCGATCTGCCCCCTGGCGTGAGTCCCGAGGATCCGGTGGCCGAACTGATCGGGGATCTGGTCGTCTGCGCCGATGTGGTGCGCCGGGAAGCACTCGAACAGGGCAAGGAGCCGCTCGCCCACTGGGCCCACATGGTGGTGCATGGCGTCTTGCATCTGCTTGATTACGATCATATTACCGACCAGGAGGCGGAGCGGATGGAGACCCTGGAAACATCCATACTGTGCGGGTTAGGATTCCCGCCTCCCTACGAGAACCAGGAAGACCTGGAGGATCATTGACACCTCATGACGAGCGATCGATCTAGCGAGGGCTCGCGATCACGCAATTGGTTCGAACGAATCGGCCAGATGCTGGGCAGCGAGCCTCAGGACAAGGAGCAACTCGTCGAGTTGCTGAAGGACGCCCGGCAACGGGAGCTTCTGGACACGGACGCCTTGAGCATGATCGAGGGCGTCCTGCAGGTCTCCGACCTGCGCGTCCGTGACATCATGATTCCGCGCGCGGAGATGGTGTCGCTTAAGCGGGACGATCCGCTGGAGCGGATCCTCCAGATCGCGGTCAAGTCCGCCCATTCGCGTTTTCCCGTCACCGGCGACGACAAGGGCGAGGTGGTCGGGATCCTCCTGGCGAAGGATCTGCTGTCGTTCTGTCTCGATTCGGGACGCCGCGCCTTCAATATCCGCGACCTGCTGCGCTCGGCCGTCTTCGTTCCCGAGAGCAAGCGTCTCAACGTGCTGCTCAAGGAGTTCCGCGCCAGCCGCAACCACATGGCGATCGTCGTCGACGAATACGGCAGCGCAGCCGGTCTGGTGACCATCGAGGACGTGCTGGAGCAGATCGTCGGCGAGATCGACGACGAGCACGACTATGACGAGGGGTCCGGCATCTTCCAGCGCGGCGAGAACGAATTCAGCGCCAAGGCGCGCACCGCCATCGAGGACTTCAACGAGTATTTCGGCGTCGAGTTCTCCGACGAGGAGTACGACACCATCGGTGGCCTGGTGGTCGACGCCCTGGGGCATCTGCCCAAGCGCGGCGAATCGGTCGAGCTCGGTCCCTTCCGCTTCATCGTGATGCGCGCCGACAGCCGCCGGGTGCATCTGCTGAGCATCGAGCGTCTGGATCCGCCGGACCCCGAGTCCGTCTCCGAGGGCGAGGGCTGACTTCCACCATCGACGCGCGCCGAACGATCGGGTGATGACCATGAACCTTCCTGCCGAGCAAACGACCTTCGATGCCGACCGCTATCTGGTCTGGGAGGAGACGCAGGCCGACAAGCACGAGTACGTCCGCGGCGAGGTCTTCGCCATGGTCGGCGCGCGGCGGGAACACGTGGTCGTGTCTCTGAATCTGGCCGCGGCACTCAAGCAGCGTCTGCGCGGCGGACCCTGCCAGGCCTATATCTCCGATCTCAAGCTGCGCGTGGAGGCGGTGGACGCCTTCTTCTACCCGGACGTCATGGTCTCCTGCGATGCCCGCGACCATGCGGCAAGCCGCTTCATCGAGCACCCGACCCTGGTCGTCGAGGTGCTGTCCGACTCTACCGCGGCCTACGATCGCGGCGACAAGTTCGCCGCCTATCGCACGCTTTCCTCATTGAGCGAGTATGTCCTGGTCGACATCCCCTCGCGCCGGGTCGAGACCTTCCGGCGCGCCACGGAGCAGGAATGGCTGTTCCATGCCTATCCCGAGGATGCGGGAGACTGTCGCCTCGTCTCTCTCGAGCTGTCGATTCCGCATGCGGACATCTTCGAGAACGTCTCGTCGCCGAAGTGAGGAAACCCTATTGGGTGACGCGGCCGAACTTCAGCCCCTCGATGGCGATGAAGACCTCGCGCAGGAAGAGCAGCAGCGCGGCGATGAAGGCGAGCATGGCCGCGACGAAGAAGAGGGCGACGATCAGCGAGACGCCGAAGGAGAAGAAGGCGCCGAGGAAGAGGGTGGCGATGATCGCCGAGACCAGCAGGGCGGTGAAGGTGCAGAGGCTGATGGCGGTGCTGATGAGTTTCGCCCGCAGCGAGAGTCTGCGCAGCTCCTCCTCCGGGGTCATTCCCGTCGGCGCCGTGTTCGGCGAGCTGTTCTCGACTACCCGTGCCCGGTCGACGATGCGTCCGAGCCGATTGGTGAGGACCGTCAGCATGGCGCCGATGCCGGTGATCAGGAAGACCGGGGCGACCGAGAGCTGGATGACGTGTGCGACCGTGGTGATGGGGGTGTCTTGAAACATTGGGTGGCCCGCCGGGGAAGGAAGATTCGCCTGTCCGGGGCCGCCGTGACACCGGCGGCCCCGGGACGGCGCATCATACCCGGAACCGGCTGATGACCTGGGACAGACCTTCGGACTGGCTTGCGACCATGTTGGCGCTCTCGGCGTTGGCGTGCGCGGCCTCCGCCGAGCGCTCGGCGACGTCGCGAATGGCGACCACGTTGCGGTTCACCTCCGAGGCGACATGGCTCTGCTCCTCGATCGCGGCGGCGATCTGGGTGTTCATGTCGAGCACCGAGGACACGTCCTCGGCGATCTCGGCCAGGAAGGTGCCGGCCTGGTCGGCCTGGGTGGCACTCTCCTGTCCTTCCGTATGGCAGTGGTCGATGAGCTGGACGATGTTGTCCGTGCTTTGGTTCAGATTGGCGATGATGCCCGCGATCTCCTCGGTGGCGGTCTGGGTGCGCATCGCCAGCGTCCGGACCTCGCCGGCGACGACGGCGAATCCGCGTCCCTGCTCGCCGGCGCGGGCGGCCTCGATGGCGGCGTTGAGCGCCAGCAGGTTGGTCTGCTCGGCGATGCCTCGGATGACGTCGAGCACCGAGCCGATGGTGTTGGCGCTCTGGGCCAGATCCGCAGCCGCCGCGTTGGATTCCTTCAGTCGCTGCGACAGCAATTGGATGCGCCGGATGGTCTCCTCCACCTGACGATGGCTCTGCTGGGTGTTCTCGCTGGTGCGGCGTGTGCGCTCGGCGGCCATCTCGGTATTGCGCGCGATCTCCTCGATGGTCGCACCCATCTCGGTGATGGCGGTCGCCAGCTGGTCGGCCTCCGCGAGCTGCTGACGCCCTCCCGCAGAGGTCTCGTCGGCGTTGGCCGAGAGCTCGGTGGTGATCTGGGTGAGGTGATCGACCGCATCCTGGCATTGCTGGATGACCTGGCGCATGTTGGCGAGCATGGAATCGAATCCGCGTCCCATCTGGGCCAGTTCGTCCTTGCCTGCGAGGCCGAGCGTCAGCGTCAGGTCGCGGTGTTCCGCGATGTCGCTGATGACACCGATCGCCCGCCCCAGTCCGCGATCGAGGCTGCGCGCGATCCACCAGGTGAGCGAGGCGACCCCCAGCGTGACCAGGAGCGAGAGTGCCAGCAGCCGCCAGACGATGGCGCTCCCTTCCGCCTTCAGCGTCTTGTCGAGATGGTCTGCGAGCCCGTCGAGCAGTGCGGAGGTCTTCTGCATCCCGGCGGCGAGCTCCGCCCGAATGCCCTGATCGGGCGCCAGGCCGACGCGCACCTGCGCCTCGACCAGTGCGAGGAAATCCTGGCGATAGCCTGTCAGCGTGGAAGCCAGCTCCTGGTCGCTCCCGGCCAGATCGATCAGTTTGCGGTAGTCCTTCTCGAACTTGTCGACGTACTTGGTATCGGATCGCAGCATGAAGTCCTTCTCGTGACGTCTCAGCTGGAGGATGCCGGCCAGCAGATCGTCGCGCTGACGGGCGTCGACGCTCCTCTCCGCCCGGTGCACGGCCTCGCGAAGGCTGCCGTAGAGGCCGGATTCCGGATCGAAGCCGATCGTTCGATAGTCTCCGACCAGTTGCTCGAATACCTTCAGGTACCCGTCGAAGGCGTCCTTCAGGGCATCGAGCTCGCTGGCGTCCAATCCCTTTCCTGCGATCCCCTCGCGCAGCTCGGCGAGATGCTCGTCGAACTGGGCTGCCTCCTGGCGCAGCTGCTGGGGATGCGTCTCGTCGAGCTGCATCAGGAACGCCTGCTGACCGAGACGCGTGTGCAGCAGGTGCTGGTGCAGCTCGTAGGCGAGCTCCTTGGCCGCGTCGAGCCGATTCATCTCCGTCCAGGACCACCAGACGCCGAGCATCAGGATCAGCAGCGCACCGACCGACAATGCGGACAGACTGTAGAGTTTATGGCGAATGAGCATGGAATCTCCTTACGTATTTCGATCCGGGACATGGCTCTGATCCTGATCGGCGGACACTCGGCGCCTCATCCGGGAGGTCTGTCCAGGGGACAGAATGGATCGACCGCGATCGTTGATGCAGCCGGGGAGTCGTTGCTTGCTGGGACGCGCATGCACGCCGTCTTCCTCGACGGACCTGTAGGGTGGTGCGATATGGGGGCGGCTGCATGTGCGTCTCGTGTCCGATGCGCGTCGAGGGAAAGGCTGCGGCTGATAATGATCCGAGCGAAGGATTCCTGCTGTCGGATATTCAGCAACTATAGCGGATTCGTCTTGAATTCAAGCCGCCGCTGGCGAGTGCGAGGACGCTGTGTGATTGCCGTCCCTGTTTTTCTGCCGCATCGATTCCATTCATCCGCCCGGAAACCGCGGGAGGCCGGAAAGCCGGGGATCCCGCCCGTGGCTCTCCGGCCCTCGATCAGCGCAGCAGCAGTGTCGGAATCCTGGCCGAACGCAGCAGATCGGAGGTCTTGCTGCCGAACAGCAGGGTCCGGATCGGCGAGTGCCCGTAGGCCCCCATGACGAGCAGGTCGATCTCCTGCTCGAGGACCGAGCGGGCGATGACGTATTCGGCATCGCCCGGGACCAGTGCCGCCTGGGTCTCGAGTCCCGCGTGCTCCAGCGTCGTCCGTGCCCATTCCAGCTGTTTGGTTCCGTCCCTGGTGGTCTTGCCCGACATGAGCACATGGATCGGCAGACCCTGGAACAGCGGGCTTTCGGCGACCAGTTCCACGCCGCGTCGCGCCATGATGCCGCCGTCGAAGGCGAGCATGACCCGGCGCGGTGTGCGGAACTCTTCGGTGACCGCCAGGATGGGCCGCTTGAGCGCGCGCACCACGCGCTCGACGTTGCGTCCCAGGTCGCGATGGGTGGCCTCGGCCGACTCGCCCCGGCGTCCGAGGACGAAGAGGCTCACGCCGGGCTGCTGCTCGACCAGGGTCTCTTCGAGTTCGCCGTGACGCAGGCGCACGTCGGGCGCCGGGACGCCGGCGGCGATGGCACGCTCGCGCAGCCGGTTGAGAAAGAGGCGTCCCTGTTCGCGTGCGGTCTTGCTGCGTGCGGCATCCTCTTCGGACAGGGTCTCGAGCAGATGCTGCTGGGCGTTGAAGCCGATGGTCCCGCTATGGTCGTTGCCGCTGGCGCTCTCGGGATGGCGGTCGAGGATGTGCAGCAGCTCCATCGGAGCCTCCAGGCGGCGTGCCGCCCAGGTCGCCGCCTCGGTCACGGTGTCGGCATAGTCCGAGCGGTCGACGCAGGCCAGGACCTTGTTTTCCTCTTGCATGGCGAATCTCTCCTCAATGTCCCATCAATTGCTCGACCGCGTCGGGCTTGTCGTGGACCGCGAACTTGTCGATCAGGGTCGCACTGGCCTCGTCGAGACCCACGACCTCGACCTCGGTACCCTCGCGGCGGAATTTGATGACCACCTGATCGAGCGCGCTGACGGCGGTGATGTCCCAGAAGTGGGCGCGGCTGACGTCGATGCGCACGCGCTCGATGACCTCCTTGAAATCGAAGGATGCGATGAAGCGGTCGGCCGAGGCGAAGAAGACCTGGCCCGTCACCAGATAGGCGCGGGTGCGGCCCTCGTCGAGCGAGACCGATCCGACATAGAGCACCTTGCCGACCCGGTTGGCGAAGAAGAAGCCGGAGAGCAGCACCCCGACGAGGACGCCTTGCGCCAGGTTGTGCGTGGCCACCACGACGATCACGGTCGAGAGCATCACCACGTTGGCCGACAGCGGATGGTCGCGCAGATTGCGGATCGAGGCCCAGTTGAAGGTGCCGATCGAGACCATGATCATGACCGCCACCAGCGCCGCCATGGGGATCTGGGCCACCCAGTCGCCGGCGAAGACCACCATCACCAGCAGCAGGAGACCGGCGGCCAGCGTCGAGAGCCGTCCGCGTCCGCCCGATTTCACGTTGATGACCGACTGGCCGATCATGGCGCAGCCGGCCATGCCGCCCAGGAAGCCGGTCGCCACGTTGGCTACGCCCTGGCCGACGCATTCGCGGTTCTTGTTGCTCGACGAATCGGTCAGGTCGTCGACGATCGTGGCCGTCATCATGGACTCCAGCAGACCCACGGCGGCCAGCGTGGCCGAGACCGGGAAGATGATCTGGAGCGTCTCCAAATTGAGCGGGATCTGGGGCAGCAGAAACACCGGCAGGCTGTCGGGCAGCTGACCCATATCGCCGACGGTGCGCACGTCGAGATTGAGCCAGATGGCCACGCCGGTCAGTACCAGGATGGTCACCAACGGCGAGGGAACGACCTTGGTCAGATAGGGGAATAGATAGATGATCGCCAGGCCGGCGGCCACCATGGCGTAGACCTGCCAGGTTGCGCCGATCAGCTCGGGAAGCTGGGCCATGAAGATGAGGATGGCGAGTGCGTTGACGAATCCGGTGATGACCGAGCGGGAGACGAAACGCATCAGGTTGCCCAGTCGCAGCCAGCCGGCGAGCATCTGCAGCACGCCGGTCAGCACGGTCGCGGCCAGCAGATATTGCAGACCATGGTCCTTGACCAGGGTGACCATGACCAGGGCCATGGCGCCGGTGGCCGCCGAGATCATGCCGGGCCGGCCGCCGACGAAGGCGGTGACCACGGCGATGCTGAAGGAGGCGTAGAGTCCGACCTTGGGGTCGACGCCGGCGATGATGGAAAAGGCGATCGCCTCGGGGATGAGCGCCAGCGCGACCACCAGGCCGGCGAGCAGATCGTTGCGAACGTTGGGCAGCCATTCCTGGCGGATGGATTTCATGCTGAATCGGGACCTTCGCGAGGAGTGCCGAGCGGGTCGGCGGTGTGTGGAAAAACGCGAAGGCCGGCCGTCTAAACGGCGAGGGGAGGGATCTGAAAGCCGGATGGAGTCGTGGGGAGCGCAGGCATCAGGTATGCGGCATCGCGTCGATTTGTATGCGGGCGTCGGGTTCGAACGCTTGGCGAGCCGGGATGTCTACACGAGAAATCGACCCCTAGAAGTCCATGGTTTGATTGGCAATTCCGCTCAGTCTAACGGGTTTGCCATCCATGGGCAAACCCGAGTTCGGTGCATGCCGTGCGTCAGTCGCTCCGGGCATCTGCGCTGCCAGACTGAGGCGGAGCATGCCGGAGGATCAGCTCCTGGGTCGGGTAGGCGAACTCGATGCCCTCCTCGCGGAAGCGGCGGTTGATCGCCAGGTTGATCGCCTGTTGGATGTCCATGTAGCGGTTGTAGTCCGGTCCCTGGACGTAATAGACGATCTCGAACAGCAGCGCGAAGTCCCCGTACTCGAAGAAATGGGCGCGGTCGAAGCGGGTATGCGCCTGGTCGCGAATGATGCGCTCGATCATCCCCGGGATGCGTTCGAGCAGATCCGGAGGGGTCTGGTAGACCACGCCCAGCTTGAATACCACCCGTCGCTCTTCCATGCGCTTGTAGTTGTGGATGCGGCTGTTGAGCAGGTCGGTGTTCGACATGGTGACCTGCTCGCCCGAGAGGCTGCGGATCCGGGTCGTCTTGACCCCGATCTGCTCCACCACGCCCAGGGTCGAGCCGGTGACCACGAAGTCGCCGACCCGGAACGGCTTGTCCAGGATGATGGCCATGGAGCTGAAGATGTCGGCGAGGATGTTCTGCACCGCGAAGGCGACCGCGATGCCGCCCACGCCCAGGGCCCCGATCAGACCCGTGATGGGGTAGTCGAAATGGGTGAGCACCGAGATGAGCACGATGCTCCAGATGCCGACGCGGATGAAGAAGAGGATCAGTCCGTAGCCGCTGACCGCCGATGGATCCTGCCGCTCGCGGCGGCTGCGCTGGCGGTTGAGATAGTCGAGCGCCCCGGCGCTGGCCCAGATCCCGATCTGGAGCCAGAAGACGACGACCAGGATGCTCCAGAGCCAATCGTGCAGTCGTTCCGGAAGCAGTCCGGAGACCCTCATGGCCGCATAGAAGGCGATGATCACCACGAACAGCTGGCTGGTGTTGCGCACCAGCGCCAGAACCAGGGCGCGGGGGGCGCGCTTCTCGCCGTTGCTGGCGGCGACCAGACGCGGCAGGACCGCGCGGCGCAGCAGCCGTTGCAGCAGTGAGACGGCCGCGATCACCAGCAGGAAGACGGCGCCGCCGCTGATCATGTCCCGCAGATAGAAGCCCTGGTCCTGGAAGACGAAGAGCTCCTTGTTCCACCAGCCCGCGAACCAGGTCGCGGCCTCGTCCATGCGCTGGGCGAAGGAGCGCCGGCTCACCAGTGGATCCAGTTCCTGTTCGAAACGGTCCGCCAGTGCGCTCAGCTGGTCCTCGACGCCGAGCAGATCCTCGGCCTGTCCCTCCTGCGCGTCCAGGGCATCCAGTCTGCGCTTGAGCGCGGTGCGCATGTCGCTGGCGAGCCCCGAGTCGGCGAGTCGCTGGACGAGCATCAGCTGCACCGAGCGCACCGTGGCGAGTTCGTCCTGCAGATAGCGGGTCTCGTCTGCGATGGTGTCGGCGAGCGCGCCGACCTCTTGCAGCCAGCTGGTCAGGGGGGCCTCCTGGTCGCCCTGGTACAGCCGATAGCGGCGCTGCCAGAGGGTGCGGGCCGAGGCGATGCTCGAGAGCGCATGGCGCAGATAGGCGATGCCCTTGCGCGAGGCGCCGAGTTCGGCCTCGCGGGCCGCGACCTCTTCTTCCAGAAGCCGGGTGCGTGACTCGTCCCGATTGCGCTCCAGGCGCCTGCGGGCATCGAAGAGGGCGCTTTCGGCGCGGTCGCCGGCCTGGGTCAGGGCCTCGATCCGTTTGCGGATCTGGGCCTCGCGCGCCGTCAGCTCCTCGATCCGGTCGTCCAGCATCGTCTTGGTGAAGCTGACCGCGTCCTTCATGCGTGCGATCTTGGCGCTCAGCAGGTCGCTGCGCTGTCGGGCGACCTGGGACTCCAGGTGCGTCAGTTCCAGAAAGTCCTTCGCCGTCGCCTGCCGCTGGCGTGCGGCGAGCTCGCCGAGCCGAGCCGCCTCCAGCCGGCGTTCGAGCGCCAGCCGGTCGTCGCCGGGGGCGGCCTGCTCCAGCTGGGTGCGGGCGAGCCGGCGCTCCTGCTCCTTGGTCTCGATCTCCTTGGCCGCCATGTCGGTCTGCTGCTGCGCAATCTGCAGTGCGCGTTCGGCCGCCTCGGCGGCGTGCCTGGCCAATCGATGCTCGCTGTGCAACTGGTCGATCTGGTCGATCGGGTAGGGCGGCTTTTCGGTCAGTCCCTCGCGCTGCAGGGTCTCCTGGGCGGTCTCGATGTCGTTCAGCGAACCTTGCAGCTCCTGGCGCCGCGCGAGCAGGGTCGCCCGGCGCTGCAGAGAGAGCCTCAGATCCAGCAAGGGTTCGAGTCTCGGGTCCGGCACGGTCCCTTCGTCCGGCCCTCCGGGGGCGGGCGGGGCGCCCTCGCGCTCGACCGCCGCGATTCGGTCCTCGATGATCTTGAGTGTCTTGTTGTAATCCTCGGCCGAGGCATCGTCTCCCGGAAGCGCGGCGAGGCCGACCAGGGCGGGGTCCAGTCCGTTCTTGGGTTCCGGCGCGGGCGTGGCCGGGCTGTCGGTGACGGGTGCGTCCTCGGCGGCGGCAGGCGTGTCCTGAGCGAGCGCCGAGATGGAGAAGCAGATGAGCGCGAGGGCGAGGAAGGAGAGGCGGGTGAGGCGAGCGGAGATCACGGATGGACGACTCCCTTGGGCTGGTCATGTGAGCGGAAGGGTGAAGTCGATCAGCTACACAAATATCGTGCCATAGGGCTTGTGTCCCGACGAAACGTCAAGGTGGGTTTGCTCGATCCTCGTCGAGTGAGCGGGCACCTGAGTCGTTCGATGTCCCGCATGCGCCGTCGCTCATCGCGATTGGTGTCGGTCGGGCGGAGGTCAGTGGTGGTGCATTTGACTGGGGGCTGGTGCAAAACCACCGGACGGTTGAGGGTCGGGGAACGATTGGTTCACCATCCCCGTTCCAGTAACGGTCGCAGAAAGCGTCCGGTATGGGATGCTGGGTCGGCGGCGATGGTCTCGGGTGTGCCGGTGGCGATGATCTGACCGCCTTTGTCGCCACCCTCCGGTCCCAGGTCGAGGATCCAGTCGGCGGTCTTGATCACGTCCAGATTGTGCTCGATGACCACCACCGTATTGCCCTGGTCGCGGAAGCGGTGGAGCACGTCGAGCAGGTGCTTGACGTCGTGGAAGTGCAGCCCGGTGGTGGGCTCGTCGAGGATGTAGAGCGTGCGCCCCGTGTCGCGCTTGCTGAGCTCGCGGCTGAGCTTGACCCGCTGCGCCTCGCCGCCCGAGAGTGTGGTGGCGCTCTGTCCGAGCCGGACGTAGGAGAGTCCCACGTCCATGAGCGTCTGGAGCTTGCGGTGGATGACGGCGACCGGGGCGAAGAATTCCAGGGCGTCCTCGATCGTCAGGTTCAGCACCTCGTCGATGGTCTTGCCCTTGTAGCGGATCTCCAGGGTCTCGCGGTTGTAGCGACGGCCCTTGCAGGTATCGCACTGGACGTAGATATCGGGCAGGAAGTGCATCTCGACCCGGATGAGTCCGTCCCCCTTGCAGGCCTCGCAGCGTCCGCCCTTGACGTTGAAGCTGAAGCGACCGGCGGTATAGCCGCGCGAGCGCGCCTCGGGGACGGCGGCGAAGAGGTCGCGGACCAGATTGAACAGCCCGGTGTAGGTGGCCGGGTTGGAGCGTGGAGTGCGACCGATGGGGCTCTGGTCGATGTCGACCACCTTGTCGAACAGCTCCAGCCCCTCGACGGCGCCGTGGGGGGCGGGTCTCAGACTGGCCCCGTTGAAATGACGCGCGGCGACCGGGAAAAGCGTGTCGTTGATGAGGGTCGACTTGCCGGATCCCGAGACCCCGGTGATGCAGCAGAAGGTGCCGACCGGGATGGCGGCGTCGACGGCGCGCAGGTTGTTGCCGCGCGCCCCCAGGATGCGCAGCTGGCGCTCGGGGTCGACGGGCGTGCGCCGTTCGGGGATGGGGATGCGCAGATCGCCCGAGAGATAGCGGCCGGTGAGCGAGGCGGGGACGGCCGAGATCTCCTCGGCGGTGCCCTGGGCCACGATCTCGCCGCCGTGGGCGCCGGCGGCCGGTCCCAGGTCGACCACCAGGTCGGCGGCGCGGATCGCCTCCTCGTCGTGCTCGACCACGATCACCGTGTTGCCGATGTCGCGCAGATGGTCCAGGGTCTTGAGCAGACGGGCGTTGTCGCGCTGGTGCAGCCCGATCGAGGGTTCGTCGAGGATGTACATGACGCCGACCAGTCCCGCGCCGATCTGGCTGGCGAGACGGATGCGCTGGGCCTCGCCTCCCGAGAGGGTCTCGGCGCTGCGCTCCAGGGTCAGGTATTCGAGCCCCACGTCGACCAGGAAGCGCAGCCGGGTGGCGACCTCCTTGATGACCTTGGCCCCGATCTCGCCGCGCTTGCCCGGCAGCTCCAGCGACTCGAAGAAGCGCAGCGACTCGCCGACCGGCATGCGCGAGACGGCCGGCAGGTTGTGCGCGCCGACGAAGACGTTGCGTGCCGCCTCGTTGAGCCGCGAGCCCTGGCAGGCGGGGCAGGGCTGGTGCGAGATATAGCGCGCCAGCTCCTCGCGGACCGTGTTGGAGTCGGTCTCGTGATAGCGGCGCTCCATGTTGCGGATGATGCCCTCGAATGGCTGGGGCTTGGCGCTGCCCTTGGCGTGCGGCAGCTTGAGCCGGACCTTCTCCTTGCCGCTGCCGAAGAGGACCACCGAGCGGACCTGTTCGGGCAGTTCGGTCCAGGGCGTCTCGACGTCGAATCCGTAGTGCTCGCCGAGCGAGCGGATCATCTGAAAGTAATAGGCGTTGCGCCGGTCCCAGCCGCGCACCGCGCCGCCGGCCAGGCTGAGTTCGGGATGCACCACCACCTTGGCCGGGTCGAAGAACTGCTCCACGCCCAGTCCGTCGCAGGTGGGGCAGGCCCCGGCCGGGTTGTTGAAGGAGAAGATCCGGGGCTCCAGCTCGGGGATGCTGTAGCCGCAGACGGGGCAGGCGAACTGGGCCGAGAAGGTGAGCTCGGGCCGCTCGGGTTCGTCGATCCAGCCGACGCGGGCGATCCCGCCCGAGAGGGCCAGCGCGGTCTCGAAGGACTCGGCCAGACGCAGGGTCAGGTCGTCGCGGACCCGGAAGCGGTCGATCACCACCTCGATGTCGTGCTTCTTCTTGAGGTCCAGCGCGGGCGGTTCGTCGAGCTCGTGCAGTTGGCCGTCGATGCGCGCCCGGATGAAGCCCTGGGCGTGCAGCTCGGAGAGCAGACGCTGGTATTCGCCCTTGCGCGCCGAGACCACGGGGGCCAGGAGCATCAGCTTGTCGCCCTCGGGTAGGTTCAGGACCTGGTCGACCATCTGGCTCACGGTCTGGGCCTCGAGCGGCTCGCCGTGCTGGGGGCAGCGCGGCTGGCCGACGCGGGCGAACAGCAGGCGCAGATAGTCGTAGATCTCGGTGATGGTGCCGACGGTCGAGCGCGGGTTGTGCGAGGTGGTCTTCTGCTCGATCGAGATGGCCGGCGAAAGCCCCTCGATGTGGTCGACGTCCGGCTTCTCCATGACCGAGAGGAACTGGCGGGCATAGGCCGAGAGCGACTCCACGTAGCGGCGCTGGCCCTCGGCATAGATGGTGTCGAAGGCGAGCGACGACTTGCCGGAGCCCGAGAGTCCGGTGAAGACGATCAGACGGTCGCGAGGCAGGTCGAGGTCGACGCCCTTGAGGTTGTGCGTGCGTGCGCCGCGGATGCGGATGGTGTCCATGGAATCTGCCGGGGGTGGGTGCCTGGTCGCTGGGTCGCGGGGCTGGATGCGGGCCATGCCGGAGCCGTCGATACCCTACCAGGGGTGCCTGCTTCCGCCTTGGTCAAGCTGCTATTATGCGAAGCTTCGCCGTCAAGAAGCAAAGGCCAGCGGCCGTGAAGTCATCCGATACACCCAATCTCGACATCCCCAAGACCCCCCTGTCGCCCACCGAACGTCGGGCCGCCATGGGGCTTGCCGCCATCTTCTCCACGCGCATGCTCGGGCTCTTCATGGTGCTGCCGGTCTTCGCGCTCTACGCCTACGATCTGCCCGGCGCGACGCCCATCCTGGTCGGTCTGGCCATCGGCGCCTACGGTCTGACCCAGGCGATACTGCAGATCCCGCTCGGCCTGCTGTCGGACCGCATCGGGCGCAAGCCGGTGATCTACGGCGGGCTCGCCCTCTTCGCCCTGGGGAGTCTGGTCGCCGCCATGGCCAGCGAGATCCATTGGGTCATCCTGGGGCGCGCGCTCCAGGGCAGCGGCGCCATCGCCGCGGCCATCATCGCCCTGACCGCCGACCTGACGCGCGACGAGGTCCGTACCAAGGGCATGGCGGCGATCGGGATCAGCGTCGCGCTCTCCTTCGCGGCGGCTCTGGTGATCGGCCCGCCCATCGCCCGCTGGATCGGCATCTCGGGGATCTTCGCCCTGACCTCGGTGCTGGCGGTCGTCGGCATGCTGATCCTGGCCTACGTGGTGCCGGATCCGGATCGCTCCATGGTGCACCGGGACGCCCAGCCGGTGCTGGATCAGCTCTCGGGCGTGCTCGCCAATCCGACCCTCCTGCGGCTCGACCTGGCCATCTTCATGCTGCATCTGACCATGGTCAGCATGTTCGTGGTGCTGCCCCTGTCGATCGAGTCGGCCGGGCTGGCGCCGGTCGATCACTGGATGCTCTATCTGCCAGTGGTGCTGCTCGCTATCCTGGCCATGGTGCCCTTCATCGTCATGGCCGAGCGTCTGGGCAAGGTCAAGCCGGTCCTGCTCGGTTCGGTGGTGGCGCTGGGCGCGGCCATGCTGGGGTTCCATCTGACCCATGAGTCGCTCTGGGTCATGGGCTTTCTGCTGGTCGTGGTCTTCACCATCTTCAATCTGCTGGAGGCCGTGCTGCCGTCACTGGTCTCCAAGGCCGCGCGCGCCGGGGCCAAGGGGACGGCCATGGGCGTCTTCTCCAGCTCACAGTTCGTCGGCGCCTTCCTCGGCGGCCTGCTCGGCGGCTGGGCCCACGCCAGTTTCGGGCCGGATGCCGTCTATCTGGTCGGTGCAGCGACCTCACTGGTGTGGGTCGCTTTGGTCGCGACCATGCGGATCCCCGCCAACCTGACCCGGCATATCCTGACCCTCGGCATGCTGCCCGAGGACGAGGTTCCGGTCGTCGAGCGGCGTCTGCTGGACGTGCCGGGCGTCGAGGAGGCGGTCATCGCGCACGAAGAGGGTGTAGCCTATCTGAAGGTGGACAGCCGCCAGCTCGATTGGGCAAGATTGCAGGCCTTTTCGGCCAGTGTCTGAGACGTAACGTCCGGCTGGCCGTTCGATTTTAGCGAGACTGAGTACGCTCGCGCGAGACGCGGAGCGGGAGGAAGGTATGGCAGGTGTCAATAAAGTGATCCTGATCGGCAATCTCGGGGCCGATCCGGAGGTTCGCTATATGCCGAGCGGCGACGCGGTGGCCAATGTGCGGATCGCGACCAGCGAGTCCTGGAAGGATCGCAACACCGGCGAGCGCCAGGAACGCACCGAGTGGCACAACGTCGTCTTCTTCGGCAAGATCGCCGAGATCGTCAAGCAGTATCTGCGCAAGGGCTCGAAGATCTATGTCGAGGGCAAGCTGCGCACCCGCAAGTGGCAGACCCAGGAGGGGCAGGACCGCTATTCGACCGAGGTGGTGGTGGACATCAACGGCACCATGCAGATGCTCGACAGCCGCCAGGGAATGGGCGGAGGCTCGGCCGCTCCCTATCCCGAGGAGAGCATGTCGGCGCCGCGTGGTGGCGGTCGCGGTCAGCCGTCCCCGGCCCCGGCTCCGTCCGGGGGTTCGGGCGGCAGCTACGGCGGCACGCCCGATTTCGATGACGACATTCCGTTCTGACGACATCCCGTTCAGACGTCATTCCCGACTGAGGATCTGCCGCGTCCTGGCGCGCGGCTCTAGGAGGCTTCATGCGCACCCTGCTGGTAACCGGCGGCGCGGGTTTCATCGGTGGCAACTTCGTTCATTACGTCCTGAACGAGACCGATGCCCGCGTGGTCAACCTGGACGTTCTGACCTATGCCGGCAATCTGGATACGCTGGCCGATCTCGCCGACCACCCGAGACATACCTTCGTCCAGGGCGACATCGGCGACCCCGAACTGGTGATCCGGCTGCTGATCGAGCATGACGTGGATGCCGTGGTCAACTTCGCCGCCGAGAGTCATGTCGACCGCTCGATCGACGGCCCCGGCGCCTTCATCCAGACCAACGTGGTCGGCACCTTCAACCTGCTCGACTGCGCCCGCGTTCACTGGAGCCGGCTCGCGGGCGAGGCGCGCGAGAACTTCCGGTTCCTGCACGTTTCGACCGACGAGGTCTACGGCTCGCTGGGTCCGACCGGGCTCTTCACCGAGACCACGCCCTACGCCCCCAATTCGCCCTATTCGGCCTCCAAGGCGGCCTCGGATCATCTGGTGCGGGCCTGGTTCCACACCTACGGGCTGCCGGTGCTCACCACCAACTGCTCCAACAACTACGGACCCTACCAGTTCCCCGAGAAGCTGATCCCGCTGATGATCCTCAAGGCCCAGCGCGGCGAGGCCCTGCCCATCTACGGCGACGGCGGCAATATCCGCGACTGGCTGTACGTCACCGACCACTGCCGCGCCATCTGGCGGGTGCTGGAGGCGGGCACGCCCGGTGAGGTCTACAACGTCGGCGGCAACAGCGAGCGGACCAACCTGGAGGTGGTGGATACGCTCTGCGCGCTCCTCGACGAGATGCTGCCCGACTCGCCGCATCGCCCCCACGCCCAGCTCAAGAACTTCGTCACCGATCGCCCCGGCCACGACCGCCGCTATGCGATCGATGCCAGCAAGCTCAAGCGCGAGCTCGGCTGGGAGCCTCAGGAGACCTTCGAGTCCGGCATGCGCCGAACCCTGAGCTGGTATCTGGACAATCCAGAATGGTGCCGAAGGGTCACCGACGGCAGCTACCGAGGCGAGCGTCTCGGCGCCGAGCAGGGCTGAGGAAGGAATCACCATGAATCGCAAAGGCATCATCCTGGCCGGCGGATCCGGCACCCGGCTCTATCCCCTGACCCGCATCGTCAGCAAGCAGCTGCTGCCGGTCTACGACAAGCCGATGATCTATTATCCGCTGTCGACGCTCATGCTGGCCGGGATTCGCGAGATCCTCATCATCTCCACCCCGCAGGATCTCCCCAACTTCCAGGCACTGCTGGGCGACGGCTCGCGCTGGGGGCTCTCGCTCAGCTACGCCGAGCAGCCCCATCCGGGCGGCCTGGCCCAGGCATTCCTGATCGGGCGCGACTTCGTCGGCGACTCGCCCTCCTGTCTCATCCTCGGCGACAACATCTTCTACGGGCACGGTCTGGTCGACCAGCTCAGGACGGCGAGCGCGCGCGAGACGGGCGCGACCGTCTTCGGCTACTACGTCTCCGATCCAGAACGCTACGGCGTCGCCGAGTTCGATACCGATGGCCGGGTGGTGAACCTGGAAGAGAAGCCCAAGGCGCCCAAATCCAACTGGGCGGTGACCGGCATCTATTTCTACGACGCCAAGGTCTGCGATCTGGCTCGCACGCTCGAACCCTCGCCGCGCGGCGAACTCGAGATCACCGACCTCAACAACTGCTATCTGCGCCGGGGCGAGCTGTCGCTGACCCGTATCGGTCGCGGCACCGCCTGGCTCGACACCGGGACCCACGAGTCCCTGATGCAGGCCGGCCAGTACATCGAGACCATCGAGAAGCGCCAGGGGCTCAAGATCTGCTGTCCCGAGGAGGTCGCCTACTTCAACGGTTGGATCGACGAGGCCCAGCTGCGCGAGCAGGCCGTCGAGCTGCAGAAGAGCGGTTATGGCGACTATCTGTTGAGCCTGCTGCAGCGGGGGCGCGTATGAAGGTCGTCGAGACCCGGATCCCGGGCGTGCTCATTCTCGAGCCCAAGGTCTGGGGCGACGAGCGCGGCTATTTCCTGGAGACCTATCGCGCCAACGCCTATGGCGAACTCGGCATTCCGCCGATGGTCCAGGACAACCAATCCTTTTCGCGCAAGGGCGTGCTGCGGGGGCTCCACGTTCAACATCCGCACGCCCAGGGCAAGCTGGTCCAGGTCCTGGCGGGCGAGGTGTTCGACGTCGCCGTGGATATTCGTCGCGGATCCCCCACCTTCGGACAATGGGTCGGCGTGACTCTCTCGGGCGACAACAAGCGCCAGTTCTGGGTTCCACCCGGTTTCGCCCACGGCTTTCTGGTGACCGCCGAGTCCGCGCTCTTCGTCTACAAGAACACCGACTACTACAGTCCGGAAACAGAATTCAGCGTGCGCTGGGACGACCCCGCGATCGGGATCGACTGGCCTCTGGAGGGCGAGCCCGAACTCTCCCTCAAGGACCGCGAGGCACTGAGTCTCGCCGACATCCCGGCGCTCCGTCTGCCAGGCTACGAGGATTACGCATGAAGAATACAGCTGGTTCGGCCGCTCGACCCAGGTTGCTGCTGATCGGTTCGAACGGACAGGTCGGCTGGGAGCTGCGCCGCACGCTGGCCGGGATCGGCGAGGTGGTCGCCGCCTCGATCGAGGGCGAGGCCGGTCCGGTCGTCGACCTCATGGACCCCAGCTCGCTGGCCCGTCTCATCGACGAGGCCCGGCCGGATGCCGTGGTCAATGCCGCGGCCTACACCGCGGTCGACAAGGCCGAGAGCGATCGCGAGACCGCCAAGCGCATCAATGCGGATGCGGTGGCCGAGATGGCCGCCCTGCTCGCCGAGAGGGGTACGCCGATCGTCCATTATTCGACCGACTTCGTCTTCTCCGGCAATCTGAACCGCGCTTATACCGAGGACGACACCCCGGATCCGCTCAACGTCTACGGCGAGACCAAGCTCGGCGGCGAACGCGCCTTGCTGGAGTCGGGCGCCAGGGCGCTGGTCTTCCGCACCAGCTGGGTCTACGGCGCGCGCGGGGCCAACTTCCTGCTGACCATGATGCGGCTGTTCAGGGAGCGCGAGGAGCTGCGGGTGGTCGATGACCAGATCGGTTCGCCGACCTGGAGTCGCATGCTCGCCGAGATGACCGCCATGGTGCTCTATCGCGTGCTGCGCGGCGATCTGGACCTGGACCGGGTCGGCGGGCTCTACAACCTCACGGGCTCCGGCCAGGTGAGCTGGTACGGCTTCGCCAGCGCCATCCTGGAGGCGAGCGGTCTCGAATCCAATCTCATCCCCATCCCCTCGTCCGAGTATCAGGCCCCGGCGAAGCGGCCGACCTACTCGGTGCTCGACAACGGCCGTTTCCAGGAGGCCTTCGGTCTGGCGATGCCGGACTGGCGTCTCTCGCTGGGCCAGTGTCTGGAAGAGCTGAAGCGGTAGGCGTTTCCGTACCGGTCTCACGCGCCCTATCGATCCGGGCTACAATCGCCGTGCGCGATGCCTCGGCATCGCGGACACCGTTCGATGAAACCTGGAGAAGAGATGTCGAGACAATGGATATGGCCGATGGCCATGCTGGCCGGACTGGCGTCGGCGAGCAGCGAGGCGGCCCTGGTGGTCACCGAGTCCCTGGATGGCGAGATGCAGACGCGCATCTATCACCAAGGGGTCTATTACGAGCTCGAGGAGGGGCGTCTCCTCAACCGCATCGATCTCGCCCACGATCGCTGTCTGATGGTGAACCATGAGGCGGAGGTCTATTTCGAGGGCGCCTGCGAAGGCTCGCTCGACGAACTCATGGCCACCATGAAGGCCGAGTTCGACCGTCAGCTCGCGTCCCTGACCCCGGAGCAGCGGGAGCAGATGCAGGCGATGGTCGGCGCCATGATCCAGGGATCCGGTCGCGGCGAGGTAGGCTTCGAGCGCGATGGCGCGGGCAAGGTTGCTGGCTATGACGCGGAGTCCTATCGCATCAGCGTCAACGATGTCCCCTATAGCCGGGTCTGGGTCTCCGCGGATCTCGAGGCCGCGATCGGGAAGGAATTCGATCTGGATGCCTACCGGCGCTGGGATCGCCGGATGCGCGAGGAGATGGATGCCATGACCCACCGGCTGGGAGGTCAGGAGAAGGGGGCCGACCCCATGGCCGAGACCTTCGACGCCATCCTCGCCAAGGGCTATCTCGTCAAGGTCGCGCCCAATCCAGGGGCGGACATGATGGGGATGATGGTGCCTTCGACGATCGCCGACGAGGCGAGCGAGGAGATCGAGGTGCTTTCGGTCGAACAGGATCCCGATTTCCGTCCCGAATCCCTGAACCCGCCCGGGGATTACCGGGAGCTCTCATCCTGGACCCAATTCATGCAGGTGGACATCGGTAGCGAGGAGCACGACGACCAGGCTCACGATTGAGCCTGGCCTTCCATGGTCCCGCCGACCGGCGGAGACCCGTCCCGGGTCTCCGCCTCATCCCTTCTCGGGCTCAGACGGCCTGACACATCTCGGTCGTCTCGAGCGTGACGCAAACGTCCGCGTTGGCGGCCGCTTGCGTCTCCTTGACCACCGAGCATTGGCCCAACAGTCCCTGGCGATAGGCGACCAGATCCTCGATCGTTAGCACCGGCATCCCGTGCCGCTCGGCGAAATCGACGATCTCGGGTAGGCGCGCCATGGTTCCGTCCGCATTGGTCAGCTCGCAGAGCACGCCGGCCGGACCGAATCCGGCGAGCGTCATCAGGTCCACGGTGCCCTCGGTGTGGCCTCGACGCGCGAGCACGCCGCCAGGCCTCGCGCGCAGCGGAAAGACGTGTCCCGGTCGGGACAGATCGTCGGGGCACGCATCCTCGGCGATGGCGGCTCGAATGGTCGTCACCCGGTCGGCGGCCGAGACGCCCGTCGTCACGCCTTGCCGCGCCTCGATGCTGACGGTGAAGGCCGTGCCGTTGCGGCTGGTGTTCTGCTCGACCATCATCGGCAGGCCGAGCTGACGGAGCCGTTCCTCCTCGAGACAGAGACAGACGATGCCGCTGCATTCGCGGATGAGCAGTGCCATCTGCTTCTGGGTGATGGTGTGGGCGGGGAAGATGAGATCCCCTTCGTTCTCGCGGTCCTCGTCGTCGACCAGAAGTATCCCGCCGCCTTGGCGGAGATTGTCGATCGCGGTCTGGACGCGCTCCTGGGGTGAGCCGAAACGGCTCAGTAGATCGATGGATAGGGTGGGGTCGAGCCGGTTCTGGCTCGTCTGGTTCTGACCCGCTTGGGTCTGGCTGGATTCGATCTGATTCATGGCTCGTTGAAACGACGTGTCGATTTGCCAGAATCAGGGCGTACTGGAAACGGTCGGTACCAACTACCGGGCAATAGAAAACCCTGCCCCGCGAGGGGCACAGTCGTTACTGCCTTATCCTCTTCCATCCGGACTCTAACCGTCGGCCCCGGAATCTCACCGGATCTGCTGACCCTGTCCGGAGACAGGCGCTCGCGGGCTTTCCGCTGACGCGGAATCACCGCCGGTCGGGAATTTCACCCTGCCCTGAGAATAAGTGACTGGCGTGCTCGGAATCGAGCACGATCTCGATACTACGAGACAGGGCGCGTCGAGGCAATCTCCGGCGGGCGCGCGGTGCGACCGGGATGGTCGCGCCACGCGACCATTCGTGGGTCAGTCGATATGGCCTTTTTGGTGCTGATCGTACAGATAACCGCCGATCGCGCCGGCACCCGTGCCGATCAGCGCCCCGGCACCGGCATTACCGCTCAGTGAACCGATCAGTGCTCCGCCGGCGGCGCCCATGAGCGCGCCGCTGCCGGAGCGTTGTCCCGTGGTGGTGCCGCAGCCGGCGATGGCGATCGCCGCGACGAACGCGAATGGAATGGCAAGCTTGGTCATGGCCGAAGGCTCCGAATGAGGTTGAAGGCTGTGAGGTGCGATCGCTACTTGCACGGATATTTGTCGGCAAGCGCGCGGACCAGACCGACGACCGGCATCTCGTTCATCAGGGTTTCGTCGTCCATGTGTTTCTTGGCCCAGGCGACGAATGCCGCGCGTGCATCGGCGATCGTCGCGGTCTTCGGATAGCAGATCAGCCGTTTCAGCTTCTTACGGTCGGTGACCGCGTCGTGATATTGGATCGTGCCGTGGATGAAGCCCCGGCAGGCGAATGAGGCGGGAACATACTCGGCGGCGCCCGGCTCGACCGAACACACCTGGTAGAGATCCTCGGTGGTGTCGAAATCGATGTCCTCGTCCTGGACCGCGGTGGCGGGCTGGCTGCCCAGCAAGGCCGCCATCGCGACGGCCAGCGTCGCTGCAAGCAAGGGATTTCTCGACATTTGGCTGAATCCTCCCGATCGGTTGATGAAAGCTTCGGCTCGCGATCTCCAGGGAGCCGGCCGTGCGATTGGGCCTCGGCCTCCAATTCATAGCACGATCTGGTACCTGGGCGCATGCCCGAAATGGACAATGCGTGCATGTCGATGGATCTTGCTAGGCGCGCGGTACCGCCGGCCGATTCGTCGAGGCCGACTTTACCCGGTCGAGACCTTTATTTAGGCTACTCGGCGGGTGGCATGTCCCCTTGTTTCGCCGCTCGTTCGCTGCGCCTTCCTGTCGCGAGGGGCAGCCCCAATCGACCCCAAGGAACGACCATGGCCATGATCAAACGACCGCTTGTTTCCGCCATCCTGTTCGGCGTCTCGATCCCGCTCCTGACGGCCTGTGGGCCCATGTACCGCACCGTCTACACCTACACACCGCCCAGCGATCTCGAAGGCAAGCGGTGCCTCAATCAGTGTCTGGCGATGCGCGAGATGTGCCGCTCCAACGCCGAGGGCCGGGCGGCCCAGAATCGATCGAACTGCCAGCAAAGCGCCATGGTCAGCTATACGGCGTGCATCAGCACGGCCAAGAGCGATGCCGAGCGCGCGAAATGCACGGACAGCAGCTATTCGTGCAACGAGCAGGCGAATACCTCGCAATGCGACGCCGACTACCGCGTCTGCTACAGCAACTGCGGCGGAATCGTGGACAGCCGCGAGGTCTGCGTCTCCGGCTGTCAATGATCCAGGGTGCCTCGGCCGCGCCTGATGATCTGGGCCCGGCGGGGCGTGCCTTTCGATTTCTCGCCGGCCTAGACGGACGACTCCCTCCAGAGATACATGCTGGATTTCTTGCCCATGATCCGCAGCTCGAATGCCTCCGAGCAGCGGGTTTGGGCCCATCCATAGCAGAATTGCAGGGGCAGCAGATGCTCCTCGCGAGGGTGGCAGTAGCGGGCCGACGGCGCCTCGGCCCACTGGATCAGACGCCGCTCGCGCTCCTCCTCGTCGAGATCGGGGCTGGAGCAGGTCTCCAGCAGCCATTCCTCGAAGGCCGCGTTCATCGCCGCCGATTCGGTCGTCTCCTGACCGAAGAAGGCCCTCATGTTGTGGAAGGAGAATCCGGAGCCGACGACCAGCAGTCCGTCGTCCTCCAGTCCCCGGAGCGCCCGTCCCATGGCGATGTGCAGGGCTGGATCGAGGCTGCTCGCCAGCGACAGCTGAACGCAGGGGATGTCCGCCTCCGGGTACATGAGCTTCAGGGGGACGAAGAGCCCGTGGTCGAATCCCCGCTTGGCATCCAGCCGGGATGCGATGCCAGCACGGTCGAGTAGCCCGTGGATCTTCTCGGCCAATCGCGGCTCGCCGGGGCAGGGATACTGGATCTCGTAGGACTCTTCGGGGAACCCGTAGTAGTCGTAGATGAGATCCGGACGGCTTCCCGAGGTGATGGTCGGAATCTTCTCCTCCCAATGCGCGCTGACCAGGACGATGGCCGAGGGCTTGGGGTATTTGGCGGCGATGTGCTTCAGGCAGTCGACCATCTCCTCGTGTGCCCTGTCGCCCAAGAGGGGCAGGGGGCCTCCGCCATGCGATAGAAACAGAACGCGGGCATGTTCTTTCATCGGCAACTCTGGTTCGGATCGTTGGGGCAAAAGCGAAGCCTATTGCACCGAGGGAGGTCGGTACAGTGGAATGTTGCCTTCCCGTGTCCATGCCGGCATTGCGAATTGGCCGATTCCGGGTGCCACGAGCCCGATGTCTTGCATAGGCTTCGCGAGATCCTGCGTCAAACCTCCGATGGCCTGCATGGCGGTGATGTTTGGGGATGATGTCGCAATCCTGGGGCGGTGGCCGAGGGCGTGTGGTGTTGGCTGGGGTCGACGGACGGTTCCGTCGGTTCGAATGAGCGGTGCGATTGGCCGGGCTCAGGCGTCGTGACGCTCAACCGAGCAGCGGGATCTCGCTCGGAGCGGAGTCGAGCCGGCCGGTCGGGGTGAACTCGAACAGCCGGGCGACGCCGGTTTCGAAATCCAGCTCGAGACAGCCTCCGCTGTGCTCGTCCGGACCCAGGGTGCCGGCATTGACGATGGTCGTGCCCTCGGGAAAGTGGCGCACCATGCGCCGGTGCGAGTGTCCGTTGAGGATCCAGCGATAGCCTCTGCTGCTGCAGAGCAGTTCCTGGAGCTCGAAGTTGGACTCCAGGGCGTAGCCGCTGTCGTCCGGGTTCACCTTCTTGGTGTCGTGCGGGCCGAGCCCATGGCAGAGCAGCAGCCGGCCCCGAGGCGTGTCGAGCTCAAGGGTCGGCGGCAGTCCGGCGATGAAGTCCTTGGCGGTGGGGGTTAGTGCGCTGGCCAGTGTCGCGTGGGGAAGGTCTCTGAGCACTCCCTCCAGCAGCCAGCGGTCGTGGTTGCCGCGAACCGCAAGCACGCGGTGCGCGGCGAGCAGCTCGCAGCAGCGATCGATCGATCCGGGACCGTCCACGATGTCGCCGGTCGCGGCGATGCGTTCCACCCCGCGTTCCGAGAGCAGACGCAACGCCTGTTCGAGTAGGGCGTCGTCGCCGTGGATATCGCCGATCAGGCCGAGACGTCGAATCTTGTTCATCTGGGCTCCAGCTCAGTCGCGGCCGATCTGGCCGGTCGCGCTCGGGTCGGATAGCGTATCGCCGACTCAGGTCGGATCTTCAACGTCCGTCGGTCCAATACGATCATTTGGGCGTTTCCCAATCCTCCGGGGCGGCGGCAGGCGGAATGAGGTTGCTGTGGATCGACCTTTTCGATCCAAGAAGCGAGCATTTTGCGGTGAGGGTTTCGGTTCATCAATGATTGTACAAAGAGGTGTGTCCCAGTGACGAAACGAGAACAAGACGAAGTACGCGAAGAGCGTATCCTGATGGAGGTGGTCGTGGACGCCTACGGCCCGGAGGAGCGGGCCATGGGCTGGTACTACTACCTCGACGACAGGCTGAGCTTTCCTTTCAAGGCGCGTTGCGCGCGGGAGCGGACGATTTCACCCTTGCGCATCGGTGAGGAGGTGCTCGTCGAGCGCCTGGCCACGGAGGACGAGTGTCTGCAGGAGATCTTCGTCTTGATCACCTGGCAGGACCGGACGCTAGGCCTTCCATTGGCCCAGCTTGACGTGGTCGAGGCCGATGAGGACACGCTCGAGGCCGTCGGCGACTGGCATTACTGGGTGGAGCAGGGTTATTCGTACGGATGAGGGCGAGGGGGCGGAGGCGTCGCTCTTGCGGCGGGGTGGCGAGATCCTGCGTCCTCTTCGCCAAGCATGCGGCGCAATACGCTGGCGCTATTGCGCCCTACATGGGCTCGCCGGATCGTACTGAGGCGTCAGGGTCTGACGCCCAATCCGTCGTATAGATTCCCGCCTCGACGAAGCGGGCAAAGGTCGAAAACGGCCAATCCCGCGCCCGTTCGGCATGGCCGTGCTTCACGGGATTGATGTGGACATAGTCGCAGTGTGACGCGAAGTCGCGATCGTCGCGGATCGCATGCTCCCAGAAGCGCCGCTGCCAGATGCCTCGCTCCCCTCGACGTCGTCGCACCTCGGAACGATATTCGGTCGACGCTATGGCGCGCGAGAAATGCTGTTTGATGGTCCGCCAGCGATTGGCGTAATCGGCATCACCCTCCGGCAGAGTCCAGATGGCATGCAGATGATCCGGTAGCACCACCCAGGCGTCGATGTGGAAGGGATAGCGACGCCGAACCCGCCGCACCGACTCGCGCAACACATCGATATGCCGAACCAGCAGATCGTTCGGATAGCGTTCCAGCAGATTCACCGTGAAGAAATAGGTCCCACCCGGAACCCGAACGCGACGATAGTCCGGCATCCTTCCTCCATGTCCGCCCCACCCACTCCGCCCAATGTAGGGCGCAATAGCGAAGCGTATTGCGCCGTATGGAAGCTGGCGCAGGTCGATCAGGTTGGCAGCATCAGGCGAGACCTCGAAATCCGAGCGGCATGCGGCGTTGGTGTGGCGTTCACGCGAGCCGCTTACCAACCATGCGGCGCAATACGCTATCGCTATTGCGCCCTACGCGGGCTGATGTTATTTGCTGGATTTAAACGATGGAAATTGAATTACATTATGAGATTTTCCAAATGAGCTGTTTGGTGTCTTCGGTCCGCCTTCGGGCGGGGGTGTTCTGTTATCGTCTGTTGGTGTCGAACGCATCATTGACATAAAAAATCGGGCCATTTGTTGCATTTCTGCGTTTTCAGGAGATGGTTCTGCGTTGGCGACAATGTCTACAAAATGCCACCATTCTTTTTTGGCTTCTGGAGAACGGGTTGTGAATGCGAGCAATAAATTAATCTGTCCAGATGTGGCATTGGCAGCTCCTTGAAGCTCTTCTATTGCCTTCCGCATCTCATTGCGGTCGCCTGGGAAAGTAAAATTCGCCACTGTTTAGTCTCTCTGTTGTGTTGATCTATAGTTTTTTCTGTGGTTGGTGTAGCTCTTGCGATTGCTGAATTCACGACTATTTAACGCACGGGAATCTCAGCTGTTGGCTGAAAAATATCATTCATGTCCGATTTTTCTTGTTTATTTTTACTGACAAGCCTCACACTCCGGATCCAATATCGAACAAGCACTCGGCGCCGCCGCCCCATTCCCCTTCCCATTCGGCTTGCTCTTGTCCATCGCGATATAGCTCCCTCCAACCGCGCTCAGCCGATTGGCCTTGCTCGAATCCGCCATGGTGGATTTCTCGACGTGGGTCGCGCCCATGGATCTGAGGTAATAGGTCGTCTTCAATCCCCGCACCCAGGCGAGTTTGTAGAGGTTGTCGAGCTTCTTGCCGCTGGGTTCCTGCATGTAGAGGTTGAGGCTCTGGGCCTGGTCGAGCCATTTCTGGCGGCGGCTGCCGGCCTCGATGAGCCAGCGGGGGTCGATTTCGAAGGCGGTGGCGTAGAGCTGCTTGAGGTCGTCCGGGATGCGGTCGATCTGCTGGACCGAGCCGTCGTAGTACTTGAGGTCGTTGACCATGACCGAGTCCCAGAGTCCGCGCTCCTTGAGGTCGGCGACCAGGAAGGGGTTCACCACGGTGAATTCGCCCGAGAGGTTGGATTTGACGTAGAGGTTCTGATAGGTCGGCTCGATCGACTGGCTGACGCCGACGATGTTGCTGATGGTCGCGGTCGGGGCGATGGCCATGCAGTTGGAGTTGCGCATGCCGACCGTTCGGACCTGTTCGCGCAGTCCCTTCCAGTCGAGCGTGCTGTCGGTGTCCATCTGCAGATAGCCGCCGCGTTCCTCTTCGAGCCGCTTCAGGCTGTCGATCGGCAGGATGCCCTGGCTCCAGAGCGATCCCTCGAAGCTCTGATAGCGTCCGCGCTCGCCCGCCAGTTCGGCGCTGGCCTGGATGGCGTAATAGCTCAGGTATTCCATGCTGAGGTCGGCGAACTGCACCGCCTCCAGGCTGGAGTAGGGGATGCGTACCCGGTAGAGGGCGTCCTGGAAGCCCATGATGCCCAGTCCCACCGGGCGGTGACGCAGGTTGGACTTGCGCGCCTGGGGGACGTTGTAGAAGTTGTAGTCGATGACGTTGTCGAGCATCCGCATGGCGGTGCCGACGGTCTTGCGCAGCCGCTGAGTGTCCAGTCCCTTCTCGGTGACGTGCGCGGCCAGGTTGACCGAGCCCAGGTTGCAGACCGCGATCTCCTGGTCGTTGGTGTGCAGGGTGATCTCGGTGTTCTTCGTAATCATGCCGTTAACCGTCCAGGCATGGGTTTCCGAGTCGACAGTCAAACAATAGGCATCTTCGTTAGGCAACTCGACGCAGTGAGTGAATGTCGCCCATAGCTTCTGAGCGTAACCAGATTTTTCAATGTTACGTAGGTGATGAGTCGCCGCATCTGATTTTTTGTTGGCAGCGAGTTGGGTAACTTCTTCTGCAATTTTGCACCCCTTGACAGAGGTGATCAGCAAACGGTATAGCGGGTTGCTCCAGTATTCCTTGTTTCCGCCATGGCCGTCTGGCATGGGCTTCAGTTCTCGCTCGCGCATTTGATTGATCGATGCTTTGACACTAAAATTCGCCCATAGAATTTGAATATCCTGGATGAATTTCAGGTCTTTTGATGCGAGAACCAAGGTTGTGATTTCCGGGCCGCTCTGAATATGTCCGTCTGCTTGGTAGAGTCCGCGTAAATAGGCGGAGACGGTTTCTTTGTCGCCCTTCCAGATCAGTTCTGGCACTTGCGTCTTGTTGTCGGGAGTGAAACCGTGTTTGGAAAGCATGCGTCTCAGCGGTGCGGACGCGAGACGAGCCTTCTTGTGCTCTAGGTCGAAACGGAATTCGGGCTTGTTGGTCGATGTCGTTCTGAGGACCGTATTCCCATCGAGCAGGCAATGAACGCTCTCTTGTATCCGCTCGATTGCGTCGAAATCGTTTTCCCAGATGTCGATAAAGACATTGTGCTTTCCAAAGGTCCCGTCTCCCGCGATTAAGCCCATCAGGTACGAAAGATCTGGATTATGCTGTTGGCCCCAAAGTCCTTCGATCTGTTGAATGAGAAGCTTGTCGCCAGGTTGTAATTCCTGGGCTTCCACCCAGCCGACTTCTTTCACCCAAACTTTGTGATCAGGTGTGACTTTGTGTGTATAACCTTCTTTGGTTTCTATGCGAACCATCGGGGCATTGGGTCTCGGAAGAAGCATCTCGGATGCGGAATGGATCCCATCGATTCCGACAACCTTGTTCTGTCCGCCAAGCATGTACAGTTCACCGATCGTGAGCATTCCTCGATCGGTGACGACGCGCTGATCGGCGGCGATACAGCATAGATTCGAGGAGTGAACAACCCCGACGTGCTGGTTGGTGTAGCGCAGGTTGCAGGGATCCTTGAAGGCGATCCAGGGATGCCCGGTCTCGAACAGCATGGCCAGCATCTTGCGCCAGAGGTCGACGGCCTTGATGCGCTTGCTCACCTTCATCTCGCCGCGCTCGGCCCGCGCCTCGTAGGCGAGATAGGCCTGCTCGAACGCCTGGCCGCTGAGGTCGTGCAGGTCCGGGGTCTCGTCGGGCGAGAAGAGGGTCCAGTCCCCTTCCTCGGCGACCCGCTTCATGAAAAGGTCCGGCACCCAGTTGGCGGTGTTCATGTCATGGGTGCGGCGGCGGTCGTCGCCCGTGTTCTTGCGCAGGTCGAGGAATTCCTCGATGTCGATGTGCCAGGTTTCGAGGTAGGCGCAGACGGCCCCTCGCCTCTTTCCTCCCTGATTCACAGCTACGGCGGTGTCGTTGGCGACTTTCATGAAAGGCACCACCCCCTGGCTCTTGCCGTTGGTGCCCTTGATGTGGGCGCCCATGCCGCGCACCCGGCTCCAGTCGTTGCCGAGTCCGCCAGCGAATTTGGACAGGAGGGCGTTGTCCTTGATGGCGCCGTAGATGCCGTCCAGGTCGTCGGGGACGCTGGTGAGGAAGCAGGAGCTGAGCTGGGGGCGTAGTGTCCCGGAGTTGAAGAGCGTGGGGGTCGAGCACATGAAGTCGAAGCTGGAGAGCAGCTCGTAGAACTCGATGGCGCGCTCCTCGCGGTCGATCTCGTTGATCGCGAGACCCATGGCGACGCGCATGAAGAATGCCTGGGGCAGCTCGAAGCGGACGCCCTCGGCGGTGTGGATGAAGTAGCGGTCGTAGAGGGTCTGCAGGCCCAGATAGGTGAACTGGAGGTCGCGCTCGGGTCGGAGGGCGGCGCCGAGTCGCGCCAGATCGTAGCGGGAGAGCTGGCGGTCGAGGTGCTCCAAATCGGCGGCGCGGTGGATGTAGGCGGTGAAATAGTCCGAGTAGCGCTCGGCCAGGTCGGCCTGGGTCTCGACGCCGGCGGCCATGTCGAGGAAGCCGAGCGCCTCGCGGCGCAGGATGTCGAGCAGCAGCCGGGCGGCGACCTGGCTGTAGCTCGGTTCGCGCTCGATCAGGGTTCGGGCGGACATGACCAGGGCCTGGCGCACGTCGGCCTCGCGCACCCCGTCGAAGAGATTGCGCAGGGTGTCGTCGAGGATGGACTGGGCGTCGACCGATTCGAGGTCGCGGCAGGCCTCCTCGACCAGGCGGGTCATGCGCTCCAGGTCCAGCGGGCGGGTGCTGCCGTCGGCCAAGGTGATGGAGATGGCGGGCCTGTCCTGGGCCTCGGCGGTCTCGGCGGCCTTCTCGGCGCGCTCGCGGGCATGGGCCTCGCGGTAGAGGACGTAGTCGCGCGCCACCTTGTGCTCGCCGGCGCGCATCAGGGCCAGCTCGACCTGATCCTGGATGTCCTCGATGTGCACGGTGCCGCCGCCGGGCAGGCGCCGGGTCAGTGCGGTCACGACCTGTTCGGTCAGCTCGCGTACACGATCGTGGATGCGGCTGGAGGCCGCCGCCGAGCCGCCCTCGACCGCCAGGAAGGCCTTGGTCATGGCAACCATGATCTTGTTGGGATCGAAGGTCGTGACCTTGCCGTTGCGCCGGATGACCTGGACCTTGCCCGGGACGTGCGCGGCGATCTCGGCCCCTGCGTCGTTGCGCGCCTCGGGCATGGCGGCGTCGGCGACGTCCTGGGTCGGTTGCGCGGGCGACGATTGGGTGGCGGACATGGCTCCTCCTGAGGATCTGGTCTGATGGGATGTTGGTCTGAGGGTGCGGCGCGTCCCGGTTGCCATGGGCGCTCGGCAAGCCTGGGATGATTTTTCGTGCCTCCAATATATACGCGAATCTTAACGAGTCAACTACCATATGTTGTGTTTTATGGAGAGCTGAGTCGGAGCTCTTGCCGGTGGCGCCCGTGGCTGGGCCGGCCTTGTCCGCGTGGCGTCTATACTGGTGCGAATCCATCCCGACTCCTGATCCGTTTGGGACGCGGTGGAGGATGACAACACCAACTAGAGCCAAGAGAGGATGAGTGAGATGAAAGTCAGAGATGCCATGAGCCGTTCCGTCCGTTCCATCGCGCCCGGCACCAAGATCATGGAGGTCGCCTCCCTGATGTGTCTCTATCGCTTCCACGGTCTGCCCGTGGTCGACGACCAGGACCATCTGCTCGGCGTGATCGCCGAGAAGGATGTCCTCCATTGTCTCTTCCCCAAATTGGAGGATCTGATGGCCGAGGGTATCCACCACGTGGATCTGGACAAGGAGCTGGCCCGCTATTCGGACGTGTTGGATCTCTCCGTCGACGAACTCATGACCCGCAAGCCGATCTCGGTCGATCCCGAGGTGCATCTGCTGCGCGCGGCGACCGTGATGGTTCGGCACAATTTCAGACGCATCCCGGTGACGGAGGCTGGCAAGCTGGTCGGCATGCTCAGTTTGGGGGACGTGCACAAGGCCATTTTCCATGCCAATCTACGCGGGGCCCTCAAGGCCGCGGCCTGAGGTTCCGGCCGGGCTGCGGCCGCGCGGCCCGGCGCAGAAATACAAGATCAGTACGACCATAACGATAAGTGTGGGGGTTGGGGTTTCGCCGGCCTCCGCGATTGGAGGATCCGATGCAGTCTTTTCGTCTTGCCTCGTTGGCGAGTCTTGCCTTCTGTCTGTTCACGACCCACTCCGCGCTGGCAGAGGATGCCGCCGGTTATGCCAAGCAGGAATACGACCGGGTCATGTCGCTGACGCCCAGAGCGGACAATGGCCGGCAGGTGTTTTTGACCTGCGCCGTCTGTCACGGTCCCGAGGGCTGGGGAACGGCCGACGGGGCCTATCCGCAGATCGCCGGTCAGCTGAATGCCGTTCTGGTCAAGCAGCTGGCGGACATCCGAGCCGGGGTTCGCGAGAATCCGCTGATGCTTCCCTTCGCCTTGCCGCGGATCCTCGGCGGGCCGCAGAACATCGCGGACGTGGCTGCCTATGTCTCGGCCCTGCCCATGACCGGCCTCAATGGTCGTGGACCGGGTGTCGATCTGGATCTGGGCCGCCGGATCTACGAGGCGAGCTGCGCCGAATGTCACGGACAGAGAGGCGAGGGTGTGGCGGAGCGCATCTCACCCGCCCTGGCCGGTCAGCATTTTCAGTATCTGACGCGTCAGTTCGAGGCCATTCGTTCCGGACTCCGTCGCGATCCAGGCTCCGAGATGTGCGAGTCGGGCGGATTCTCGCCGCGCGAATCCTCGGCCGTGCTCGACTATGCCTCGCGGCTGCCGGTCGCCGAGGAGAAGTTGGCCGATGAGGGCTGGACCAATCCCGACTTTCCCGACCGCCCGGGGGATCGGGCGTCGGTGCCGCCATTATCTCGGATCTCGGTTCAGATCCAGGGCCAGCCCCTCTCGAGCGAATCCCACTGAGACTCCTTCGGCGCCGCGAGCTCGCAGGCGGCGGATTCGATGACCCTCGGTTCGGTGAGCGGATAGGCCGGTATCCGCAGCCGCTGCAGTCTGGCCTGGTAGGCGGTGCAGTACTCGTGGTGAAAGGTCAGGAACAGGGGGTGGGCCGCGATGGTCTGGACCTCGCCGATGAAGCTCAGATAGTTGCGGGGCTGGGCCATGTGATAGTCCGATGGCCTGGAGCGGATGCGGAAGCGCTCCACCCTGGGGCCCCAGAGCGGAAAGACCGAGGGGTTGGAGAGATGCAGAACCACCGCCGCTCCCGTCACCGAGCCGAGACAGGCGGCGATGGGTTCGACCTGTTCCAGCGAGACGAGCGGACGTTCCTGGATGGCGGCGCCCAGACCCTTGGCGGCCGCGGCGAGCAGGCTGGCGTCGATGGTCAGGGCGGCTGGCATCCAGCCGTAGGCCAGGCTCGCCGTGCGCAGGAAGGCGTCGAGCGGGTCGGCGATCGGCGCCTGGGCGGCCTCGAGCAGCAGGGGGTAGGTGCGCATGAAGGTGGTTTCCCTGATGTCGCCGTCATGACCGCTCTTGCGTACCAGTTCGACCGCTTCGTACAGGGTTTCGATGTCCATGCGTGGCCTCTCGGGTTCGGCGGACGGACACCGGACCGGTGCCGCCCGCGATTCGCCGTTCAGGATGCTTGGCGCGTCTCTCGATAATCGTAGTGCTTGATCTTGCGGCGGACGTTGCGTTGGATGATCACGCCCAGGACCGACCATTCCAGTCCCGCGAGCTCGATGTCCGGGTAGAGCGGGTTCAGCGCGACCAGCCGTGCCGTTCCGGATGCATCCTCGACATATTGTCTGAACCAGCGGACCCCCTCCACCTCGGCGAAGACGTAGTGGCCGTGCCGGCACTGGTCCGTCGGCTCGATGATGAGGATGCAGCGGTCCGGGAATTCCGGCTCCATTTCATTGCCCAGCACCTGCAGTGCGTAGGGTTCGTGCAGGCTGCAGCCCGTGCTGTTCAGTGACGGATCTGACATCATTCGTCCTCTTTAGCATAGTTTCAGTGCGTCGAGCGGGGCGCGCCGGGTCTCGGCGTCACTGCTCGGCTCCATTGGCGAATCGATGGAGGCATGGTGGTCAGGGCATGAAAACACAGGGTCAGATGAACCGGGTCTTCGCGACCGAGCGGGTCCACGGGAACCGTCGCGATTGGCACAATCTCCACGGCATGTTGCCATATCTGTGGGAGTTCCGCGGCCGTGCAGCGCTGGCCATCGGCTGTCTGGTGCTGGCCAAGGTCGCCAATGTCGGCGTTCCGCTCATTCTGAAGGATATCGTCGACGCCTTCCAAGATCCGGCCGGGCAGATGCTGGTTCTCCCGGTGAGTCTGCTCCTGGCCTACGGCGCGCTCAAGCTCAGCGCCTCGCTGTTCAATGAACTGCGCGACGTGGTCTTCGCCCGGGTGCGCTACCGGGCCATGCGCCGCCTCTCGACCCGGGTGCTGGAGCATCTGCACCGGCTTTCGCTGCGCTATCACCTGGAACGCCAGAGCGGTGCGGTCAGCCGCGACCTCGAGCGCGGCACGCGCTCGGTCTCGACCATCATGAACTATCTGGTCTTCAGCGTGCTGCCGGTAGTGGTCGAGTTCGCGCTGGTCGCGGTCGTGATGCTCGGGCGCTATTCCATCGACTTCGCTTTGGTGACCTTCGGCACGGTGGCGGTCTATTTCATCTTCACCTTCGCCATCACCGAGTGGCGCATGGAGTACCGTCATCGCATGAACCGGCTCGACTCGCAGGCCAACACCCAGGCCTTCGACAGCCTCATCAACTACGAGACGGTCAAATACTTCGGCAACGAGCGGCTCGAACTGGATCGATACGACGGCACGCTGGCCGAGTGGGAGGAGATGGCGGTGAAGAGCCAGACCTCCATGTCGGTGCTCAACTTCGGTCAGGGCGCCATCATCGCCGTCGGCGTGGCCCTCATCATGACCTTCGCCTCCCAGGGCGTGGTCGACGGCACCATGAGCGTCGGCGACCTGGTGCTGGTCAACGCCCTCATGCTCCAGCTCTTCATCCCGCTGGGCTTCCTCGGCATCGTCTATCGCCAGATCAAATATGCCCTGGCCGATATGGATCTGGTGTTCAAGCTGCTCGACCGCAAGCCAGAGATCGAGGATCGGCCAAAGGCTTCGGCACTGGCGCTGCGCGAGGGCGGAATCCGCTTCGAGCACGTGGATTTCCACTATCAGCCGGAGCGCCAGATCCTCTTCGATCTCGACTTCGCCATCGAGCCCGGTCAGACCCTGGCCGTGGTCGGACACAGCGGGGCCGGCAAGTCGACCTTGTCGCGACTGCTGTTCCGCTTCTACGACGTGAGCGCCGGGCGCATCCTGATCGATGGGCAGGACGTGCGCGACGTCAGTCAGGACAGCCTGCGCGCGGCGATCGGCATCGTTCCCCAGGATACGGTGCTCTTCAACGAGAGCATCTATTTCAATCTGGTCTACGGCCGTCCCGGCGCCACCCGGGCCGAGATCGAGCGTGCCGCCGAGATGGCCCATATCCGCGCCTTCATCGAGAGTCTGCCGGACGGCTGGGATACGGTCGTCGGCGAGCGCGGACTCAAGCTCTCGGGCGGGGAGAAGCAGCGCGTGGCCATCGCTCGCGCCATCCTCAAGCAGCCGCGCATCCTGGTCTTCGACGAGGCGACCTCGTCGCTCGACAGCCGCACCGAGCAGGCGATCCAGCAGACGCTCTCCGAGGTGGCCGAGGACCACACCACGCTCATCATCGCCCACCGGCTCTCCACCGTGGTCGACGCCGACCGCATCCTGGTGATGGAGCAGGGGCGCATCCGCGAGCAGGGCACCCATCGCGCCCTGCTGGAGGCCGGCGGCCACTACGCGGCCATGTGGGATCTGCAGCAGCGCGAGGGCTGGGATGCGCGACTGTCGCCGGGGACCCTATCCTGATGCTGACGTCGAGTGGCCGGGCGATTGCCGGCATGCTGTAATAACCGTCTGCTGGCAGTGGTTTTCACCGCCTGGTTTCCAGTCATTGTCTTTCCGATCTATCTAGGGCAAATCATGAATGAGTTTTTCACGAGCGCGCACGCCATCGATGTGGTCCTGATCCTCATCGGTCTGGAGGCGATCCTGCTGATCCTGCTGTGGCGCAAGGGCCGCTGTCCCTTGTCGCCGGGGCTGACCCTGCTCATCCTGGCCCCCGGCACCTGTCTCTTGCTGGCCGCGCGCGCCGCCCTCGCCGGCGGATCCTGGACCCTGGTGTCGTCTCTCTTCCTCGTCGCGCTCGTCATCCATCTGACCGACCTGGTACAGCGGTGGCGGGAGCGGGCACGTTTCGACTCGACCCGGGACTGAGCTGTTCCGGGCCGCCGGCGCGCCGCGCGGCGCGCAAATGTCAATGCGGGTCGGGGCATTTCGCCCTAGCCTGGAGAGCCTTGTATCTCAATCCATCCTTAGGGGTCGATCGGCGATGGACTGGACAATTGACGACATCCCGTCGCAGAAAGGGCGGTATGCCGTCGTCACCGGGGGTACTGGCGGACTCGGTTTCGAGACGGCGTTCGCCTTGGCGGGCGCGGGCGCCGAGGTCGTTCTGGCGGGCCGCGACGAGGCCAAGGCCACCAAGGCCCTGGCGCGTATCCGGGCCGCGCATCCCGGGGCGCGCGCGCGCTTCGAGCGGCTCGATCTGACCTCGCTCGATTCGGTCGCCGAATTCGCCGGGGGTCTGCTCGACGCGGGGCGCGGTATCGATTTGCTGGTCAACAATGCCGGTGTCATGGCGTTGCCCGAGCGTCAGGTCACGGCCGATGGTTTCGAGCGTCAGATCGCGACCAACTATCTCGGGCATTTCGCCTTGACCGCTCGCCTGCTGCCCCTGCTGCGCTGCGTTGCGGGCGCGCGCATGGTCGCCGTCAGCAGCCTGGCCGCCAACTTGGAGTCGATCGATCTCGCCGACCTCCAGTCCGAGCATGCCTATCTGCCGTTTCGGACCTATGGGATGACCAAGCTGGCGATGTTGATGCTGGCATTGGAGTTCCAGCGCCGCAGCGAGATCGCGGGCTGGGGGGTTCAGGGTCTGGCGGCGCATCCGGGCTGGGCCGGCACCGACCTCATCCGCAACGGGCCCGCTTCGAGCGGCTTGCGCTCGTGGCTGTGGCGGGC
>NZ_AONC01000009.1 GCF_000585215.1 Imhoffiella purpurea | reverse complement strand
AGGGCGTCCTCGACGCGCGCCTTCTTCTCCTTCATCTCGATCTCGGTGGCGGCGCCGACCTTGATCACGGCCACGCCGCCGGCCAGCTTGGCGAGACGCTCCTGGAGCTTCTCGCGGTCGTAGTCGGAGCTGGTCTCCTCGACCTGGGCGCGGATCTGCTCGCAGCGGGCCTTGATATCCTGCTCGGAGCCGGCGCCGTCGATGATGGTGGTCTCGTCCTTGCCGACCTGGATCTTCTTGGCGGTACCCAGATCGTTGAGGGTGGCCTTCTCCAGCGACAGACCCACCTCTTCGGAGATGACGGTGGCGCCGGTCAGGATGGCGATATCCTGCAGCATGGCCTTGCGACGGTCACCGAAGCCCGGAGCCTTGACGGCGCAGACCTTGACGATGCCGCGGATGGTGTTGACGACCAGGGTCGCCAGGGCCTCGCCCTCGACGTCCTCGGCGATGATCAGCAGCGGACGGCTGGCCTTGGCGACGGCCTCGAGCACGGGCAGCAGATCGCGGATGTTCGAGATCTTCTTGTCGAACAGCAGGATGTAGGGCGCGTCGAGCTCGGCGCTCTGGCTCTGCTGGTTGTTGATGAAGTAGGGCGACAGATAGCCGCGATCGAACTGCATGCCTTCGACGACGTCCAGCTCGTTGTTCAGGGAGGTGCCGTCCTCGACGGTGATGACGCCTTCCTTGCCGACCTTCTCCATCGCCTCGGCGATGATGTTGCCGATCGACTCGTCGGAGTTGGCCGAGATGGTGCCGACCTGGGCGATGGCCTTGGACTCGGTGCAGGGCTTGGACAGGCTGCGCAGCTCGGCGGTAGCCGCCTCGACCGCCTTGTCGATACCGCGCTTGAGGTCCATGGGGTTCATGCCGGCGGCGACTGCCTTCAGACCCTCGCGGACCATGGCCTGGGCGAGAACGGTCGCGGTGGTGGTACCGTCACCGGCGATGTCGGAGGTCTTGGAGGCGACTTCCTTGACCATCTGGGCGCCCATGTTCTCGAACTTGTCGCTCAGCTCGACTTCCTTCGCGACGGAGACGCCGTCCTTGGTGACGGTCGGCGCGCCGAAGGACTTCTCCAGCACCACGTTGCGGCCCTTGGGGCCCAGGGTGACCTTGACGGCGTTGGCGAGAACATTGACACCTTCCATCATGCGGGCACGGGCGTCGCCGCCGAACTTCACGTCTTTTGCGCTCATTCTCTGATTACCTCGGTTGAATTCTTGATCTGTGGGAATAACTGGTCGGTGAGATGCAGACCGGGCGGAGGGGCTCAGCCCTCGACGACACCCATGATGTCTTCTTCACGCATCACCAGGAACTCCTGACCGTCGAGCTTGACCTCGGTGCCGGAATACTTGCCGAAGAGAACGCGGTCGCCGACCTTGACGTCGAGCGGACGAGCCTCGCCGCTGTCGAGGATCTTGCCGTTGCCGACGGCGACGATCTCGCCCTGGATCGGCTTTTCGGTCGCGGAATCGGGGATCACGATGCCACCGGCGGTCGTGCGCTCTTCTTCCATGCGACGGACAACGACGCGGTCGTGCAAAGGACGGATGTTCATGAAGAATCTCCTCGCTTGGTTGAGAAGTGATGGATGAGTGCCGAGATACGAGACTGGCTGCCCGGCCTGTTAGCACTCACTGGAAATGAGTGCTAATGGTAGAGCCAAATATTCAGCTGTCAAGGCTTGAGTCGAGGAGCGAGGCACGCGAGGGATGGACGGAAGAGACGTGGGACGACACCGGCTGGCGATTCAGCCCGACCAGACAGTCGCCGTCACAGGAGCGGGCCGAACCGGCGGACGATGCCGAGCCCCCATCGACAGGGAGCGCAACCGACATCGACCGTCTCACATGAGCGATCGCGCCGCCAAGAGCGGGCAGCCTCGAACGGCGGGATTCGCGTCATCAGTCCTCGCGGCGATAGTCGCCCTCGATGACGCGAGGCCCTTGACCAGCGGGCTGACCGGGGTGCCCCTGTGCGGGGACGACGCGAACGAAGCGCGACACCATCCAGCGACGGAACGGAGGCACGAGCAGCAGGAAACCCAGTCCATCGGTCAGAAAGCCCGGCAGCAGCAGAAAGAGTCCGGCCACCAGGATGAGGGCGCCGTCCAGCATCTCCAAGGCGGGAACCTCGCCACGGTCCATCACCTCGCGGACACGCATCAAAAGACCGAACCCCTGGAGGCGCACCAGCCAGGTTCCGATGATGGCGGTGAGGATGGAGAGCGCGATCGTGGGCAAGGCCCCGATCTCGTCCCCGACCTGGATCAGGAAATAGAGCTCGATCAGCGGCAGGCCGATGAACAGGGATAGGATGATGAGGGGCATGAAGGTCTCTCTCGGCGCATTCGCCGGCGCAGTTCTTCCGGAGCCGGTATCGCCCCGCTCGGCCAGCCATGTTCGGCGGCTCGGTCGCGGCACCGGCTCGACGCATCTTTGAACCTGAAACATACCGGTCCGGCCTGATAAAGTCCAAGCCGAGAGACCCCGAGGGCGAATTCCAGTCGAATCGGGACGCGAAATGAAACCTCGGGATGCGATCGCCATCAAACCCCTGATCGATGCCACTCGACCCGAGACCCCAAGAGCTCGGGGCCATCGCGAGGCCCCGTGCGAGGATCCCGACCATGCATTCACGACATCGTCTGCTGCTCTGCACCTGCCCCGACCCGGAAACGGCCCAGGCACTGGCCGAGCGGCTGGTCGACGAACGGCTGGCCGCCTGCGTCAACATCCTTCCGGGCATCCGTTCAGTTTACCGCTGGGAGGACGCGGTCCAGCAGGACAGCGAAACGCTGCTGCTCGTCAAGACGGGCGCCGAACGCGTCTCCGAACTCATCGAGCGGCTGCGCGAGTTGCATCCCTACGAGGTGCCCGAGATCATCGCGCTTCCGATCACCGAAGGACTTTCCGACTATCTGAGCTGGGTGGATGCATGCACATCTTCGTGAAATCACGGAACAGAGACCTGGAACCCCATGCCGAGGACGAGTTCGCCCTCCGACACCATCGGCCGCGCACCTGGTCCTCCGTCCTAATCCTGCTATTGGCGATGCTGGCGCAGCCGGCGCTCGCCGACGATGAATTCCTCCAGCCCGATCAGGCGTTCAAGCCATCGGTTCAGGTGCTCGGACCGGACACCATTCAGGTCCGTTGGGACATCGCCGAGGGCTATTACCTCTACCAGAGCAAATTCCGCGTCGAGTCCGAGAGTGTCGGCATCGAACTCGGCCGCCCCCAGCTTCCCGAAGCAGAAATCAAGCAGGACGAATTCTTCGGCGCCGTCCCCATCTATCACGACAGCGTCGCCATTCGCGTCCCCGTCGACCGAGAGGCCGGCGCCGGAGACCGGCTCGAGCTCGAACTGACCTCTCAGGGCTGCGCCGAGGCCGGACTCTGCTATCCGCCTCACCGCCGGACACTGTCGGTCGACCTGCCGCCCATGGCCGACTCGACAGCCGCGTCCGGCCCCACCGCAGACCCGGTTCCGCCCGATCACGAGCCGGCCAGGGTCTCAGATGCGCTCGGACTGCAGGACTCCTTCGGCATATCCAGCGAGGACGAACTGCTGACCGCGGAAGAGGCATTCCGCTTCCAGGCCGAGGTCGCCGCGCCGGACCGTATCCAATTGACCTGGGACATCGCCCCCGGCACCTACCTCTATCGTCACTTGGTCCAGATCGGCCTCGAAGCCTCCGACGGCGTCCGACTCGGCGTCTTCGAGCTGCCCGAGGGTGAGACCAAGGAGGACGCGGTACTGCCGGACGGCAGCCTCGGCGACATCCAGGTCTACCACGGCCGGGTGGATATGACACTGCCCCTCCTGCGCGAGATCCGAGAGCCGACCCGGATCACGCTGATCGCCAGATACCAGGGCTGCGCGGAACTCGGCATCTGCTATCCGCCCCAGACCCAACGGGTGCAGCTCGATCTGCCGGCGGCCGACGTCACCGCGCCGGCCATGACCGCAACGCCCGACGCCGCTCGGACGACCGCGACGCGCACCCCCGAACCGAGCACCGTACCCCCTGCGTCCGAACAGGACCGAATCGCCGCCGTCCTCGCCGGAGGCAGCCTCTGGGTCATCGTCGCGGCCTTCTTCGGTTTCGGACTGCTGCTCGCCTTCACGCCCTGCGTCTTCCCCATGATCCCCATCCTCTCGGGCATCATCGCCGGTCACGGGGACCGGATCACGACCGGCAAGGCCTTCGTGCTCTCGCTCGTCTACGTTCTAGCCATGGCGCTGACCTATACGATCGCCGGCGTCCTGGCGGGTCTGTTCGGCGCCAATCTGCAGGCACTGTTCCAGGATCCCTGGATCCTCTCGTCGTTCGCGCTGGTGTTCGTGCTGCTGGCGCTCTCCATGTTCGGCTTCTACGACCTGCAGCTGCCCTCGAGCCTGCAGACCCGCCTGGCCGCGATCAGCAACCGCCAGCAGGGCGGCACACTCATCGGGGTGGCCATCATGGGCCTGCTTTCGGCACTCATCGTCGGACCCTGCGTCGCGCCGCCGCTGTTCGGTGCGCTCATCTACATCAGCCAGACCGGCGATGCGCTGCTCGGCGGACTCGCGCTCTTCGCGCTGAGCCTCGGCATGGGCGCACCGCTCATCGCCATCGGCACCTCGGCCGGCAAGCTGCTGCCCCGCGCCGGGGTCTGGATGGATGCCGTGAAGGCGGTCTTCGGGGTCGCACTGCTCGGCGTCGCCATCCTGCTGCTCGAACGCATCCTGCCGCCCGCCATCGCTATGGCGCTCTGGGGGCTGCTGGCCATCTGCTCGGCGGTCTATCTCGGGGCGCTCAGCCACCTTCCGCACGACAGCGGAGGCTGGGCCAAGCTATGGAAGGGACTCGGCGTCGCCCTGCTCGTCTATGGCGCCCTCATGCTGGTGGGCGCCGCCGCTGGCGGCAAGGACACGATCCAACCGCTGCGCGGACTTGTGGCGGGCACGCTCGCGCCGAGCGCCGAGCATGCCTCGTTCGCGCGCATCAAGACGACCGAGGATCTGGAGCGCGCCCTCGCCGAGGCGCGCGCGGCCGGCCGGCCCACGATGCTGGATTTCTATGCCGACTGGTGCGTCTCCTGCAAGGAGATGGAACGCTACACCTTCAGCGATCCGGCCGTGACGACCGAGATGGCGCGCTTCAGCCTGCTGCAGGCCGACGTGACCGCCAACGACGCGGCGGATCGCGCCCTCATGCAGGAGCGGTTCGGCATCCCCGGACCGCCGGCCATCCTCTTCTTCGATACCAGCGGTTCCGAGCAGGTCCACCTCCGGCTGGTGGGCTTCAAGCCCGCGGAGGAGTTCGCGGCCCATCTTCGGAGGATCCAGCCATGAAGCCGATCAAGGTCGTCCTGGTCACCTTTCTGGCCGGAGGCATCAGCATCGGTGCCGCCATCTTCGGCCAGCAATGGCTGGGCGAGAGCCCGCTGGTCGAAGGGCTCGCGGACCGCAGCCGAAACCGTCTCGACACCCTGCCCGACTTCCGCCTGACCGACCTCGACGGACGCGAGGTCCCGAGCAACGCCTGGGCCGGAAAGGTGCTGGTCCTCAGCTACTGGGCCCCCTGGTGCCCCGCCTGCCTGGAGGAGTTGCCGCTCTTCGTCGGCACCCAGGAGGCGCTCGGGGATTCGGGCGTGCAGTTCGTGGGCATCGCGGTGGACCGCCCCCAGGACGTCCGAGACTTCGTCGCGGAGCACCCCATCAATTATCCTCTGCTCATCGCCGATCCCGAGGTGATCGAGCTCTCCAAACGGCTCGGCAACCGGCTCGAGGGGCTGCCCTTCACCATCGTCTTCGATCGCCGCGGCCGGCGGGTCTTCAGTCAGCTCGGCCCCATGACCGAAGCCGAACTGAACGAACAGCTCGCCCCCCTGATCGCCCCATCCACCCTGCTGTCGTACAAGGCCCTCGACTGAGACCGACCGAGCCCTCGCTGCACACTGGTTGCGAGGACTCCGCGGACTTATTCGAGAATCCAAGCCATCCGCTGATGAGAACCGACATATGAGTTCAGTCGTCGAACTGTACGATGCGCTGACCTCGGCCCCGGACGATCGCGCACGCGCACGGGTGATCGCCGAGGCGTTCGAGCGCCTGGAAGATCGCTACCCGCACCTGCCGAACCTGGCCACCCAAGGGCACGTCCGCGAATCCGAGTTGCGATTGCAGAAAGAGATCGAGCAGGTACGAGCCGAGTCAAGATCAGGTCATCCGTCCGTCCTACTCTGCGACTGGACAATATCCCGCGAATTCCGGACAATTCGACGCGATTTGCCGCCGATTCCGACCGGACTGGCAAGCCCCGAAATCGACTACCGTCTGGAAGGCAATTGGCGCCATGGCCTCGATCCTGGTCCTCAACGGACCCAATCTCAATCTGCTCGGCACCCGGGAACCCGGAGTCTATGGCCGCACGACCCTGGCGGACATCCAGCGCGATCTGGAGTCGACCGCGCGGTCCGAAGGTCATGAACTCGAGTTCCTACAGAGCAACGCCGAGCATGTCCTGATCGAGGCCATCCATCGCGCCCCGCAGAGCGGGGTGGATTTCATCATCATCAATCCGGCGGCCTTCACCCATACCAGCGTCGCCTTGCGCGACGCCCTGCTTGGCGTGGCGATCCCCTTCATCGAGGTGCACATCTCGAACGTGCACGCCCGCGAGCCGTTTCGCGCCCATTCCTATTTCTCCGATATCGCGGTGGGCGTGATCTGCGGGCTCGGGGTCCAGGGATACGCACTGGCGCTACGCGCCGCGCTCAGCCGACTGGCGCAAGACCACACGAACGAGAACAAGTGACAATGGATATCCGCAAGGTTAAGAAGTTGATCGAGCTGTTGGAGCAATCCGACGTCGCCGAGATCGAGATCCACGAGGGCGAGGAGTCGGTGCGCATCAGCCGACACGGCAGCTCCAGCATGCCGTTCTACATGCCGCAGGCCATGCCGACCGCGGCCGCCCCAACAGCGCCGACGGTGGTGACCGCCGCAGAACCCGAGACAGAGGACGAAGACGAACTCCTTGGCGAGATCGTGCGCTCGCCCATGGTCGGAACCTTCTATCGCGCCCCGGCGCCCGGCTCCAAGCCATTCGTCGAGGAAGGACAGTCGGTCAAGTCCGGCGATACGCTCTGCATCATCGAGGCCATGAAGATCCTCAACCAGATCGAGTGCGAGCAGGCGGGCACGGTCAAGCGCATCCTGGTCGAGAACGGTCAGCCGGTCGAGTACAACCAGCCGTTGTTCGTGATCGAATGACCCGCGCGCGCTCCCCCGAGAGGCGTCCGAGCGCGTCGCGCCACCGCGTCCGGCCCGAGGGGCGCCCGACAGGGCGCCGGGCCGATCCAATCTGCCGTCCCCAACCGAAGACACTCCCATCATGGCTGCAATGATCGAGAAGGTTCTGATCGCCAATCGGGGCGAGATCGCACTGCGCATCCTGCGCGCCTGCCGCGAGCTCGGGATCAAGACCGTCGCCGTCCATTCCGAGGCCGACCGCGACCTGAAACACGTGCTGCTGGCGGACGAGTCGGTCTGCATCGGACCCGCCCCAGCGATGCAGAGCTACCTGAACGTACCGGCCCTCATCAGCGCGGCCGAGGTCACGGACACGGTCGCCATCCACCCCGGCTACGGCTTCCTGTCCGAGAACGCCGACTTCGCCGAGCGCGTCGAGCGTTCCGGATTCATCTTCATCGGACCGCGCCCAGAGACCATCCGCATGATGGGCGACAAGGTCTCGGCCATCGCCGCCATGAAGGCGGCCGGCGTACCCTGCGTGCCCGGCTCGGACGGGCCGGTCGACGACAACAAGAAGCGCACCCTGGAACTGGCGCGCGAGATCGGCTACCCGATCATGATCAAGGCGTCCGGCGGCGGCGGCGGCCGCGGCATGCGCGTGGTGCATTCCGAGGCGACCCTGCTCAACGCCATCTCCCTGACCAAGGCGGAGGCGGCGGCGGCCTTCAACAACGACATGGTCTACATGGAGAAGTACCTGGAGAACCCGCGCCACGTCGAGTTCCAGGTCCTCGCCGATCAGATGGGCAACGCCATCCATCTCGGCGAGCGCGACTGCTCCATGCAGCGTCGCCATCAGAAGGTGCTGGAGGAGGCCCCCGCCCCAGGCATCACCGAGGAACAGCGCCAGGAGATCGGCGAACGCTGCGCGGCGGCCTGCCGCAGCATCGGCTATCGCGGCGCCGGGACCTTCGAGTTCCTCTACGAGAACGGGCACTTCTACTTCATCGAGATGAACACCCGCGTCCAGGTCGAGCATCCGGTCACCGAGATGGTCACGGGCGTCGACATCCTCAAGGAGCAGATCCTGATCGCCGCCGGCGAGCCGCTGCGCTATCAGCAGCAGGACATCCAGATGCGCGGTCATGCCATCGAGTGCCGCATCAACGCCGAGGACTCGGAGACCTTCATGCCGAGCCCGGGCAAGATCACCGAGTTCCATGCCCCGGGCGGACCGGGCGTGCGGGTCGAGACCCACATCTATTCCGGCTACACGGTGCCCTGTCACTACGACTCCATGATCGGCAAGCTGATCACCCATGGCGAGGACCGCGAGGCCGCGGTCGCCCGCATGTGCAACGCCCTGCGCGAGACCGTGATCGACGGCATCAACACCAACATCAAGCTCCAGCGCTCCATCCTGCGCGACGGCGCCTTCCTGGCCGGCGGGGCGAACATCCACTATCTCGAAAAGAAGCTCGGGATGTAACGTGCCCTGGTTGCAGCTCTCATTCGATGTCCCGCGCGCCGAGGCGGAGACCTATTCGCTGAACCTGGAGATGGCCGGTGCGCTCTCGGTCACGCTCGGGGACGCCGGGGACGAGCCCCAGCTCGAGCCCGGCCCGGGCGAGACCCCGCTCTGGTCCCAGGTGACGCTCACGGCCCTGTTCGAGAGCGACCCGGAGAACCAGGCGCTGGTCGAGCGTCTGGCCGCCAGCCTCGCCGAGCGACTGGAGACGCCGCCGCGCATCGAGCGGATCGAGGACCAGGTCTGGGAACGCGTCTGGATGGACAGCTTCAGGCCGACCCGCTTCGGCCGGCGCCTCTGGGTCTGTCCGCACGGACAGCCGCCGGACGCCGAGGATGCGGTGGTGGTGGATCTGGATCCTGGTCTGGCCTTCGGCACCGGGCATCACGCCACCACGGCGCTCTGTCTCGAATGGCTAGACGGTGCCGACCTCGCCGGCAAGACCGTCCTGGATTTCGGCTGCGGCTCGGGCATCCTCGCCATCGCCGCGCTCAAGCTGGGTGCCGAGCGCGCCATCGCCGTCGACCACGACCAGCAGGCCCTGGACGCCACCCATGACAATGCCGCGGCCAACGGGGTCTCCGAGCGTCTCGAGGTCTATCTCCCCGAGGAGGCACCCAAACAATCGGTGGACTGCGTGCTGGCCAACATCCTCGCCGGTCCTCTGGTGAGCCTGGCCCCGACCCTGATCGCCCGCCTGCAACCGGGCGCCGACCTGGTGCTTTCGGGCGTCCTGGCCGATCAGGTCGAGGGCGTCCGCGCCGCCTACGCCGACCGGATCCAGCTCAAGCCCACGCGGCTACGCGAGGACTGGGCGCTGATCTGCGGACGACGTCCCCGCACCTGATCCACGCCCCGGGCTGGTCGCCATCCCCATCCGTCGCGGTCGACTCGACCGCGACCGCACTCTAGGTCATCATAGACTTTCGTCATCCTAGAGAAACAATCCAACCCTCTCTCGCTCTCCCGTGGCCGAATCCCCTACCCCGCTCCTCCGCCCCTTCAGCATCGGCCCCTACAGGCTCGCCAACAACCTGATCCTGGCCCCGATGGCCGGCATCACCGACCGCCCCTACCGGGCGATCTGCCGCCGCATGGGCGCCGGCCTCGCCGTCGCCGAGATGGTGTCGTCCAACACCACGCTCTGGGGCCAGCGCAAGTCGCTCAAACGGCTCGACTACGACGGCGAGGAGGGTCCGGTCTCGGCCCAGATCCTCGGCTCCGACCCGGCCGAGATGGCCGAGGCGGCACGGATCAACATCGACCTCGGGGCCGACATCCTCGACATCAACATGGGCTGTCCGGCGAAGAAGGTCTGCAAGGTGGCAGCGGGATCGGCGCTGCTGCGCGACGAACGGCTGATCGGGCGCATCCTGGAGGCCGTGGTCGGCGCCGTCTCGGCCCCCGTGACGCTCAAGATCCGCACCGGCTGGTCGCCCGAGAGCCGCAACGCGGTGCGCGTCGCCGAGATCGCGCGCGACTGCGGGATCGCGGCACTCACGGTGCACGGACGCACCCGGGCCTGCAGCTACGGGATCGCGGCCGAATACGACAGCATCCGGGCGATTCGCGAGCGGGTCGCGATCCCGCTGATCGCCAACGGCGACATCGCCAGCCCCGAACGGGCGCGTCACGTTCTGGACTACACGGGCGCCGATGCTATCATGATCGGACGCGCGGCCCAGGGACGCCCCTGGATCTTTCGCGACATCGCCGCCGACCTGGCCTCGGACGCCCCCGCTCCGGGGACAACGGGTCGTGGAATCCACCGCCCGGATCGGATTCCATCCGCGAGCTGGATCAGAGACATCCTGACGGAGCACCTCGAGGCGCTCTATCTGTTCTACGGTCCCCATGGCGGCGTTCGCATCGCGCGCAAGCACATCGCCTGGTACTGCCGCCACCTGCCCGGTGCGGCGAGCTTTAGAGAAGACATCAACCGAACGGAGACCCCGTCCGACCAAGTGTCGCGGGTTCTCGCGTTCTTCGATCAATGCCCCGACACGGAGACGAAAGCAGCATGAAGACAGCGGCTGCACATGACGCATCGCCACACGAATCGACGGGGCTCCAGATCCTGGAAGCGAATCGCGCCGACCCGCTGGCGCTCTGCGTGCGCAACGCACTCAAGTTCTATCTCGAGAACATGGCGGATCACGAGGTGACCGGGCTCTACAGCCTGGTCATGGAGGAGGTCGAGCGCCCCCTCTTCGAGACCGTCCTCCATCACACCAACGGCAATTTGAGCCATGCCTCGAGGATGCTCGGAATGACGCGCAGCACCCTGCGCAAGCGACTCACCGATTACGGAATCGACCGCGATTTCTGAGCGCAAGCTCCTCCCCGAGTACAAGCACCCTACCCCTCGAGCACAGAGAACCCGGACCACAGAAGATGCAAGCCATTCAACGCGCTCTGATCAGCGTTTCCGACAAGACCGGCCTGGTCGACTTCGCCAAGGAACTCGCCGCACGCGGCGTCGAGATCCTCTCCACCGGCGGCACCGCCCGCCTGCTCGCCGACCAGGGGATCCCGGTGATCGAGGTCTCCGACTTCACCGGCTTCCCGGAAATGATGGACGGACGCGTCAAGACGCTGCATCCGCGCATCCACGGCGGCATCCTCGGGCGTCGCGGCGTCGACGACCAGGTGATGGCCGACAACCAGATTCAGCCGATCGACCTAGTGGTGGTCAATCTCTACCCCTTCGAGCAGACGGTCGCCAACCCGGACTGCGACCTGCCGACCGCGATCGAGAACATCGACATCGGCGGCCCCACATTGCTGCGCGCAGCCGCCAAGAACCACGCCAGCGTGACCGTGGTGGTGGACGCCTCGGACTATCCGCGCGTCCTGGCCGAGATGGCCGAGAGCGGCGGCGTGAGCGACGCGACCCGCTTCGACCTGGCGGCCAAGGTCTTCGAGCACACCGCCCGCTACGACGGCGCCATCGCCAACTATCTGGGCGCGCGCGCCGAGGGCGAGTCCGACGCCGGCTTCCCGCGCGTCCTCAGTCTCCAATTCAAGCGCAAGCAATCGATGCGCTACGGCGAGAATCCGCACCAGAACGCCGCCTTCTACGTCGAGCGCGCGATCGAGGAGGCCGGCATCGCGACCGCCGAGCAGATCCAGGGCAAGGAGCTCTCCTACAACAACATCGCCGACACCGACGCCGCGCTCGAATGCGTCAAGCAGTTCGACGAGGCCCCGGCCTGCGTCATCGTCAAGCACGCCAATCCCTGCGGCGTCGCCTTCGGCGCCGATCTGCTGGAGGCCTACGACCGCGCCTATTCGACGGATCCGGAGTCGGCCTTCGGCGGCATCATCGCCTTCAACCGCGCGCTCGACGCCGAGACCGCGAGCGCCATCGTCGAGCGCCAGTTCGTCGAGGTGATCATCGCGCCCAGCATCTCGGACGCGGCCCGCGAGGTGGTGGCGGCCAAGAAGAACGTGCGTCTGCTCGCCTGCGGCGACTGGGCCAGCGAGTCCATCCATCGCTTCGACTTCAAGCGGGTCAACGGCGGTCTCCTGGTCCAGGACGCCGATCTGCGCCTCACCGGCGACGTACGGGTGGTGACCGAGCGCGAGCCCACGCCCGAGCAGATGGACGACCTGCTCTTCACCTGGCGGGTGGCCAAGTTCGTCAAGTCCAACGCCATCGTCTACGGCCGTGAGCGCATGACCGTCGGGGTCGGCGCCGGACAGATGAGCCGGGTCAACTCGGCGCGCATCGCCCGCATCAAGGCCGAGCAAGCGGGCCTGGTCGTGGCCGGCTCGGTGATGGCCTCCGACGCCTTCTTCCCCTTCCGCGACGGCATCGATCAAGCGGCGGAGGCCGGCATCACGGCGGTCATCCAGCCCGGCGGTTCGATGCGCGACGAAGAGGTCATCGCCGCCGCCAACGAGCACGGCATGGCCATGGTCTTCACCGGCATGCGTCACTTCCGTCATTGAGAGCGGCCAGCTTCCAGCCACCAGCCTCCAGCTGTCGAGCCATTAGAGTGACGAGGTTCCAGACAGCCACCGCTGGAAGCTGGAGGCTGAACGCTGGAGGCTATACCCATGTCCATCCATCCCACCGCCATCGTCGAGGACGGGGCCGAGGTCGACCCCAGCGTCGCCATCGGCCCCTACTCCATCGTCGAGTCCGGCGCCGTGATCGGCCCGGGCTGCCGCATCGAGAGTTGCGTGCGCATCTTCGCCAACACCCGCATGGGCCGCGACAACCGGGTCTGCCACGGCGTCACGCTCGGCTCCGAGCCCCAGGATCTGAGCTTCACGCCGGAGAAGGCGCGCCCGCTGACCATCGGCGACCGCAATCACTTCAAGGAAGGGGTGAACATCAGCTGCGGCCTCAAGTCGGAGGACGGAACCCGCATCGGCAGCGACAACTACTGGATGGCCTTCTCGCACGCCGGTCACGACTGCATCGTCGGCGACCACAACATCTTCGCCAACTCGGCAACGCTGGCGGGACACGTCGAGGTCGAGGACCGCACCTTCATCTCGGGCCAGGTCGCCGTGCACCAGTTCTGCCGCATCGGCTCATACGCCATGGTGGCCGGGGTCTCCGGGGTCCCGCAGGACGTACCGCCCTATGCCCTGGCCGACGGACATCGCGCCCGCATGGTGGGACTGAACCTGGTCGGCCTGAAGCGCAACGGCTTCAACCAGGAGCAGCGCACCCGCATCAAGGAGGTCTACCGGCTGGTGCTGCGCTCCGGCCTGAAGCTCCCGACGGCACTGACCCGCGCCGAGCAGGAGTATCCAGGGCCGGAGACCGACCATATCCTCCGCTTCATCCGGTCGAGCCGACGCGGGATCATCTCCTTCGGTGAGACGACGCCATGAGTCATCGGCCAACAAGCATCCAATTCACTGAGTGGGTCCGATACGACCCGGAGACGTTTCGATGAAGATTTTGATCATTGGCAGCGGTGGGCGCGAGCACGCACTTGCCTGGAAGGCCGCTCAATCCCCCCTGGCGGAACAGGTCTTCGTCGCCCCCGGAAACGGCGGCACGGCACGCGAGCCCGGCGTCCGGAATCTGCCAATCACGGCGACCGACATCCAGTCTCTGGTCGATTTCGCGGCCAAGGAATCCATCGGACTGACCATCGTGGGCCCTGAGGCCCCTCTGGTCGCCGGCCTGGTCGACGCCTTCGAGGCCGCCGGACTGCCCTGCTTCGGCCCCACCCAGGACGCGGCCCAGCTCGAGGGATCCAAGGCATTCACCAAGGATTTTCTCAGCCGTCACCAGATTCCGACCGCCGCCTACGGCGTCTTCACCGAGATCGCGCCAGCGCTCGACTACCTCGAACAGGTCGGAGCCCCCGTGGTGGTCAAGGCCGACGGACTGGCCGCCGGCAAGGGCGTCATCCTGGCCGACGACCTGGAAACGGCCAAAACGGCGGTGCGCGACATGCTGGACGCCGGACGCTTCGGCGCCGCCGGCGCGCGGGTCGTGATCGAGGAATTCCTCACCGGCGAGGAGGCGAGCTTCATCGCCATGGTCGACGGCAGCCATATCCTGCCCCTGGCCTCCTCGCAGGATCACAAGGCCCGCGACGAGGGCGACCGCGGCCCCAACACCGGCGGCATGGGCGCCTACTCCCCCGCCCCCATCGTCACCCCCGAAATCCACGACCGCATCATGCGCGAGGTCATGGAGCCGACCATCGCCGGACTCGCCAGCGAAGGCATCCGCTATCTGGGATTCCTCTACGCGGGCCTCATGATCGGCAAGGACGGCACGCCCAAGGTTCTGGAATTCAACTGCCGCATGGGCGACCCCGAGACCCAGCCGCTGCTGATGCGCCTCGAATCCGACCTGGTCGAGCTCTGTCTCGCCGCCGTCGAGGGTCGACTGAACACGGCGACGGCCGATTGGGACCCACGCGCCGCGCTGGGCGTCGTGATGGCGGCCGGCGGCTACCCCGACGACTATGCGACCGGCGACCGCATCTCGGGACTCGACGCGGTGCCGGCCGACGAAGCCAAGGTCTTCCACGCCGGAACCAGGATCGAGGAAGAGGATGTGGTGACCAGCGGCGGTCGCGTACTCTGTGTTACAGCTCTTGGACACAAGGTGTCCGCGGCACATAAGCTAGCCTATCAGGCGATCGATCGAATTCACTGGGATGGTTGTTTCTGTCGGCGGGACATCGGTCATCGGGCGATCGAGCGAGAAGAGTGACTCGCCCATCGGCTCCATCGAGCAGCAGTGAAACGGCAGAGGTAGTACAACTTTAGGATTGGCCACGAGATGGCGGGACACCAGAATAGGATCGTCCCGTTCAACTGTCCCACCAGAGCGTGGAGCGCACCCTCATGTCAGCTGACTTTTTGAGCAAGACCTATCTGGTCGTCGACGATTTTTCCGATATGCGGGCGGTGGTCAGAAGCATTCTGCGTTCGCTCGGCGTCACTCAGGTCGATCAGGCGCGCGATGGCAAGGACGCCATCGATCATATGCAGCAGAAACGTTACGATGTCGTCCTCTGCGACTACAACCTGGGCGTCGGCAAGAACGGCCAGCAGGTGCTCGAAGAGGCCCGTTATCGCCAGTTGATCGGTGTCGACACCATCTTCGTCATGATCACCGCCGAGAACACCCGGGACATGGTGATGGGGGCGGTGGAGTTCGCCCCGGACAGCTATCTGGCGAAACCCTTCACCAAGGAGCTGCTGCAGACCCGTCTGACCAAGGTCTTCGAGCGCAAGGGCGACCTCAAGAAGGTCAACAAGGCGCTGATGGCGAAGGACTACCGGGGAGCCATCGCCGAGCTCGACAGGCTGCTCGCCACCAAGCCGAAGAACCTCGCCGAGCTGCTGAAGCTCAAGGCGGATGCCTGCATGGCGGCGAATCGCCACGACGAGGCCCTGGCCATCTACGAAGAGGTTCTGGGGACGCGCGAAATCGCCTGGGCCAGGATCGGGGTCGGCAAGGTCCAATTCCACAAGAAGGACTATGCGCAGGCCAAGGAGACCTTCACCCAACTGATCGAGCAGGACCACAATCTCATTCTGGCCTACGACTGGCTGGCCAAAACGCAGACCGCCCTGCACGAATTCGCCGAGGCCGAGCAGACCCTCCAGAACGCGGCCAAACTCTCGCCGCGAGGACTCCACCGCCAGCAGCTGCTCGGCGACCTAGCCTTGAGCAATGGCAACACCGGGGAGGCCGAGACGGCCTATCAGCGCGCCGTGTCACTGGCCAAGCACTCGGTCCTCAACCACCCTGCGCTGTTCGCCGGACTGGCCAAGTCGAAGTCGTCCAACAACAAACATGCCGAGGCGCTCAAGGTCATCGGCGAGATCGGCAAGACCTTCGCGGACTCGGACCAGGCACATTTCTACGCCTCCACCGCCACGGCGGTCGTCAAGGGCAACCAGGGCGACACCGAGGGCGCCAAACAGGCGATGCAGGCCGCCGAACAGGCCATGAGGAATCTCGGCGACCAGCGCCAGAACCCGAAACTCGCGCTCGAGATGGCCAAGACCTACGCTGGACTCGGCGAGAAGGAGAAGGCCGCGGCCCTTCTGCATCAGGCCATCGCCAACAATCACGACGAAGACGAATTCCTGACCGAGATCGTCCAGGTCTGCCGCGCTGCCGACCTGGACTACGATGCCCAGAAGGCCATCCGCGAGATCCAGCAGGACGTCATCAAGACCAACAACAACGGCGTTCGCCTCATCAGGCAGGGCGAATTCGACGCGGCCATCAAGCTGCTGCGCGAGGCAACCGAAGAGATGCCAGCCAACAAGACCATCAACCTCAACACGGCCAAGGCAATCATCATGAAGATGGAGAAGACGGGTGCCACCACCGAAGACATCCTCGCGGTCAGGCATTACATCGACCGAGTGCAGGCGCTCGCGCCGGACGACTGGCGTTTGGCGGATATCATGATACGTCTCGGGCAGCTCGCCGCATCCAGGAACTAGGAACCCAACACGATGGATTTTTCCGACATCCTCGCCTCCTCGATCCACGACATCAAGAATTCGCTGAGCCTCATCCTGAACAATCTCGACGAACTGATCGGCGATCCGAAGAATCGCATCAGGGATCCGCGTCAGGCCCGTCTGCTTCAGCACGAGGCGCAACGCGCCAACAGCAACCTGATTCAGCTCCTGACCCTCTACAAGCTCGGCAATGCCCAGCTGGTGGTCCGCATCTCCGAGTACAATCTCGAGGATTTCCTCGACGAGGTCATCGCCGCCAATCAGGCGGTCTGTCAGGCCCTCGGCCTTGAGCTCACACACAACTGCGGCCCGGATCTGAGCGGATATTTCGATTCGGAGCTGATCCGCAGCGTGCTCGACAACGCGATCGGCAATGCGCGCCGCTATGCGAAAAGCCGCATCCTGCTCAGCGCCGACCGCGAGGACGACTGTCTGGTCATACGCGTCGAGGACGACGGCGCGGGCTTCCCGGCGCGTCTCATCGGCGAGAGCCAATCGATCATGCAGCCCCCCATCGATCCGGACAACCCGGCCAGAACCCAGCTCGGCCACTATTTCGCGGCCCAGATCGCGGCCCTGCACGAGACACGGGACCGCCAGGGTCGCATCCAGCTCAAGAACGCGCATCGGCTGCCCGGTGGCTGCTTCGAGCTCTGGCTGCCCTGATCGCGGACAAGATCGTTCGAGCGGTCCATGACCCATGGATCACGACCGGATGGGGTTCAAGAAACCGCCCAGGCGGCCGAGACACTCAGCATGCAGCTCATCCAAATCCTCAGCCTTCGGCAAGGTGCCAAACGCCTTCCGATTCTCCTGACACTATTGCTATCTTCGCTGTGGCTCGCGACCGCCACCGCCAAGACGCCCGATGTCCGCATCCTGATCGACGTTTCCGGCAGCATGCGCCAGACCGACCCTGGAAACCTGCGGGTTCCGGCGCTCCAGCTGGTCAACGAGCTGCTGCCGGCCGGCGCCAGATCGGGCGTCTGGCTGTTCGCCGAGAAGACCGAGGAGCTCTCGCCTCCGGAAACGGTCGACGACCGCTGGAAGGGCAAGACCCGATCCCAACTCAAGCGCATCCACTCGCGCGGCCTCTTCACCGACATCGAGCAGGCGATCGCGACCGCGACCGTCGGCTGGGATCGGCCGGATGAGGAATACGAGCGTCACCTGGTCCTGCTGACCGACGGGATCGTCGACGTCTCCAAGGTGGAAGGCGAGAGCGCGGCATCGCGTGAGCGCATCGTCTCGACCCAGCTCGAGCGGCTGAAGGAAGAGGGCGTCAAGGTCCACACCATCGCACTCTCGAACGCGGTGGATACGGATCTGCTGCATCTGCTCTCGGACGAGACCGGCGGCTGGTTCGAAACGGCCAAGGACGCCGACGCACTGCAGCGGGTCTTCCTCCATATGCTGGAGCAGAGCGCCGCGCCCACCACCGTCCCGCTGAAGGGCAATGCGTTCGAGATCGACGGCCAGGTCTCCGAATTCACCCTGCTCGCCTTCCGCGAGGGTGACAACAAGACCGAGCTGACCACGCCGGACGGCGAGACGCTCTCGAGCGCCCGGCCGCCGCCCGGCGTCATCTGGAGGGCCGAACTCGGATACGATCTCATCACAATCAGCAATCCCAAGCCAGGCGAATGGCGGCTCCAGGGCGTCTCCGATCCGGACAACCGGGTCGTGGTCATCACCGACCTGGGGATCGAGGTCGGTGAATTGCCCAGCCGCATCCTCGCCGGCGAGGCGCTCCGGATCGAGACCTGGCTGACCGATCATCGCCAGCCCGTCACCCGCCCCGACCTCCTCAAACTGCTCTCGGCCAGCGTGGTCCGGACCTCGACAGAGGTCCAGAGCCCGCCCGCCCAGGAGGCCCCGGCCATCGCGCAAGCCCCCCCCGCCGAGGAAGGCATGGAACCCGGGCCGGACACGGAACCGGCGCAAGCCCAATCGAACGCAATCGACATGACGCTGGATGCCGAAAGCAGCCGTTTTCAGGCCACCCTGAACACCAGCTCGCTCGAGCCCGGCACCTACCAGCTTCAGTTCGTGATCGACGGAGGCACCTTCGAGCGCCAGCTGGTCCGTCATTTCAAGGTCAGCGGGCCACCTATCTCGGTGAAATTCGAGCAGCGCTCTCCCTCGGAACAACTCCCGACCCACGCCATCGACGTCATCATCGACGCCGAGCCCGAACTGATCGATCCAGGAAGCCTGGCCGGTTATCTGCTTCTGAAGGCCCCCAAGGACAAGGAAACGGCGCTCGAGCTCTCGCCGCCGAAACAGCTACCGACGGGCATCCGCTTTCCGGTGCTCCAACCCGGCGAATACGAGCTGTCAGCCAAGGTGTTCGCCCAGACCCTGAAGGGCAATCCCATCACCTTCGCCCCCGATCCTGGCCATTTCAATTTCGAGTTCGAGCCCCCCCAGGCACTCCAGGACGAAGATGAGTCCGACGCCGATGCGGACTTCTCCTGGCTCGACCTGACGCTGGTGCTGGCCGGAGGCAACATCGCCCTGGCACTCCTGATCGGGCCGACCATCTTGTATCTGAAGGGTCCCAGCAAGACAGGCAAGAATCAGGCGAAGGGCGCCGCCGGAAAGGCGGGCAAGACCAAGAAGAGGAAAGCCAAATGACGGCCATCGAGATCGGTAGCCTCGTTCTCGCCGGTGAATTCGGCTTGGTCGCTTGGGGCATCCTCTTCTACCTGCTGAGACAGCATCGCGATCTCAGACATGCGGACCACCACCATGCCGGCGCCGTCATGGAGGAACTGGAACAGGCTGAGGTGGACCGCCGAGACGCCCTGCAGACGCTGTTCGCAGAGACCTACCGGCTCGAAGGAGACGAACTCTCGGCCAAGGTGGACGAATACATCGATCGGGAGAAGGCGTTCTACAACGCCATGCTGAGCCTCTATCTCGAACGCGACGGCGAGAAATTGAAGGAGATGCCGGTCGAGCTCACCAAGGTGCTCGCCCCCTGGGCGCATATGACCCCGAGCGGCATGGTGCATGCCAGCGAGATCGGAAGCCTGGAAGAGGAAAAGGCCGCACTGGCCTCGGAGCTGCAATCGACGAAGCAGACGCTCGAGGACCTCATGGAAGAATACATGGCCGCCTTCGACAAGAATCAAGAGGCCGCGCAATTACCGGTCGAAGAGGACCAGCTGCAGGAGGAGCTGGCCCAGGAAGAGATGCCGGAGCCGGAACCCGAGGAAGCGGCCGAGATCACCTTCGACGAACCGGCCGCCGCCTCCCCCGAGGAAGAGATGCCGCTGGAAGATGAGACGGATCCGACGGCCGGCATCGAATTCGACGCACCGGGCGCGGAGACACCGAAAGAGGTTCCACCAGAAGAAGAAATGGACGTCGCGGCCGAACTGGGCATCGACGAACCTCCTGCGTCCACGCCATCGGATGAATCCACCGCACGTCAAGAACAGCAAAAGGAAAGGGAACAGATCGACCCGCTGGAAGAGCCGGAAGACCTCGACGACGTCTCGCTGAGCGCATTGGGTATCGACCCGGAGCCCACCCCAGCCATCCCTGAGCCAGAGACCGCCGAAGATATCGAGCCGGGCAACCTCGAAGAAGACCTGTTCGAAATGCCGGATTCCCCGGACCAGCCCGAACAGCCGAAGCAGAAGAATCAAACCGAAGAGACTCCACCAACCGAGGAGGATTTGGAGGATGCCCGGGCCCGGGAAGAGCTGGAGGGCCTGGCGGATCTGTTCGATCCGCCATCCGACAAGCCATGAGTCAGCCGGCAGCTGCCACGGGCGATGCCTGGCGTTCGCACCTGAAAACCGCTGGCGTCTTCAAAACGACGGCTCTTCGACCCCGGTCGCCTGATTCTGGATCAGGGACTCATGTACGTTCAGTGGCGGCTCCACCGTCGCATCGCGCCCACGGATGAAGGACTGCTCTTCGACGATGACCCGATAGGCCTTGTCGAGCGTCAACGCACGCTCGGCGGACGGCAGGAGCAGCGTGCCCATGTCCTCGTGCAGCGCCTGGATGCGCTCGGGAAGCAGGTTGCCGTCGGCATCGAAGAAGCGTTCCATCACCTCCGTATTGGCGCGGAACTCGTCCCCCGCCCCGTTGATCTCCAGATAGCGGCTGTACTCGTAGCTGCCGTCCTCCAGACGCGGCTCGGGGATCCCGGCCAGTCCGTGCTGGCTCCAGTGGAACCAGCCGTGCCGATAGGTCTCGTAACCCAAACGGCGCGGGAATGAGAAGATGGTGTCCGTGGTGGCACCGATCCCGCCGTGACAGCCCATGCAGAAGAGCGTCTCCTCCTGGGATTGGGGACGCAGGCTCCCCTGCCCGTCCTCGATGAACCCCTGATAGACCCAGCCCTGGGTGAACATGCCGCGCTCGAAGTCGCCCGGCACGGACTTGAGGATGTCCGGATCCAATGCGCGCTCGGCGCCCTCGCGGTCGTTGATGCCCTTGAGCTCGGCATAGCTGTACCAGGCGTTCTTGCGCGCGTATCTCAGCTCCTTCATCCGCGCCGCCAGACGCACGGCACCCGCCTCGTCCAGGTCGATGTAGCGCACGCTGTGCAGGAACTCGGTGCCCTCGGGGAAGAGACCGGCGGCCAGGTGCAGCTCGCCCTTGGATTGCAGCGCGCCGGCCTGCCCGGCGTAGCTCATGGATCGCCCTTCGAGCGGCGCCCAGTCGAAGACCAGGCGCGTCGCCTCGCCCAGGATGCCGTCATCGTCCAGGTCCAGCCCCACGGCGATCTCGTCGACCGGATCCAACCGGACGTCACGGCGCCGCACCAGCGACTCGACGATCGCCAGATTGACCCGGTAGATGCTCAGATCGAATCGTCCGTCGGCGTTGCGCTGGAAGACGGCCGGCAGCCGGATGAGGACATCGTCGGTCGAGCCGTTGGTCGGCCAGAAGGTACCAGGAAAGGGGTGATAGCCGAAGGCGCGCCAGCCGCTGTAGCCCCCGTCCGGGGTGCGGTCGAAGCCCGCCTCGTCGAAATCGAAATAGGCATCCGGGACGTAGCCGTCCCACTGCCCGTTGCCATCGAGATCCCAGGTGTCGGGCAAGTCCCGGGTCAGGGTCTCGGCCAGGATGGGGCGGCCCTGCGCATCGCGATAGTTGTCGGTGCGAACATAGTCGAGGATCGCCGCATCGCCGATCGCGGCCACCCGGGCGCTGCGGTCGACCTGCAGGTTGGTCCAGGGATTCGCCAAGGCATCGCCCGGCAGACTGTAGGAGAGCTGCAGGTCGTGATCGTCGAGATAGGTGGGGATGCGTCCGCGCGTATGGCAGGTGAAACAGGGGTTGGAGACCCGACCCGAGTCGTCCTCGGTTCGAGTGTAGCACTGGGCGCTGATATAGGCCGTGAGATTGCCGATCCGCGGATCGCTCAGATCCACGACGGACTCGTCCGCTCTGGAATCGCCGCCGATCCATGCCAGCGCGCCCGCGAGCACGAAAACCCCGGCAAGCCCCACAAGACCGATCCGGTCGCCAAGATGTGTCATCGCCTTGACCTCCATTCCAACGCATGGGCGCGCACCCCGACAGGGTGCGCGCCACTCTGGGGATCCTGGACGTCGATCAGTCCAGGGGCGGGAATGGACCGATATAGCCCACGTGCGACTCCTTGTCGTCCGCGCTCTGGGCCTGATCCGCGTCGGACTCGCCGTAGGGATGCTGGGTGACCAGGGTCAGATAGCCGTGGCCATTGATGTCGGCATGCCAGAAGGGCGAGGTCGTCTCGGCGCCGTAGGGCGTGGTGGCGATCCGGGTCAGACGCCTGGAGTCGACGTTGTAGCTCCAGACATAGTCGTTCTGATGGGCGCTGGTGTCCTCGCCGATCACCAGGGTGCGGTACTTGGGCAAATAGGTCAGGTTGTCGGGCGAGGCGATGCCATCGACGTCGCAGCTGTTCTCGGACAGCTCGGTCCCGCTGTAGTCCTTCGACTGGCCGGCGACCATGCCCCACATGTTGCGGGCGACATACTGGCTGTCGATCGCATGACCCTCGGTGTCCGAGACCCCGCCCGCGAGGTTCATGCCGTAGACCGCGCCGCACTTGTTCTTGGGCAGACGGATGTGGTTGGGACCGCCCACGTCCTGAGAGGCGCCATCCTCCATACCCTTGGCGACCTCGCTCATGGCGACGTAGAGCACCTTGTCGTCCGGGTTGTAGGTCAGGCCCTCTTCCTTGCGGAACTCGGTCGTCGCGCCCTTGTGGGCGGCATAGAGACGGGTCTCGAGACGCGAGGCGATCTTGTCCATGCCGGACTTGAGACGGGTGCAGAGCAGCCCCTCGTCGTAGGTGTTGGTGCTGGTGTAGCCGTCGGGACAGGTACCGGCCTCCGCGTCGAGCGGCTCGACCCGGTCGAACATGTCGGCAAAGGTGGTCTTGGCCTCGATGGCGGCACGGACCTCGTCGTTGGTGGCGTGACCCAGGTTGATCCATTCGATATCGGCGCGACCGGAGCCATCGGCCGAGGTCTGAACCCAATGGGCGGCATAGAGGGTTCCGGAGCTCAGCACCCTGGCGCGGTCGGCGACGAAGAGGAAGAGCCCCACGTTGGTGCCGTCGTCCGAGAGATAGACGGTGCGCTCGTCCGGCATCACGTAGGCCAGCTCATGGGCGAAGCGGCCCATGGCGAAATGCTTCATGACGCGGTGCCGCCCGTTGGCGGAGATGATCTTGATCTCGGGAATCCAGCCGAACATGTAGCCGAAATAGGCGGCGTTCTCGGCGGTGTTCTCGATCTTGTTGTAGTCGGCGATGGCCTGCATGTGGGCGTCGTGCCAGGTGGGGTCGTCGAACCAGGCCTGGTTCTCGGCATCGGCATCGAAGATGGCCATCGGCGGCTCGTATTCCTCGGAACCCAGATGGCTGTTCCAGGGCGTGGTCATGCCGGCACAGTTGACGTAGGTCCCGTAGACGTCGGAGAAATCCACCGAGGTGGTGGAGAGCGCCTTGAGGGCACCCAGTCCGTCCTGCTCCAGCTTGGTGATATAGGCCCCGCCGAGACTGCATTCGAGCTGGGTCACGGCGAACAGATCGGTCCCATAGCGCAGAAGGGAGGTATGGTCGGGTCCGGAACCGTTGGTGCAGACCCAGGGACTGCCATCCTCCTGGAGCAGTGCGTCGCCGTTCTTGTCCTTGAGCAGACCAAAAACCTGGGTATCGTTGCCGCGGCCGCCGAGCTCGGCCAGTGTTTCGTTGGTACGTACCAGATCCCGATAGCCGATCGCGTAGGCGACTCCGTCGATCGTCACGCTGTCCGAGGCACGGATGGCGCGCTTCTCCTCCTGCGTGGTGGGAACCGAGAGCTCGGAGAATTCGAGCGTCCCGAAATCGGCCGAGTTCGATTGGCTGCAACCGAGCGACAGCATCAGCACCGGCAGGCCGCACGCGGCTTTACTGAGGGCATGCATCATGAGTCGGGCTCCAAAATCTATAGTGGTGCCGAACGCCCCGGAGGCGTCATAGCGGACGTCGACGGAGGAGTGCCGAGATTAAGGAAAAACCTTGGACCCCGGATCAGGGGAACGTGAAGGTTGGATGAAGATGCGATGACGACCGGTCGATCCCAAGTCAGGAATCTGACCACACCAACCTGGGTCACGTATAATCCCGCCCTTTGCGCGAATCACTGCTGATCCATGAGGCTTATCCGAGGCTTGCACAACCTGCGTCCCGCCGACAGGGGCTGTGTCGCCACCATCGGCAACTTCGACGGCGTCCATCTCGGCCATCGTGCCGTTTTCAGGCGTCTGCTGGCCCGGGGGCGGGAGATGGGTCTGCCGGCGACCGTCATCATCTTCGAGCCCCAGCCGATGGAGTTCTTCGCGCCCGCCGCCGCGCCGGCGCGGCTCACCCGCCTGCGCGAAAAGCTGGCGGCGATCCGGGACGACGGCATCGAGCGCGTCATGCTGCTCGAGTTCGGCCCCAGGCTGGCGACCATGGATGCGCGCGATTTCGTGCAGCGTCTCCTCCTCGACGGACTGGGGGTCGAGTTCCTGCTGGTGGGCGACGACTTCCGCTTCGGGCACGGTCGTGCCGGCGACTACGAACTGCTACGTGAGATGGGCGAGCAGGCACAGGACAATGGGCAAGGCTTCGAGGTCGCCAACCTGCATACCATCGTTCACGGCGAGGAGCGTATCAGCAGCACCCGGGTGCGCGACGCCCTGGCCCGAGGCGATCTGATGCAGGCCCAGCATCTGTTGGGACGCCCCTACCGCATCCGCGGTCGGGTCGCGCACGGCGACAAACGTGGACGCTCGATCGGGTTTCCGACCGCCAACATCGACCTGCACCGGCGCGTGAGCCCGGTGAGCGGCGTGTTCGCGGTGACGGTGGAAGGTATCGAGGGCTCACCCTGGCCGGGTGTCGCCAACATCGGCAGCCGGCCGACCGTCGACGGCCGCGGCGACCGACTGGAGGTGCATCTATTCGACTTCGATCGCCAGATCTACGGACAGCATCTGTCGGTCGAGTTCAAACTCAAACTCAGGGACGAGAAGCGCTTCGAATCCTTCGCGGCGCTCAAGGAGCAGATCCAGCGGGACGCGGCGACCGCGAGGGATTTTCTGAATTCGACGAATTGAAGGCCGATGCCGCCAATGCGGCTGAAGCCGCACCTACCGACTATGCATCTCTTGCTGGGCGATGATCAGCCAACGCAGGGATTAGGGGCCGAAATACACCGGACAGCAGGGCCGGTCCAACACCGCCCCGCCGCCCGAAGGATCGAAGATCAATCGTAGATCAGCTCGGACCAGCGGCCGTCCTCGATCATCTTCTGCTTGATTCCCTTCCACGCGTCCTCGGAACCGGCCTTCTCGGTCATCACCTTGTCGAAGACCTTGGCGACCTTGCCCAGTCCGGACAGGAAGACGTGGGTGTTGGGCTCCTGGATCAGACGCCAGGCATCGGCCACGTTATCGGCGAGCCCCTGCTCCAATGCCTGAGACGAGGTCTCCAGGGGACGCGAACCAAGGGCGCGGAAGGCATTGAAGGTCTTGTCGTCGTAGTAGTCGGCCAGGTCGGTGGACTCGTCGTTGGCGTACATGAGGTCGAGACCGCTGTGACCGCCGTAATAGAGACGCACCTGACCCTTCCAGTCGCCGCGACGCTCGTAGATGAGCTGGGCGAAGGCGCGGAAGGGGGCGATGCCTGTGCCGGTGCCGATCATGAGCAGGTTGGCGCGATTGTCCAGCGGCATCTTGAAGGGGCTGAGATGCGGGCCGTTGATGGTGATCTTGTCTCCCACCTTGGCATCGCAGAGATAGTTGGAGGCGACGCCCGCGTAGCGCTCGCCGCTCACCTCGTCGAGATAGAAGCAGCGGCGCACCAGGACGTCCAGATGCACGCCCGTGCCCAGTGGGATCTCGCGGGCGTTGGCGATCGAATAGCGGCGCACGTGATAGGCGTTGCCGAAATCGTGCGGGCCTGGAACCACGACACCGATGCTCTGACCCTCGACGAACTGGAAGGCGGGATCCAGTACCTCGAAGGTGATGTGACGCACCTCGTCGGTCTCTTCGGGAGTGACCCGCTGCGACGCCTTGATGACGGCCTCGGTCGTCGGGCCGATCTCCGATGGGAACTGACTCATCCGATAACTCCTCGATCTTGCGTTGAATGTGCGCAAGAGCATGCGTTGGTCAAGTGGGATGTTTGTATGCCGATGGCAGCTTGGGCGGCGCAACCGGGAGGGGCTGCTCGCAATGTCCGCTGCCGCAGGAGCAGCCGCCGCCCTCGGGCCTGAAGGGCCCCAGATCGGGATGTCGCGCGGCGAAGCCCGAATAGAGCCGCTGAACCAGGACCCAGCCGGCCAGCATGACGAAGACGACCAGCGGGGCCAGCAGCAGCTTAGCCATGCGAGCCGCCCAATCCGGCGAAGCCCATGAAGGCGAGCGACAGCAGCCCGGCGAGCATGAGGCTCATGGCCGCGCCCTGGCTGACGTCGGGCACCTTGGCCAGGGCCAGCTTCTCGCGCAACCCAGCCATCAGCATCAGCGCCAGGGTGAAGCCGGCACCGGCGCCCAGTGCGTAGACCAGGCTTTGCAGGAAGTCGTATTCCTTGGCGGTCTGGAACAGGGCCAGACCCAGGATGGCGCAGTTGGTCGTGATCAGCGGCAGGAAGATGCCGAGCGAGCGGAACAGCGCCGGGCTGAAGCGCTTGACGAACATCTCCACCAGCTGCACCGCCGAGGCGATGACGGCGATGTAGCAGATCAGGCGCAGGAACAGCAGATCCAGCTCGGTCAGCAGCTCGTTGATGCCATAGGCCGCGGCCGAGCTGACCAGCATGACGAACATGGTCGCCAGCCCCATGTTCCAGGCCGTCTCCTTCTTCCCGGAGACGCCGAGGAAGGGACAGATCCCCAGAAAGAGCGCCAGGACGAAGTTGTTGACGATGGCCGCGTTGAGGAAGATCAGCGACAGGGGCTCAGCGTGCATGGGCGGTCACTCCGATCTGCTCCGTCTGTTTGCGCTCCTTGCGCAGACGCAGCCAGTTGAACAGCAGAAGCCAGGCGCCCAGGACGAAGAAACCGCCCGGAGGCAGGATCATGACGATCCAGGGCTGGAAATCCGCCGGGAACAGCGAGATCCCCAGGATGGTCCCGTTGCCCAGGATCTCGCGCACCGTACCCAGGGCCAGCAGCGCCAGGGTGAAGCCGGCGCCCATGCCGAGACTGTTGACGAAGGTCGTCGTGAGCCGCTGCTTGGAGGCATAGGCCTCGGCCCGGCCCAGGATGACGCAGTTGGCGACGATCAGCTGGATGAAGGCGCCGAGCGCGGCATAGAGCTCCAGACTGATGGCCTGGATGCCGTAGTCGACGATGGTCACGAAGGTGGCGATGATCACGATGTAGCTGGCAATGCGCACCTGCTTCGGGATCCAGTTGCGCAGCAGCGAGACCAGCATGCTGGAGCACACCAGCACGAAGGTGGTCGCCAGACCCATGGCGAGCGCGTTCATGGTCGTGCTGGTCACCGCCAGCACCGGGCACATGCCGAGCAGCATGACGAAGACCGGGTTCTCTTCCCAAAGACCGCGCAGGAAGGTATCCGGGGTCAGCTTCTCTCGTGTATCGGGCAATTCAGCCATTGGTCTCGCCTCAGTGTTGTTGCTTCAGCCAGGCCAGGTCGCGCTCGATGGCCGGCACGGCATGCTGGGCGGCCGCGTTGGCGGCGCGGCCCATGGCCTTGGATGAGATGGTCGCGCCCGAGATGCCGTCGATCTCCCAGGGCCGGCTCTTGGTGCCGTGCTTGACGGTGACGATGGGATTGGCCAGCGCCTTGCCCTCGGCGTCGAGCCGGGCATCCAGTTCCTCGAAGTTCTTCAGAAAGACGGGATCGAAGTCCAGCTTGTCGCCGAATCCGGGCGTCTCGTTCGAGCTCAGCACCTTGCTGCCGGTGAGACAGCGGCAGTCCGGGTCGTAGGCGAACAGAACCCGGATCGGTCCCGCGTAACCCACGGCGACGCCGGTGATCGCCAGACCGACCAGATGACCCTGGGCATCGTATCCACCATACACGACCTCGCCCTCGGCACCCGAGCCGACGGGGGCCAGCCCACCCTTGTCGGTGATGACGAAGTCATGCTTGACGCTGGCCTCCGGCAGGACGTGGAAGACCGCCTTCTCGGTCAGGACGCGCTGGTTCTCGGCGATGATCGGCAGGGTGAACTGATAGACCAGCGCGACCAGGAGACCGGAGATCAGGGCGATGCCGCCCAGGGTACGCAGCATGGCCCAGGCGGGCGTGCTCGGAACGCGCGTCTCGGTCGGCGTCTGTTGTTGGGTATCGGCCGTCATGATGTCACTCCGACTCCTTCGCTTTCTTGGTCGCGCCATAAACGCGCGGCTGGGTCCAGCTCGAGATCAGCGGGCCGACCGCGTTGCCGATCAGGATGGCGTACATGACGCCCTCCACCAGACCGCCGAACAGACGGATGACGACCGTCAGCATGCCGATGAAGAGTCCGTAGATGATGGCGCCGCGCGCCGTCACCGGGGAGGCGACCATGTCGCTGGCCATGAACCAGGCCGCCAGCATGAGACCGCCCGAACTGAGCACGAACCAGGGACTGGGATAGTGGCCGGGGTCCAGCAGCCAGAACGGCAGGGCCATGAGCGCGGCCCCGGCCAGGACGCTGAGCGGAATGCGGATGTCGAGCATGCGCTGCCAGGCCAGCCAGAGACCGCAGATGAGGATGAGCAGCGCCGAGGTCTCGCCGGCCGATCCGGCGATCATGCCGGTGAAGACGTCCGAGGCCGGCAGCTCGATGTGCTGGAATTTCTGGATCGCCAGCGGCGTGGCGCCGGTCCAGCCGTCCATCTGCAGCCCGGCAACCCAGTCGGCGACCGGGATCGGCTGCATGAAGGGGAGCGTCAGGGTGGACGGGATCAGCTCGGCGAAGCGACCGGGCGCAAAGGCCGGCGTCCAGGTGGTGATGGCGACCGGAAAGGCGGCCTGCACGAAGGCGCGGCCGACCAGGGCCGGGTTCATGACGTTGTAGCCGAGCCCGCCGAACAGCGCCTTGCCGAGCGCCACGCCGACGAAGGCGGCAACCGCGGCCATCCACAGCGGAAAGCCGGGCGGCAGGGTCAGACCCAGCAGCAGGCCCGTGATGACCACCGACCAGTCGGACACCGTGTTGCCCTTGCCGCTCGCACGGGCGAAGAACCACTCGGTGAGGACGGCAACGGCCGTGGTCGTGGTCAGCAGCAGCAGCGCGCTGAGGCCGAACTGGTAGACCGAGAAGGCGCAGATGGGCAGCAGCGCCAGCACCACGGTGCGCATGATCTTGTCGACGGACATCACCCGCTTGAGGTGGGGAGAGGTCCTGATTTCGATGCCTTTAGCCATTTGGAGAGTGGTCAGTGGTTATTCGTCAGTGGTGAGGCGATGTGCGGATAACAATGTACCCGCAGGACGCGGTGAGGAACGAACCGCGCGGCGGCTCCCACGCCGAGGCCTGGGAGCCGGAAACGAGCGGTTCGGTGACTGACGGCTAATGATGGGTCTTGTTGTCCTTGTGCCTGTCGTAGTGATGCGGATGCGGGTCCGGATGGCGCGCGTCGTAATGACGGGCCGCCGCGTCGCGGTTGATCGATTTGGCGATGCGGAAATATTGGGTCAGCGGGATGTTCGAGGGACAGACATAGGCGCAGCAGCCGCACTCGAAGCACTGATCCAGATTGTATTCGCCCGCCATCGACTCGTACTCGCGGGCCACCGCCAATTCGCCCAGCATGGAGGGGTTGAGCGAGATGGGACAGGCGTTGAGGCACTCGCCGCATTTGATGCAGGGATAGACCTGACGCTGTCCCAGATCCGGGTGCTCGGGCTCCAGCGCCACGACACCCGAGACCGGCTTGGTAACCGGAACGTCCAGCGAGGAGACGGCCATGCCCATCATGGGCCCGCCGAGGATCACCTCGCCCACCGGCCCCTTGAGACCGACCTGCTCCAGCAGGAAGCGCACCGGCGTTCCGATCGGCACCAGGAAGTTGCCCGGATTCTTCACCGCCGGTCCGCTGACCGTGACCACGCGCTCGATGAGACCTCGGGTCTTGGGCAGCAGATCGCCCATCTGGGCCAGGGTCCCGACGTTGAACACGGCCACGCCCACATCGGCGGGCAATCCACCGACCGGCACCTCGCGGCCGAGCAGCGCCTTGATGAGCATCTTCTCGGCGCCCTGCGGATACTTGCTCTGCACCGCCTCGACGCTGATGGGCAGATCCTTGGGCAGACGGGCGCGCAGATGGGCGACCGCGTCCAACTTGTTGTCCTCGACACCGATGATGGCACGCTCGGCACGGGTCGCCTTGATCGCCATCATGATGCCCCGCACCAGTGCATCCGTCTGTTCGAGCATGATGCGATGGTCGCAGGTCAGATAGGGCTCGCACTCGCAGCCGTTGACCAGAACCGTCTCGATGACGTGACCCGCGGCCGGTTTCATCTTGACATGGCTGGGGAAGGCGCCGCCCCCCAGCCCCACGAGCCCCGCGTCCTGCACCGCCTCGATGATCTCCTGTCCGGTCATCCGCTCGGGATCGCGCTCCAGGTCGTAGAGCACCTCCTGACTCGCGGCATGATAGACCTTGAGATAGATGGCCTGGGTCTTGGGACCCTCGGCGGTCGGTGCCAGACCGATCGCGCGGATCACGCCGGTGGCGGGCGCGTGCATGGGTACGGAGACGAAATGGTCGGCGACCGCGATCGGCTCGCCCCGTACCACCTCCTGTCCCACCTTGACCAGCGGAATGGCCGGACGGCCCTTATGCTGCTGCAGCGGAATGACGAGTTCGTCGGCGAAGGGCATGCGCCGGATCGGCTTGTGCGCCGTCAACTCCTTGTGCTCGATCGGATAGATGCCGTGATCGAAGGTCTTGTGACCATTGAACAAACGAACGAGACCTTTTTGCATGCGCTTCATGAGTTCTGAACCTTTGCCATCCCTGGGCGCAAGATTCGAATCCAGTACGGCCGATTGATCTTTCATGATTGAATCCTCCGCCGATGAGACGGTGTGGGAATCAGCAGCGTGCCTCTTCTCCCCCAGTAGCCTCTTTGGAAGCCGTCTGAACTCCCCGCATCCAGCGGTCCGCACAGCGGACCCTAGAGTCCACGCCTCGGTAGGACCCGCTGTGCGGACCAGACCTCCAGTGTCGGATTTTCAAACGGCCTCCTAACCCACCCGGCCCCAGGACTGGGCCTGGCAACCGGGGATGGAGTCTAGAGGGCCTCGAGCAAGGCGCCTAACGCCTCGGATTACTGGAACTTCTCCGCACGCTTGACCAGCTTGTCCAGACCGGCCTCGGAGCCGTTCCAAGGCATGCCGGGATGGATACAGCCGGCGGCGCACTTCTCGGCGGCCTTGACGATGTCCTTGAAGGCACCGCCCTTGGGATCCGCGATCTCGACCTTCTTGTCGCCGTTGTACTTGAAGATCTTGGGGTTGATGTTGACGCACTCGTCACAGGCGGTGCATTCGGGCGTCTCGACCCACACCGGTTCCCAATCCGCCGCCGCGCCATTACCCGAGCCGTTCAGACCCGCGCCGGCCCCGTTGCCGTTACCGTTGGCGGGAGCGGTCAGCCCAGCCAGTGCACCGGCATCGCCGACCGCCATGGCCAGCAGGCTGCTGGTGAGCTTCTGGGCGATCTCGGCCTTGGCCTGGTTGCGCACGGCCTCGACGTCGACCTTATTGAGCTCGCCGCAGATACCGCGCAGCTGGGTCCAGTAGTCGCGACGCTCCTCGCAGCTCTCGACCAGCTCCTGCGAGACCAGGACGCGCATCAGACGGTTCTTGCCGTCGACGCCCCAGATGTAGGGGAAGAGACCGTCGCGGTCGTCATCGGCCAGCGCCAGGAACTCGGCGATCGGCAGCATGGAGTCGTTCCAGGTCTCCGGCGGCGCCTTGCGGAAGTGCTTGCGGAAACGGCCTTCCGTCATCGCGAAGTCGACGAAGGTGAAGGGCACGGTCATCTCGGCCTGCTCTCCCTTCTCGTCGGTGTACTTGAGGGTCCAGTCGATCCAGTCGGCCTCGACATCGGGATTGCCCTCGATCGAGCAGCACTCCTCGAAGCTGGCGCCCGCGTCCGGGTCGTAGCGGAACAGCGGATAGGCGCGCGACTCGACCGCCATGCGAGCATGCTTGTTCGACATGTCGTCGCCGATGCCATGCTCGGGCTGACAGGAGGTGTAGACGTTGAACAGGGCCGGACGACGGGCGTTGAGACCGTCGATATAGCCCTCCAGCAGGTGCGTCAGGTGCGAGGCGGAGCTCGAGAGCACGAAGCTGGTGCGGTGCGCCATGCCGATCAGACCCATCTCCTTGCGGATCTCGGTCTTGCCCTTCCACTGCTTGCCGTAGGGCGCCATGTCCGCGATCTGGCCGATGAAGCCCGAGGTACAGGACTGGCCGCCGGTGTTGGAGTAGCTCTGGGTGTCGAGCACCAGGATCTTGACCGGGGTGCCGGACATGAGCGCGCGCGACAGGTTCTGGAAGCCGATGTCGTACATGGCGCCGTCACCGCCGACCGCCACGACCGGCGGACAGAGCAGCCATTCCTCGTCGCTGAAATGCTTCCAGCCGAAATAGGTCAGGCTGCAGTTCGGATCGGCGGCGTTGAATTTGCCCTCGAGTTCCAGGCGCGCCTGGCGGATGGCCTTGAAGCCCTCGCCCATCTTGCGCATGTGGCCCTCGAACAGACCCATCGCCATGGAGGGCGAGTCCTGGAACAGGTTGTTGGACCAGGGGAAGGGATAGGGGTTGTAGGGGAAGGTCGCGCCCCACACCGAGCTGCAGCCGGTGGAGTTGACGATGCCCATGTCGGCGCGCGGCTGACTCGCGGTGTACTGGGCCTTGAGGTGACGCAGCTTGTCGAGCAGTCCGGTGACCCACTTGAGCCAATCGGGATCGACCGGCTGGGCGCGCTGATCGGTCAGCTCGGCGGACAGACCCGAAAGGGTCAGGTCCCCGTCCTTGTGGGCGTCGAGCGCCTTGGCGATGGCCGAGCTGTTGCTCAGATCCATGCCGGCGGCGAGCTTGAGCCGCACATGGGTCTCGAGACGGTTGATGAGGTCGTCGATCTCGGCCAGATGACGCTTGACGCGCGGCTGCATGAGCGCGGTTACGGTCGCGGTGAAGAGATGGATGGCCGTCTTCTCGCCGCAGCCCATGCAGGAGCCGTCGCCCGACACGGTGGACTGGTAGTTGCTCTTGTCGAGCAGCAGGGTCTCAAGCGCGCCGACCTTGTCGTCCAGGTCCTCGATACGGATGAAGTCCGGATCCGTGGTGGGCAGGTCGAGCCAGAACTGCCAGCGTTCCTGCAGCTGCTTGATGGTCTCGTCGGTCTGCGGCTCGGCGACCAGCGCGCCGTCGTTACAGACCTCGATACATTCCATGCAGCCCTTACAGGTGTAGGGATTGACGGTGATGCTGAAGAGTCCGCCGCTGCCCTTCTGCTTCTTCTCGCGATTGCTCCAGTAGGGCTTGGTGATGGCGAACTGGTAGTCCGCCAGGGCCTGCATCATGAGACCGAATTCCTTCTCGGCGGTCTCCTTCTGCTCCGGCTCGCCTGAGAAGGCGGCCAGGGTCTCGAGCACGGCCTGATCCATGAGCGCGCGCATGTCGGCGGTCTCGCCGGCAGCCTCGACCAGCTCGCGCAGACGCTTCTCGACGTTGCGGGTCTCGCGGCGCAGATACTGGGTCGGCATGCCGCGCTCGACGCGGGCGATGGCGGTGGCGAAGACGTCCGAGATCTTGTTGACCAGGCCGGGGATGGCGCTGTCCGGGCAGACCGAGAAACAGCTGCCGCAGGCGGTGCAGTTCTCGGGCACGAACTTGGGATATTCGAAGCGGATCTGGGTCATGTCGCGATAGACGCCGGTGGAGGCCGGCATCAGCGACAGGGCCATGTGCGGATCGGCCAGGTTGTCGCTGCCGCGACCGCTGGCGTAGAAGGATCCGGTCTGCTCCCAGAAGCGGTGCACGTCGGAGATGCGGCCCTCGCCCTCGGGCAGGGTCTTGAGCATGACCGGCAGCTTGGGCTCCTTGCGCGGCATCAGCTGGCCGGCGACCAGCGGCTTGTCGGTGATCTCGACGATCTCGTCGAAGCCGCGACGCACGATGCGCAGGTTGTCCTGCACCACGCGCTCGCCCTTGGCGCCGAACTTGGCGCGCAGCTGCTCCTCGATGGCGGCGAACAGCCCCTTCTCGTCGAGGCCGGAACGCTCCATCAGCGGCGAGGCGGCGAAGAAGGCACCCTGGAAGGCGTTGCCCTGCATGCGGAACTGGAGCTCCGGATTGGAGGCCTCCTCGCGGGCGATCTTGAAGCCGTCGATATAGAAGACGCGGATCTCGCGCTCGATGATGAACTTGCGCGCGGCCGGCGGGAAGCTGGCCCACACCTGCTCGGCGTTCTCCAGACTGGACTGGATGACGAAGCTGCCGCCCTGATCGATACCGGAGAGCGGATTGGAGTGGGTGAAGACGTTCGGGTCCGGACTCAGGACCACGTCGACATAGGTGTACTCGCAGTTGAGCCGGATCGGCTCGGGCGCGGCCGAGAGGAAGTAGGTGGTCGGCTGACCCTTCTTCTCCGAGCCGTACTTGGGATTGGCGCGGATGTCGTAGCCAAGCAGCTCGTAGAGGGTCATGGCCAGGTTCTTGCCCGTGGTCACGGCACCCCAGCCGCCGACCGAGTGCATGCGCACGGTCACGGCGCCCTTGGGCAGCAGGTTCGGATTCTCGCTGCCGCGCAGTGACATGTCGGCGATGTTCGGATAGGCCTCGAGCAGCTTCTGCAGACGGATCTCGTCCTTGGGATCGGCGGCGTCGCGCATGAAGTCGATCGAGAGATAGTAGAACTTGCGCTGCTTGCCCTCGGGCAGCATGTTCTCGACCGCGGCGATCAGCCCCTCGGGCTGCAGATCGCGCGAACCCAGGCCGTAGCAGCCGGAGAACAGACGCGGCATGTCGCCCTGCCTGTAGGTCGGATAGTTCGGGAAGGCGGCCTCTTCGCCCTTGACGGCCATGCCGTTCTCGAGACATTTGGCCAGCGCGGCGCGGGTCTCGCGCATGATCGGCAGATCCTCGGCCAGCGGCTGGTCGGTGCGCTCGAGGATGGCGACGCCCTTCTTGCCCTGCAGCAGCTTGGCGACGACATCGCCGGGGAAGGGACGGAACATGGTCAGGTTGACCACGCCGACCTTGAGCTTGCGGGTCTCGCGCAGATAGTCGGCCACGGCCTCGGCCTGAACGATCATGCTGCCCTGCCCGACGAGCAGATAGTCGGCGTCCTCGCAGCGATAGCCCAGGGCACGCGCGTAGCGACGGCCGGTCAGCTCGTAGAACTCGTCCATCACCTGATCGGCGATCTCCTCGATGTGATCGAAGAAATAGGGACGCTGCGAGGCCACCGACTGCATGTAGGCGTCCTGGTTCTGCACCGTGCCCGAGCTGACCGGGTTGTCGACGTCCCACACCAGGGGCACGCGGCGACGGGTCGGGCCGTAGACCAGACGCTGGGCTGGGGTCGGACACTCGATGATGTCGTCCGGACGGCCGCAGAACTCGTCGACCAGGGCGCGCTCGGGAACCATCAGCGGCTCGATCAGATGGGTGGTGAGGAAGCCGTCCTGACCCACGGCGGCGGGGGTCAGGGTGAGCTCGGCGATCTTGCGCGCAATCAGGTTGAGATCGGCGGCCTCCTGGGCGTTCTTGCCGAAGACCTGGAAGAAGCCGGTGTCGTCGATGCAGTGATAGTCGTCGTGGGCGCAGTGGACGTTCAGACTGGCCTTGGTAATGGCGCGCGAGCCGATGTTGAGCACATAGGGCAGACGCTTGCCGACCGCCGCGTAGAGCGACTCGTGCATGAAGGCCACGCCCTGGGCCGAGGAGAAGTTGGTCGCGCGCAGGCCGGTCATGGACATGCCGGCGGTGACGGCGGCGGCCGCGTGTTCGGACTCGGGCTCGACGAAGATCAGCGGATTGCCCGAGGTATTGAGGTGCCCCTTGGCGACCTCCTCGGCCCAATACTCGCCCATCTGGGTCGAAGGCGTGATCGGATAGGCGCCAGCGGCGTCGGATGCCTCGCGCTCGCACATGATGACGGCGGTGTTACCGTCCATCGCCATACGGGTGCCGGGGTACTTGATCTGCTTTTCGTCTTTCTTTCCGAACATGGGCCTTCTCTCAGTGTTGAATCACCACGACGCCAGCCGAGCCAATGAAATCAAGGCCGCGCACGAAGGGGAATTATTCTGATTTTCGTGGATCCGGCGGATTTCAGATCACCGCCGAATTACCGATCTAAACTGCGTCAGTCACCGCATGCAGAGGAACCTCACACACCCGGCGTGCTTCGAATCGGGCCTGGAAGCGGCCGGCCGCCGCTTCCGGGCACTGCTGCGGGCCGCTCGTCAAGCCACCGGGAGCGCTCCCTTGCGGACCACCTTGCGGGCATCCCGGCCCTTGACCACGCGCCCATCCTGCTCGAGCCAGAGAATGGCCCCCGTCGGACAGCGCTCGATCGCAACCTTGGAGGCGAGATCGTTCTTCGCGTAGTCGACGATGGCCAGGTTGTCCTCGATCCGGATCAGGCCCTCGGGCGAGTCCTGGGCACAACGACCGCAGGCGGTACAGGCCACCTCGCAGTGGTGCTCGGCCTGATCGCCGAACTCGAGATTCTTGCAGGCGACCCACAGCCGATGGCTCGCCGGATGCAAACTGAAGAGATCCTTGGGACAGACGGTCACGCAGTCGCCGCAAGCGGTGCACTTGTCCTCGATCACCACGGGAAGGCCCTGGTCGTTCATATAGATGGCGTCGAAGTCGCACACCTCGGCGCAGTCGGCGAAGCCGAGACAGCCCCAGGAGCAGCCGCGTCCGCCACCGGACACCAGGGCGGCGGCCCGGCAGGACTTGAGCCCGTCATAGGTCGCACGCACGTAGGCGACATTGCCGCCGCCGGCACAGGCCAGACGGGCGACCCGTTTGTCGCCGCCGCCCAGGTCGACTCCGAGGAAGTCGGCGATGATCTGGTTCATCGGCTTGGCATTCACGGTGCACTTGCCCGGCTCGATCTCGCCCTTGACCAGCATCTCGGCAAAGGGACGGCAGCCAGCCGCGCCGCAGGCACCGCAATTGGCCATGGGCAACAGGCTTTCGACCTGATCGATCCGAGGATCTTCATAGACGTAGAGCCGTTTGTTCGCCACGACCAACATCGAGGCGAGAATCAGGCCGAGCGCGGCCATGAAGCCAACGGCGGTTAGGATAGTTGCCATAAACTGCGTATACCGGCGAAGGACGAACTGGAGAGCGCGGCACAGAGTCTCGATGAGTCCAGCTCATCGAGCGCGGGGTTCCCAATGGCCGTGAGCGGGATCCGAATATAGGGAAGATTACGAGACATGCCGCCAGAAAAACGGGCGGGAGTTTACGAAATTATTATCCATTAATATTGGCAATTATATTAATCGTCAATATTAAAAAACAAACAAGGCATTGATAAAATAGAATTTTGCGGTACATGGACCGGCCCTGAAGCCAGATCGGGTAACCATCGACAGGCTAAAGGCCACGTCCCGGGGCTACTCGAAGCCCTCGACGATACCCGTGACCAGACCGGTCGCCAGGGCCTCGTCGAGCGGGATGATGAGGATCTTGTCGTTGGGCACCGAGGCGGCGACGATGGCGACGTCCGGATCGACACCCATCTCGCGCAGATAGAGGAAAGAGTCGGCCACATAGAGCTGTCCGCCCTCGTGACTGCTGTAGCGGTTCGGGACCTTGCTCTGGTGGATACCGAGCCTGGCGTCTCGGGTGACGTAACGCTCCACTCCGCCGGCGAGGACGTCGACGCAGGCCGAGACGCAGATCCGGTCGACCGCGGCGCGCAGACCGTTCGACCTCAGATAACGTCCCAGAATCCTGGCCTCGTAGACGGATCCGCCGGGACTGTTGATGACCAGGCCGATCGCCCGGCGCCGCCGCAGCTCGCCGATGGTGCGCTTGGCGAATCCCGGCAGGATCTCGGCATCGTCGATCCGCAGCCAGGAGGTCCGGAGCTCGCCGTTGGGTTCGAAGCGCACCAAGGCCGAAACCACTCCCGTCTCCTCTGCCAGCCGCTGACAGGCATCGGTGGCGATCGCGATCAGATCGGCGGGGGCCGATCGATACTCCAAAAGCAGATCGTCGGCGCTGGAAACGATGGTCTCGACCGGAATGCGATAGCGGTCGGTGGCGACGATCACGGTCGCGTCGGTCGCAGCCACATCGTTGGTCTGACTGACACGCAGCAGGTGGCAGGCCGAGATGTCCATGACCAGATCTTCCCGGGAGATAGCGTCGAGCGAATCCTTCTCCCTCGACGAGAAGCCGACATTCGGCCCGCCGAGCATGGCACAGCCGGCCAGGGCGCCGATGAGCGCGAGGGCGACGACCGTGACAGCCGGCTTGAACATGAACCGAATCAGGCTCGGATCTCGACCCCCTGCTCGCGCAGATAGGACTTGACCGCCTCGATCGGCACCTCGCGGCGGTGGAAGATGCCAGCGGCCAACGCCGCCTCGACGCCTGTCTCGGCGAAGACCTCGGCGAAGTGCTCGACGCAGCCCGCGCCGCTGGAGGCGATCACCGGGATGCTCACCGCCTCGCTGACCGCGCGGATCAGCTCCAGATCGAAGCCCGACCCCGTGCCGTCGCGGTCGATGGAGTTGAGCAGGATCTCGCCCGCCCCCAGGTCCTCGCAGGCCCTGGCCAGCTCGACCGCGTCGACGTCGCGACCCTCGCGCCCGCCCTTGACGGTGCACTGAAACCAGCAGTAACGCTCGCCGTTCGGACCGGGCGTCGCGGTCTCGACCGTGACATGGCGAGTCGACTCGGGCGAGTCCACGTAGACCCGGCGCGGATCGATCGAGATCACCACCGCCTGGGCGCCGTAGACCTCGGAGATCTGCTCGATCGCGCTCGCGCCATCCTTGACGCCGCCGCGCTCCAGATATCGCTCGACGGTATGGACCGCGTCCGAACCGATCGAGATCTTGTCCGCCCCGGAGCGGAAATACTCGTCGGCGACGTCCAGGGCCGAATAGCTGACACCCTTGGCATCGGTGAAGGAGCGGATGCCGCCGCCGATGGTCAGGGGCACGAAGACCCGCTCGGAGGTGCGCCGCAAAACCTCCAGCATGGGCTGATCGGCGAGCGGGAAGTCGCGGAAGGCGGTGATATTGAGGAAGGTGACCTCGTCCGCGCCATCCTCGTAGTAGCGTTGCGCCAGCTCGACCGGCTTGCCCAGGTTGCGAACCTCGCCGGCCTCGCGCACGTCGTACTGGTCGCCCTTGGTGACCACCAGATCGCCGGCATCGTTGGTCCGCACGTCCAGACAGGCGATGACGCGCTTGGCGAAACAGGTATCGGCTCCGGGAACCCGGGCCTCGCCCAGCGAAGGCTCCTCGTCGCCGGCGAGGAAATGGCCCAGCAGCCTCAGTCCGGCCGCCCCGCTCTTCTCGGGATGGAACTGAACGGCGGCCACCCGACCGCGCTGGACCGCGCTCAGGAAGGGAGTGCCGTAATCCGTGGTCGCCAGACGCCAGTCCTGGTTTTCAGGGCTCGGCTCGGCGCGATAGGAGTGGACGAAATAGAGCTTCTCGCCGGCATAACCGGCGAAGAGCGGCGACGGCTTCTCGACACGCACATCGTTCCAGCCCATGTGCGGCACGGACAGACGGCTGGCATCGAAACGGCGGATCTGGCCTGGAATCACACCGAGCCCGGCCACGCCGGGACACTCCTCGCTCCCTTCGAAGAGGCTCTGCAGACCGATACAGATCCCGAGAAAGGGCCGGTCGGCGGCGAGATATTCCTTGAGCGGCTCGACATAGCCCAGCCGATGCAGTCGCTCCATGGCGGCGCCGAAGGCACCGACGCCGGGAAAGATCAGACGCTCGGCCTTGAGGATGTCTTCCGGCCGCTCGATGTCGGTGAGCGTGAATCCGAGTGCCTGTATGGCGTTGCGCAGACTGCGGACATTGCCCGCGCCATAGTCCAGGAGCGAAATCATACGTGGAATCCGAGGGGTCGTGGATTGGACTGAACACACACTCAAGCGGGCGCGTGCGTAATGGGGCATTTTACGCCAACTCGGAATCCGGTTCAGTCTTTCGGAGACATATCGCAACCATCCCCGTCGGCCTGGCCCAGGGACCGTTCCAGAACCGCCTCCAGGACCGCCCGCGCCTGTACCACGCCCGCATGCACGAGCGCATGGGACGCGTCGACCTCGGCCCCACGCAGCTCGCATCCCCGGGCATAGGACTCGAAGGCCGACAATCCGGCGATCAGATCGGCCAGATGACGATAGCAGTCGCAGGAACTGCGACGGCTGCCCGCAATGGCCGCGAGTTCCTCCGCCGAGTAACGCGGCGATGGCGCCGGCCGGACCAGATCGATTCCGAGCTGCTCGAGCGAATGCCGCTGCGGAGACGGCTGCGACCTAAGCCCCTGGCAACAATGCCGGAGATCGGCCAGGCCAATGGGCGCGCGACACGCGGACAGATGCTCGGAGACCACTTGCTCCACCACTCCCTGACCGGCGAAGCCATAGACGAGGACGCAGTGCGCGGCACCGGAACGGGCCAGAAGCCGATGGACCTCGCCGACCTGATCGGAGTGCAAAGCGGGGTACTCGAGCACCAGGACATCCGGAGCCGGATCCCAATCGTTCGAGAGGATACCCTCGCGCGAGCTGTGGAACCCGAGACACTCGAAGTCTTCGGTAGCGGCCAAATCCGCGCGCAGACGTTCGCCGAGATAGGGTCCATAGACCAGAAGACGCAAGGGCCGGGAGCGAACGACAGGTGCACGGCCGGCCAGTTCTGCACCGCGCATGCGTTCTCGCAAGGCATCGAGAGAGAGATTGGCGACGCTGCTGATCGCATCCCCGCGATCGACCAGTCGCTTGATGAGCGTCAGACGCCCTATGTCCTCTGAGTCGTACAGACGGGTGCCGGCTTCGGATCGGACGGGCGTCGCCACATGATAACGACGCTCCCAGACCCTCAATGTATCCGCGGGAATGCCGGTCAATCGGGAAACGGCACCGATCCGGTAGGTCTGACGTTCTGTCGGCGGAGAGCGATCTGTCAACTCGTCGGTCCTCATAGCTTAATCATTCTCGATTACAAATCCGCAACGATTTTATGGGACCAGAGGAGACAACCTCCAACCCCAACAGATGGACCGCCCTCCATACATGGCTTGCATTTCATAAATAATGCCCACATATGTAACAAAGTTGATACAAAATCGCCTCATAAGCTGACGCCTGACCGGGGCCAAGTGACTCTAGAGCCGCATGGATTTAGAGAAGGTGGATTGGTGCGGATCCTGCCTCGATATTCAGCAACATTCCTTCAACGATCAACCCGACAACCGAACCTCACTGCAGCCTTCTGCACGGATGGAATTGATGTTTGCTCGAAAACGGCCGTTAGCGACTCAACCGAGCAGGTCGGAACGTTCGTGAAATCGCCACTGCCCTCACCGGCGGACACGAACCGGAAGAGATCACGACGATGAAGACAAGAATCCATCCAGCCCTTCTGACGCTGTTGGGCATCTTGGCCTGGACGCAAGACATCTCCGCCTCGACCATCGTCCACACGGACAAATCGAGCTGGAAGTCGCAGGTGCTGGCCCTGACGCACGCGTTCCAGACCGAGGATTTCAATGACGCCACGCTCAACGCGGAACTGACCTACCGGACGCGTGTCGGTGGCGTCTACCAACCCGAGCACGGCGCAGGAGACGACGGCGGAGTCTGGAAAGATCGTGTCGCCAAACCCAGCCATCACTATGCGGAACTCACCACGACCTTCGAAATCTCCGGCGGGGCCTACGCGATCGGCGGCAACTGGGACATGACACCTGCCGGCCATGGATCTCATGTCGCGATCAGCCTGCTCGACGTGACGGGGCAGGTGATCTCATCTCATGAGATCCCCTATCTACAAGGTGAATTCTGGGGTGTCGTCTCGGACGCGAAATTCTCGAGCGTGCTTCTGAGCAGCTATCACGACGCCAACGACCTGATTCAGGAAACCTATTATCTCGAAGATATGGTCTATAGCTGGGACGGCCCGAGCCCTCGGGCGAGCACGCAAGGTACTCAGGCCGTCGTACCCCTTCCAGCGGCCTTCTGGCTCTTCACCTCCAGTCTCATGGGCCTGATCGGAATCGGGAGGTGGCGCAACCGCCCGGCCTCCCTCTCCGGAATCACGTCTCGCGGCCAGCTCGGCAACACCGAATAGCGACAGATCGCCTCCCATTCCACGCATCCGGATTCGGGTCGAGCCAGCGATCGATTCGGATGCGCGCCTCCCACCAAAGGGAAGCACCACCCGACCGACCCCATTCCTTCACAGCCATCCAGGGCCGCGGGCCGCCAGGACCTCGCCCGACATCTTCATCTCGTCAAGCAAGCCATGCCGCATTTGCGCTAGCCTTGCGCCCACGCGCGTATAGACTCCCACCGCTGGATGGGCTCCAATTCAGCCCGTCGATATCGTTCCGTTTCAACCCATACGGAGAGACCACATTGCGATTTCTGTCAATGAGCCACCAGACGCTGGCACTGGCCTTGTCTCTGCTGATCGGCGTCCCGTTCGCCTCCCAGGCCGAGGAACAGGTCCACCTCTATAACTGGAGCGATTATTTCGCCGAGGACACCCTCTCCGGCTTCGAGTCTCGGTCCGGAATCCACCCCGTGCTGGACGTCTACGACTCCAACGAGGTGCTCGAGGCCAAACTCTTCGCCGGCAGCAGTGGTTACGATCTCATCTTCCCCACGGCGCGCCCCTTCGCCGCGCGCCATATCAAGGCCGGACTCTATCGGCCGCTCGACGCATCGGCCTTGGCCGGACTGGACCGGCTCGACCCGGACATCATGAAGAGCCTGGAGGAGATCGATCCGGGCCACCGCTATCTAGTTCCCTACATGTGGGGCTCCACAGGGATCGGGCTCAACCTGAAGAAGGTTCGGGCAGCGCTCGGCGATGAAGCGGCGCTGGATACCTGGGGGCTCGTCTTCGATCCGGACAAGGCATCCAAGCTCGCCGGCTGCGGCATCGCGCTGCTCGACGACGCCACCGAGGTGTTCGCGGCCGCGCTCGCCTATCTGGGCAAGGATCCTAACAGCCTCGACAAGGAGGACCTCGCCGCCGCCTCGGATCTGATCAAGGGTGCCCATCCCTATATCCGCTATTTCCACTCGTCCCAGTACATCAGCGATCTCGCCAACGGCGATCTCTGCGTCGCCCATGGCTATTCTGGCGACGTGCTCCAGGCCAAGGCGCGCGCCGAGGAGGCGGGCAAGGGCGTCGAGGTCGGCTACCGCATCCCGCGCGAGGGCGCCGTGCTCTGGACCGACGTGATGGCGATCCCGAGCGATGCCCCCAACCCGGCCGCCGCGCACGCCTTCATCGCCTATCTGCTCGACCCCGAGGTGATCGCCGGGATCTCGAACTATGTCTACTACGCCAACCCCAACCTGGCGGCGACGTCCCTGCTCGATGCCGAGTTGCGCAAGGATCCGGGGATCTATCCGCCGCCCGAGGTCAAGGCGCACCTCTTCACGCTCAAGGAGCGCGGCGACCGCGAGATACGCAACCTGAACCGGCTCTGGACCCGGCTCAAGGCCGATCGCTGAGCGGACCCAGAGGTTTTCATGGCCGTACCCGCAGACCGGCGCCTGCTCGAACCCTGGCAGGATCCCAAGGCCGCGCCCTATGTCCGCATCGAGCGCGTCACCAAGCAGTTCGGCGACGTCTACGCGGTCGACGACGTCAGCCTCAACATCTTCAAGGGCGAGTTCTTCTCCCTGCTCGGGAGCTCCGGCTGCGGCAAGTCCACCCTGCTGAGACTGCTGGCCGGGCTCGAATACCCGACCACGGGCCGGATCTTCATCGACGGAGTGGACGTGACCCAGGTCCCGCCCTACTCGCGCCCGGTCAACATGATGTTCCAGTCCTATGCGCTCTTTCCGCACATGAGCGTGGAGCAGAACATCGAGTTCGGGCTCAAGCAGGAGCGTCTTCCGCGCAGGGAGCGCGCGGAGCGGATCGCGGAGATGCTGGACCTGCTCAAGATCGCCCCGCTGCGCAAGCGCCGACCGGATCAGATCTCGGGCGGACAGCGCCAGCGCGTCGCCCTCGCCCGCAGCCTGGCCAAGCACCCCAAGCTGCTGCTGCTCGACGAACCGCTCGGGGCGCTGGACAAGCGCCTGCGGGAGAACACCCAGTTCGAGCTGGTGAATCTGCAGGAGCGTCTCGGCATCACCTTCGTGACCGTCACCCACGACCAGGAGGAGGCCATGACCATGTCGACCCGGATCGCGGTCATGGAGGCCGGACAGATCATGCAGGTCGACACACCGACCGCCATCTACGAGTTCCCGACCTGCCGCTTCGTGGCCGAGTTCATCGGCTCGGTCAACCTCTTCGAAGGCAAGGTGATGGCCAGCGAGGGCAACGAGATCCTGGTCGAGGCCGGCGCCGGCTTCACCATCCGCATGCGCAGCTATCAGCCGCACCCCCTCGGCACGCCGGTGACCGTCGCCATCCGACCCGAGAAGATGCGGCTCTGCGCCCAGTACGATCCCGAGGCCGTCAATCAGATCGAGGGGGTCGTCGAGGACATCGCCTATCTCGGCGACGTCTCCATCTACCGCATTCGCATCGACGAGGGCCGCCTGGTCGAGATGACGCTCACCAACATCCAGCCCCGCACCGAGCAGGCCCTGACCTGGGAGCAGAAGGTCGCCATCGAATGGTCGCCCACCAGCGGCGTGGTCCTCACCGAATGACGCCAGCGCGCGATTCGATCCCATGAACCAGACCCCGAACATGCAAGCTCGCCAGACCAGCCGGCTCAGCCGGCTGGTGAACATCGGCGTCCCCTATTTCTGGCTGGGGCTCTTCTTCCTGCTGCCCTTCGTCATCGTGCTGCAGATCAGCCTGTCCGAGCCGGCGCTGGCCCAGCCGCCCTACCGCCTGCTGTGGGAATGGGTCGAGGAGGGACTGCTGCAGATCCAGATCAATCTGCAGAATTTCATGCTCATCTGGGAAGACGACATCTATCTCTACGCCTTCCTGAACTCGCTCTGGGTCGCCCTGGTCTGCACCCTCATCTGTCTGCTGCTCGGCTATCCCATGGCCTACGCCATCGCCACCGCCCGGGAGCGGCACCGGATCCCCCTGCTGATGCTGATCATCCTGCCCTTCTGGACCTCCTTCCTGATCCGGGTCTACGCCTGGATCGGCATCCTCAACACCAACGGGCTGCTGAACCACTTCCTGCTCTGGCTCGGCGTCATCGACACGCCGCTGCAGATCCTGCACACCCAGACGGCCGTCTACATCGGCGTGGTCTATTCCTATCTGCCCTTCATGATCCTGCCGCTCTACGCCAATCTCACCCGGCTCGACCCGACCCTGCTGGAGGCGGCGGCCGACCTGGGATGCCGGCCGCTGCGCGCCTTCATGCGGGTGACGCTGCCGCTCTCCATGCCGGGCATCGTCGCCGGCAGCATGCTGGTGTTCATCCCGGTGGTCGGCGAGTTCGTGATCCCTGATCTGCTCGGCAGTCCGGGCAGCCTCATGGTCGGCAAGCTGATGTGGACCGAGTTCTTCTCCAACAAGGACTGGCCGCTGGCCTCGGCGCTCGCGATCGTCCTGCTCGGGTTGCTGGTGATCCCATTCGTCCTCATGCAGCGGCTGCAGCAAAACCTGGACGAGGGCCGGACATGAAGCGCCGCTCCTGGCCCCTGCTCGGTATCCTGGCATTCGGCTACGCCTTCCTCTACGTGCCGATCCTGCTGCTGATCCTCTACTCCTTCAACGAATCGCGCCTGGTCACCGTCTGGTCGGGATTCTCGACCAAGTGGTACGGTGAGCTGCTGCACAACCAGCAACTGCTCGACGCCGCCTGGCTCAGCGTGCGCATCGCCGCGACCAACGCCACGGTCGCCGTGGTGCTGGGCACGCTCGCCGCCAACGCGCTGGTCAGACAGGGACGCTTCCGCGGACGCACCGGCTTCGAGCTGCTGCTGATGGCACCGCTGGTCATGCCAGACGTCATCATCGGTCTCTCGCTGCTGCTGCTGTTCGTGGCCATGCAGCAGACCATCGGCTGGCCGGACGGCCGCGGATTCACCACCATCGCCATCGCCCACATCACCTTCAGCATGGCCTACGTCGCCGTCGTGGTCCGCTCCCGGCTGGCCCAGATGGACGGCTCGCTCGAAGAGGCGGCGATGGACCTGGGTGCGCGGCCGCTCGGCGTCTATCTGCAGATCACCTTGCCGCTGATCGCCCCCGCACTGCTCTCGGGCTGGCTGCTGGCCTTCACGCTCTCGCTCGACGACCTGGTGATCGCCAGCTTCGTCTCGGGTCCCGGTTCGACCACCTTGCCCATGGTCGTCTATTCGAGCGTGCGGATGGGCGTCTCGCCGCAGATCAACGCGCTCGCGACCCTGATCGTCCTCATCGTGGCCATCGCGGTCCTGATCGCCGGCTTCACGATGCGGCGCGGTCCCAACCGCTGACCTCGCCTCCGCAACGAAAAAGGGGCCTCTCGGCCCCTTTTTCACGTCTCGATCCCGTCTCGGAGCGAGATCACTCGCCCGGTTCGACCGCCTTCATGCTGAGACGGATACGGCCCTGCTTGTCGACCTCCAGGACCTTGACCCGGACCACGTCGCCCTCTTTCAGCTTGTCGCTGACCGACTGGACGCGCTCCTCGCAGATTTGGGAGATGTGGACCAGACCGTCGCGGCCGGGCAGGATGGTGACGAAGGCGCCGAAGTCCATGAGACGCGCGACCTTGCCCTCGTAGACCTTGCCGACCTCGACGTCCGCGGTGATGAGTCGGATGCGCTTCTTGGCCTCCTCGCCCGCGGCCTTCTCGACCGAGAAGATCTTGACCACGCCGTCGTCGTTGATGTCGATGGTGGCGCCCGTCTCCTCGGTGATGGAACGGATGACCGAGCCGCCCTTGCCGATGACGTCGCGGATCTTCTCGGGATGGATCTTGAACTCGATGATGCGCGGGGCGTGCTCGGACATCTCCAGACGATGGGTGTCGATGACCTTGTTCATCTCGCCCAGGATGTGCAGACGCCCATCCTTCGCCTGGGCCAGGGCGACCTCCATGATCTCCTTGGTGATGCCCTCGATCTTGATGTCCATCTGCAGGGCATTGATGCCCTCGGCGGTTCCGGCGACCTTGAAGTCCATGTCGCCCAGATGATCCTCGTCACCCATGATGTCGGTCAGGACGGCGAACTCGTCGCCCTCCTTGATCAGACCCATGGCGACGCCGGCCACGGGCGCCTTGATGGGCACGCCGGCATCCATGAGGGCGAGGCTGGTACCGCAGACGCTGGCCATTGAGCTCGAGCCGTTGGACTCGGTGATCTCGGAGACCACGCGCACCGAATAGGGGAACTCCTCGATGCTCGGCATCACCGCCAGCACGCCGCGCTTGGCCAGACGGCCGTGACCGATCTCGCGCCGCTTGGGGCTGCCCACGCGGCCGGACTCGCCGACGCAGAATGGCGGGAAGTTGTAGTGGAGCATGAAGTGCTCGCGCCGCTCGCCGTCGAGCGCGTCGATGATCTGCGAGTCGCGCTCGGTGCCCAGGGTGGTGATGACCATCGCCTGGGTCTCGCCGCGGGTGAAGAGCGCCGAGCCGTGGGTGCGCGGCAGCACGCCAGTGCGGATGGTGATGGGTCGCACGGTCTTGCCGTCGCGCCCGTCGATACGGGGGTTGCCGGCGAGGATGGATCCGCGCACGGTCTTGCTCTCGAGCGCCTCGATCGCGCCCTTGACCGCCATCTCGGACCAGGGGGCGTCCTCGGTGCAGAGCTGCTCGACCGCGGCCGCGCGGGCGGCGTTGAGTGCCCTGTAGCGCTCCTGCTTCTCCTTGATGCGATAGGCCGCGGCGATCTGCTCGCCACAGGCGTTGGCGACCGCATCCGCCAGGTCCGGCGAGGGGACGGACGGCGTCCATTCGATCTGAGGCTTGCCGGCCTCGGCCGCAAGCTCGCGAATGGCCTCGATGACGACCTGCATCTGCTCGTGGCCGAACAGCACGGCGCCCAGCATGACCTCCTCGGACAGACCGCGCGCCTCGGACTCGACCATGAGCACGGCCTTGTCGGTACCGGCGACGACCAGGTCCAGATCCGAGTCCGGGTTCAGACCCACGACCGCCGGATTGAGGATGTACTCGCCGTTCTTGTAGCCCACCCGCGCGGCGCCGATCGGCCCGTTGAAGGGCACGCCGGCGATGGCGAGCGCGGCGGAGGCGCCAATCAGGGCCGGGACCTCGGGATTGACCGCCGGGTTCAGCGACTTCACCGTCGCGATGATCTGAACCTCGTTGGTGAAGCCGTCGGCGAAGAGCGGACGGACCGGACGGTCGATCAGACGCGAGGTCAGGATCTCACCCTCGCTCGGACGCCCCTCGCGACGGAAGAAGCCGCCCGGAATCCGGCCGGCGGCATAGGTCTTCTCCTGATAGTCGACCGTCAGGGGAAAGAAATCTCGCTCGGCACCGGGCCGCTTGTCGACGACCACTGTGACCAGGACCACGGTGTCGTCCATGTCGACCATGACAGCGCCGTCGGCCTGGCGAGCGATCTCGCCGGTTTCCAGCCTGACCGTCTGGTTTCCGAACTGGAACTGTTTAACGATTGGAGTGGGTATCACAGATAAATCCTCGGGATGTTTGGGCCGTCTGAGCGTCGAACCCTGGTGCGCGGCGACCCTGATTCGAGCCGGCGAGAGATGAGTTGGCGGCGCCTGCTGTCTGAGCCGCCCGCGCCGGTCGCGGCGCGGACGGAAGGCGAGCCCGGGTCGGCAGAACCACGCTCGCCAGGGTCGAACGGACCTTAGCGACGCAGACCCAGACGCGCAATCAGATCGCGATACCGGTCCAAGTCCTTGCCCTTGAGATAGTCGAGCAGCTTGCGGCGCGAGTTGACCATGCGCACCAGACCACGACGCGAGTGATGGTCGTGCTTGTGCTCCTTGAAGTGCTCGGTCAGCTGAAGGATACGAGCCGTCAGCAGAGCGACCTGGACCTCCGGAGAACCCGTGTCCTTGTCGCCGCGCGCATATTCCTCGACGATCTTCTTCTTGTCCGCTGCAGTCATTGTCATTGATTGATTCCTCGATCTAGCTAAGTGACGAACGAAAGGCCCGGATCCGCACCGTGAAGGCCGAAATCGCTTCCCCGACAATGACTTCAGGGATATCGGGCCGAGTTGAAAACAGACTGAATTCGATGAATGGGATGAGCGCCGAATCTATGAAAAATCACGGCCCGAGGCCGTGACAGACGACTCAGATCAATCGTTTGGGCTGAACCTTGCCGTCGTCCAGAATGCAGCCGACGCCCATGAAATGTTCGGACGGATCATAGAGTCGGACCAGTCCCTCGGTCGGGGCCTGAGGCACCAGAACCGCCTGACCCTGGCGCAGATAGAAGGCCGCGTCGGCCGACAGGCGAACCGAGGGCCAGTGTCCGAGCGCGGAATCCAGCGGCAGCAGCAACCCGTCGAGACGCTGCGGCGTCTCGTCCTCGGCCAGGGTCTCCAGCTGATCCATGGTCACGAAAGGCGCCGCCGATTCGGTATAGGGACCGACGCCGGTGCGTCGGAGCTGAATCACGTGTCCCCCGCAGCCCAATTCCCGGCCGATGTCCTCTGCGAGCGTGCGCACATAGGTTCCCTTCGAGCAGTGCACATCGAGTTCGATCTCGGGCAGATCGACCGACAGCAGCTCCAGCGCATGGATCTCGATCTGGCGCGGCTGGCGCTCCACCTCGACACCCTCGCGGGCCAGCTTGTAGAGACGCTGGCCCTGATGCTTGACCGCCGAATACATGGGCGGCAGCTGATCGATGGTTCCGAGGAAACCGCTCAGCACCTGGTGCAGCCGGGCCTCGTCGACGCCCTCGACCGGGCGCGTCTCGACGATCTCGCCCTCGGCGTCGCCCGTCGTCGTGGTGACGCCGAGCCGGACGCGAACGCGGTAGCGCTTGTCGGCGTCCAGCAGAAAGGCCGAATACTTGGTCGCATCCCCGAGACAGCAGGGAAGCAGTCCGGTGGCCAGCGGATCGAGGCTTCCGGTGTGTCCCGCCTTGGCGGCACGGTAGAGCCGCTTGACGCGCTGCAGCGCCTCGTTGGAGGTCAGACCGAGCGGCTTGTCCAGCAGGAGAATGCCGGTGATGTTGCGTCCCGAATGACGACGGCGTCCCATGGGATCAGCCCTCCCGATCCGCGTCGAGCGCGGTATCCGCGCCCGGAGACTCGGTCCCGTGGGAATCGCCGACGGCGGCATCGATCAAGGTGGAGAGTCGCTCGCCATAGGCGATCGAGCTGTCGTGGACGAAATGCAGCTGCGGAATCGTCCGCAGACGCACCTCCTTGGTCAGCGCGTGACGCAGGAACCCGGACAGGCGACCGTTGAGCAGACGCTCCTGGGTCTCGGATTCCTGGTCGTCCGGAAAACAGGTGAAGAACACCTTGGCATGCGCCAGATCGCGCGTCACCCGGACCTCGTGAACCGTGATGTTGGCAAGCCGCGGATCCTTCACCTGGTCGCGGACCAGAACCGAGAGCGAACGCTGCAGTTCGGCCCCGATCCGCTCGGTACGATCGAATTCGCGCTCGCTCACAGGACGCGTGCCCGCTCGGTGCGCTCGAAGACCTCGATCTGGTCGCCGGACTGGACGTCGTTGTAATTCTTGACGCCGATACCGCATTCGGTTCCGGACTTGACCTCGCTGACGTCGTCCTTGAAGCGGCGCAGGGATTCCAGCGCGCCCTCGTAGATGACGACGTTGTCGCGCAGCACACGGATCGGGTTGTTGCGACGGATCACGCCCTCGACGACCATGCAGCCGGCGACCGCACCGAACTTGGAGGAGCGGAAGACGTCGCGCACCTGGGCCAGACCGATGATCTCCTCGGTGACGATCGGGCTGAGCAGACCGGAGATGGCCTGCTTCACGTCGTCGATCAGCTCGTAGATGATGCTGTAGTAGCGCAGATCGATCCCCTTCTCCTCGACCACGCGTCGGGCCGAGGCGTCCGCACGGACGTTGAAGCCGAGCATGATGGCGTTGGAGGTCACCGCGAGGTTGGCATCCGACTCGGTGATGCCGCCGACGCCCGAGGACACGATGGTGACCTTGACCTCGTCATTGGTGAGCTTGATCAGGCTGTCCTTGAGCGCCTCCAGGCTGCCCTGCACGTCGGCCTTGACGATGAGGTTGACCGACTTCTGCTCGCCCTCCTTGAGCTGGGAGAAGAGCTGATCGAGGCTGGCGCCGCGCTGCTCCTCGAAGCGGCTCAGACGCGTCCGCGCCGAACGGAACTCGGCGACCTCGCGGGCACGGCGCTCGTCGTCGACCACGATGACGTCGTCGCCCGCATTGGGCGTGCCGGAGAGACCCAGCACCTGGACCGGAATCGAGGGACCGGCCGACTCGATGGAGGTGCCCGATTCGTCGAACATGGCGCGCACGCGGCCATATTCGCCGCCGCTGACGATGACGTCGCCCCGATTCAAGGTGCCGGACTGGACCAGCACGGTCGCGACCGGGCCGCGCCCCTTGTCCAGACTCGACTCGACGATGGCGCCGCGGGCGGGGCCATCGACCGGGGCGGTGAGCTCGAGCACCTCGGCCTGCAGCAGCACCGCGTCGAGCAGCTCGTCGATACCTGTACCGGCCTTGGCCGAGACCTTGACCATCATGGTATCGCCGCCCCACTCCTCGGTAACCACCTCGTGCTGGGTGAGTTCCTGCATGACCCGATCCGGATTGGCCTCCGGCTTGTCCATCTTGTTGATGGCGACGATCAGCGGAACGCCGGCCGCACGGGCGTGATGGATGGCCTCGATGGTCTGCGGCATGACGCCATCGTCGGCCGCCACGACCAGGATGACGATATCCGTCACCTGAGCGCCACGGGCACGCATCGCGGAGAAGGCGGCGTGACCGGGGGTATCCAGGAAGGACACCGTGCCCTTATCGGTCTCGACGTGATAGGCGCCGATGTGCTGGGTGATGCCGCCGGCCTCGCCGGAAGCGACCCGGGTACGGCGGATATAGTCGAGCAGGGAGGTCTTGCCGTGGTCGACGTGACCCATGATGGTCACCACGGGCGGACGCTGCAGCGCCTCGAACTGGCCCTCCTGCTCCTGCAGGTCGTCGAGCAAGGTGCCTTCGGCATCGCGCTCGTCGGCGACCACCGCCTTGTGACCCAATTCCTCGACCACGATGGTCGCGGTGTCGCGGTCCAGGTTCTGGTTGATGGTCACCATCATGCCCTGCTTGAAGAGCTCCTTGATGACCTCGGATGCCTTCACGGACATGCGGTTGGCCAGCTCGCCGACCGAGATGCTCTCCGGGAGCTCGACCTCGCGCACCACAGGCGCGGTCGGTCTCTGGAAGGCATGCTTGTCCTGCAACTGCGGCTTGAGCGACTTTCTCTTGCGACGCAGACCACGACCGGACCCGGCCGACCCATCGACCTCTTCGTAATCGGTGCGCGTGGAGACGTCGACATCGCGCATCCGGCCGCCCTCCTTGCGCACGCCCTTCTTGGCCGCGCGCTCCTTCTCGGCCGGCTCGACAGTCTTCTTGACGCCCTTTTTGGGACGCGCGCTGTCCGCGCGGCGTGCCCCGGTCGATCCGGCTTCGCCCTCGCCCTTGTCGGCCTTCGGCGACTCGGCTCGCTCGCTGGGCTTGCGTTCCGCGGGCTTACGGTCGGCGGCCTCGAGCTCGGCCTTCTTGCGCGCCTCTTCCTCGGCGGCGCGACGCGCCTCCTCTTCCTGGCGACGGGCTTCCTCGGCCTCGCGTCGGCGCTGCTCCTCCTCGCGGGCACGACGCTCCTGTTCTTCCTGCTCGGCGAGACGACGCGCCTCCTGCTCGGCGCGCATCGCCTCGAGCTCGGCGCGACGGCGCGCCTCGTCGAAGACCGCGTTCGCCGTCGCGGCACGCTCGCGCTGCGGACGGGAGCGATCGCCGGATTGACGACGCGAAGATCCCGAAGACGATTCGTCCCCGCGCTTGACATAGGTGCGCTTGCGTCGCACCTCGACGCTCACCGTCTTGCCGCTGCGCGGTGTCGGAGCCGGTCTGGCTCCGGCCGTACCGCTGCGCGGGGCGGCGGTCGGCTGACGCAGTTCGCTGACCGACTTGCGCTTGAGCGTCACCTGATTGGGAGCCGCGGCCGCATCCTCTTCGTCCTTGCCATGGCTGCGTCGCAGATAGCCGAGAAGCTGGAGCTTCTCCTGCTCCGTCAGCTTGGAATCGGCACCGCTCGCGCTGATGCCGGCCTCGTTCAATTGGGTAAGGAGTCGCTCGACCGGAATGCCGACCGTGGAGGCGAGTTGCTTGACCGTGACTTCACTCATGGACTGACCTTTATACCTCTATTCCTCTGGGGCATCCACGAACCAGGGTTCGCGTGCCTTCATGATCAAGCGCGCCGCCCGCTCTTCGTCCATCCCCTCGATTTCCATGAGCTCATCAACCGACTGCTCGGCGAGATCATCCAGGGTGGCGACACCTCGGGCTGCCAGCGCGTCGGCAAGATCTTCGTCCATCCCCTCGAGCGAGAGAAGGTCACCCACGGCTTGCGGGGTGTCGCCCTCCTCCGAGGCGATGGCGCGAGTCAACAGGACGTCTTTTGCGCGCTCGCGCAACATTTCGATGGTCTCGTCATCGAACTCGTCGATCGCCTGCATCTCGGCGAGCGGAACATAGGCCACCTCGTCGACGCTCGAGAAGCCCTCCTCGACCAGCAGAGTCGCCAGATTCTCGTCGACGCCGAGCTGATCCATGAAAGACTGCACCGAGCGGCGGGCCTCCTGCTCGCTCTTGGCAGCCGCATCCTTCTCGTTCATGACGTTGAGCTCCCAGCCGCTGAGCTGGGTGGCGAGACGCACGTTCTGGCCGAAGCGCCCGATGGCCTGGGCGAGATTCTCTTCCTTGACGGCAACGTCCATGCTGCGCGCGTCCTCGTCGATCACGATGGAGACGACATCGGCGGGCGACATGGCGTTGATGACGAACTGAGCCGGATTCTCATCCCACAGGATGATGTCGACGCGCTCGCCGTTGAGCTCGTTGGAGACCGCCTGGACGCGAGAGCCGCGCATACCGACGCAGGCCCCGACCGGATCGATGCGGGGATCGGCGGTTCTCACGGCGATCTTCGCCCGCGAGCCGGGATCGCGCGCCGCGCCGAGGATCTGAATCAAGCCCTCGCCGACCTCGGGAACCTCCAGCTTGAAGAGCTCGATGAGGAGTTCGGGGGCGGTCCGGCTGACGAACAGCTGGGGCCCCTTGGACTCGGAGCGCACGTCGTAGAGATAGCCGCGCAGACGATCTCCGGGACGCACCGACTCGCGCGGGATGACATGGTCGCGCGGCACCAGCGCCTCGGCGTTGTTGCCCAGATCGAGCAGAATGGTGCCGCGCTCGGCCTTCTTGACGATCCCCGTGACGAGCTGGCCCTTGCGTTCGGCGAAGGCGGAGACGATCTTGGCGCGCTCGGCATCGCGCACCTTCTGAACGATGACCTGCTTGGCCGTCTGGGCCGCGATACGGCCGAACAGCTCGGACTCGATCTCTTCCTCGATGAAATCGCCGAGCCCCAGGGTCGGCTCGAGAATCTCGGCGGCGGACTGAGTGATTTGACGCGCAGGCGCCTCCAGCACCCCTTGCTCGGGGTCCGGAACGATTTCCCAGCGACGATAGGTACGATAGTCCCCGGTTTTGCGGTCGATGACGACGCGCGCATCGATCTCGCCACCGTGCTTCTTACGGGTCGCCGATGCCAGGGCGGCCTCGATCGCTTCGAAGATCACGGATTCGGGGACGTCCTTCTCGTTGGAAACGGCCTCAACGACCAGTAAGATCTCTTTACTCATTCCACCTATATCCAACTCTAGAACATGCGACCCGGAAGCATCCGAGGAAGATCGGTCGCCCTCAAAATTCGGGCACCAAGCGCGCGGATTCGATCGACTCGAACGGAACCTCCCAACGACGGCCTTCGGACTCCAGAACCACCAAGCCGTCCTCGCAACCCTGAAGGAGCCCATCCAGCTTGCGCCGCCCCTCGAGCTTTTCGGCCAACCGAATTCGGATCCGGTGACCCGCGAAGCGCGCGAAGTGCTCGGAGAACACCAGGGGCCGGTCCAATCCGGGCGAGGAGATCTCGAGGTCGTAATGCCCCGGCAAGGGATCCTCTACATCCAGTACGCCACTCAGCTGATGACTCACCGCAGTGCAATCGTCGAGCGTGATGCCGCGTTCGTGATCAATATAGACTCTCAGCGTCGCACCAGCGGTTCCGCGCTGAAAGAACTCCACTCCGACGAGCTCGAACCCCATGGATTCGACGACCCCACGCGCCAGCGTGGTGAGATGACTGTCTGCAGGTTGCATGATCCGCCCCATAGAAACAAAAATTGGGCCATCGGCCCAACCTCTGAAGCGCCTCACGGCGGCCCAGACCCAGCGACCGCGATTCGCGAGCGACAAAAAAACCCCGTGACGGGGCCTCATGGACGGCGAGCGTGATATCTCTTTCTCTGCCTCCTCTTTAAGCGTTGAAAGTATATCCGAGCTCCCCTCTCACTGCAACACCGCAAGTACACGAGAATCCAGCGCCAGGGGCGGCGAACCGTCTCCTGGCGCCAGACACGGAGCAGCACCGACGGGGCTCCTGGCGGACAGGCCCGAGCACGAGCCCGCCGCCCGAAAACGGAAAATCAGCGCACGGGAGCGTATGCGCCAGGCGGATAGACTGGCGTGTAGCCCGGATAGCCGTAAGGAGCGGCCGGCGCATAGGTCCGCATCTGCTCCCACTGCTGACGCATGCGCTCGTCCGCCTCGCGGCGCATCGCCTCGTACTGAGCCATGACCTCGGCACGCTGTTTCTCGATGGCCTCCCAGTCATAGCGGGCCGCAGGAGGCATCGAGCGCGGGGACGCCTGAGAAGCGGCCGCAGCGGGAGCGGGATCGGCAACCGGAGCCTGGGGCTCAAGAGCCGCAGCGGCCGAAGACGGCGCAGGGACGGCACGAGGCATGGATGGCGGCACGGCAGCCACCGGAGCGGGGACGGCAGCCTGAGGCGCGTGCTGCGGAGCGGTCGGGGCGGCGGCTGGGTGCTGACGGATCAAGGAGTCGGCGAAGACCGAGGATTCGGTCTCTCGAACCGGTTCCCGATCAGCCGAACTCACGGATGCAGCCTTGGGCTCGTCGGCCGCGGACTTCGAGGTTCCAGCCGCCGCAGCGGACGCAGTCGCGTCATGCGAGGAGTCGGGCAGGACATTGATTGGGATCGGGCTCAGCTTCGCGAGCGAATCCATGAATGCCTCGGTGGTCGGCGTACCCGCCTCACGGTCGATCGAGCTTAGATAGAGATAGCCGAAGGCGATGACCACCCCCCAGAGCACGAGCCTGGATAGCCAGCCCAGCGACGAACGAGGGGCCGCGTTGTCCGCATTAGCCATGATGAATACTCCTCAAGAGCTTGCTTGAAAATTGAACCTGCTTATAGAAATGAACCGTTCAACGCGCCGATGACCCATCGAGTCCTGAACTGCCCGGCCGATCAGCGACACGCCGCCAGCGCCAGCAGAATCTGCAGAATCCGTTCGGAGCACAGGGTCACGTTGTCCTCGATCTCCTTCATGGTAATGACGGTGCCGCTCTTACCGGCGGCCCAGTTGACGACGAACGCGAAACTCGCATAGCACAAGCCCAGCTCCCGCGCAAGCGCCGCTTCAGGCATGCCGGTCATGCCGACCATGTCGCAGCCATCGCGTTCGTATCGTCTTATTTCTGCTGCCGTCTCCAGCCGCGGCCCCTGGGTCGCACCATAGGTCCCGCCCGCCACGACCTCGCAGCCAACCTGCTCGCACGCCCGAATCAGAGACTGCCTCAGCGCCCCGCAGTAGGGCTCGGTGACATCGATATGCTCCACGCCGCCAGCGGTCCCGTCGTACAGGGTATGTTCGCGACCGTAGGTATAGTCGACGATCTGATCCGGCACCGACAGCACGGCGGGACCGAAGCGTTCCGTGATCCCGCCGACCGCGGCCAAGGCGACCACGCGCTCGGCACCACAGTGTTTAAGCGCCCAGAGATTGGCGCGATAATTGATGCGGTGAGGCGGAAGATGGTGGGACGCCCCATGCCGGGGCAGAAACAGGACCTCGGAATCCCCCAAGCGACCACGGGCCACCGGGGCGGAGGTCTCGCCGTACGGCGTATCCACCGACCGAGACTCCGTAACCGCGAGAGATGACAGCCCGGAAAAACCCGAGCCCCCGATGATAGCGAGAAGAGACATGCGCCCACCACGACCGATAAAGACACGCAAGTCTACCGGAGAGCGCACGGGTTGCCAAACCCGCGCCACGATCGGCGCCGGCCGACAATCGGCTTGGAAAATCGAACCTTAGTCGCTTTACGAGCCGGGTCGAGCGGCCTCCTGAAACACACCGATCTCGACCAGCTTCGGAAGCAGCACCTGCTCCTCGCGGTCGATACGACTGGCGACCATCTCGAAGACCTCGCGCGTCTCGGCCATGAATTCATCGGAGAAATTGAAGTCGCAATTCTTCAGCCAGCGCTTGTGATAGTCGTCGAACAGCTTGCGCAGCGGCTTCTCGCCACTGATGAATCCCCAGGCGATCGACTTGACCCTGGGATCCTCGTGAATCAGCAGGGTCGGATAGAGCGAGCGGTCCTCGTCGGAGAGGTGCGCCCGCACCTTCATCCCCAGATCGCAAAGCAGCTCGTAGGCCGTCTTGGCATTGGGTCGTATCTTCAGCATCTCCGGCGTCATGATCGCATTGAGATCTTCGATCATCTGACGCAGCTCGGCATGCGTATTGCGGTAAGTCTCCAGGGTCGTCGTGGACATTCTCGCTCCGGGTTATGGCGGCAATATGAAAAGGCCGCTATAGCGCCCACGCCATGGAGACGGGGCGACGCGGCCGACGCTGGGGCGGCTCTGCGATGGGAGCCGCATCCTCCCCGGAGGATGTATACCAAAGACGCAAAATAGTCAAAAAGCCTTTAATTATATTGATATTTTGACAAATAGAGCGGACGCGCCCGGAGACTACATATCCTGATCGGCAACCGCATAGATCCCCGGGGCATTGCGGAAATAATTCTTGTAATCGAGCCCATAGCCGTAGAGATAACGGTCCGGAACCTTGACGCCGACCACATCGACCTCGCACTGGTGCGGACGGATCTTCTCGACCAGGACGGCCGAATGGACGCTGGCCGCGCCGTCCTCGCGGCAGGCGCGCACGACCTGGTCGACGGTGATCCCCTCGTCGAGGATGTCGTCCAGCACCAGCACGTGCTCGCCGCGAATCGCATCCGACGGACGGTAGCGCCAGGCCATCTCGCCCCCGCTGGTCGTACCCTGATAACGGCTGGCATGGATGTAGTCGAGTCGGAGCTGGAAATTGAGCCGAGGCAGCAGGAGACCGGCCACGATGACGGCCCCGGTCATGACGCACAACACCAGCGGATCCTTCCCCGCCAACCGCTCCGTGATCTCCGCCGCCATGCGATCGAGGGCCGCCTCCATCTCGTCGGCCGTCACCAGACATTCGGCGCGGCCGGCGATGGCGGCATAGTCTTGCGAATCGAGCTTCATCCCGCGTTCTCCGGATCTGTAGGGTCGTTCAGACCGAGCGAGAGCGTCTCGAGCTCCTCCAGCTCGGCCACGTAGCGCAGCGCGCGCTGCCACTCGGGGCACTCGTGCAGCTGCGAGAAATCCACCCGGCCACGACCATGCATGCGCAGCAGGCGCAGATGCGAGGCCGGTTCGCGACGTTCGCCGAAGGCATCGACGATCTCGAGCGCGGCCGGGCGATTGTTGCAGATGAGCAGCATATCGCAACCCGCCTCGGCCGCGGCCCGCGCGCGCTCCGGATAATCGCCACCCGCCCCGGCCGCCGCCATGTTGAGATCGTCGCTGAAGATGACCCCCTCGAAGCCGAGACGGCCGCGCAGGATATCCCTCAACCAGCGCGGCGAAAAACCGGCCGGCTCGGGCGCGATCCGCGGATAGACGACATGGGCCGGCATGATCGCCTCCAGGCCGCGGTCGATCAGACGCCGGAAGGGCACCAGATCCTCCATCTCGAGATCGGCGAATGCCCGCTCGTCCGTCGGCAGCTCCAGGTGCGAATCGCCGCCGACGCCCCCATGCCCGGGAAAATGCTTGCCGACCGCGGCCATGCCCGCTCCACGCGCACCCTCGACCCAGGCCGCCGCCAGCTCGCAGACCTGCTGGACTTCGCGGCCGAACCCCCTGTCGCCGATCACACGGCTGATTTCCCGATCCAGATCCAGCACGGGGGCGAAGCTGAAATCCACGCCGACCGACCGCAGCTCGGCCGCCATCAGCCAGCCGACCGACTCGCAGGCCCGGCGTGCCTTGGCGGGATCGGAGGCATGGAGCCGGCCGAACCGCCCCGCGGGTGGCAATCGGGTGAAACCCTCCCGAAACCTCTGCACACGGCCGCCCTCCTGATCGACGCCGACCAGGAGGCGCGGTTCCCTCAGGGCATGGATGTCCGAGGTGAGGCGGGAGATTTGAGCGGGCGAATCGTAGTTGCGCGAGAAGAGGATCACCCCGCCGACCGCGGGATGGAGCAGCAGATCCCGATCCTCCGCCGTCAACTCCGTTCCGGCGAGATCGACCATGATGGGACCGAGCGACACCTCAGCGGATCCGAGCGAAGAGGTGAAGAACGGGGCGCGAGAACGGCGGCATCGTCGGAACCCTGGTCATTGAGCGAGGCGGACAGGAATCATATGGCGCCAGTTGTAACACAGGGTCAGAGCTGTCGCGAGCCCAGGAGGCGCGAACCGAATCAGGAACGCCGAGAGCGCACGTCCAACCGATCGCGCAGGGCGTCCCCCAGAAGATTCACCGAGAGCACGACGCACAGGATCGCCAGACCGGGCGCGACCACCAGATGCGGCGCGACCAGCAGATAGGACACGCCGTCGCGCACCATGTTGCCCCAGGAGGCATCCGGAGGCTGCACGCCGAGACCGAGAAAGGACAGACTGGCCTCGGCGACCACTACGCCGGAGACGGCGAAGGTCGCCTCGACCATCAAGGGGGCGATCGTCAAGGGAATCAGATGGCGCAGCAGGATGGCCCCGCCCGAGCATCCCAGCGCCCGCGCCGCCGCCACATGGTCGCGATGCACCAGGGTCAGCACCTGGGCCCGAGCCAGACGCGCATAGCCGACCCAGCCGACGACCGTCAGGGCGACGATCACGTTCTCGATACCCGGCCCCATGACCCCGGCCAGGGCGATCGCGAGCAGGATGCCCGGGAAGGCCATGAAGAGATCGAGAACCCGCACGATCAGCAGATCCAGCCACCCGCCGACGAATCCCGACAGCGCGCCGATCAAGGTTCCGAGCGAAGCGCTGACCGCAACCACGCCGAAGCCGACCAGCAGCGAGGTCCGCGCCCCGGCCAGCAGCCGATCCAGCACCGGCCGCCCAAGATCGTCGTTTCCCAGCAGGGTGAGCTCGCCCGGAGGCGCCAGAATGGCCGTGAGATCGACGCGATCCGGGCTCAAATCGAGCAGCGGAGCACAAATCGCCATGAGAATCCATGAGACGAGGAACAAGGCCGCCCCAGCAAGAGTCCAATCCTTTCTCAAACCTGATAAGCTCCGATCAACCGACAATCATTTGCCGAGACAACGATTAGGCCCCGATCGCCCCGAAACCGCGCGTTTTGGGCACTGTTGGATTTCTAGACCCCGCCCTGATGTATCGCCTAGAGGTCGCGGCATCATCGTCGCATGCCACGATATAGCGCATCAGGTCAACGAGGATAGCCCTAAGAATGAATGCGAAGAACCTGAACATCCTGCTCTGGATCGCCGTCACCTTCTGGCTGGTGATGTCGCTCAACAGCCTCACCACGACCAACCAGATCGAGGCGCGCAACCTGAGCTACAGCCAGTTCCTCCAAGAACTCTCCGACGGATCCATCCGCGAAGTCACCATCCAGGACCAGAAGGTCAAGGGTGTTCGCACCGACGGCTCTCGCTTCGAGACCTACGATCCGGGCGATCCCGGCCTAGTCGGCGACCTGCTGAAGAACTCGGTCACCATCCGCGCCGAGCCCCCGGAGCAGCCGAGCGTCTTCATGCAGCTCCTGGCCGCCTGGCTGCCCTTCCTGCTGCTCGCCGGGGTCTGGATCTGGTTCATGCGCCGCAGCTCCGGCGGCGGCACCGGAGGCATCTTCAACTTCGGCAAGAGCCGGGCCCGCCAGCATGCCGAGGGTGAGGTCAAGGTCACCCTGCGCGACGTCGCCGGGGTCGAGGAGGCCAAGGAAGAGGTCGGCGAACTGGTCGACTTCCTGCGCAGCCCGCAGAAATTCTCCAACCTCGGCGGACGCATCCCGCGCGGCGTGCTGATGGTCGGCCCGCCCGGAACCGGCAAGACGCTGCTGGCGCGCGCCATCGCCGGCGAGGCACGGGTGCCCTTCTTCAGCATCTCGGGCTCCGACTTCGTCGAGATGTTCGTCGGCGTCGGCGCCTCGCGCGTGCGCGATCTCTTCGAGCAGGCCAAGAAGAGCGCTCCCTGCATCATCTTCATCGACGAGATCGACGCCGTCGGCCGCAAACGCGGCGCCGGACTCGGCGGCGGACACGACGAGCGCGAGCAGACCCTCAACCAGCTGCTGGTCGAGATGGACGGCTTCGCCGGCACCGAGGGCATCATCGTAATCGCGGCCACCAACCGCGCCGACGTGCTGGACCCGGCCCTGCTGCGTCCCGGACGCTTCGACCGCCAGGTGGTCGTCGGACTGCCCGACCTCTCGGGCCGCGCCGCCATCCTCGAAGTGCACATGCGCAAGGTGCCCATCGCCGAGGACGTGGACGCTCGCACCATCGCCCGCGGAACCCCCGGATTCTCCGGCGCCGATCTCGCCAACCTGGTGAACGAGGCCGCCCTCTTCGCCGCGCGCGCCGGGCACACCGACGTCTCGATGGAGATGTTCGAGAAGGCCAAGGACAAGATCATGATGGGCGCCGAGCGCCGCAGCATCGTCATGTCCGAGAACGAGAAGAAGCTGACCGCCTATCACGAGGCCGGACATGCCATCGTCGGCCGGCTGGTCCCCGAGCACGACCCGGTCCACAAGGTCAGCATCATCCCGCGCGGCCGAGCCTTGGGCGTCACTCTCTTCCTCCCGGAGCGTGACCGCTACAGCATGAGCAAGCGTCAGCTGGAGAGCCAGATCTCCAGCCTCTTCGGCGGCCGCATCGCCGAGGAGATGATCTTCGGTCCCGAGTACGTCACCACCGGAGCCTCCAACGACATCGAGCGCGCGACCGACATCTCGCGCAACATGGTCACCCGATTCGGCCTGTCGGATGGAATGGGTCCCCTGGCCTATGCCGAGGACGAAGGCGAGGTCTTCCTGGGACGCTCCGTGACCCAGCAGCGTCAGATCTCTCCCGAGACCGCCCAGGCGATCGACAAGGAGGTGCGCACCATCATCGACCGCAACTACCAGCGTTCCAGGCAGCTGCTCGACGAGAACCTGGAGAAGCTGCACACCATGGCCGAGGCGCTCCTCAAGTACGAGACCATCACCAAGGAGCAGATCGACGACATCATGGAAGGCCGCCCGATGCGCGAGCCCGAGGACGACCCGGGCCGGCCGAGCGCACCCACGGCCGGCGGAGGCGGAGCCGAGAAGGGCGCAGGCAGCCCCAAACAGCCGCCGATCGCCATCGGCGGTGTCTGACACCACCTCCAAGCACCACCGCTAGCCCCCAAAGAAAAGGCCCCCGCGATCGCGGGGGCCTTTTTCGTGGACCCGATCGACGACGGCCCGCTCAGGACGAACCGGAGTCGACGACCATCGGGTCGGATGCCTTGCGAAAGGCATGTCAGCGGCTCCTCGGACATCGCAAGAAGGTTTCGGCTAGAGGCTGTGGACCAGGATCCGGTCCTGACGGGGGTCCAACTCGGCCGCCTGTTCGAGCACCCGCTGGTGATGGGTGAAGAGGATCACCTGCGTCTTGGCGGAGAACTCGGCCAAGGCGGCGAGCGTCGCCCTGGCGCGGGCGTCGTCGAATTGGATGAGGATGTCGTCGACGATGAAGGGCAAGGGTTCGACCTGCTCCAGATGGTGCTCCAGGCTCGCGAGCCGCAGGGCCAGGTAGAGCTGGTCGCGGGTGCCGGTGCTCATGCCCCCCACCCCGACCCGCTCGCCCTCGGCACGCAGTCCGACCAGCACCGGTTCGTCGGAGGCGTCGAAGTGGGTTTCGACGGCGGCGAATCCGCCGCAGGTGAGCCGGGCGAAATAATGGCTGGCGCGGGCCAGGATGGGGTCGCGGTGCTCGCGCCGGAAGCGCTCGATCTCATCGCGCAGGATGCGGGCGGCGAGCCTGACCCGAACGTAGCGCTCGGCGGCCGAACGGATCTCGGACCGCAATCCCTGGGCCTCGTCGGCCAGGACGGCGGCGCGGTCCTCGCCGGCCATGGCGGCAAGCTCGCGCTCGGCCACCAGCTTGCGCTCCACCGATTCCGTATGCCGCGGTCGCAGCTCGGACTCGATACGCGACTCCAGTCCGGCGAGCGCGGCCGTCACCTCGTCCCGATCGATCGAAGCCGCCTCGGCCCGGAGCGCCTCGATGTCCAGACCGTCACCGGCCTCGAGCAGCTCCGCCTCGACCGCGTCCAGCTCCCGCAAGCGCAGACCGCGCTCGCGGACACGCTCCTCGAGCGCCGGCAGGGCCTCCGGGGCCGCGCAGCCGGCCTGACGACAAAGATCGGCCAAGACCGACTCGGCCGCCTTCAGCCTGGTAGCCTGGGTGCGCGCCTCATGTTCGGCTCCCTCGAGCTGGGACCGGATCTCTTCTCGCCGCGCGTGGTCGTCGCGCTGTCGGGTCAGGCTGGCGCCGAGCTGGATCAGTCCCTGGTCGAAGGGGATGCCGGACTGCTCGGGCGCGAGACGGTCCACCAATGCCCGCGTCTCCGCGGCAAAGGCCTCGGCATCGGCATCGATGCCCGAGATGCGCCCGCCGAGCTGATCGGCCTGATCGATCAGCTCGAGGACTTGCGCCAGCGACTTGAGGCCGTCCGCCGCCTCGCCGGGGCCGGTCTCGGCCGGCAGTCCGAGTTCGGCCATCAGCTGCGTCCAGTCGGCCGTCAGCCGCGCGACCTCGGCCTCGAGATCCTGCAGCTCGGTCGCCTGATCCGCACGGTGCCGCTCCAGTTCGGCGATCTCCTCGACAAGCCTCTGGCGTTGCTGCGCGCGGTCTGCCAGGTCGGCCAGACGCGCCTCGGCCAGCGAGACCATTCGGGCCAAACCGGTCGCATCGGCCGCCGGGGCATCTCCGAACTCGCATAGCGCCGATCGCAGCGACTCCTGCAGCGAGACGGCGCCCTCGAACAGTCCGGCCCGTTCCTGGCGCAGCGCGCCGAGCGCGTCGATCCGTTCGCGCAGACGCAGCGCCTTGCCGAGCCAGGATGCCATCTCGTGCGGCGGGAGCGGCTCCAGTCCGCAAAGCGACCAGAGGGCCGACCAGTCGGCCAGCAGGTGCCGACGCCGTTCGACAGCCGACACCAGGACCGTATCGGCGGCCTCGAGCCGCCGGGCGCTGGACTCCAGTCTGGATTGGTCGGCCGCCCGGGCATGGACCCGCTGCGACTCGCGCCTGAGCCGGTCCGATACCTCGTCGGCCGAGCCGAGCGCGCCCTCGAAGGCATCCTGCAGGGTCTGTGTCCCGGCGTAGGCATGGACCTCGTCGGCGACATCCACACCCTCCAGCCATTGGCGCCTGATGATCCGCCAGCCTCGATCGCGGTGGTCGCGGGCCTGGTCGAGCTCCGATTCGCTCGGCACCGAGCCGGCAAGCTCCAGGGCGCGCAGCGACTCGCCGGCCCGGGCCTGCTCGGCCAATGCCTCGTCCCGTTCCTGCTCGCCGCGCCGCTCCTCGTCGGCCAGCGACTGCAGGTCGCGGGCGAAACGCGCCACCGTCTCCTCGGCCGGCAGCGGGAGCCGACGAAAGACGTCGAGCTCGCCGGACCAGAGGCCGAGCCCGGCCAGATCGCGCTCCAGGTCTGCGGTCTGGGTCCGGAGACGCCGGTTCAGTTCGGCCATCGTCCCCTCCAGATCGCCGGCGCGGCGCGCCGCATCGAGGGCGCGCTCGAGTTCGGCCAGGGGTTCGGCCTGACCCAGCTCGCTCAGAAGCCCGCGCCGGTCCGGTAGCTCCCGGTCCAGCCGGGCGAGCTGGCGCGCGGCCTCCTGGTGCCGGCTGGTGCAAGCGGCACGCTCGCCGGCCAGCTCGGTCACCCGCCGCTGCCGGCCGAGTACCGGGCGCAGCGCCCGCGCCTGGTCCAGCGACTCGCCGGACCGGTCCCGGGCGAGGAGCGACTCGGCCTGAGCGATCAGCGCCTGACGCTGGGCGACCAGACCCGGGCGGTCGGCCGATGCCTTGCGGTGGCTGCCCAGGCGCTCGCGCAGTGCCTCGATGAGATCGGCCTCGTCGAGCAGCGCGAAGCGCACGGGCAGGGTCTGGAGCGTCGCCCGCAGTTCGGCCGCCCTGGTCTCGGCGGCCGTGCGCGCGGCCTGGGCGAGCCTGAGTTCGGCGCTGGCCCCTTCGCGCTTCTTGGCGAAGTCGTCCGCCAGACTGGGCAGCTCGCCCAGGGCCGCGAGCTGGTCCGCGAGCCGATCGCGCCGGGCCAGATTGGGCAGGGTGCGGCGGATGCGCTCGAGCCGGCTGCGCTCGCGCGATGCCTGGCGCAAGGCCTGATCGGTCTGCTCCAGACTGGACCGGGCCGTCTCGAACGACTTGCGTGCCTGCTCCCATTGGCCGGCCGAGAGCGTCGCCTCGCGCTGCGCCTTCTCGATCTCGGCGAGCTTGGAGAGACGCCCGTTGATGCTCGAGTTGCGCGCCCGCGGGCGGAAGAGGGCCTCGGCCTCCTGATCCAGCTGCCTGAGCACCGACTGGACGTCGGTCGACCCGAGACCGCTGGCGAAGAGCGCCTCCGCCTCGCGGCCGCGCTCGGCGAGCAGGGCGTCGCCGCCCGAGACCAGGGAGTCGTGGTCGATGCCGAAGAGCCGCTCGAACAGACGCTCGTCGATGCCGCCGAGCAAGGGGGCCAGAGAGGCATCCGGGATGGCCTTGCCGTCGGGGCCGAGCAGCGTATTCTTGCGGCCTTTGCGGCGATAGCAGACCAGCTCGTCGCCGCCGCTCGCGCGCAGCCTGGCCCCGACCCGCAGATCCTGACGGCCATGGCGAAAATCGTCCGGGGTATGCTCGGGTACGCCGTAGAGCAGCGCCCGAAGCGCCCGCATGGCCGAGCTCTTGCCGGCCTCGTTGGGTCCGAAGACGAGGTGCAGCCCCTGAGTCCCGCCGCTCAGATCCAGATGAGCCCCGGAAAAGGGGCCGTAGGCCTGCAGATAGAGGTCGAGGATCTTCATCCGCGCCCCGCCGTTCCGCTCGGACCCTCCAGGAGACGCTCGACCAGGAGTGCCTTCACGTCCTCCAGGGCCGACGGCAGCTGCGAGAGATCGGTCGGTCTCGCCCCGGACTCCTCGGCCATGAGGTCGGCCGGAAGTTTGGCCGCCAGGTCGGCCACCTCGCCGGACAGCGCGGAGAGCCGATCGGCATCCAGTTCCAGCGTGTCGATGGCGGCGAGCAGACCGCCGAGCGCATCCTCGGCGGCTCCTTGGACGCCCGGGGTTGCGGGCGCGCGCGTCTCGATCCTCACCTGTTCGAGCCAGAGTACGCCGGCCCCCAGTTCGAGCGCCCGGGCTCGACACTCGGCCACCAGCCACGCCTGCTCGGCATGGAGTCTGGCGTGCATGAGGGTCCGGCCGCCGAGCCGCAGCCGCAGCGCCAGCAGGCGGCCATCGGCACCGGACAACGCGGCCTCCAGTGCGCCTTCGATGCGCTCCAGCACAGCGGTCAAGGTCTCCGCGTCGCCGAGGTCGACCTCGGCCTGCTGCCAGCGCAGGACATCCAGGGACCGATGCGAGAGATCCCGCAGACGTCCGTCCTCGACCGACACCAGCACGCAGCCCTTCGCCCCCGGTTCGCGCACGTGCCGGCCCTGTAGATTTCCGGCATACACCACCCAGGGATCTTCGGCGACGACCTCGTACCGATGTACATGGCCCAGTGCCCAGTAGTCGTAGCCGCGGGTCAGCAGGCCGTCGAGCCGGCAGGGCGCATAGGGGGCATGGCCCGGCCGGCCGTCGAGCGAGGTGTGGAGCAGACCGATGTTGAAGAATCCCGGAATCGCCGGCGGATACCCGAGCGAGAGATCCTCGGTCACGCTCGGCGTCTGGAAGCTCTGGCCGTGAATGGCGACGCCCAGGTCTTCCAGGCGGGCGGTCTCGGCCGCCGCCGAGCCGAACAGGCGCACGTTGGCCGGCATCTGCAGCACACGGCTGATCCGGCTCTCGGCGTCGTGGTTGCCGGCCACCATGAAGACCGGGATCCCGGCCTCTTTGAGCCGGGCCAGCTGGCGCGCGAAGAAGAGCCCAGTGTTGTAGTCGCGCCAGTCTCCATCGTAAATGTCGCCGGCCAGGAGCAGGAAGTCGACCCGCTCATCGATCGCGACTCGGATCAGATTCTCGCAGGCGCGACGCGTGGCCCCGCGGATCTCCTCGACCGGAGCCCCGTCATAGCGCTCGAGCCCCCGCAAGGGGCTGTCCAGATGGATGTCGGAGGCATGGATGAACTTCAACGCATTCCCTCGAAAACCCGCCAGGCGGGGCGACCCCGGCACTTATGTCCTGTACAGCAGATCCCCCGCGTGAAGGATCAGGTCCCGATCGCGGCCTGCTGGGCCGGGGTGCGCGCCTTGACGGACAGCGCATGCAGCTCGCCGCTCGCGACCTGCTCGCGCACCGTCTCCATCACCAGACGCTCGCGCTTGATCGGGGTCAGACCCTCGAAGACGTCGCTGACGACGATCGCCTCGAAATGACTGCCGTCACCCGAGACCTGCACGTCTGCGCCCGGGATGCCGGCGCGGATCAGCTCCGCCACTGCTTCGGTTTCCATCGTCATCACTCCGTCGGTGAATCGATTCGAATTCGGGAATTCGAACCGCAAAGGCGCGAAGGGCGCAAAGGATCCCAAGGGTGTCCCGTGCGCCTTTGCGGTTCGATACAGCTTGCCGAGATCAGAGTTCTCGGGTGGCCAGGAAGCGAACGTCGGGCCAGCGTTCCTGTGCCAGGCTCAGGTTGACCATGGTCGGGGCCAGATAGACCAGCTGATCGTCGCCGTCCAGGGCGAGGTTCTCGTAGTTCTTCTCCTTGAACCGCTCCAGCATCTTGGGGTCGTCGCAATGGATCCAACGGGCGGTCTTGACGCCGACCGCCTCGACGATGGCATCCACGTTGTACTCGTCCTTGAGACGATAGGCCGCGACGTCGAACTGGAGCACGCCGACCGCGCCCAGGATCAGATCGTTGTTCTTGAGCGGACGGAAGGACTGGGTGGCGCCCTCCTCCGAGAGCTGCAGCACGCCTTTCTGCAGCGCCTTCATCCGCAGCGGATCCTTGAGCACGACCCGGCGGAACAGCTCGGGCGCGAAATAGGGGATGCCCTCGTACTTGAGGCTCTCGCCCTCGGTGAAGGTATCGCCGATCTGAATGGTGCCGTGATTGTGCAGACCGATGATGTCGCCCGGCCATGCCTCCTCGACATGACGGCGCTCGTCGGCCTGAAAGGTGATGGCGTTGGCCACCTGGATGTTCTTGCCGATGCGCACGTGGCGCATCTTCATGCCCTTGGTGTAGCAGCCCGAGCAGACGCGCATGAAGGCGACCCGGTCGCGATGGGCCGGATCCATGTTCGCCTGGATCTTGAACACGAATCCGGTGAAGGTCTCCTCGTCCGGCGAGACGGTGCGCTGCTGGGTCGGCCGGGGACGCGGCGGCGGGGCGTACTGGGCGAAGGCGTCGAGCAGCTCGCGCACGCCGAAGTTGTTGATCGCCGAACCGAAGAAAACCGGGGTCTGCTTGCCGGCCGCATAGGCATCGAGATCGAGCGGGTGGCTCGCCCCCTCGACCAGCTCGAGCTCCTCGCGCAGCTCCTGGGCCTGATCCCCCAGGATCTCGTCCATGCGCGGATTGTCGAGACCGTCGATCACCTCGCCCTCGGCGATCCTGCCGCCATGCTGGGCGCTGAACAGATGGGTCTTGCCGGTGCGCAGGTCGTAGACCCCCTTGAAGCGCTTGCCCATGCCGATCGGCCAGGTCACGGGGGAGCACCGGATCTTGAGCACCTCCTCGATCTCGTCGAGGATCTCGATGGCGTCGCGGCCCTCGCGGTCGAGCTTGTTGACGAAGGTGAGGATGGGGGTGTCGCGCAGCCGGCAGACGTCCATCAGCTTGATGGTCCGCTCCTCGACGCCCTTGGCGACGTCGATCACCATCAACGCCGAGTCGACCGCCGTCAGGGTCCGATAGGTGTCCTCGGAGAAATCCTCGTGACCGGGGGTGTCGAGCAGATTGACGATGGCGTCGCCATAGGGGAACTGCATGACCGAGGAGGTCACGGAGATGCCGCGCTCCTTCTCGAGCTCCATCCAGTCCGAGGTGGCGTGCCGAGCCGCCTTGCGGCCCTTGACGGTACCGGCGAGCTGAATGGCCCCGCCGAAGAGGAGCAGCTTTTCGGTGAGCGTGGTCTTCCCCGCGTCCGGGTGAGAAACGATGGCGAAGGTACGGCGCTTGTGCAGTTGCTCTTGGAGCTCGCTCATAGAGGGGTCGTGATGGGATTGCGCTGGTAAATCGCGGGAGTATATCCAATCGGAACGGCTCAGGCACGGCCGACGCGCTCTGGATCTCCGGAGAGGTCAGGCGACGCGCTGCCCCAGATCCAGGTCTCCCAACTGACGCGCCAGCAGGGTCGCGTCCTCCCGCCCGCCGGGCGCCGGATAGTAGCGGGGGCGAGTCCCGATCTCGCAAAAACCCTCGGAGGCATAGAGCGCCCGGGCGCCCGCGTTCGAGGCCCGGACCTCCAGGAAGGCGGTCTCGGCCCCGCGCTCGAGCGCCTGCGACAACAGATGCCGCAGCAGCCTGCGGCCATATCCCCGCCGCTGGTGGTCCGGATGGACGCAGAGATTGAAGACGTGGCATTCCCCGACCGCGACCGACATGATCCCGTGCGCCGCGATCTCCGACCCGAGCTCGCCGACCCAGCAGGAATAGCCGACCCGCAGACAGTCCTCGAAGATCCCAAGACTCCAGGGGAAGGCGTAGGATTGGCGCTCCACCGCGAGGACGGCTCTCAGATCGTCGTCGCGCATGGGCCTGAAGGTCAGCATGGGAGACTCCATTAAGGGTCCTGCACTCGGAAAATTGTTTACTTTAACCGACCGCGCGTCGGTGCCGCACTATAGGCAGATGATTCAAATCATGTCGCGGCCGATTGGCGGAAAAGTCACGCGAAGAGCATCGACAATGCCCACCGCTTTGGGTCTATAGTGTGCCGGTAATCGAGAATCGCGCAGGGAAGAAACGCACGGATCGAGCCGGATGGCCAAGCAGGACGGGGCATCCTTCCTCGATCGACGGACTCGGAGTCCAATGCTGCAATGCCGCGTCGCGGTCATCCCCCTTTCCACCCACACTCCGGATAGTTCGATGTCGCACAAGAGCATGGTCACCCTCGACGGCAATGAAGCCGCCGCCTATGTCGCCCATATGACCAACGAGGTCATCGCCATCTACCCCATCACGCCCTCCTCGAACATGGGCGAGTGGGCGGACGACTGGTCCGCTCAGGGAATCACGAATCTGTGGGGCACGATCCCCGATGTCGTCGAGATGCAGAGCGAGGCCGGCGCCGCCGGTGCCATCCACGGCGCCCTGCAAGGCGGATCCCTGGCCACCACCTTCACGGCCTCGCAAGGTCTGCTGCTGATGATCCCGAACATGTACAAGATCGCCGGCGAGCTCTCGCCGACCGTCTTCCATGTCTCGGCGCGCTCCCTCGCCGCCCAGGCCCTCTCGATCTTCGGCGACCACTCGGACGTCATGGCCTGCCGGGCGACCGGTTACGCCATGCTCTGCGCCGCCTCGGTGCAGGAGGTCATGGACTTCGCCCTGATCGCGCAGGCGTCGACCCTGGAAAGCCGGGTCCCCTTGCTGCATTTCTTCGACGGCTTCCGCACCTCGCACGAGGTCTCCAAGATCGAGAAGCTACCCGTCGACACGATTCGCGCCATGATCGACGAGGATCTGGTCGCCGCCTGCCGGGCACGCGGACTGAATCCGGACCGCCCCAAGCTGCGCGGCACCTCGCAGAATCCGGACGTCTATTTCCAGGGGCGCGAGACGGTCAACCCCTACTACACGGCGACCCCGGATATCGTCCAGGGCGTCATGGACCGCTTCGCCGCGCTCACCGGACGCCAGTACGGTCTATTCGAATACGTGGGCGCACCCGATGCCGAGCGCGTGATCGCGCTCATGGGCTCGGGGATCGGCGCCGCCGAGGAGACGGTCGAACACCTGACCGCGCTCGGCGAGAAGGTGGGTCTGGTCAAGGTCCGTCTGTTCCGCCCATTCGATCCAGCCCGATTGATCGCCGCCCTGCCCGGCACGACCAAATGCATCGCCGTGCTCGACCGCACCAAGGAGCCGGGCGCCGACGGCGAACCGCTCTACAAGGACATCCTGACCGCCCTGGCTCAGGCCCACGGCGAAGGAGAGCTGGCGAGCATGCCGCGCGTCCTCGGCGGGCGCTACGGCCTGGGCTCCAAGGAGTTCACCCCGGCCATGGTCAAGGGCGTCTTCGACGAACTCGCCAAGCCGGCCCCGAGGAACCATTTCACCGTCGGCATCCTCGACGACGTCGGCCATACCAGCCTGGACTGGGATCCGGACTTCAAGTCGAGCGCCATGCAGGGCGTGACCGCCTGCGTCTTCTACGGTCTGGGCTCGGACGGCACCGTCTCCGCCAACAAGAACTCCATCAAGATCATCTCGGAGGAGACGCCCAACTTCGGTCAGGGCTATTTCGAGTACGACTCCAAGAAGGCCGGCGCCATCACCATCAGCCATCTGCGCTTCGGCCCCAACCCGATCAACAGCACCTACCTGATCGGCAACGACGAGGCGAGTTTCGTCGCCTGCCACCAGCCGACCTTCCTGACCCGCTACGACATGCTCGACAAGGCGCGCAAGGGCGGCGTCTTCCTGCTCAACTCGCACACCCCCCCCGAGCGGGTCTGGGACGATCTGCCGCGCCGCATGCAGCGGACCATCCTCGAGAAGGAACTGAGCGTCTACGTCATCGACGCCTACGGCATCGCCGCCGCAACTGGCATGGGCCGGCGCATCAACACCATCATGCAGACCTGTTTCTTCGCCATCTCGGGCATCCTGCCCAAGGACGAGGCGATCGCCCACATCAAGGAGGCGGTCAAGAAGACCTACGGCAAGAAGGGTCAGGCCCTGCTGGACCGAAACTATCAGGCCATCGACGCGGCGCTGGCCGGGCTGCACCAGGTTTCGGTGCCCGGCGAGGTCTCGAGCACCTTCGATCGTCCACCCGTGGTCCCGGACGATGCACCCGATTTCGTGCGCCAGGTGACGGCCACATTGCTCGCCGGGAACGGCAACCAGCTCCCGGTCAGCCTCATGCCGTCCGACGGTACCTGGCCGACCGGAACGACCCAGTTCGAGAAGCGCAACCTGGCGCTGAAGCTGCCCAAGTGGGATCAGAATCTCTGCACCCAGTGCGGCAAATGTCCGCTGGTCTGCCCTCATGCCGCCATCCGCGCCAAGGTCTACCCGGCCGAGCTCACCGAGTCGGCCCCCGAGGGCTTCCTGCACGCGACCATCAAGGGCAAGGACTTCCCCGCGGGCTATCAGGTCACCTACCAGATCGCGCCCGAAGACTGCACCGGATGCGGTCTGTGCGCCGAGGTCTGCCCGATCCGCGATCGCAAGGACCCAGAGCACAAGGCGCTCGACATGGTCGACGCCGAACTCATCCACGCCCAGGAAAAGGCCAACTGGGATTTCTTCCTGGATCTGCCCGAATACGACCGTACCAAGCTGGATGCATCCAAGATCAAGCACGCCATGATGATGCAGCCGCTGTTCGAGTTCTCTGGGGCCTGCGTGGGCTGCGGCGAGACGCCCTACATCAAGCTCGCCACCCAGCTCTTCGGCGACCGCATGCTGATCGCCAACGCCACCGGCTGCTCGTCCATCTACGGCGGCAACCTGCCGACCACGCCCTACACCACCACCCCGGAGGGACGCGGCCCGAGCTGGAACAACTCGCTGTTCGAGGACAACGCCGAGTTCGGTCTGGGTCTGCGTCTCGCCGTGGACAAGCAGACGGCCCAGGCCCGCGAACTGGTCGCCCGTCTGGCTGACCGCATCGGCAGCGATCTGGCCGAGGCCCTCCTGAACGCCGACCAGTCGACCGAGACCGGGCTTCACGAGCAGCGCGAGCGTGTCGCCGCCCTGCGCGAGAAGCTCTCCGTCATCGAGGGACCCGAAGCCCGCAGTCTGGAGCACATCTGCGATCAGCTGGTCAGGCGCAGCGTCTGGATCGTCGGCGGCGACGGCTGGGCCTACGACATCGGCTATGGCGGCGTCGACCATGTGCTCGCCAGCGGACGCAACGTCAACCTGCTGATCCTGGACACCGAGGTCTATTCCAACACCGGCGGCCAGAACTCCAAGGCGACGCCGCTCGGGGCGGTCGCCAAGTTCGCCGCGGGCGGCAAGCCGACCTTCAAGAAGGATCTGGCCATGATGGCCATGGCCTACGAGAACGTCTATGTCGCCCATGTCGCCTTCGGTGCCAAGGACATGCAGACCGTGCGCGCCTTCCTCGAGGCCGAGTCCTACGAAGGACCTTCGATCATCATCTGCTATGCGCCCTGCATCGCCCACGGCGTGGACCTGTCCAACAACCTGCGTCAGCAGGACATGGCCGTCAACTCGGGTCACTGGCCGCTGTTCCGCTACGACCCGCGCCGTACCGGGCGCGGCGAGAACCCGCTGCTGATCGACTCCAAGCCGCCGAGCATCCCCTATCGGGATTTCATGAGCTCGGAGACCCGCTTCAGCCTGCTGACCCGCACCCATCCGGATGCCGCGGAGCGTTTCCTGCAGATGGCCCAGAAGCAGGTCCAGACGCGGTTCGATCTCTACGAGCAGCTGGCCCAGCTGGCGGTCCAAAAATCACCCGCATCCGAGTAGGTCCCATCCGATAGGTCTCATCCGACCGGTTCCAATTGGCGACGGCGGATCCCATATGGATGGGATCCGCCACGGACCGCAAACGATCTTGTCAACGAGGCGTAGCCGACCATGAATCTGACGACCAAGTATCTCGGACTGGAGCTCAAGAATCCGCTGGTCCCCTCGGCCTCTCCACTGTCCCGAAGTCTCGACATCGCGCGCGAGCTCGAGGACAGCGGCGCGGCCGCCATCATCATGTATTCGCTGTTCGAGGAGGCCATCACGGCCGAGTCCGAGTCCATGGTGCGTTTCCTGCACCATCAGGACACGGGGTTCGCCGAGAGCACCGCGGGCTACCTGCCCGATCACCAGGATTTCCAGAACGGACTGGAACTCTATCTGGAACAGATCCGCAAGCTGAAGGAGTCGCTCGACATCCCCGTCATCGCCAGTCTCAACGGGGTCACCGACAGCGGCTGGATCAAGCATGCCATCGAGCTCGCGCAGGCCGGGGCCGACGCACTGGAACTGAACGTCTATTACGTCGCGGCCAATCTCGATCAGAGCGGCGCCGAGGTCGAAAATCTCTATCTCGAGCTGCTGAAAGAGCTGCGCGGTGAGATCCGCATCCCCATCAACATGAAGCTCTCGCCGACCTTCAGCTCGGTCGGCAATTTCGTCAAACGTCTCGCGGACGCGGGTGTCAACGGCGTCTCGCTCTTCAACCGTTTCTATCAGCCGGACATCGACGTCGGCCGGCTCGCCCTGCGCGCCAGGCTCACCCACTCCACCTCGGCCGAGTCACTGCTGGCCATGCGCTGGATCGCCATCCTCTATGGGCGCATCGAGAATCTCTCGCTCGGAGCGACCGGCGGCATCCACACCGCGGAGGATGCCATCAAGCTGCTCCTGGCCGGCGCCGACGTGGTCCATCTGTGCAGCGCACTGCTGGAAAAGGGCCCCACCTACACCGCGCTCCTGCTCGGCGACATCGCAGACTGGATGCAGGAGCACGGATTCGAATCGGTCGAGGATTTCCGCGGCCGCGTAAGCGCGCTCTCGGCACCCAATCCGGCCGAGCTCGAGCGCGCCAACTATCTCAGCGTCCTGGACAGCTACAGCCACTCACCTGGAGTCAGGGTCTGACACCGCTCGACAAGGGTTGCGCATCGCGCGCAACCCGACCCTCGCCAGCGATCGCCAATCGACGACATTGAAAGAATCAATCGCTTTCCGATTGACGATTATCACCGCCGACCAACAGAATCCTACGCGCCCAGTTCGCGCACGCAATCACTAAAGCAACAACGAGAGGCACCGCGCTCGCCAAACGAGTACGCGGGCAGCATCAGTGCGCGCTCCAACCGGCGGAACAACTCAATCCAGGTCTCGCACCCATGAGGCCGATTTCATGCTGCCCGACTCTCAGATAACGATTCCAAAACGATTAGGAAAACCCATGCAACAAGACTCGGTCGACGCCATCAAGGCGCACCCGCGCTACCAGGAGCTGGTTTGCTCGCGCAAATGCTTCGCCTGGAACCTGACAGTGCTCATGCTGGTGATCTATTACGGCTTCATCATGATCATCGCCTTCGCCCCTTCCTGGCTCGGCACGCCCATCGCCGAGGGCGCCACCACCACGATCGGCATCCCGATCGGCATCGTCATCATCGTCGCCGCCTTCATCCTCACCGGGATCTACGTCGCCCGGGCCAACGGCCGCTTCGACGCCCTCACCAAGGAGATCCGGGAGGACATGCAATGAAGCGTTTCGCACTCTGGGGCGTGCTGCTGGCGCTGCTGACGCCTTTCGTGCTGGTGGCCGCGCCGGCCATGACCGGCGAGGTCGAGCGACAGGCGACCAACTACACCGCCATCGGCATGTTCCTGGTCTTCGTCGCCGGCACGCTCGGCATCACCTACTGGGCGGCCAAGCGCACCCGTTCCGCCAAGGACTTCTACACCGCCGGCGGCGGCATCACCGGTTTCCAGAACGGTCTCGCGATCGCCGGCGACTTCATGTCGGCCGCCTCCTTCCTAGGTATCTCCGGCCTGGTCTTCGCGTCCGGCTACGACGGACTCATCTACTCCATCGGCTTCCTGGTCGGCTGGCCGGTCATCATGTTCCTGATCGCCGAGCAGATCCGTAACCTGGGCAAGTTCACCTTCGCCGACGTCAGCTCCTACCGCTTCGGCCAGACCCCGATCCGCACCATGGCGGCCGTCTCCTCGCTGGTCGTGGTCGCCTTCTATCTCATCGCCCAGATGGTCGGCGCGGGCAAGCTGATCCAGCTCCTCTTCGGTCTGGACTACTGGATGGCCGTGGTCGCGGTCGGCATCCTCATGATGGTCTACGTCATCTTCGGCGGCATGACCGCCACGACCTGGGTGCAGATCATCAAGGCCGTCCTGCTGCTCGCGGGCGCGACCTTCATGGCACTGGCCTCGCTGGCCTATTTCGGTTTCTCGCCCGAGGAGATGTTCCGTCAGGCCGTCGAGACCCACCCCAAGGGAGACGCCATCATGGGTCCCGGCACCCTGGTCACGGACCCGGTCAACGCCATCTCGCTGGGCCTGGCGCTCATGTTCGGTACCGCCGGTCTGCCGCATATCCTGATGCGGTTCTTCACCGTGCCGGATGCCAAGGAGGCGCGCAAGTCGGTCTTCTACGCCACCGGCTTCATCGGCTATTTCTACATCCTGACCTTCATCATCGGCTTCGCGGCCATCGTTCTGCTGACCCAGCATCCCGAGTACTTCAAGCCGGGCGCACTGGTGGACGGCGTGCTGGTCGACGTCAAGGGCGTGAACGGCGGCACCAACATGGTCGCCATCCGTCTGGCGGAGGCCGTCGGGGGCAACCTCTTCCTCGGCTTCATCTCGGCCGTCGCCTTCGCCACCATCCTGGCGGTGGTCTCGGGTCTGACCCTGGCCGGCGCCTCGGCCATCTCGCACGACCTCTACGCCAGCGTCATCGCGCGCGGGCGCAGCAACGAGGCCACCGAGATCCGGGTCTCCAAGATCGCGACCTTCACCCTGGGCCTGGTCGCCATCGGACTGGGTATCGCCTTCGAGAGCCAGAACGTGGCCTTCATGGTGGGTCTGGCCTTCGCCATCGCGGCCAGCGCCAACTTCCCGGTGCTCATCACCTCCATCTTCTGGGGCAAGATGACCACCCGTGGCGCAGTCGTCGGCGGACTCGTGGGTCTGATCAGCGCCGTGGTGCTGACCATCCTGTCGAAGGCGGTCTGGGGCGACGTGCTGGGTCACACGGCCATGATCGACGGCAAGGAGGTCTCGGCCGGTCTGATCGGACTGAACAACCCGGCGATCATCTCCATGCCGCTGGCCTTCTTCTTCATCTGGCTGGTCTCGCTCCTGGACAACTCGGAGCGCGCCAAGATCGATCGGGCCGCATTCGACGCCCAGAAGATCCGGTGCGAAACCGGCATCGGGGCCGAGGGCGCCGTCAGCCACTGAGGCGGCCCAGGATAGACGCCGGCCCGGAACTGGGATGTTCCGGGAACGGCGGATAGAAAGAACGGGGCCGCTGGCCCCGTTCGTCTTTCCCGACCTCAGACGATCCCCGGATAATCGGCGATCCCCGGATTGCCCGCGACGTTCTTCAGCCTGGGCGTGTTCAGACGCTCGATCTTGACCGTCTCGATGTCGCGCAGATAGGTCGCGACCGTCTCCCAGATCGGCTCGCCCGGCGACTGGCTTCCGACCGTCGCCCAACCTGCCACCACATAATCCTTGTCCGGATCGATGGGAGTCCCGTCGTCGAGTGTCATCTCCTGGATGCGCTTGCCGATGGTCTCGGCCGGATCGCAGACATAGTTCATTCCACCCACCCGCACCATGTCGCCGCCCTGCTGGACGTAGGGATCCGGATTGAAGAGGTTGTCGCAGACGTCCTCCAGAATCGCTTTCAGGTCCCTGCCCTTCATCTCGCGGCGATAGGTCTCGGGATAGGTGATACAGGTCTGATCCATGACGTTGTCCATGGTGATCGCCTGTCCCGGCGGCACCGTGGTCCCCCAGCGGAATCCGGGCGAGAGACTGATCTGGGCGTCATGGACCTTGCGCAGGGCGTCGCAGATCACCTGATCGAAGGTGCCGTTGAAATTGCCGCGCCGGTAGAGGGTCTCCTCGGCCACGGCCAGCTTCTCCTCCAACTGGGCCTTGTAGGGCGCGCGCACCCCGGCGATGTAATCCACCATGGCCGGATCCGGCTTCAGCAGATTGGAGAAGACCGGCAGCAGACGATAGCGGTAGTCGTTCAGCTTGCCATCCTTCACGTCCAGATCCATGACGCCGACGAACTTGCCGTTGGAACCGGCGTTGGTGACCAGGGTCTTGCCGTCGGCGTTGGAGACCAGCGTCGGCGCCGGCATGCCGTCGTGGGTGTGGCCGCCGAAGATGACGTCGATCCCGGTCACCTGCGAGGCCATCTTGATGTCGACGTCCATGCCGTTGTGCGAGAGCACCACCACCAGGGCCGGATTCTCCTCCTCCCTGACCCGGTCGACGATCTCCTGCATCCGCCCGTCCTGGATCCCGAAGGTCCAGTCCGGGATGAACCGGCTGGGATTGGCGATCGGCGTATAGGGGAAGGCCTGACCCACGACGGCCACCTTGACGCCGCCGATCTCCTTGATGCTGTAGGGACGGAAGGCCAGCCCCTGGTCCTCGTCGAACCCGGCGAAGTCCTCGAATTTGTAGTCGAACAGGGCCTCCTCGCGCACCTTGACGTTCTGGGCGACGAAATCCCCATTGAAGGCGCCGATGTTGCGGATGACCTCCTCGTCCCGATAGGTGAACTCCCAGTGCCCGGTCATGACATCGACCCCGAGCAGATTGCAGGCGCCGACCATGTCCATCCCGCGCGTCCAGTAGGCGGTGCCCGAGCCCTGCCAGGTATCGCCGCCGTCGAGCAGCAGGCTGTTGCCGTCGCCGGCCTCGGCGCGCAGACGGTCGACCAGGGTCTTGAGATGGGCGAAGCCGCCGACCGCCCCGAAGCGCTCGGCGCCCTCGGCATAGTTCAGATAGGTCAGCGCATGGGCCTCGATGCCGCCCGGCTCGACGCCGAAATGCTCGAGCAGCGTCCGTCCGACCAGATGCGGCGCCTTGCCGAGCGCATCCCCGACCCCGATGTTGACGTTCGGCTCGCGGAAATAGATGGGGTTCAGCTGGGCGTGGGTGTCCGTGATGTGCAGCAGACGCAGGGTTCCGAATCGAGGCGTCTCATAGAGATCGGCGGGGAGACGCTTGGCGGCGAAGGCACCGGCGGGGAGCATGCCGGCCGCCCCGGCCAGCCCCATGAGACGAACGAATTCTCTTCGTGATAGCGACATTGGCAGACATTCCTCCTCGTGATTGGCGTAACCCAGGCCCCCATGCCGATGCGCGTCGGCATCGAGAGCGAAATCGGGTCGGCTGCATCTATGTTTGGCCTTGACCCAGGAATACCAGCCACCCCTCTTTATGAATCCGATGTCCACCCTCATTGTGGACGGACGGATCCGGGCATTTGCACATGCCCGAATCCCGAGCCGATATAGACCCAACGGCCGCCGTTCAACCGCAGGCGGCCGGCCCATAAGAATGACGAGGGTGCGCATCAGACGACACCCCGAGGATCAAGGAAGCACGAGCGATGGAGATGCCGTCGCCTTTCACTCGACGGCCAGATACCGTTGGAAGCGGGCACATGAGAAGGCATCCATGCGCCCCGAGTCGCATCGGTCGAGGAACGGAGCCGAGCGACGGACACGACCATTAAGACCCATACCAACCATAAAAGCCGAGGAGATTTCGCACATGTCGTCCTTTCGTTCACCGCGCCGGGCCTTGCTCGCCCTGCCGCTGGGCCTGGCGGCCCTGACAACCAGCGCCGCGTTCGCCGAGATGCCCGACTGGAAGCTCGATGGCGATGCCACCGCCGGCAAGGTGGTCGCCAACGACCGTGCCAAGGGCAACTGCGTGGCCTGCCACGTGATGGCCGGCTCGGACAGCCCGGGCGCGATCGGCCCCGTCCTGATCGCCATGCAGACGCGCTTCCCCAGCAAGCAGGCGCTGGCCAATCAGATCTGGGACGCGACCGTCGCCAACCCCGAGGCGGTCATGCCCCCATTCGGCAAGCACGAGATCCTGACCCACAAGGAATTCGTCGACGTCGTCGAATACATCTGGTCGCTCTGAGCCATCGTCACGGGAGGCAACACATCATGAATCACGCACCAGCCCCTCTGCTCGCCACCGCCCTCGCCTGCCTGCTGGCGATTCCTGCCGCGAACGCCGCCACGCCCGAAGAGGATCAGAAGAACTTCCAGGACTATTTCAAGCACCGCTTCCCCACCGTGCCCACGACCGAGTTCAAGAACGGCTCCTACGCCATCGACCCGGTCGGGCGCGAGAACTGGGAGGCGATCGAGGAATTCCCGCCCTACGAGACGGCCATCAGCAACGGCGAGATCATGTGGGAGACCGCGTTCGCCAACGGCAAGCACTACAGCGACTGCTTCCCGGACGGCCCGGCCATGGAGGCCAAGTATCCCTACTGGGACCGCGACCGCGGCATGGTCGTCACCCTCCCGCTGGCCATCAACGAATGCCGGACCGACAACGGCGAGGAGCCGCTCAAGTATGGCAAGGGCAAGATCGCCGATCTGGTCTCCTACATCGCCTACGAGTCGCGCGGCCAGATCACCGACGTCGAGATCCCCGGCGACGACCCGCGCGCATTGGCGGCCTACGAAGCGGGCAAGCAGTTCTACTTCGCCCGCCGCGGCCAGCTCAATTTCTCCTGCGCCCACTGCCACTTGGGCAATTCCGGGACCACGCTGCGCACCGAGATCCTCAGCCCGGCCTACGGCCACACCACGCATTTCCCGGTCTACCGCTCCAAGTGGGGCGAGATGGGCACCCTGCACCGCCGCTTCTCCGGCTGCAACAAACAGGTCCGCGCCAAGCCCTTCAAGCCGCAGAGCGAGGAATACCGCAATCTCGAATATTTTCTCACCTACATGAACAACGGCCTCGAACTCAACGGACCGGGGGCGCGCAAATAGCCGCAGCCCCCAGACCCCGGCCGAGCGGGGCGCCGAGTCCCGGCACGGCAGGCCAATCACGAGAGACGAGAGGAATCCAACTCGATGAAGAACCGACAGCATTCAGTCGCGGCCATCCTGACCGCGCTCATCCTGGCCGTCCCCATGACCAGCGCTTGGGCGACGCATCGCAACGACGCCGAGCAGGCCATCGCCGAGGCCAAGGCCGCCCACGAGAAGGCCGCGGAGGCCAACGCCGCATCGGACGAGACGGCGAACATGATCGAGCAGGCCGAGGGGCTCATGCCCTCGCGCCAGTTCACCAAGGCCCGCGAGATCGCCAACAAGGCCAAGCAGCAGGACACCTTCGCCTACGAGCAGGCGACGGGCGCGGCGAAGACCGACGAGACCGCCGCCAGCGAGGCCGAACGGGCGATCGCGGCCGCCGAGCAGGCGCGCAAGAAGGCCGCCTCGGTCGACGGCGAATGGCGGGACACGGCGAAGATGATCGGCGAAGCGGAGAGTCTCGCCAAATCGGGCAAGTATCGGGAGGCGACCGATCTGGCCGAGAAGGCCCGTAGACAAGGCGAGCTGGGGTACGACCAGGCAATGCACGAAAAAGACGCGGACTTCCCATCCTACGTGACCAGTTGGCGCCAGGAATAGAGGGCCACCCGACCAGGAACACCGCTTCGATCACACACGTCGCATCATCTCGCTGGGGAGAATTCCATCATGCGTAGTTCAACGCCTTCGATCGCACTGCTGCTCGCCTGCCTGACAACCCCCTTCTCGGCCATCGCCGCCGACAACATGATCACCCCGTCGCTCCAGAGCGTCGACGTCATCGACCACGGCAACAAGGTCACCATCCAGCGCGGTCACGACCGCGATGCCACCTTGCCCGAGATCTTCCAGAAGACCGATCGGGGCTGCCCGCCCTTCTGCGTCCAGCCGATGGTCGCCATCGAGGGCGTGGAGACCATCGGCGAACTGGAGGTGCTCGGGTACCTGAAACGGATCGCCCAGGGCGAATCCGACATCATGGTCATCGACTCGCGCACGCCAGACTGGGTCATGCGCGGCACCATCCCGGGATCGGTCAACGTCCCCTGGAACAAAATCAGCCGCGACACCGCCGGCACCTTCGAGACGCCCTCCGAGGCCGACACCTTCGATCACATCCTGGAAGACGAATTCGGCGCCGACCGCAACCCCGACACCGGCGCCTGGGACTTCAGCGACGCCAAAACCCTGGTGCTCTTCTGCAACGGCATCTGGTGTCCGCAATCGACCGCCAACCTCCGCAACCTGGTCGAGATCGGCTACCCGACCTACAAGCTCAAATGGTATCGCGGCGGCATGCAGGACTGGGTGAGCGTGGGACTGACCACGGTCACGCCCTGACCGGCCCGCACAGCACCAGATTCAGCAGGTAGAGCCCCACCCCACCGAACGGGGCCTGCCCCACATGGGACAGGCCCCCGCTCGGCGCGACGGATAGCACTGGAGACACTACGCCTTTGCGCCGATCCACTGTAGAATGCCCCACCTCGCGCGAGTGGCGGAATTGGTAGACGCGCTGGATTTAGGTTCCAGTGGGGAAACCTGTGGGGGTTCGAGTCCCCCCTCGCGCACCATTCACAACCAATGCTTTATAAACATATCGACCGGGCCATCCCCGGTTATTTTTTGCCTACGTGACTCGAACGTGACTTCCAGGCCATTTTTCACCCGGCGCCTGGTCTCAAGATTCCTTGCGCCAGTCACCGCCCGATCCTGTCGCTCGTAGCCGTTTCCGCTTTTCCCCTCCCTCTCCAAAGGCTCCGATCGGCCGTCGTCACGTCACGCTCGTATCCGTGCTCGTCATCGCCATCCCGCCAGAATGGTAGGCGCAAAGCGCCCGCCGAAACCAATCCCTACAGCAGGGATGCGCCGAGTAGGGTGATCGTCAAACACCGCTCCATCGAAAGGTGCAGACCAGCGGATCCCAGACCCGCACCCGGCGGCTCTCCGGGGCTGTTGCGGAATCTCCTGCAGTGGCGGATGAGTCCGACGTCGTGGTTGTCGTCATTGGTTTGCGCTCCTCAGGCAAGTGGTTCGTGACACCGGACATCCCGACGGATCGGGACCTTGCCTGGCAGAGTAGCGAAGGGCAGATGAACGACGGCTGTGCGTCACGGTCCGCCAATCGTCAGTTTCGTTGCGAATCCTAGGTGTACCTGGAGATTTAGCGCCAACCGAGATCGATCGCCTCGTGTACGCACATCCAGTCGCGCGAGATGGTCACCGCCGTCGGGCGCAACGGCTGAAGAAGTCCATACGCGGAGACTTGGCTGAAGGTTGGCTGACAAGCCCATGCAGTGTTCGGTCAGCCGCCCCGCCCTATGCTGCCCCCAAGCCGCGATGCCAGTCGGCGAGGATTTCCACGAAACAACATCCATGGAGCAGCCACCGATGATCCGTCATTCCACTCCGAACCATGATCGAGACAACCTCTATTCAAGCCGGTATCGAGTGGCCGCGATCGGTCCTGTCCGAGCCGGCGTGAGGATCCCGCTCGACGAACGCCGTCAAGGAGCGCCGTTCCCGATGGCTTCGCCCGCGAACGATCCCTTCATCTCGATCGAAGAGGCGATTCGACACTATGCGGACTCTCAACCGTCCCAGCTCTATCGGGGAGGCGCCTGATTCAGGCCGTCGGAGGTATCCGCCGACGATTGCGTGGCTGACCGCTTGCGGGAGGCGTCGTCCGCGTGATCATCGGCAGGAGTAGCGCCAACGCCACCGATTCACCGGACGAATAAGGCGCATGGTCAGAGATCGAACAGCGAGTCAGAGCAAAAGCAGTCGAGGCTCATTGACCGGTCTGCGCCCGTGGGGCACCAGAAGCTGACATTCATCTCATTGGTACGAGCGATGCCTATACGCGGATTGCTGTCAGCGCAACCTGGCATCGGAATGTCCGAATCCTGCCCCAGATCGGCCGCCGAGGTAACGTAAGCGAAGCGGGCGCAGATCCCCACAGTTGAGGTGCGAAGTCTCAAGCGGCATTGGTCTTAGATCACGACGAAACTCTGGAGGTGACTCATCGAGATGCGCTACTGATCCGGCGAGCGATTGGGCTTGATCACGGCCCTCAGGCAGACACTTGATATCGAGGGGCGATTTTCCTGCTCATCGTGAACCACCCGAGCGGAGGTCTTCTGCCACGTCTCGAAGGATCTTAGGATTTCGCCTTGCAATAGCGAGCAATGTCCGCGCAGCACCGCTGGGCTGTTTGCGACCCTGCTCCCAGCCTTGCAGGGTGCGAACGGACACGCCGAGCAACTCTGCAAACTGGGCCTGAGACAGTCCCACTTCCTGTCTTGCGGCCAGGGCTGACGGCCATACCACGCGTCCTTCCCCAGCCTTCATCTCTCGAACCGCCTGGAGTAGATCCGCCGCGAGATCACGGTTGGCTTCATAAACCTCGATCTCGCTTTCCGTCAATGGTTCAACTTTCGAGGGCACGGCGTATCTCCTGCAGTTTCTGTCCAGTGAGGTTGTCTGTCTTCGACTTGGCGTAAAGCGTCAGAAGAATCAGCTCGCCTGCAGCGGTGCACGTGTAATAGATGGCCCTGACACCACCGGATTTACCCGATCCAGACCACCGCCAGCGGACTTTGCGCAATCCTCCTGACTCGGGAATCACATCTCCAGCACCGGGGTTATCGGCGATGTAGGCGGCGAAGCTGCCCCGTTCGTCCTCCGTCCAGTACAGAGGCCATTGCTTCTGAAACAACGGGGTTTCAATCACGGTCAGCATCCGAGCAATGTACTCCCAAGGAGTAGATCTGTCCATCGCACCCGACGCAGGCGGTATCGTCGCCGCTGCGGGCGAAACACTCGTTCGCGGAAGCCGCGAAATTGACCTCTGTCTTTATGCATTAGCGAGCCGCCGATTCTGAGGAGCGTCAATGACCGCAGTGCGGTTTAGAGGGGACGCTGAATTGAGGCATGCGTATGCCCGCTCATGGGACTCAAGAGTCATTGCCCCGCAAGAGGCGGGTGTCCGCTCATGCGGCAGAGTCGGATTGCGATGCTTTCAGCGGGAGCCCCCCGGGGATTCCGACCCGGTGAGATACGGATACTCACACGCCCGTCGGTCGATTACCGACAGCCCCACGAGACGCGATCCGACCCGACGCATGCACACCAGGACGGACAGGGCGGCAGCTCGGAGATCCGCGTGAAGGTCCCCAGCCCGGCCTGGTTGTAGCGTTCCAGGATCAGACTGTCGGCGCTTCCGCTCGGGCCGACCACGAACTCGGCGCCGCTGAGGCCGAGGGCGTTCTCTCCGGTCGTCTCGAACACGAAGAGATCGCCGTCCCAGTGAGCCAGGGGAAAGGTCATGGCCTGCGGCCCCAGGGTGATCTGCAGCCCCGCGGCCCCGGAGGCGACCGTCAGCGGGCCGTAGTAGGGACTCTCATAGATGCCCACATAGGCGGATTGCGCCAGCGGGGGCTCGGGACTCGCGGGCGGCGAGCGATAGTCCCGCATGAAGTCGCCCTCGTGGGCCCAGAGCTCGGAGAAGCGCTCGAAGTAGAGACTCAGCCAGTCGTTCCGCACCTCCCCTTCCAGTACCAGGTCGAAGAAGATCTGCGACGTGGCCTCGGCCAGCCCGTAGGGTGCGCCGTTGGTCAGGACCAGGATACCGAGATCGAGTCCCGGATAGAGGGTGACGCTGGTGGCGACGCCGAGCATGAAGGCACCGGAATGACTGAGCTTGGTGCGGCCCGAGTCGTCGTAGCCGACGTTCCAACCCAGTCCGTAGAATCCTGATCGACCGTCCGCGGTAGGCGCCGGATCGCTGATCGACTGGGGCAGCTGCGTCTGCAGAAGCGCCTCCGACTGGATCACCGGTTCCCCGGCATAGCGGCCCTCGTCCAGCACGAGCTGCGCCCACTTCGCCAGATCGCTCACACTGGCGCTCGCCCCGCCGGCCGGAGCCTGGGCGTCGGCATCGCGCTCGTAGAGCGGCTGATAGACCCCGTCGACATAGGCATGGGCGAGGGTACGGTTGGTCCGAGCCAGATAGTCCGCGTAACGGAAACTGCTGCGGTCCATGCCGAGCGGGGCGAAGAGCCGTCGATCGGCGACATCGGCCCACTCCATTCCGGCGGCCGAGGCGCCGGCCAGGGCGGCGGCGGTGAAACCGAAATTGGTGTAGGCGTTGGTGATGCGGAACGGCGATAGGGGCGCGCACCTCAGACGCGCCAGGATCTCTTCCCGGCCGAATCCCAGGTCCTCCAGCAGATCCCCGGCGTGATCGGGCAGTCCGCTGCGATGCGAGAGCAGATCGGCCAGGGTCACGGACCGGGTGACCCAGGGGTCGGAGAGGACGAAGCTCGGAAGGAAACGGAAGACCGGGGTCTCCCAGGCGATCAGGCCGTCCCCGACGAGACCGGCGACGACGGTGGCCGCAAGCGGCTTCGAGACGGAGGCGAGCTGGAAGACCGTCTCGGTATCGACGGGCTCGCCCCCGCCCAGGGCACGGACGCCGAAGCCCCGCTGGTAGAGCACCCGATCGCCGGAGACCACGGCGATCGCCATGCCGGGCACACCGGAACGGCTCAGCAGATCGGGGGCCTCGCGGTCCAGTTCCTGGATCGCAGTGGCGATCCGTTCCTCGGTGATCTCTTCGGCGGCGACCTGCGCCGAGCCGACGACCGAGACCAAGAGCGCGGCGCAGACACGCCTCGCCGAATTCGTTACACCAGTATTCAAGACCGTCATACCGCCCTCTCGTATCGGCAAGCCATCGGGGCATGCGCCTGGCCGCATGCTTGGATCAAGATTGAGCCGGAACAGGCCGCAATCAACACCGGGCGAAGCGGCTGCAGCGGATCCGAGAATCGCGCGATCGGTCGCGACAAAGGCTTCGACGGTTTGCTAACATCCAGCGATCCAGACGCACGGGATGGGAAGGTCGGGCGACGCGAAAGACCGATGCGCCCTGTCCCCGAGTCAGGCTCCCGGCATCCCTTCACCCGGCCTGTAGAAGCTCCGGTCTCTCTGTGCGGCCAGCATCCTGTCAACCGGCGAAGCTGTCCGGGCCAGCCGACCGCCATTTCGACAAGGATCCACCCATGGCCACCAGCAACGGCGCACGCCACTCCAAGACCGGCAAACCGATCGATACCGACAAACTCGACCGTGTGGTCGCCCAGGCGCGCGCGGCCAGCGACGAGCGCGCGGCCGGCTATCGCGAGCAGGCGCTCAAGATCTATCCCTGGGTCTGCGGCCGCTGCGCCCGGACCTTCACCCGCGAGAATCTGCGCGAGCTGACGGTCCATCACAAGGACATGGACCACGACAACAATCCGCCGGACGGCAGCAACTGGGAGCTCTTGTGCATCTACTGTCACGACAACGAGCACCAGAAATACGAGGAGCATCTGGCTTCGCTTGCCTCCGGAACCGCCAAGACGCGCGACAAGGACGGAGCCAAGCAAACGACCTTCAACCCCTTCGAGGGGCTGGCCGATCTGATCAAGAAGGATCCATAGAGATCCTCCCGAGGGTTTTCGTTCGCTCGGTCGCACCGCCAACGACCCAAGCCTACCCAGCCCCACCCGAGAGGGGGTCGGCTCGGCCCACTTCACCGAGATCTACCGGAGTATCCGCCCCGCATGTCGCCCCTGATCTTTTTCGCCTCCGCCCCTAGAAACATGGGGAGCCTGGTCGCCGAGGAGCTGATCAAGCTCGGCATGCGCGATGCCACCGAGACGCGGGGCGGAGCCCGCTTCTCCGGCACCCTGGAAGACGCCTACCGCGCCTGTCTCTGGTCGCGGGTCGCCAACCGCATCCTCCTGCCGCTCACCCAATCGACGGTGAGCGGACCGGACGAACTCTACGAGGCCGCCCGCGAGATCCACTGGGAGGATCATCTGACCCCCGAGAGCACCTTCGCGATCCAGTTCGACGGCACCCTGAGCGGGATCAACCACAAGCACTTCGCCGTGCTGCGGGTCAAGGACGCCATCGCCGACCGCTTCGCGGAGCGCTTCGGCCGGCGCCCGAGCGTCGACCCCGACGACCCGGATCTGCGCATCCACGTCTTCGGGCATCAGGACACGGCGGGCATCAGCATCGATCTCTCCGGTCAGTCGCTGCATCTGCGCGGCTATCGCGAGGAAGGCTCGGCGGCCCCGCTCAAGGAGAACCTGGCCGCGGCCCTGCTGCTGCGCGCCGGCTGGCCCGAGATCGCGGCCGAGGGCGGCGCCCTGCTCGACCCCATGTGCGGCTCTGGCACCCTGGTCATCGAGGGCGCGCTGATCGCGGCCGACATCGCGCCCGGCTACATGCGCCAGCGTTTCGGCTTCCAGGGCTGGAGCCAGCACGACGAACCCACCTGGCAGCGTCTGCGCGACGAGGCCCGCATCCGCCGCGACGCCGGACTGGGCCGTCTCGGCAGCCTGCGCGGCTACGACCTCAGCTCCGAAGCGGTGCGCGTCTCCCTTCATAACCTGGAACGGGCCGGACTCGCCGGCCTCGCCCACTTCGAGCGTCGCGAGCTGACCGACTGCCGTCCCGGTCGCCCGGAGGACGAGGGGCTGTTGATCGTCAACCCGCCCTACGGCGAGCGTCTCGGCGACAAGGGCGAGCTTCCCGAGCTCTACGGACGCCTCGGCTCCGTGCTCAAGGAGCGCTTCGTCGGCTGGCGCGCCAGCATCTTCACCGCCGACCCCGAACTCGGCAAATGCATGGGGCTGCGCGCGCAGCGCATGCACAGCCTCTACAACGGCCCCATCGAATGCCGCCTGCTGCATTTCAAGGTCGAACCGCGCTATTTCGTCTCGAATCAGCCGCGCCCGCTGCCGCTCGAGGAACGCAGCCCCGGAGCCAAGATGCTGGCGAACCGAATCAACAAGAATCTGAAGGCGCTGCGGAAATGGCAACGCGACGAGGACGTCTCCTGTCTGCGCGTCTACGACGCGGACCTGCCCGAATATGCCCTGGCGGTCGACATCTACGAGGGCGAGAAGCGCTGGGTCCACGTCCAGGAGTACGCCGCGCCGGCCAACGTCGATCCGAAACGCGCGCGCCATCGTCTGCGCGAGGCGCTCGGACTCATCCCGGAGGTTCTGGAGGTCCCGGGCGAACAGGTTCATTTCAAGGTGCGCCGGCCCCAGAAGGGATCGAGCCAGTACGAGCGCCTGGCCGAAACGCGGCACTTCCACCAGGTCTCCGAGGGCGGACACAGATTCCTGGTCAACTTCGAGGACTATCTGGACACCGGGCTCTTCCTCGATCACCGCGACGTGCGGCGTCTGATCGGCACGCTGGCACCCGGCAAACGCTTCCTCAACCTCTTCGGCTACACGGGAACCGCGAGTGTCTATGCCGCCAAGGCCGGCGCCGTCTCGACCACCACGGTCGACATGTCGCGCACCTATCTCGAATGGGCGGCGAGCAACCTCATGCTCAACAAGATCCAGGGCGAGGAGCACGAACTCGTCCAGGCGGACTGCCTGCGCTGGCTGGACATGATGAACGGTCGCCGACGCTTCGACCTCATCTTTCTCGACCCGCCCAGTTTCTCGACCTCCAAACGCATGTTCGGCACGCTCGACATCCAGCGCGACCACGTCGGGCTCATCCAGTCGGCGATGCGGCTGCTCGAGCCGGGCGGGGACCTCATCTTCTCGAACAACCTGAGACGCTTCCGCATCGACCTCGCTGGACTCTCGCCGCTGCGGGTCGCCGACATCAGCGCCGAGACCCTGCCCAGGGACTTCGCCCGCAACCCGCGCATCCACAACTGCTGGCGCATCCGGCGTCCCGAGAGCTGAAAGGGCGCCACGAGGACCTCTCGGGTTGTGGAAATCGACCCGAGCGTATATTTTTGCCTGCCTTTAGCCAATGCTCAGCAGATCCTGAACCCAGATGCTCGAGGTAAACCAGCTCGAATGCCGACGCGGTGACCGGAGGCTCTTCACCGAGCTGGACTTCTCCCTCTCGTCGGGCACCCTGATGCACGTTCGCGGACGCAACGGCAGCGGCAAGACCACCTTGCTGCGCACGCTCTGCGGACTCTTCACCCCGGAGCGCGGCGAAATCCGCTGGAATGGCGAATCCATCCGCGAACTGGGCGAGGAATATCGGCGCGACCTGCTCTATTTCGGCCACACCAACGGCATCAAGGGCGAACTCACCGGGCTCGAGAACCTCTCGATCGCGGCGACCCTCGACGGCGACCGGGTCGAGGAGACGGCCATCTGGGACGCGCTCAAGCGCATCGGCCTGGCCGGGTTCGAGGATCTGCCCACCCGCATGCTGTCCCAGGGGCAGAAAAAGAGGGTTGCACTGGCCCGGCTCATCCTGACCAGGGCCAGGCTCTGGATCCTCGACGAGCCCTTCACGGCCCTGGACGTCGACGCGGTCGCCCTGCTGCAGACCCTGATCGCCGATCATGTCGCCACCGGAGGCATCGCCGCGCTGACCACCCACCAGGAGGTCCCGCTCACCTCCGGCCAGATCGAACAACTGAACCTGGGGAACTGAAACGCCGTGCTGCGAGTCTTCTGGTGCATCCTTTCACGCGATCTGACACTGGCCATGCGCCGGCGCACGGATGTCCTCACCACGCTCTTCTTCTTCGTCATCGTCGTCAGCCTCTTCCCGCTCGGTGTCGGTACCGAGAGCAAGGCTTTGCAGATCATCGGTCCCGGCGTGGTCTGGGTCGCCGCCCTGCTGGCCTCCATGCTTGCGCTGGAGCGACTCTACGCCGCCGACTACGAGGACGGCACCCTGGAACAGATGCTCCTGACCGCCCAGCCGCTCTCGCTCCTGGTGCTGGCCAAGATCGCGGCGCACTGGCTCCTCACCGGTCTGCCGCTGGTCCTGATCGCGCCCCTGGTCGGCATGCAGTATCAGCTTGCCGACAGCGCCATCGGCATCATGATGCTGGCGCTGCTGGTCGGCACGCCCATCCTGAGCCTGATCGGCTCGATCGGCGCCGCGCTCACGCTCGGGCTGCGCGGCGGCGGCATCCTGCTGTCGCTGCTGATCCTGCCGCTCTACATCCCGGTGCTGGTCTACGGCGCGGGCGCCGTCGAGGTGAGCCAGATCGACCTGGCCGACACCCAGCCCTATTTCGCCCTGCTCGGGGCATTTCTGCTGATCGCACTGGTGTTCGCCCCCGTCGCCTCCTCGGCGGCGCTGCGGATCTCGCTCGAATGAGCCGACCCCGTACCAACCCGAACGACCCAAAACCCACTCGATACTCCGACTCAAACTCATGGCCCTGAACTGGTTCAAATTCGCGTCACCCGCGACCTTCTACCCCATCGCCGGCCGTCTCATACCGGTGTTCTGGATCCTCACGCTCCTGCTGCTCGCCATCGGTCTCTACTGGGGATTCTTCGAGACCGCCAGCCAGCTCGGCGGCAGCAACCCGCAGAAGGAGTACTACCGCATCATCTTCATCCACGTGCCCTCGGCCTGGATGTCGATGTGGCTCTATATCGTGATGGTGGCCTGGGCGGCGATCGGGCTGATCTTCAACACCCGGCTCTCATTCATGATGGCCAACGCGGTCGCGCCCACGGGGGCCATCTTCACCTTCCTGGCGCTCTGGACCGGGGCCTTCTGGGGACGCCCGAGCTGGGGCACCTACTGGGACTGGGATCCGCGCCTGACCTCGGAACTGGTGCTCTTCTTCATGTACATCGGCTACATGGCGCTGCACTCGGCGATCGACGACACCCGGCGCGCCGACCGCGCCTCGGCCCTGCTGGCGATCGTGGGCCTCATCATGGTCCCGGTCATCTTCTGGTCGATCAACTGCCCGGATCCCAACCAGTGCGCGGCGCTGCACCAGCGCTCCAATCTGACCCGAATCGACGGCAACATCCTCTTCTCGATGCTGACTATGACCCTGGCCTTCTGGATGTACTCCTTCGCGACCACCTTCATGCGGCTGCGCGGCATCATCCTGACCCGCGAGGCCGAGAACACCTGGGTCCAGGACCTTCTCAACGCACGGGGACGGACATGAGCGAATTCTTCTCGCAGGGCGGTTTCGCCTTCTTCGTCTGGGGCGCCTACGGCATGGTCGCCCTGCTTCTGGTGGCCGAGATTCTGCAGCTGCGGGCCGAGTGGCGAACCATTTGGTCCCGTCTTGGTCGATTGACCCGGATGAGAGATTCCGGAGGAACAGAATGAAAGCACGAAAGAAACGCCTGGCCTTCGTCGGCCTGGCCGTGATCGGCGTGGCGGCGGCCTCGACGCTGGCACTGACCGCGCTCAAGGGGAACATCTCCTATTTTTTCAGCCCGTCCCAGGTGATCGCCAACGAGGCGCCCCAGGATCACGTCTTCCGGCTCGGCGGTCTGGTGACCGAGGGCACGCTCCGTCGCGAGGGCGACGGGCTGACGGTGCGGTTCGACGTCACCGACAACGCCGAGACGGTGAAGGTCGCCTACGAAGGCATCCTGCCCGACCTCTTCAGCGAGGGTAAGGGCGTGGTGGCCAGGGGCAAGCTCGGTCCCGACGGCGTCTTCTACGCCGAGGAGGTCCTGGCCAAGCACGACGAGGAATACATGCCGCCCGAGGTCGCCAGCACCCTCAAGACGGCCCATGCCGAGGGCGTCGCCGAATCCGCGACCCAGACCAGCGGGGCACCCAACTGATGGTTCCCGAGCTCGGTCATTTCGCACTCCTGCTGGCCCTGGTGCTGGCCGTCGTCCAGTCGAGCGTCCCCCTGGTCGGCAGCTTCACCGGCAACCGCGCCTGGATGGAGACGGCGCGCCCGCTTGCCTGGGGTCAGCTCGTCTTCATCGGCATCGCCTTCCTCTGTCTGCTGCAGGCATTCCTGACCGACGACTTCTCGGTCATCTATGTGGCGACCAACTCCAATTCGCTGATGCCGACCCTCTACAAGATCTCGGCGATCTGGGGCGCCCACGAGGGCTCGCTGCTGCTGTGGGTGCTGATGCTGGCCGGCTGGGGCGCCGCCGTGGCGGCCCGCAGCCACTTCATGCCGCTGCCCATGATCGCGCGGGTCATCTCGGTCCAGGGCATGGTCGCGATCGGCTTCCTGCTGTTCATGGTCCTGACCTCCAACCCCTTCGACCGCATCTTCCCGGCGCCGCTCGAGGGACGCGATCTGAATCCCCTGCTGCAGGATCCGGGACTCGCTATCCACCCGCCCATGCTCTACATGGGCTACGTCGGCTTCTCGGTCGCCTTCGCCTTCGCCATCGCCGCCCTGATCGGCGGCAAGCTGGACTCGGCCTGGGCGCGCTGGTCGCGTCCCTGGACCACGGTCGCCTGGGTCTTCCTGACCATCGGCATCGCGCTCGGCTCCTGGTGGGCCTACTACGAGCTGGGCTGGGGCGGCTGGTGGTTCTGGGATCCGGTCGAGAACGCCTCCTTCATGCCCTGGCTGGTGGGCACGGCGCTCATGCACTCGCTCGCCGTCACCGAGAAGCGCGCGGCCTTCAAGACCTGGACCGTGCTGCTGGCCATCTCCACCTTCTCACTGTCGCTGCTCGGCACCTTCCTGGTGCGCTCGGGCGTCCTGACCTCGGTCCATGCATTCGCCACCGACCCGGCGCGCGGCAGCTTCATCCTGCTCTTCCTCTGCATCGTGATCGGCGGCTCGCTCGCGCTCTACGCCTGGCGCGCGCCCTCGATCTCGGGCGGCGGCCGCTTCGATCTGGTCTCGCGCGAGAGCTTCCTGCTGGCCAACAACCTACTGCTGGCCACATTGGCGGTACTGGTCCTCTTCGGCACCCTGGCACCGCTCATCTACGAGGCCGCCGGCTGGGGCAAGATCTCGGTCGGTTTCCCCTGGTTCAACAAGATGTTCATCGCCCTCTCGCCCATGCTGATCCTGGCGACCGGCGTCGGACCGCTGGTCCACTGGAAACACGACTCGCACCTGCGGCTGCTGCGCGCGCTCTGGCTCGCCATCCTGCTCGGCATCACCGCCTTCGTGCTGGTGTCCTTCCCCATTCTGTCCTCGGCTGGAGACATGTGGGTCGGCTTCGGCCTGGCTCTGGCAGCCTGGGTGGTCGGATCGCACCTGAGCAGTCTCTTCGGCCGTCTCCGGCACAAGGGCGGACTCAAGGGACTGCGGACCGACATGGCCGGAAACAGCCGCAGCTATTACGGCATGTGGCTGGCGCACATGGGTCTGGCCGTCTTCATCGTCGGCGTCACCATGGTCTCCAACCACGGCCAGGAGACCGACGTGCGCATGTCGCCCAGCGGCGTTCACGAGGCATCGGGACACCGCTTCCAGTTCAACGGCGTGACGGCGGTTCCAGGCCCCAACTACAACGCTTTCCGAGGTGATTTCACCGTTTACGAAGGCGAGCGCGAGATCGCCCGGCTCTATCCCGAGAAGCGCAGCTATTTCTCGGGCGGCATGCCCATGACCGAGGCCGCGATCGACGCCGGTCTGCTGCGCGACATCTATGTCTCGCTCGGCGAACCCATCGGCGACGGCGGCGACTGGGCGCTGCGCATCTATTACAAGCCCTATGTCCGCTGGATCTGGCTCGGCGCGATCCTGATGGCGCTCGGCGGCATCGTCTCCGTCTCCGACCCGCGCTATCGCGCCGTCCGCCGCACCGCAGCCGCACCCTCCGGGGCAGCGCTCGCGGCCCAGGCCACCTGATACTGGATGCAATACGACAATGAATAAATCCGCCACACGCGCACTGATTCCGCTTGGCATCTTCATCGCCCTGGCCGCACTGCTCTTCTACGGCCTGGGGCTGAACCCGCGCGAGATCCCCTCACCCCTGATCGGCAAGCCGGCGCCCGATTTCGCCCTCGCCTCGCTGAAGGACCCGGGCCGGACCCTGACCAGGAAGGATCTGCTCGGCAAGGTCTCCCTGGTCAACGTCTGGGCCTCCTGGTGTCCCTCGTGCCGCCAGGAGCATGCCGAGCTGATGCGGATCGCCCGCGCCAACGCCGACATCCAGGTGATCGGCTTCAACTGGAAGGACACGCGCCCCGAGGCGCTGCAGATGCTCCAGCGCTTCGGCGACCCCTACGCCGAGATCCTCTACGATCCGGACAACGAGGTCGGCATCGACTGGGGCGTCTACGGCGCGCCCGAGACCTTCGTGGTCGACGGCGAGGGCATCATTCGCCACAAGCGCATCGGCCCCATCGACCAGCAGGTCTGGGAATCCGAGATCCTTCCCGTCATCGAGCGCTATTCGGCGAAGAAATCATGATGCGTCCAACGATCCCCGCACTCGCGATCGCCGGCCTGCTGGCCGGCGCCCTGACGCTCGGTACGGCCCAGGCCTACACGCTCGAGGAGTTCACCTTCGAGGATCCGGCGCGAACGGACGAGTTTCGCGATCTCATCGGCCAGCTGCGCTGTCTGGTGTGCCAGAACGAATCGCTCGCCGGTTCCCAGGCCAGCGTCGCCCAGGACCTGCGCAAGGAGGTCTACCGCATGATGCAGGACGGCCAGAGCACGGATGAGGTCGTCGACTTCCTGGTCGAACGCTATGGCGATTTCGTGCTCTACGAGCCGCCGATCAAGCCCTCGACCTACGTCCTCTGGTTCGGTCCCTTCCTCTTCCTCGGATTCGGCGCCTTTCTGCTGCTCCGCACCCTGCAGCGCAAGAAGGAAGAGCCGGAGCAGGATCTGAGCGAGGCGGAGCAGGAACGACTGCGTCGACTGCTCGCCAAGACAGGCAACCAACAGGACTAGAACCCCAATGATCATCTTCTGGATTCTGGCCGGCGGCCTGCTCGCCCTGGCCCTGTGGATCATTCTGCCCCCGCTGCTGAGGCGGGAGACCGCCGCCGACACGCCCGATCAGAACGCCCTGAACCTCGCGGTGTTCGAGCAACGGCTCAAGGAGCTCGAGGACGACCGCACCGCCGATCTGATCGAGGAGGAACGCTATCTGGCCGCGCGTCACGATCTCGAGCGCGAGCTGCTCTACGACGTCGACGACGCCGAGAAACCGGCCCGGCGCCCCGCCTCGGCGGCCAGCCGCTGGCTGCTCGCGGCACTCTTGGCCACGGCGGTTCCCGCCTCGGCCGTTCTCATGTATCTGGAACTCGGCAATCCGGCGCTCATCGACCGCATCGAGGGAAGCGCGGGCCAGGCCGCCGCGGAGGACGGCTCGGACACCCAGTCGGGGGCCTCGCTCGAGGAACTGGTCGGACGGCTTCAGGAGCGGCTGAAAGAGGATCCGGACAATGTCGACGGCTGGCTGATGCTCGGCCGGACCTATTTCGCCACCGATCGGATCGAAGAAGGGCTCGCCGCCTTCGAGAAGGCCTACCAGCTGGCACCGGATCAGGTCCCCGTCATGCTCGCCTATGCCGAGGCATTGGCCTCGGCCAGTCCTGGGAAGAGTCTCGCCGGCAGACCGGCCGAGCTGATCCGGGCCGCGCTGGAGAAGGATCCGCAGGACCCGATGGCACGTTGGCTGGCCGGGATGATCACCTTCCAGGAGGGGGGCTATCAGGAGGCCGCGGACGCCTGGCAGACGATTCTGGACGAACTCGAGCCGGGCAGCGACGACGCCAAGAACCTCGGTCAGATGATCGATGAGGCGAGAAGCCGCGTCGCCCGGGCATCCGAGACGGGCAGCGGTGCCGCAGAGACCCAGCCGGCCGCGAGCCGGGACGCGACAGCGACCGCTCAATCCGGCGAGGCGGCGGCAGCCGAATCCGCCAGCGTCACGGTCAGGGTGAGTCTGGCACCGTCGATTGCCGAGCAGGCATCGCCCGAGGACAGCGTCTTCGTCTTCGCCCGGGCGACCCAGGGGCCGCCCATGCCGCTCGCGGCGAAACGCATCCAGGTCAAGGACCTTCCGGCGGAGGTCGTGCTCGACGACAGCCAGGCGATGAGCCCGACACTCAAACTGTCCGGCACGGAGCAGATCACCATCGGCGCGCGCGTCTCCAAAAGCGGCGACGCCACGCCTCGGGCGGGAGATCTGGAGGGAACCGCCGCGCCGATCGGGCTTGACGAGGACGCGGCGGTCTCCGTCGTCATCGATCGCGTCAGACCCTGATCGACATCAGCCGGGGTCGTTCGGATCGGACTTGTCGTACGTCCCCACCAGCTCGGCATGGGCGAGTATGTGATCGTCCATGGCGAGCAGCAGCTCGTCCTTGGTGGGCTGTCCCAGCCCATCGGGCAGGCGGGTATCCAGGGCGTAGAGCCGATGGAAATAGCGATGGCGCCCGATCGGCGGACATGGCCCGCCGTAGCCCGTCCGCCCCCAACTGTTGACGCCCTCGCCGACGCCCTCGGGAAGCCCTCCGCGCGCCGCACCCGCGTCCAGACCCGAGCAGCTCGGGGGGATGTTGTAGAGGATCCAATGATCCCACACCATGCGGGGCGCCGCGGGATCCGGGGCATCCGGATCGTCCACGATCAGAACCAGACTCTCGGTCCCCTCGGGCAGATCCGACCACTGCAAGGGCGGCGAAAGATCCTCCCCCTCGCAGCTGAAACGACGCGGAATCGGATTTCCGTGGACGAAAGCTCCCGATTTGAGAACCAGTGCCATCTTATGACCTCCCCCTCTGTGCTAACGTCTCGATCAACACACGAGAGTATGGTTCAAAACGCAAAGGATTCACCTTTTCCCTAGCTGTGCGTCCTTCGGCGGTCGGTCGACCGCCGTTTTTTTGGCCATATATCGGCCTTCTCTCGTCGCGCCCCATCCTCGGCGGACCAGGCTCGATCCCACTCCCCCTCGGCTATCCAACCGCGATCCTTGATCTGAAGCAGCTCGCACCGCATTCCTCGTTACCTCATCAAGAGTGTCAACTGGGTTACAGTATAATTTCGGCTCGCCCGAACGAACCTAGAGGGGCGTCGACGAACGCCCTGGATTCCACTCAAGCGCCACGACGGGATCAAAGATGTCTGACTACAATGCCGAGGACGTCCGAAACATCGCTCTGGTCGGCCATGCCGGCTCCGGAAAGACCACCCTGGTGGAGGCGCTGCTAGCAGCCACCGGTGTCATTTCCAGTGCCGGAAGCGTCACCAAGGGCTCGACGGTTTGCGACTTCGACCCCCTGGAAAAGGAACTCCAGCATTCACTGGATACCGCCATCACCGGCTTCACCACCGGCGGCAAGCACATCAACCTGATCGACACCCCCGGATCGCCGGACTTCCTCGGCCGCAGCATCTCGGTGCTGCCCGCGGTGGAAACCGCCGCGCTGGTCGTCAACGCCCAATCCGGCATCGAGCCGATGACGATTCGCATGATGAAGGCCGCGGACAACCGCGCGCTCTGCCGCATCATCATCGTCAACCAGATCGACGGTTCCGATATCGACCTCCCCCAGCTCACCGAGCAGATCCGCGAGACCTTCGGCGCCGAATGTCTGCCGATCAACCTGCCGACGAACGGCGGACAGGGCGTCGTCGACTGCTTCTTCCAGCCCAGCGGCAAGGATACGGACTTCTCCTCCGTCGCCGAGGCCCACAGCCAGATCATCGATCAGGTCGTCGAGGTCGACGAGGATCTGATGGAGGTCTATCTGGAGCAGGGTCAGGAGCTCAAGCCCGAACAACTGCATGACCCCTTCGAAGCGGCCCTGCGCGAGGCGCACCTGATCCCGATCTGCTTCGTGTCGGCACAGACCGGCGCCGGCATCCCCGAACTGCTCGAGATCTTCGACCGACTCATGCCGAATCCGGCCGAGGGCAATCCGCCCGCCTTCCTCAAGGGCGAAGGCGCCTCCATGGAACCGGTCAAGGTCGAACCGGATCCGAATCTGCACGCCGTGGCCCATGTCTTCAAGGTCATCAACGACCCCTTCCGCGGCAAGATCGGCATCTTCCGCGTGCATCAGGGCCGGATCACGCCGAACAGCCAACTCTTCATCGGCAATGCCCGCAAACCATTCAAGATCAATCACCTGTATCGCCTCCACGGTGCGGATCTGACCGAGGTCGACGAAGGCGTGCCGGGCGACATCCTCGCCGTCGCGCGCGTCGACGACATCCATTTCGACGCCGTGCTGCACGACTCGCACGAAGAGGACCATTTCCATCTCTCGACCCTGGAATGCCCGATCCCGCTCTTCGGGCTCGCCATCAGCACCACCAAGCGCGGCGACGAGCAGAAGCTGACCGACGCGCTCCACAAGCTCCAGGACGAGGATCCCTGCTTCCACATCGAGCACAACGCCTCGGCCAACGAGACGGTCGCGCGCGGTCTGGGCGAACTGCACCTCAAGGTCATCCTGAGACGCCTCTCCGAGCAGTTCCACGTCGAGGTCGAGACCAAGCCGCCAAGCATCCCCTACCGCGAGACCATCATGGGCAAGGCGGAGGGCCATCATCGGCACAAGAAGCAGACGGGCGGGGCCGGACAGTTCGGCGAGGTCTATCTGCGGGTCGAGCCCAACGAGCGAGGCGCCGGATTCGCCTTCGTCGACGCGGTCGTCGGCGGCACCATCCCGGGCAACTTCATCCCCTCGATCGAGAAGGGCGTGCGCCAGGTGCTCGAGGAGGGCGTCGTCGCCGGCTATCCCTTCCAGGACGTCAAGGTCACCGTCTACGACGGCAAACACCATCCGGTCGACTCCAAGGACATCGCCTTCGCCACCGCCGGCCGCAAGGCCTTCGTCGAGGCCGTCCTCCAGGCCCAGCCCGTGATCCTGGAGCCCATCGTCAAGATCCGCATCACGGCGCAGGACTCCTCCATGGGCGACCTGGCCGGCGATCTCTCCAGCCGGCGCGGTCGCATCAACGGCAGCGAATCCAAGAGCCGGGGGCGGATCGTCATCGAGGGAGAGGTCCCGCTCGCCGAGCTCTCGGGCTACGACGCCCGACTCAAGGCGCTCACCGGCGGCGAGGGCACCTACAGCATCGAGCTGAGCCACTACGACCCCGTGCCCGGAAACATCCAGAAACAGATGATGGACGCCTATCAGCGCGCCGACGACTGACCTCGCCAAGCCAGGGAGACGCGCCACAGCGTCTCCCGCCACACCCGTCTTCTCCACGCCGGACATCCCGGCCCGCCTATCCGTTCCCCATCGTTTCCCTCGGCGCATTCGGCGCTCGGGGGTGGTCATCCGCGGATTCGTCACCATCCGATGGTACAAAGAGCTGCCAGCGACCAGCATCGAGCCTCCAGCCGATATGGTGCCGTGGCTTGCATTGTCCGAAGCCCCTCTCCGATAGCCGGGAACAGTCGCCCCCTGCCGATGCCCAAGGGCTCGAGACCAAACCGCTGGAGGCTGGAGGCTGGAGGCTGGAGGCTGGAGGCCATTACATTGCAATATTGTATTCTTAGTATTTATATAATCCGTCACTGATATATAATCGCGGCTTTGTCCGTATCGACCGCTTGGAACGCATTCCTGGAAACGCTATGACGAACAAGCCCGACATCGACCCTCAAGAGACGCAGGAATGGCTCGATTCGCTCGATGCCGTTCTGGAGAACGAAGGCATCGAGCGTGCCCATTTCCTGCTGGAGCGCCTGATCGACAAGGCGCGCCGCTCCGGGGCCTATCTCCCCTACAGCGCCAACACCGCCTACCTGAACACCATCCCGGTGCAGAGCGAGCAGCGCTTTCCCGGCGATCTGGCGATGGAGCGGCGCATCCGCTCGCTCGCGCGCTGGAACGCCATGGCCATGGTCGTCCAGGCCAACCGCCTCTCGACCGAGCTGGGGGGACACATCTCCAGCTTCGCCTCATCGGCCACGCTCCTCGACGTCGCCTACAACCATTTCCTCCATGCCCGCACCAAGGATCACGGCGGCGACCTGGTCTTCTTCCAGGGCCACTCGGCGCCCGGCATCTATGCCCGCGCCTTCCTCGAGGGACGTATCAGCGAGGAACAGCTCTACAACTTCCGCCAGGAGGTGGACGGCAACGGTCTCCCCTCCTATCCGCACCCCTGGCTGATGCCGAACTTCTGGCAGTTCCCCACGGTTTCCATGGGGCTCGGCCCCCTCATGGCCATCTACCAGGCGCGCTTCATGCACTATCTGCGCGACCGCGGACTGGCCAACACCGCCAACCGCAAGGTCTGGGCCTTCCTCGGCGACGGCGAGATGGACGAGCCCGAATCGCTCGGCGCCATCTCCCTGGCCGCCCGCGAACGCCTCGACAACCTGGTGTTCGTGGTCAACTGCAATCTGCAGCGTCTCGACGGCCCGGTGCGGGGCAACGGCAAGATCATCCAGGAGCTGGAGGCGGTCTTCCGCGGCGCCGGCTGGAACGTCGTCAAGGTGGTCTGGGGCCGCTACTGGGATCCGCTCCTCGCCCGCGACAAGCAGGGCCTGCTGCTCAAGCGCATGGAGGAATGCCTCGACGGCGACTACCAGGCCTACAAGGCCAAGGGCGGCGCCTATACCCGCGAGCACTTCTTCGGCAAGTATCCCGAGCTGAAGGAGATGGTCGCCAACATGACCGACGACGACATCTGGCGTCTCAACCGCGGCGGCCACGACCCCATCAAGGTCTTCAACGCCTATCTGGCCGCGATGCAGACCCAGGGACAGCCGACCGTCATCCTCGCCAAGACGGTCAAGGGCTACGGCATGGGCATCGCCGGCGAGGGCATGAACATCACCCATTCGCAGAAGAAGATGGGCGAGACCGCGCTCAAGGCCTTCCGCGACCGCTTCAACATCCCCATCTCGGACGACCAGATCGGCGCCGCGCCCTTCTACAAGCCGTCGGCGGACAGCGAGGAGATCAAATACCTGCACCAGAGACGCGAGCAGCTCGGCGGCCCCCTGCCCGCGCGGCGCGACGAGGCCCCGGCGCTCGAGGTCCCGGAGCTCGACGCCTTCCAGGCACTGCTCGAGGGCACGGGCGACAAGGAGATGTCGACCACCATGGCCTTCGTGCGCCTGCTGACGCTGATCGTGCGCGACAAGCGGATCGGCAAATACGTGGTTCCCATCGTCCCGGACGAGGCGCGCACCTTCGGCATGGAGGGCATGTTCCGCCAGCTCGGCATCTATGCCTCCCAGGGCCAGCTCTACGAGCCGGTCGACTCAGATCAGGTCATGTACTACCGCGAGGACAAGAAGGGTCAGATCCTCCAGGAGGGCATCAACGAGGCCGGCGCCATGTCGTCCTGGATCGCCGCGGCCACGGCCTACGCCAACCACGGCCAGAGCATGATCCCCTTCTACATCTACTACTCCATGTTCGGCTTCCAGCGCATCGGCGACCTGGCCTGGGCGGCGGGCGACATGCGCGCGCGCGGCTTCCTCATCGGCGGCACCGCCGGGCGCACCACGCTCGCCGGCGAGGGGCTGCAGCACCAGGACGGCCACAGCCCCATCATGGCCTCGACCATCCCCAACTGCGTCGCCTACGATCCGGCCTACGCCTACGAGATGGCGGTCATCGTCCAGGACGGCCTGCGCCGCATGTACCAGGAGAAGGAGAACATCTTCTACTACATCACCGCGATGAACGAGAACTACGTCCATCCGGCGATGCCCGAGGACAGCCGCGAGGGCATCCTGCGCGGCATGTACCGCCTGCGCAGCGGCGAGGACCTCGGCCACCGCGTCCAGCTCCTGGGCGCCGGCACCATCCTGCGCGAGGTCGAGGCCGCCGCGGAACTGCTGGAGAAGGACTTCGACGTCGGCGCGGACGTCTGGAGCGTCACCAGCTTCAACGAGCTGAGACGCGAGGGGATCGAATCCGAACGCTGGAACATGCTGCATCCCGACCGGGAACAGCGCACCACCTACGTCGAGTCCCAACTGGCCGGGACGCGTGGCCCCATCGTCGCCGCGACCGACTATATCCGGGCCTATGCCGATCAGATCCGTCCCTACGTCCCCCGGCGCTACCTCGTCATGGGAACGGACGGATTCGGCCGCAGCGACATGCGCAGCCAGCTCAGAAAATTCTTCGAGGTCAACCGTTACTACATCGCGGTCGCCGCACTCAAGGCACTGGCGGACGAGGGAGAGATCCCCGCGACGAGGGTCTCCGAGGCCATCGCCAAGTACCGCATCGATCCGGACAAACCGAACCCCGTCAGGGTTTGAGCGATCCGGAACAACAGGCCTAGGAGGACAACGCGTGTCAAACGTCGAAGATATTCTGCTGCCCGACATCGGGGACTTCTCCAATGTCGAGGTGATCGAGATCCTGGTCGCCCCCGGCGACCGGGTCGATGCCGAACAGTCGCTGCTCACCCTGGAGAGCGACAAGGCGACCATGGAGATCCCCGCGCCCCGGGCGGGGGTGGTCGAAAAGCTGCTGGTCGAGATCGGCGATCAGCTGAACGCGGGGGATCCGATCCTGAGCCTCGCGGCCAGCGACGACCGGGAGGCCGAGGTCGCGGAACCCGATCAGGCGACCGAGCCGGAACCGGAACCGAAACCCGAGCCGCCCAAGCGCGCCCATGGGGAGGCCGAGCCGCGCCCGGCGCCCGTGCGGCCGCGCCCCGAGGACATGGCCGCGATCGCCAGGGGCCGCAAGGCACACGCCAGCCCCGCGGTGCGCCGCTTCGCCCGCGAGCTGGGCGTGGACCTGGGGCGCGTCAAGGGCTCCGGCCCCAAGGGACGCATCACCAAGAACGACGTACAGGGCTTCGTCAAGCAGGTGCTCAGCCAGGGTCCCGAGACCGGAATGGACTCGGGATCGGCCTTCCATCTCCCGGGCGCGCCCGAGGTCGATTTCTCGCGCTTCGGCCCCGTCGAGACCGAGGAGCTGCCACGGATCAAGAAGATCAGCGGCAAGCATCTGCACCGCTGCTGGCTGACGGTGCCGCACGTCACCCAGTTCGAGGAGGCCGACATCACCGAGTTGGAGGCCTTCCGCAAGGGACGCAACGCGGATACGGCCAAGCAAGGGGTCAAACTGACCTTCATGCCCTTCCTGCTCAAAGCGGTCGCCACCGCGCTCGATCGCATGCCGATCCTCAAGGCGTCCCTGAGCGCCGACGGCGAGCAGCTGGTCATGAAGCGCTACACCCATATCGGAGTCGCCGTGGACACGCCCAAGGGTCTGCTGGTCCCCGTGGTGCGCGATGTCGACAAGAAGGGACTGACCGCCCTCGCCGCCGAACTGGGCGAACTCAGCGCCAAGGCCCGGGAAGGCAAGCTGCTGCCGGGCGACATGCAGGGCGGCTGTTTCTCCATCTCCAGTCTCGGCAGCATCGGAGGGACGGCCTTCACCCCCATCGTCAACGCGCCCGAGGTCGCCATCCTCGGCGTCTCGCGCTCCGAGATGAAGCCGGTCTGGGACGGCCAGCAGTTCGTGCCGCGGCTCGTGCTGCCCCTCTCGCTCTCCTATGACCACCGCGTGGTCGACGGCGCCGACGGGGCACGCTTCACCGCGCTGCTCCGCAATCTCCTGGGCGATATCCGGCAGCTGCTGCTCTGACCGGAGCCGAATGACGCCCAGCCCATCTCGGCCGGAATCCGCGAAGGCTCCCGATCGGAGGGAGAGGCTCGCGGATTCCGACCGACGGGCCACCCGACAAGACGAATCCCGGAAGCGATTTCACCTTAGGATGGACGATCGTTTAGGATTGACGCCATCGAATCGTCCTACCACCCAGGGCCCAAGACGCCCAAGAGAGAAGCATTTCCCATGAGCAACAGCATCGAGGTCAAGGTCCCGGACATTGGCGATTTCAAGGACGTGGAAGTCATCGAGGTATTGGTTTCGCCCGGCGACCAGGTGACCAGGGAGGCGTCGCTGATCACGCTCGAAAGCGACAAGGCGACCATGGAGATCCCGGCCCCGCATGCCGGCACCATCGGGACGATCGGCGTCAAGGTCGGCGAGCGCGTCTCTCAGGGCGATCCCATCCTGACGTTGGAGGTCGACCCCGAGGCCCTGGCCGCCGAGGCATCGAGCGAATCCGCCCCAGCCGCCTCCGAATCGGTCGACATGGTCACCGAGGTCGTGGTCCTGGGCGCCGGCCCGGGCGGCTACACGGCCGCCTTCCGCGCCGCCGATCTCGGCAAGAAGGTCGTCCTGATCGAGCGCTACGACACCCTCGGCGGCGTCTGTCTCAACGTCGGCTGCATCCCCTCCAAGGCACTGCTGCACACGGCCCAGATCATGGAGGAGGTCAAGACGCTCGGCAGCATGGGCGTGACCTACGGCGAGCCCGAGGTGGATCTCGACAAGATGCGCGCCGGCAAGGACAAGGTGGTCGCCAAGCTGACCGGCGGTCTCACCGCCCTGGCCAAGCAGCGCAAGGTGCAGGTGGTTCAGGGGACCGGCCGCTTCGAGTCGCCCAACCGCATCGGGGTCGAGACCAAGGAGGGCCGCGTCGGCATCCGCTTCGATCACTGCATCATCGCCTGCGGATCCTCGCCGCTGAAGATCCCGGGCTTCCCGCATGACGACCCGCGCGTCATGGACTCGACCGACGCGCTGGCGCTGGCCGATGTCCCGGCCCGCATGCTGATCGTCGGGGGCGGCATCATCGGACTGGAGATGGCGACCGTCTACAGCACCCTGGGCTCCCGAATCGACGTGGTCGAGCTCAAGAACCAGCTGATGCCGGGCGCCGACATGGATCTGGTCCGCGCCGTCGAGAAGATCATCAAGAAGCGCTACGACAAGATCAAGCTCGAGACCAAGGTCGCCAGCATGAGCGCGACGCCCGAGGGCATCAAGGTCGTCTTCGAGGGCAAACATCCGGGCGAGGAGACCTACGACAAGGTCCTGGTCGCGGTCGGCCGCCTGCCCAACGGCAAGCTGATCGACGCGGAGGCGGCCGGGGTCCAGGTCGACCAGCACGGCTTCATCAAGGTCGACGGCCATCAGCGCACCAACGTGCCCAACATCTACGCCATCGGCGACGTGGTCGGCGGCCCCATGCTGGCCCACAAGGCGACCCACGAGGCCAAGGTGGCCGCCGAGGTCATCGCCGGACTGCCCGCGCTCTTCGACCCCATGACCATCCCCTCGGTCGCCTACACCGACCCCGAGGTCGCCTGGATGGGGCTCACCGAGACCAAGGCCAAGGAGCAGGGCATCCCCTACGAGAAGGGCGTCTTCCCCTGGGCCGCCAGCGGACGCGCACTCGGCATCCATCGCGACGAGGGTCTGACCAAGCTGCTGTTCGACCCCGAGACCAAGCGCATCCTGGGCGCCGGAATCGTCGGGCCCAACGCCGGCGAGCTCATCGGCGAGGCGGTGCTGGCGCTCGAGATGGGCGCCGACATGGAGGACATCGGACTGACCATCCACCCGCACCCGACCCTGAACGAGACCATCGGACTGGCGGCCGAGATGGCGCACGGATCCATCACGGACATCATGCCGCCGAAGAAGCGCTGAACCCTTTGCGGGAATCGCTTTCAAGACGAAGGGTTTGCGGTGACATTCGGGAGGGGCAACCCTCCCCTCCTGAGGCATCCATGGCGAAACCGCCGGGATGTGCCCTCAAACAAACAGGAGGTGTCCATGACGAACACGGCGGAAAAGATCGGTATCGGCCGGGATGAGTATCTGGCCGGAGAGCTGGAATCGCCGGTCAAGCACGAATACCTGGCCGGGCAGGTGTTCGCCATGGCCGGCGCGAGCGAGGCCCATGTCACGATCTCTCTCAACCTTGCATCCCTTCTACGCCCCCATGTCAGAGGCGGTCCCTGTCGCGTCTACATGGCGGACATGAAGGTCCGCGTCGAGGCGGCCGATGCCTTCTTCTATCCCGACGTCTTCGCCACCTGCAGCGAGGCGGACGCGGCCCTGACCTATTTCAAGGAATCGCCGACGCTCATCGTCGAGGTCCTGTCCAGCTCGACCGCCGCCTTCGACCGCGGCAAGAAGTTCGCCCACTACCGCCGGCTCGACTCCCTGCGCGAATACGTCGTCATCGATCCGGACCTGATGTCGGTCGACGTCTTCCGCCGCAACGAGGCCGATCAATGGGTTCTGATCCCATTCGCCGAAGGGGACCAGGTGGAGCTGACCTCCATCGATTTCTCCACCCCCATCGAGACCATCTACGAAGACGTCGATCTCACCGAACTACCGAACAGCACCACGTGAGCCAGGCCATTCGCTGGATGGACAACCTGCGCATCCAAGGCACCCACCAAAAAAGGCATGATTTTCGCTTGAGTTACTGGGATACGGATTCGACACTCATCCCAGCGAGGTCCAGCGATGCCCGCTCCACGCCTGATCATGTACCACAAGCACCCCACCAGCGCCCGGACCCGGTTCCTGAAGCTGCCCTACGGAGGGGTCTGCGGATTCGAGGCACTGCCCGAGGGCGCGGAGCTGACATCCGGGGGCGAATCCGAGAACCTGGTCTCGCACCCCGCTCCGCTGCTGCGCGCGGCCGAGACCCAGCTCGGACTGCCCAGCGGCGCGCTCGAGGCCGAGAGCGGCTACCGCTGCAGGGTCGGCTGGAACGATGGAACGGCCGACATCTATCTGGCCCGCTTCACCAGCATCGATCCGCCCTTCGAAGAGGCCACGACGCACGGCAGCACCTTCATCGATCTGACACAGGCGCGCAATTTGCCGCCAGTCGAGCTGGCACTGCTGCGACTCGCCTACGAGCGCATCCTCGGCTGAGATACCCGGCACCGGAAGCCGGGGTCGAATGCGAGGATTGTCGGATTTATCTCCCTGAACCCGGGGACCGTCGACAACCCGACAATGAATCCACTCTTGAACGAGCGATGAGACGGGTTCGGCTTCCATGCGACGCGCATATCGTTATAGCATAGGATACACAGCGCATTCTTGGCCCAGCCCCCGAAAGCATCGGCATGACTGACTCCATCGAACAGGATCTCTCGACCAGCGGCACCCTGCGGCTCGACATGAAGGAGCACCGCTTCGTCGGGCACGGACGCATCGATCTGCTGCGCCGTATCGCCGAAACGGGCTCCATCTCGCAGGCGGCCCGGACGATGGGCATGTCCTACAAGCAGGCATGGGACTCGGTCGACGCCATGAACAACCTCTCCGCACAGGCATTGGTGCAACGGCGCACCGGCGGACGCCACGGTGGAGGAACCGAGCTGACGGACGAGGGACGTCGCCTGATCGCGGTCTACGAGGCGGCGGAACGCGAACACAGACGCTTTCTCGAGCGCCTCAACGAGAGCATCAGGGACTTCGACCGCTTCGAGTCACTATTGGGGGTCCTCAACATGAAGGTCAGCGCCAGAAACCATTTGCGCGGACTCGTCTCCGAGATCAAGACGGGCCCGGTCAACGCCGAGGTCACACTCGATATCAACGGCACCCCATTGGTCGCCATCGTCACCAACGAGAGCGTCCAGTCACTCGGACTGGCCCCCGGTGTCGAGGCATTCGCGCTCATCAAGTCCTCCTTCGTGATCCTGGCCACGGAGGACGGGGGACTCAAGACCTCGGCGCGCAACCGGCTGTGCGGCACCATCGAGCGCATCAACAGCGGTGCGGTCAACACCGAGGTGGTGGTGGCCCTGGACGGCGGCGCGCGACTGACCGCCATGATCACCAACGAGAGCGTCCAGGAGCTGGCACTGAGCGAGGGGAAGAGGGCCTGCGCTCTCATCAAGGCGCCCCACGTCATCCTGGCGGTGAGCGGCTGAGCCCCTACCCGACGGCCCGATCAAAAGACGCCGCGAGCGGGTCATCAGTGCACGCGAACGCGCTTTTTTGCACACCGTTATATCCATATAGACATTTCGCTTTTCAATCACAACCCTCGACTGGAGAATCGCCCATGAAGATCATGAACAAGACCCTGGCCGCCATCCTGCTGGCGGGCACCAGCACTCTGACCCTAGCGGACGAGGTCAAGGTCGCGGTCGCCGCCAACTTCACCGCCGCGATGAAGGAGATCGCCGCCGCGTTCGAAAAGTCGAGCGGACACACCACCCAGGTCAGCTTCGGTTCGTCCGGCAAGCTCTACACCCAGATCGTCAACGGCGCCCCCTTCGAGGTCTTTCTGTCCGCCGACCAGGCCCGTCCCCAGAAGCTGGTCGAGGAAGGCGCGGCCAGCGGCGAGTTCACCTATGCCGTGGGTAAATTGGTCCTTTGGAGCACCGATCCCGAGCTCATCGGCGATGGCCCCGAGGTGCTGAGCGGCGACAAGTTCGAGAAGCTGGCGATCGCCAACCCCAAGACGGCCCCCTATGGCGCCGCCGCGGTCGAGGTGATGAAGTCGCTCGGTCTCGCGGAGAGGCTCCAGCCCAAGCTGGTCCAGGGCGACAACATCGCCCAGACCTATCAGTTCGTCGCCACCAAGAACGCCGAGCTCGGATTCGTCGCCCTGGCCCAGACCGTGAAGGACGGCAGCGGCTCCAGCTGGACGGTGCCAGAGGATCTCTACAGCCCCATCCGTCAGGATGCCGTGCTGCTCGAGAAGGGCGAGGGCAACGCGGCCGCGGCGGCCCTGATCGAGTATCTCAAGGGGCCGGAGGCGCAGGCCGTGATCGAGAAATACGGATACGGGGTAGAATGATCTCCCGATCGCCCCTGATCGCCTGAGCTTCAGAGGGGTCCGATAGGGATCGGCCATTTCGTAACAGGCCGGTCCCGCCCCGCTCCCAAGACGACTCTCGAATCGCAGGAACTCCCATACAGTGACGCTCGACCTCGCCCCGCTGTGGCTGACCCTCAAGCTGGCCAGCCTGACCACGGCCCTGCTGCTGGTGGTCGGAACCCCGATCGCCTGGTGGCTCTCCCAGACCCGCTCGCGGATGAAGCAGGTGGTGGCGACGCTGGTCGCCCTGCCCCTGGTGCTGCCGCCGACCGTGCTCGGCTTCTATCTGCTGCTCCTGCTCGGACCGGCCGGCCCCATCGGCAAGCTCACCGACGCGCTCGGCCTGGGCACCCTGCCCTTCACCTTCGCCGGCCTGGTGGTGGGATCCGTCATCTATTCCATGCCCTTTCTGGTGCAGCCGGTCCACAACGCCTTCGAGGCGATCGGCTCGCGCCCCCTGGAGGTGGCGGCCACCCTGCGCGCCTCGCCGCTGAACCGCTTCTTCAGCGTTGCGGTGCCGCTGGCGCTGCCGGGACTCCTGTCGGGCGCCATCCTCGCCTTCGCCCATACGGTCGGCGAGTTCGGCGTCATCCTCATGATCGGCGGCAACATCCCGGGCGAGACCAAGGTGCTGTCGATCGCCATCTACGACCATGTCGAATCGCTCGAATGGACCCAGGCGCACTGGCTCGCGGGCGGCATGGTGCTCTTCTCCTTCCTGGTGGTCCTGAGCATGAATCTCCTGGGCCAGCGCATGCGACAGATCGGACAGGACCGAGTCAGCACATGATCGAATTGGACGTCGCCTTCCGGCTCGACCGGGGCAACTTCACCCTCGACGCGGCCTTCACCGCGCCCGGCATCGGCATCACCGCCCTGTTCGGACGCTCGGGCTGCGGCAAGACCAGCATCCTGCGCTGCGTCGCCGGACTGGAGCGGGCCTCCGGACACTGCCGGCTCGACGGCGAGACCTGGCAGGACGATGCCGAGGACATCTTTCTCGAGACCCATCGCCGCCCCATCGGCTACGTCTTCCAGGAGGCCAGCCTCTTCAGCCACCTGTCGGTTCGGCGCAACCTGCAATACGGCATGCGCCGCGTGCCCGCGACCGAGCGTCAGATCGACTTCGACGAGGTCGTCGACCTGCTCGGTATCCGCGCGCATCTCGACCGCAATCCGAGCGGTCTCTCCGGCGGCGAGCGCCAGCGCGTCTCCATCGCCCGGGCGCTGCTCACCAGCCCGCGACTGCTGCTGATGGACGAGCCGCTCTCGGCGCTCGACCACACCAGCAAGCAGGACATCCTGCCCTACCTGGAGCGCCTGCACGACAACCTGCGCATACCGGTACTCTACGTCAGCCACTCGCCGGACGAGGTCGCCCGGCTCGCCGACCGCATCGTCCTGATGCGCGAGGGACAGGTGCAGGCGGTGGGTCCGGCCATCGAGATTCTGTCGCGTCTCGACCTGCCCCTGGCGCAGGACACGGAGGCGAGCGCCCTCGTCGAGGGGCATGTGCGCGACCACGACGACGCCTACGAGCTGAGCCGGATCGAGATCCCCGGCGGGACGCTCACCATGGGCCGTCTCGACCGCGCCTCGGGAGACCGGGTCCGCCTGCGCATTCACGCCCGCGACGTCAGCATCGCCGTCGGCGAGCCCGAGAGGTCCAGCATCCTGAACGTGCTGCCGGCCCGCGTCCTCGAGATGCATGAGATCGACCGCTCGCATCTTCTGGTGAAGCTCTGCACCGCCGGCGAGCCCCACCCTCCCCTGCTCGCCCGTATCACCCGCTATTCGCGCGACCGCCTCAAACTGGAGCCCGGACAGGAGGTCTTCGCCCAGGTCAAGGCCGTAGCGCTGATGGACTGAGCCGCGCGCACCGAGGGGGCCGAATCAGAGGATCCGGCCGTCGAGCATCTCCACGACCCTGTCGGCGCGCGCGGCGACGCCCGGGTCGTGCGTCACGATCACCAGGGTCGTGTTCAATTGACGGCAGCGCGCGAGCAGGGCGTCCAGGATCAGCCCGGCGTTCCTCGAGTCCAGGCTGCCGGTCGGCTCGTCGGCCAGGACGATGGGGGGCTCCATCGCCAGGGCGCGGGCGACGGCGGCGCGCTGACGCTCGCCGCCCGAGACCCGGGACGGCATGGACCCGGCGCGGTGCTCCAGGCCCATCTCGGCGAGCAGTGCCATGGCGCGCTCGCGGCGCTTGCGGCGCCCGAGGGCGGTCGTCATGAGCGGGATCTCGACGTTCTCGCACAGCGTCAGGTCCGGGATCAGATGGTGGAGCTGGAACACGAACCCCAGGTAGCGCCGCCGGTAGAGACAGGCGGGACCCAGCTCGGCCAGCGGACGGCCGTCGATGCGGATCTCGCCGCGCGTCGGCGACGCCAGTGCGCCGATGAGATTCAGAAGGGTGCTCTTGCCGCATCCGGAGGGGCCGGTGATGGCACAGACCTCGCCCAGCCGCACCTCCAGGCCGACGCCGTCCAGGGCCTTGATCAGACCACCATCGAAGTGCTTGACGAGCCCATCGGCGCGAATCATTGGGGTTGGATCCATGCTATTCGTATCCGATCGCGGTCGCCGGCTGCAAACGGGTCGCGAAGACCGCCGGATAGCAGGCGCCCAGGGTGGCGAGCAGGACGGAGAGGCCCAGCGACTGGGCGAAGAGCGCCAGGTCCGGCGAGACCGGGATCCAGCCCGGCGCCATCGCCGGCAGCATCGTCAGCATCCACAGCAGCGGATAGGCGCAGAGGAAGCCCAGGAGCCCGCCGATCAGGCCGAGCAGCCCCGCCTCGGTCAGGATGAGACGCAGGATCATGAGGCGCGACCAGCCGACGGCCATGAGGATGCCGATCTCGCGGGTACGCTCGCTGATGGCCATCAGCATGGTGTTCAGGATGAGGACCCCGCTCAGGAGCAGAACGATGGCCGAGACCGCCATGACGAAGCCGTCGATCATGCTGATGGCGCGGATCTGACGGCCCAGCGAGGTGGCCGGAAAGGCGTGGAGACCGGGGAAGCGCTCGCCGATCCGCTGGACGAGCGGACCGACCATGCGCTTGTCCTCGACCTCGACCAGCAGCAGATTCACCTGGCCGGCGCGGGAAAGAAGCCGCTGGGCGTCCGCGACATCGATCATGGCGCCACCGTCCAGAACGCCCTGGCCCAGCCAGTAGATGCCGCTGACCCTATAGGAGCGCGTGCCGCCGATCTCCAGTCTGTCTCCGACATCCAGCTTCAGACGGCGCGCCGCGAGACGTCCCAGGACCAGTTCGCCCGCGCCCGGGCGATACATGTCGCCCGCGATCAGACCGCCGCCGAGCCATTCTCCTGCCGCCCGATAGGTCTCCGGGGCGGAGACCCCGAACAGCAGCAAATAGGGGAGTCCGGCGGCCTTGACCGACCCCACGACCAGGGACGAGGTCGCCGCGATCCCGGGCAGACGCCGAAGCTCGGTCTCGGCGGTCTCGGGGATGCGGGACAGCGTGGGGGTCGCGGCACCGCGCTGCTCGACCAGGATGTCGATCCGGCTCTGGACGACGCCCTGATCGAGCTGCCGCTTCAGATCGCGGCTGACCGCGGAGAGGGAGACGAAGAGCGCGACGCTACCGGCCACCCCGATCAGGGTCAGCAGGGTGCGCAGCCGGGTGCGACGCATGTGGCGCAGGGCGATGCGGATCATGGGACCCGCCCCGGAACCCGCGTCGGAAAATGGATGGCCAACATCGATCGAACCTCGACTGAGACTGCAGATCCTTATACCGGAGCGGCCCGGCGCGATCCATCGTGGATCGGGGCGCGCAGCCCCGTCCGATGTCGCCGTTCACTCGGAGGACGGGCTCAGCTCCTCCAGCCAGCAGCCCGTCGGCGGCCCCAGCACCAGATCCTCGCCCTCGAAGCGCACCAGATAGAGCTCGCGATCCGGGCTCTCTTCCAGATGCCCGATATTGACGACGACGCCACGCGTCCCCGCCTTGGCGATGAGGGCGTCCTCGGGCACGTCCGGAATGCCGCCGTCGTTGAAGATGTCGGCTGCGGCGAACACCATGTCGCCGGGGTTGATCTGGGTCATGTTCATCTTGGACTCCTTTTGTAGGTTTTATCACTCGGCGCGGTGTCGCGACTGTTTCAGAGACGACAAAGAAATCCCCGCCGATTTGAAAATTGTCAATGAATCAGTGGATTCGAGGCTTACGAAAATATGGCATAGGCTTTGCTGAATCATCGTCATCAGCATTTTGCAAGACTCAAGCCATGCGCCGCGGGCGCCAGCCAACGACTCAGGAGACAAGCCATGTGGGAGTACTCTGAAAAGGTTCAGGAACATTTCTTCAGCCCCCGCAACGCGGGGGCCGTCGCAGACGCCAACGCGACCGGAGACGTCGGCTCGCTGTCCTGCGGCGATGCCCTGAGACTGACCCTCAAGGTCGACCCCGAAACCGAGGTCATTCTAGAGGCAGGCTTCCAGACCTTCGGCTGCGGCTCCGCCATCGCCTCCAGCTCCGCGCTCACCGAGATCATCAAGGGCAAGACCCTGGACGAGGCCCTGAAGGTCACCAACCAGGATATCGCCGACTATCTCGACGGTCTGCCTCCCGAGAAGATGCACTGCTCGGTCATGGGCCGCGAGGCACTGCAGGCCGCGGTCGCCAACTATCGCGGCGAGGAATGGAAGGACGATCACGAGGAAGGCGCGCTGGTCTGCAAGTGCTTCGCCGTCGACTCGGTGCTGATCGAGGAGACGATCCGCAGCAACAAGCTCACCACGGTCGAGGAAGTGGTCAACTACACCAAGGCGGGCGGCGGCTGCTCCGCCTGTCACGAGGGGATCGAGGAGATCCTGGCCGGCGTGCTCGCCGAGTCCGGTCAGACCTTCGCCCCCTCGGCCAAGTCGGTCGCCGTCGCCATGCCGACCCCGCCGGCCAAGATGACCAACCTCCAGCGCATGCACCGCATCGAGACCGTCCTCGAATCCATCCGCCCCACCCTGCAGCGCGACCACGGCGACGTGGAGCTGGTCGACATCGACGGCAAGAACGTCTACGTCGACATGAAGGGCGCCTGCGCCGGCTGCCAGATGGCCTCCGTGACTCTGGAGGGCATCCAGGAGCGCATCATCGACGAGCTGGGCGAATTCGTGCGCGTCCTGCCGTCCCAGGCCATGCCCAGGGCCGAGCGCGCCTACGGGTGAACCCAGCTTTCAGCCTCCAGCGGCCAGCCTCCAGCGATCGCGCCAGCCTGCGCTGGCGATCCGGCCCTGACGAGCGCGCCTGAATCGATCGACGCGAAGCACTAGACCACGAACCAGCAGGGCCAGAACCATGAGCACCGATACCGGAATCCAAGGGATCTATTTCGACAACAATGCCACCACCATGGTGGACCCAGAGGTCGTCGAGGCCATGCTGCCCTTCTTCACCGAGCAGTTCGGCAATCCCTCTTCGATGCATCTGTTCGGCAACAAGGTCGGGCTCGCGATCAAGAAGGCGCGGGCGCAGGTCCAGGAACTGCTCGGCGCCGAGCACGACTCCGAGATCGTCTTCACCTCCTGCGGCACCGAATCGGACTCCACCGCCATCCTCTCCGCGCTCAAGGCCCAGCCGGACCGCAAGGAGATCATCACCACGGTGGTCGAGCATCCGGCCGTGCTGGCGCTCTGCGAGCACCTGGAGAAGGAGGGCTACAAGGTCCATTACCTGGAGGTCGACGGCAAGGGCCGGCTCGACCTGGACGTCTATCGCGGCCTGCTGACCGACCAGGTCGCCATCGTCTCGGTCATGTGGGCCAACAACGAGACCGGCACCCTGTTCCCGGTCCTGGAGATGGCCGAGATGGCCCGTGAGGCCGGCGTCCTCTTCCACACGGACGCGGTGCAGGCGGTCGGCAAGGTGCCGATCGACCTCAAGAGCTCGGCCATCGACATGCTCTCGCTCTCCGGGCACAAGCTGCATGCCCCCAAGGGCATCGGCGTGCTCTATCTGCGCCGCAACACCCGCTTCCGCCCGCTGCTGCGTGGCGGTCACCAGGAACGCGGGCGCCGCGCCGGTACCGAGAACACCGCCTCGATCGTCGCGCTCGGCAAGGCTTGCGAGCTGGCGATGGAGCACATGAGGCACGAACAGACGATCGTCCGCCAGCTGCGAGACCGGCTCGAGCAGGGCATCCTGGAGGCCGTCCCCTACTCCTTCGTCACCGGCGATCCCGACAACCGGCTGCCCAACACGGCCAACATCGCCTTCGAGTACATCGAGGGCGAGGCCATCCTGCTGCTGCTCAACAAGCTCGGCATCGCCGCCTCCAGCGGCTCGGCCTGCACCTCGGGCTCATTGGAGCCCTCGCACGTGATGCGCGCCATGGGCATTCCCTACACCGCCGCCCACGGCACCACCCGCTTCTCGCTCTCGCGCTACAACACCATGGCCGAGGTCGAGCGGGTCATCCAGGCCGTCCCGCCGATCGTCGCCCAGCTGCGCAAGCTCTCGCCCTACTGGAGCGGTCAGGGTCCGGTCGAGGAGCCGGAAAAGGCGTTCGCACCGGCCTACGCCTGATTCGATTTTCCTCGAGAACGATCACGAGGGGCGCCTGCGCCCCTCGCATTCGACCGGCCACAGACCTCGGACATCGAATGGATAGGCGGCCTCCCTGCCGCCTCCTCCACCCCCCGACCGATCGGTGAATCCTGCCGTCCGGAATTCGGCATTCCGAGACCGGTTCAGCGCGAAACCTTGCCGAAGAGATTCGTGACCCGCGCCCCTTCTTGATGGAGCCTCTCCCCGCCCGTCTCCTCGGAACGCCCATCCTCGTCGTCGACCTCGGGCGAGCGGTCGATATGGTAGAGCACGACCACCAGCGCGACGCTGGAGAGCAGCAGGGCATAGGACCCGAATAGCCAGAACACCAGCGGCACCGAGACGTAATAGGAACGCATCCCCAGGCTGTAATAGTGACCGCTGCGATTGAGCAGCCGGGCCACGTAGCTGGGACTGATGGTGGGATTGCGGTTGGGACCCGCGTTGATCAGATAGCCGACATGGTTGTACATGCGCAGGGCCTGCGAGAAGCAGAAGAAGGCCCAGAAGAAGTCGACCAGCAGCGCCAGCAGCTTGAGATGCCCGAGACGGATCTGGGCCTGGCCGTCGTGCAGCGAGCTCAGCAGACTGTCGCCGAGATCCGTCTGCTGCATGAGGTTCAGCACCCCCATGATGAGCAGGATGGCGGTGCTGGCGAGGAAGGTGGCCGCCATGGTCGAGTTGCGCAGGGTCTGAACGGCGAGCACCTCCTGTCCGGGACGGTCCATGAGACTCTGTACCCAGGAGGTCCGCGCCTGCTTGTTGATCGACTGGATAGTGTAGGCGCTGTCGTGACGCAGCCGCAGACGCAGATAGAGATGGTAGCCCAGGATGAGCGACAGGCTGATCAGCACGGCCGAGGCGTCCTCCCGGCCCATGATTCCGCCCGTCCACCGCAGGATCCCCCCGATGGAGTCCTGGTTGACCTGAGCGGCGAGCAGGTCGCTGCCGTGCGCCATGAGATGTGTCGACATGATGGATCCTTTCCGGAAGCGGGGTGTTGAAGACGAACCTGTGATGAAGGGGGATCAGCGATGGACGGCACCATCGGGTGCGCTCAGCGCGACGAGACGGAGCGGCGCGTCAACGGTCGCCGAGGCCGACTCCACCGAGGAATCGATCCGCGCCAGCGCCTGACCGGCGAGCCGGCTGCCGCCATCGGCCGCGCGCCTCAACCAGGCGACGGCCTTTCCGGGATCGCGCGGCATGTCCCAGGCACCGCTCAGGTAGCGCAATCCCAGCCGATACTGGGCGAGCTGGTCGCCCTGCTCGGCCCGCGTCCGCAATGCGTCCAGACTCTGCGGCTCGGTGCTCGTCCGCCCGAGCAGATGCGCGAGCGAGGAGACCGCCGCGAAGGTCAGCGAATGCAGACGCCCGGCCAGTACCTCCAGCACGCCTGAAGCACTGGGCTCCCGGGCCGCGATGTCTTGCTGCCGATAGAGCCGATCGAGCGCGGCGCGAGCCTCCGGCACACCCTGGGCCGACGCCTTCTCGAACCACTGCCGGGCCTCCTGCGGCCGACCGTCCTCGAGCAGCTGCCTGCCGAGCCGCAGTTGGGCGTCGGCGTTGCCCGAACGGGCGGCGATCAGCCACCAGCGTTCGGCCGAATCGGCGCTCGGAGCCATGCCGACGCCCTCGGCATAGAGCTTCCCGAGCGCGTCCGCGGCATAGGCGCTGCCGTTCTCGGCGGCACGGGTGAGCCACTTCAGGCTGGCCTCGGGATCCCGGTCGAGCCCATCGCGACCGTCGCGGTAGTCCAGGCCGAGCTGCAGTTCGGCCCCCGGGCTTCCCCGCTCGGCCATGGCGGTCAGTACCCCGGCCTCGTCGGCGGGTGGGTGTCCAGAGGTGACGATGAGCGTCATGAAGAGGATGCCGACACCGGCGATCCCGGCCAGCGCCAGACGCGCGGCAGGACCGATATTCGAATCATGGTCGGGCCGCCGTCCGTTCGGTCGGGATCCGTGCGGAACGGACCAGTCTTTGCGAAGATGAAGGGCATGCATGAAGAGTGTGCTCATCGCTGAGAAATCATTGCCCTTCGATTAATCAAATTTCATGCCACGCACACCCAAACATGACAAACACTTTGAAATCAGATCGCTGCAAGATCCACCCGAGACCGACCCCGCTCGGCCGAAGCCCCCGAATCCCTCGTGAATCGTAGCGACCCCCGCGTTTTGTCGATGCCTTTCCCGCGCACCAACCGTCTGCAGCGCAAGGTGCTGCTGATCATCGTCGCCATCGTCCTGGCACCCATGGTCGTCACCGGAGGACTGTCCGCATCCTGGATCAGCGCACGCATGGAGGCCTCCATCGAGCAATGGATCCGCGAGGCCGCGCGGCTCGACCAGACGGCCATCGAGGGTCTGCATCACAACGCCCGGCTGCTCGCGGACGTGCTCGACGAGACGGGCCGGGGACGGATCGACCTGACTCCGGGCCGCTCGCCGATCCCGAAACGCCTGGAGCCACTGGCCGAGGAACTGCGCATCAACCTCGTCCAGGTCTATGGCGAAGCCGGCGAGCTGCTCTATTCCTCGCGTCCGGCCAGGCTTGCGACCTCCTGGAAGCCGGGACAGGACAGCGCGGTCGTCAAGGTGACCCAGGGGTCGGAGAACCGTCTGGCGGCCATCACCATCGTGCGCATCCCCAAGGATGCGGAACGTCATCTCCGACTGGTCCTGGGCACCCTCTTCGACAAGGCCCTGCTGGACCGGCTCGGGGCCATGAGCGGACTCAAGACGCGTCTCTTCTATCCCCGCCAGGGCGATTTCGCCAAGGCCTTCTCTCAGGACGACCAGCGGCTGCAACTGCCCGCGGCCGGGCTGGAGCGGCTGGCGCTGAAGCAGGATTTCTACAGCCGCGAGGCCGAGGGCGGCGCCTACAGCGGACTCTATACCCCGCTGGTCGACGCGACCGGACGGGTCGAGGCCGTGCTCTTCACCGGACTGGCCCATGGCCATGGGGGCGGAGAACTGCTGACCGATCAGGGCACCCTGATCCTGGTCGTGGTGCTGGCCGGAAGCCTGCTGGCGCTGGGGACCGGGCTGCTCCTGAGCCGGCTCGTGGTCCGTCCGGTCGAGTCGCTGCACCAGGGCGTCATGCGGCTAGCGGCCCAGGATTTCCGCGCCCAGATCCCGGTGCGCTCGCATGACGAACTGGGCGAGCTGGCGCGCGCCTTCAACGCCATGGCCGTGAGCCTGCGCGAGGCGCGCGACGCCCAGCGCCGCGAGCTGCAGCGCGACAAGATCGCCGCACTGGGCGAGCTGTCCCTGGCCATGGCACACGAGATCCGCACGCCCATCGGCGTCGTCAGCACGGCCTCCCGACTGCTGGAGACCAGCCGGGATCCCGAGCGCACCAGTGAGCTCAGACGCATGATCCGCGAGGAGAGCCAGCGCATCGACCGCCTGCTGAACGACTTCCAGCAGCTGGCCCGGCACGGCCATCCCGATCCCAGGCCGCTGGATCCCACGGCGCCTCTGGAGCAAGCGGTGGCCGTCTGTCTGGCCGGCCGCGAGGATGTCCGGGTCGGCCGCGACTACCGGCACGGTGGTGCACGCATCCTGGCCGACGCCGAGCTGCTGCGTCAGGCCTGGACCAACCTGATCCGCAACGCCATCCAGGCCATGGGCGAGGACGGCGGCGAGCTGACACTCGAATCCTGGCTCGATCCCGAGGGGATCGGCGTGAGTCTGCGCGACAGCGGACCCGGCGTGCCCGTGGAGATCATGACCCGGCTCTTCGAGCCCTTCTTCACCACCAAGCCGCAGGGCAGCGGGCTCGGCCTGACGCTCGCCAACACATTGGTCGAGGCCAACGGCGCCCGGCTCGAGCTGGTGCCGGACGGCGGCCGGGGCGCCTGTTTCGCGATGCGCTTCCAGCCCGCCTCGGACCCGGAGGAGACCCGATGAGCGAGCCGCGAACACTGCTCGTCGTCGACGACGAGCGCAACATGCGCATGGTGATGCAGATGGCCCTCGAAGAGGCCGGCTACCGGGTGCTGACCGCCGAGCGCGGGGACGACGCCGTCGGCCTGCTGCGCGATCCGGATCTGGCCGTGGTGCTCTCCGACCTCAAGATGCCGGGTCTGAGCGGCGGCGAACTGATCGCCCGGATCCAGCAGGAGCGCCCCGAGGTGCCGGTGATCGTCATCACCGCCTACGGCTCCATCCGCTCCGCCGTCGAATGCATCCAGGCCGGGGCGAGCGACTATCTGACCAAGCCCTTCGAGCCCGAGGAACTCCAGTTCGCCGTGCGCAGCGCCCTGCGTCTGCACGATCTGATGCGCGAGAACCGCCAGCTCCAGGCCAGGGTCAGCGACGCCCAGCGCAGCGCGCGCCTGGTGGGTGAAGGCCCGGCCATGCAGCGGCTGCGCGAGCAGATCGGCCAGGTCGCCCCCTACAAGACCAACATCCTCGTCACCGGCGAGAGCGGCACCGGCAAGGAGGCCGTGGCCCGCGCCATCCACGAGACAGGCCCGCGTGCCGATCGGCCCTGGGTCGCCATCAACTGCTCGGCGATCCCGCGCGATCTCATGGAAAGCGAGCTCTTCGGCTACGTCAAGGGCGCCTTCACCGGCGCCGCACGCAGCCGGCTCGGCCGACTGGAGCAGGCCGACGGCGGGACGCTCTTCCTCGACGAGATCGGGGACCTGGAGCCGCCGCTCCAGGCCAAGCTGCTGCGGGTCCTCCAGGAACGCGAGTTCTCGCCCCTGGGCAGCGACGCCATCCGCCGCGTCGACGTGCGGATCATCGCCGCCACCAACCGCGACCTGGCCCAGCTGGTGGCGGAGGGCCAGTTCCGCGAGGACCTGCTCTACCGGCTCGACGTCTACAACATCCGGGTCCCGCCCCTGCGCGAGCGGCGCGAGGACATCCCGCTCCTGGCCGCGGCCTTCCTCGACGAGCTGCGCGCCGAGATGGGCAAGCCGGCGACCGGATTCACCAACGAGGCGCTGTCCGAGATGGCCCGGCACGACTGGCCGGGCAACGTGCGCGAGCTGCGCAACGCGGTCGAACGCTCGCTGCTGAGCTGCCGGGATGGGCGCATCCAACCCGAGGATCTGCCCGACCGGGTCAGACGAGGCGCCGCATCCAATGCCGCCAGCCCGGCAGAGGAGGCGCCGCTGGACGCAACCGGTCTGGACGACTGGCTCGCCGAGGCCGAGCGCCGTCGGATCGTCCAGGCGCTCGAGCAGACCGACGGGATTCAGGTCCAGGCCGCGCGCCTGCTCGGCATCAGCGAGCGCAGCCTGTGGCACCGGCTCAAGAAGCTCGACATTCGCGTCGATCGGTCGGTGCGAGGTTGAGCCTTTGCCGGACGCCCGAGTCACGCATCGCTCGGTTGCATCAGGGCTGCGAATCCTGCGTGTCAGGGTGGCTCAAGCGTCGGTGATCATGGATCGCCCGGAGCGGTCGCGTCCCCTGATCCATCGTCCGATCACGGCCTCTCCCCATGCGATTCCGCGACGCTCAACCATCCGATAGGTCAGCAGCGAAAGCGCGGTGACCGCCGAGGCGGTGATGATGAAGGATGAGCCGTAAGCCAGCGTCTTGTTCGGCAGGACCTGATAGAGCCAGTAATAGACCGGCGCCAGGGCGAAGACCATTGTCGGATGGAGCAGATAGAGCGAGTAGCTGACCTTGCCAAGACGAACCGTCTGACGATTGACCAACAGGCTCAGCGGTCTCAGCCCCAGCCCCAGAACCAGCAGGCTGTAACACACACCCTGCCAAACCAGCCCACCCCAAAGCATGCCATTCAAACGCCCCGAGAGGAGCGCCGTATAGAGAAACACGAAGGCCGCGATGAGTGCCGCGCCAACCTGTTTCTGCGTCTTCGGATCCAGCCGAACGAGATGGTCGAAGTAGACCCGATAGGCGAGGATGCCGAGCATGAAGTTCGGCAGATTGGACAACAAACCGTGGTGCTTGACCGTTGCGACCTGATCGGCCGACAGATAGCCGAGCAGCACACCGTAATGACCGATGAAGAAACCCCAGGCCTGCGCCAGCAGAACGAACACGAAAAAGAGCGTGATCCCCTGAACGAGTCCGCGAACATGGCGATGGATGAGCGGAAACACGAGGTAGAACAGCATCTCGACCCCGATCGTCCAGCTCGCCCAGACATACCCCAGCATGTGATCCGGCCAGAGATTGAAGAGCATGGACGCGTTGATCAGGATCTCGTCGGTGCCATGCACCTTGTCGTAGACGGCGATGTCGCGAAAAAAGTAGAACACCAACATCGCATAGAAGAGCGGGGCGATACGAAAGAATCGCCGCACATAGAAGTGCAGGGTCGCATTCGGCTCGCCGCGCCGAGCGTCGAGCGAGTAGGAGAGCGCGAAGGCGCTGAGAACGAAGAAGAGGGTGACGCCGGTCCCACCGTTGGCTGTGTAGAAACGCAGCCATTCGGGGATGTCGAGATTGGGCTTCGGGATGAGCGCAAGGTGATACAGGATCACATAAAAGGCCGCGAAGCCCCGCAAGGCATCGAGGAAATCGAGTCGAACGTAAGGTTCGCCATGATCCGGCTTGTCGATCGTCGATTGATCCATTCGGCACATAACTCCCTGGCCATGACGTTCCAAGGTGTAGAACACCCCGTCAGACCTATTTCATCGGTCTGCGGTAAAGACCGCCGACTTGGGTTCGAGTCGAGGAGCGCTCGGTCTCCGAGCGCGACAACAAGAGTCGGCGAGCCTCTGCGCGATGCCGACTTTGCGTAAATGTAACAGGACCAAGACGATTCGATGAAACGAACCGTCGCACCTTTGCCCGACCGGATCCGAGGAAGGAATCGACGCCGAAAGGCGCGACCTGCGTCAGAAGACGCGCGGTATCGAGATAGGTCTGATTCATGGTTTGAGCACCAGCAGACCATCGGCCGATCTGGACACCCAGGGTCGGTCGCTGCCGGTGGGCAACTCGGCCGGATCGAGTTTTACCGCCCAAGGCAGCGATGCCTCGCGGCCGAGCTGAAGACACAGCCGCACGGTCTTGACGCTCGCACAGCGCTGTAGCAGTTCACGCAGCACATCGGCGCGCAAGCTGTAGGCGCTTTCCACGAGTTCACGGGCCTCCTCTGCAACGGCTGGCGCACGCCCACGTCGCTCAGCATCTCCAGCAGTGCGCGCTCCGGCGCGGAGACCTGCGGAGCCCCATCGCGATTCTCAAAGGGACCGACGTGCAGCAAGGCATCGGGTTGCTCGTCGAACAGACGTTTTCGGTGGTAGTCGGCTGGAAAGCGATCGACGAACCATTCCGGCAGACGGCCAGTCGTCCAGCCGTAGAGCTATCGAAAACCCTTTCCTACAGCCCATCATCTCTACGCCTTTGGCGGTCCAAACCCGACCGCTCCAGGACCACCGACAACAGCAGACTCGCGAGGACGAAGGAGAGGAAAAGATAGAAGCCCATATCCAGCATGGTGCCGTTGGTGGTCAGGACCTGGGCCGCAAGCGAAGCGGACGCCGAGCCGGGCTCGGTGCCCGTCCTGGCCAGACTGCCCAACTGGCTGGCCACCAGACCATCGAAGCCGATATAGGCCATGAAGAGCGCGACGACCATGACGTCGGCCATCGACCACTTGCCGGAGCGCAGGGCGAAGAAGGCGATGACGGGGTTGGCACGCGCGCCCCTGCCCCGTCGGGAGCCGACATCGTAGTAATAGAGATAGGTCGAGATGAGCTTCAGCGTCGGGAAGACGATGCTGAAGAGCGTGATGAGCACCGCCACCAGTGCCATGTCGGGCTTGCCGGTCGCCGTCAGGATGCGCACCACCTCGAAGATGCTCTTGGTTTGGAAATAGAGCACCTGGTCGGTGAAGACCACCGGCTCGCCCCAGAATTCGAGCCGCAGCTCGGCGATGCGGGCCTCGATCTCGATCATGGGCGTCAGAATGCCGCCAGCGAGCAAGGCCAGCGTCGCCCCGGTGAGCAGCATGAGTGCAAAGGGATCCAGCCGCCCGATCGACACCCAGCTCGAACGTCTTTGCGCATCCAGCGCCATCCCTTCCGAGCGGGCCGGCCCGCCCAGCAGACATAAGGGAAAGAGCGCGAACAGCAGACCGATCAGAATCCAGAGTCTCTGGCGCAGGGGCCGTCTCGCCGAGCGGATCTCGGTCTCCAGATCGCGCGAGCAGCGCTCGACCTGATTGCACCCATAGCGCGCCAGCAGGCGCTCGAGCTGGATGCGGTCGGTCTCGGCGAAGGTTGAACTGGAGGTCTGCTGGATGAGCTCGATCAGCTGACGCCTGATTTCCTCCTTGGTCTCGGGCTTGCTCAGCTGGTCGACGACCGCCTCGGAATACTCGGGGATCTTCCGCCTCAGCTTGTCGAAGTCGACGAGCAGATCCTGCAATCCCTGCTGCAGCGCACCCTGGAGCTGATCCATCCAGCTGCCGCCGCTTCTCAGATTGCGTCGGCGCAGATAGTGCTCGATCTCGTCCAGCATGCTGTTCAGCACTTGGGCGACCGCCGCCACGACCTGCGGCCGGTTGGCCTCGGTCAGCTCGAAGGTATCGATGCGCTTGGCCACGATGGCCGAGAGACGTTCGACCCACTGGTCGGCGTCCAGCAGCCCGTAACGCACATGGTTCATCTCGGCGAGGTCCATCTCCATGGATTGGATCCGTCTTGCATCCGAGACGAGACCGGCCAGCAGCACGAGCGCCGCGACGAACGTCAGCAGCGCAAGGGTCCGTCGCAGCCAGAGGATCCAAGCCTTCTCGTCGGTCGAGTCCATCATGGATCCCCGTCAGGACACCGCCATGAGCCGGGGCATCTGCGCCTCGGCGGAGGGAGCCGGTAGCGTCGGACGTTCGTAGGACACGGTCACGTGATCCGCTCCCAGGAGTGCGCGCAACCGTCTCAGCAGGGCATCGGTCGGGCGCACCCGCCAGGCATCCGAGAACACCAGTTCGCCCGCCGCACCCGGTCGCAGATAGCGCAACCGGACCGGCAGATCGCCGTCGCGGAAGGCATCCAGCGCCTCGCGCAGTTCCTCGACCCTGGCGGCCCCCTGCGCATGGTCCGCAGGGCTCGAGAGATCCAGCGTCAGATAGAGATGATCGGCCAGGGTCTCGCGGGACTGCTCGAAGGTACGCACGCTGTCGGCACGCAGCGACCAGGCATCGCGGAATTCGTCGAAGTTGAGACTGCCGGTGACGCTCAGGATCTGGTCCGGGACCAGGAGCTGACGCACCTGCTCGTAGAGCTCGGAGAAGACGGTCGCCTCGATGCGTCCGGTGCGGTCGTCCAGGACCACCGAGCCCATGCGTCCGCGCTGGGTCTTACCGTGACGCACGCTCACCACCAGACCGATGACGGTGCGCTTCTCGCGGTCGCGGCGATCGCGCCGGCCCAGCTCGCGATCCATCTCCAGCAGCTTGGCGATGCGCGCCCCGCCGATGCCCTTGAGTTCGGTCTCGTAGCGGTCGATGGGATGGCCGGTGAGATAGAGACCCAGGGTCTCCTTCTCGCCCTGCAGCCGCTGCTCGTCCTCCCAGGCGGGACGCACGTCGCTCACCAGCTGGGGATCGGGCTGAGGCGCCGAGGTCGGCTCCAGGGCGCCGAACAGGTCCACCTGCCCCGCCGCCTGACTGGCGTTGTGCTGCTCGGCGGCCTTGAGGGCGAGCGGCAGATGGGCCATGAGGGTCGCACGGTTCGGTCCCAGCTTGTCGAGCGCACCGGCGCGGATCAGCGCCTCCAGCACCCGGCGGTTGACCTTGTGCAGATCGATCCGGCAGCAGAAGTCCCAGAGATCGCGGAATGGACCGCCGGACTCGCGCGCCTCCAGCATGGCCTCGATCGCCGACTCGCCGACCCCCTTGATGGCGCCCATGCCGTAGATGACGGTGCGCTCGTCGGCGATGGTGAATTGGTAGGAGGAGCGATTGATCTCGGGCGGCTCGACCTCGAGCTTCATCGCCCGGCATTCGTCGATCAGGGTCACCACCTTGTCGGTGTTGTCCATATCCGCCGAGAGCACCGCCGCCATGAAGGCGGCCGGGTAGTGTGCCTTCAGCCAGAGGGTCTGGTAGCTGACCAGGGCGTAGGCGGCCGAGTGAGAATTGTGGACGATGATGTCGTCGGCGACGAAGTTGTGGGTGTCCTCGACCTCCAGGTCGTAGGTCATGGCCACGCCGTCCGGCTCGATGGACACGACACGTTCCCAGTAGATCTCGGCATCCGCCGCCTGTCTCAGCCGATCGTCATCGAAGAACTCGGCCAATCTGCGTATGGTGGCCCGCCGAAAACCGCGCTTGTGCGGACCGACCTCTCCGTAGAACTCCTTGACGCAAACGCCGCTCTCCGCCTCGATTTGGTTCCAGGTCAGGCCGCTGGACTCCTTGGCTGTTCTGACATCCGCTTGAATCTCGGTGGGAAGCGTATCGATCGACTCCATGTCGGCTGGGGTCGATTCGAGATAACTTCGCAACGCATTCAAGGGCACGTCCCGGCCCACCAGGTGCGGACCCATGACCTCGACGAAGATCGAGATGCTCCGGCGTCCGACCAGATGGAGGGTGTAGCCGACGCGTCCCTCCTTGTAGGGAAATAGCTTTTCGGTCAGTCGACTGACGATGCCCAGTCGCAACAGAAGATGCTGGGTCTCTCTCGCCAATCGTTCGGACGAGGTAGCCAGATAGGGCGTCATGTTGTTGCGGTTCGTCCCCGCAACGAAGCCATCACCAGACCAGAGGCGCCCCAGAAGCAATGCGATGCAGGCATTGTCGAGCCGGAAAACGGCCGGCGGAAAATGCTTCTCCGGTGCCTTGTGGCCGATCATACCCAAGTCTTCCAGCCAGAGACGGGCTCCCGATCGCACGGCAACGCTATGGCCATGACCGCACTTGATGCGCGTGTCCCTTCCGGTTCCGACGTAGACGCACCAGGTATCGGCACGTTCGGGCCGCAGCCTGACGGTCGGCATGGTATCGGGGAACCGGCTCGCGGCCGCGATGAAGTCATCCTTGGCCAATTCATCCTTGTTGTAGAAATAGAAGCCGCTCGGGTGACAGGTGTTGCCCTCGGAAAGTACCCAACCCAGTGTGATCAGCTCATGCTCGGGCCACTGTTCCTGACCCTCTACCGTCAACCACGAGGGTGACGCGATACGATCCCCCGGTTTCAACTCCTCGAGTGGCTTCCAGCCGGTCGGCGTCAGCATAGGATGGTTGCCAGTCGCACCCAGACGTTTCCCGAGCGATGTCGTCAGACGCAGAACCGGCTTGATGCCGTTTTCCATCACCTGAGCGACCGGACTGACGCCCATCCGTCGATCCGACATGAGACTGGCGACAGAACCGATTCCGTTGCGATAGATCTCCTTGACCCGACGCAGCTCGCCCGTCGCCGGATCGGCGACCAGGGTATCGCCGATAACACATTTGTTAAATCCGTAACCAGCGAATTTATCCATTAAATCAAAGATATAGGTCGCCGTTTCCGGCTCGACCCCGCGCTTTCCCGAGCCCTCCATGAAGATGGCGCGCTGCTTGTCCATCTCGGACTGCTTCTTCTTGCCCATAGCGCGGCGCAGCAGGTCGGCGCCGCCGAGCGAGTAGCCGGCGAGGACCTGGGCGATCTGCATGACCTGTTCCTGGTAGAGGATGATGCCGTAGGTCGGTTTGAGGATGGGCTCCAGGTCGGGGTGCGGATAGGCGACGTCGGCGCGTCCGTGCTTGCGGTCGATGAAGTCGTCCACCATGCCGGACTGCAGCGGGCCGGGTCGGAAGAGGGCCACGAGCGCGGTGATGTCGCCGAAGCTGTCGGGCTGGAGCTTCTTGATCAGCTCCTTCATGCCGCGCGATTCGAGCTGGAAGACGGCGGTGGTCTCGCAGCGCTTGAGCAGGGCGAATGCCTCGGCGTCGTGCGGGTCGATCAGGTTGATGTCGAGCGGGTCCTCGCCCTTGGCCGCACGACCGGCGTTGATGGTCGCCAGCGCCCAGTCGATGATGGTGAGGGTACGCAGTCCCAGGAAGTCGAACTTGACCAGACCCACCTGCTCGACGTCGTCCTTGTCGTACTGGGTGACCAGGTTGTCGCCGCCGGGCTCGCAGTAGAGCGGCGCGAAGTCGGTGAGCAGGGTCGGGGCGATGACCACGCCGCCGGCGTGCTTGCCGGCATTGCGGGTCAGACCCTCCAGCTTGAGCGCCATGTCGATGATGGCGCGCACCTCCTCGTCCGTGTCGTAGGCGCGCCTGAGGTCGTCGCTCTCCTGGAGCGCCTTGTCCAGGGTCATGCCCAGCTCGAAGGGCACCATCTTGGCGATCTTGTCGACGAAGCCGTAGGGATGGCCCATGACGCGGCCGACGTCGCGCACCACGGCCTTGGCCGCCATGGTGCCGAAGGTGATGATCTGGGAGACCGCCTCGCGCCCGTACTTGCGCGCCACATAGTCGATGACGCGATCGCGGCCCTCCATGCAGAAGTCGACGTCGAAGTCGGGCATGGAGACGCGTTCGGGGTTGAGGAAGCGCTCGAACAGCAGATCGTGCTCGATGGGGTCCAGGTCGGTGATCTTGAGGGCGTAGGCGACCAGGGATCCGGCGCCCGATCCGCGCCCGGGCCCGACCGGGATGCCGTTGTCCTTGGCCCACTGGATGAAGTCGGCGACGATGAGGAAGTAGCCGGGGAAGCCCATCTGGAGGATGACGTCGAGCTCGATCTGGAGACGCTCGTCGTAGACCTTGCGCCGCTCGGCGAAGTCGGGCGCATTGCGGTCGAAGGTGCGGTCCAGTCGCCACTCCAGTCCCTTGCGCGACTCCTCGGCGAAGAAGCTCTCGATCGTCATGCCCTCGGGCACGGGGAAGACCGGCAGGAAATTGTCCCCGAGCTTGAGCTCGAGATTGCAGCGCTTGGCGATCTCGACCGAGTTCTCCAGCGCCTCGGGCAGATCGGCGAAGAGCTCGGCCATCTCCTCCGGGGTGCGCAGATACTGCTCCTCGCTGTATCCGCGCGGCCGGCGCGGATCGTCCAGGGTGCGGCCCTCGTAGATGCAGACGCGCGCCTCGTGGGCCTCGAAGTCGGAGCGGGCGATGAAGCGGACGTCGTTGGTGGCGACGACCGGAACGCCGTGCCGGATCGCCATGTCCACGCTCATCTCGATCAGCTCGCCCTCCTGCTCGCGGCCGGTGCGGATGAGCTCCAGGTAATAGCGGTCGCCGAAGACCCCGAGCCAGTGGTCGAGCCGGCGCTCGGCCTCCTCGTCCGCCCCCTTGAGCAGCGCCTGGGCGACGTCGCCGCGCAAGCCGCCCGAGAGCGCGATCAACCCCTCGGCCGCCTCGGGGATCCAGTCCGGGTCCAGCTGCGGCATGCCCAGATGCTGTCCCTCGACATAGCTGCGCGAGATGAGCCGGGTCAGATTCAGATAGCCCGTCGCATCCTGCACCAGCAGCACCAGACGGTGGGGCCGGTTGGGATCGGCCGGGTCGCGCACCCAGAGATCGGCACCCGCGATGGGCTTGACCCCGGCGCCGACCGCCGCCTTGTAGAAACGCACCAGCGAGAACAGATTGCCCTGATCGGTCACCGCCACCGCGGGCATGCCGGCCTTGACGACCGCCTTGGCGAGCGGCTTGATCCGGACCAGACCGTCGACCAGCGAATATTCGGAATGGAGATGCAGATGAACGAAGCTTGGATCCACGGGAGCCCTGCGTGTCTGTGAGCGAAGAGGGGGAATGCGTAACGCGAGGGGGTTAGTCTAACGATCGCGCCGGCCGCAGCCGAGTTGGAAATTCCCATCGCCGGGCGCCTCTGGATAGGTGCCCGAGCGACGGCGCCCGACGCCGGCCCGAGGTGCCGGCAATAGGCGATCAGCGAGCCTTCAAGGCCCGGATCTGGTCGAGAATCGCCGGATCGTCCCATTGCAGCTCACCGGCCGCGCTGAGCTGGATCCGGCCATTGGGACCGATGACGAAGGTGGTCGGGAGGCCCACCACGGGATAGCGCTGCGCGACTCGGGTATCCCTGTCCATCGGTAGTGGCAGGCTGATCCGAGAGAATTCGAGGAATGCGGCGATCGCGCCCGGATCCTCACCGACATTGATCGCCATCACCCCGATGCCCTCGGGCTCCAGCTGCTCGTGGGCCCGCTGGAGGGACGGCATCTCGGCACGACAGGGCGGGCACCAGGTCGCCCAGAAGTTGAGCAGCAGCGGCCTTCCGTGGTAATCCGAGAGCCGATGCACCTGGCCGTCGATATCGGCCAGCGCGAAGTCGGACGCACGCGGCCGGTCCGGGACCGGCGACAGCAGGTCCTGAGCCTGGCCGGTGAGAGGAACCAGACAGCAGATCAACATCAGTATGGCGTGGATGGATGACGGCATGGGATCGTTTTGCTCCTACTCGGACCGGATGATCGAAATCGGCGCACATCGAGCGCATACAAGCTGAGGTGAGGGCATGAAGACGGATTCGAGTCTTTCCGAACGCCTCGAGTCGGTACTCTGGAAGCAACCGCTGGACGCCCTTCCTGGCTGGAAGGTCCGGCTCGTCTGGTCGGGGCGTCTGCTCTATGCGCTGGCGCGGGACATGACCCAGAGCAATCTGTCGCTGCACGCCATGAGCCTGGTCTACACCACGCTCCTGTCGCTGGTGCCCCTGCTCGCGGTCAGCTTCTCGGTGCTCAAGGGGTTCGGCGTCCACAACCAGCTCGAACCCCTGCTGGGCAATGCGCTGGCACCGCTGGGCGAGAACGGCCGCGAGATCACCACCCGGATCATCGGCTTCGTCGACAAGATGCAGGTCGGGGTCCTGGGATCCGTGGGTCTGGCGATGCTGCTCTACACCGTCGTCAGCCTGATCCAGAAGATCGAGCAGGCCTTCAACTATGCCTGGCGCGTCACCAACGTGCGCCCACTCACTCAACGCTTCACCCAGTATCTCAGCCTGCTCACGCTCGGTCCGGTACTCTTCTTCGGCGCTGTGGGCCTGTCGGCCTCGCTCGGCAACAGCCATTTCGTCCAGTCGGTGATGCACATCGCGCCCATGGGCGCGCTCATGGAGACGCTGAGCCTGCTCGCCCCCTATGTGATGATCACGCTCACCTTCGCCTTCGTCTATCTGTTCGTGCCCAACACCCGCGTCCATCCGGCCTCGGCCATGCTCGGGGCGCTGATCGCCGGACTCTTGTGGGAAACCGCGGGATCCATCTTCGGCAATGTGATGGCCGGCTCGACCCAGTACACCGCCGTCTATTCGAGCCTGGCGATCCTCATCCTCTTCATGATCTGGGTCTATCTCGGCTGGCTGATCCTGCTCCTGGGAGCCTCGATCGCCTTCTACCACCAGCACCCGGAGCATCTGACCGCCCGCGACCGTGACGCCCGGCTGAGCAACCGGGTGCGCGAACGCATGGCGCTCTCGGTCGCCGTCTCGATCGCCGAACGCTTTCTCGAGGGCGGGCCGCCCTTGAACGAGGAGACGCTGGCGAAACGGCTGCAGATACCGCGCAACCTGGTCGGCTGCATCCTGGGAATGCTGCGCAAGACCGACATCATCCTCCCGACCCTACCGGAAGACCCGCCCTGCTACGTGCTCGCCAGAGCACCCGAATCGATCGGGGTCAAGGACCTGCTGGACGCGATCCGCGCCTTCGAGGAGACGAACGGGGGCTATCGGGCGGAGGCGAGGAACACCTCGGTTCGCGAAATCGAATCCCGGATCGACGCCGCGCTCGCCGAATCCCTGAAGGGAGTGACACTACGGGAACTGGCGACCCGGGAGATCCCGGCCCCTCCGGCATCGACTCACCCCTGAGACTGGGACTGGCTCTCCATCCCGAGCGGGGGCGGAAACCAGGTCCGGGCGATCTCGTCGTGCAGCTCGCCGATGCCGACCTGCAGATCGTCGACGAACTGCTTGAGCTGCTGCTGATTGAGCCGGCGCGGCTCGACGCCCTCGAGCGTACGCTTGAGCCGGCCCGCCACGCGCAGCGCCCCCTCGTTGCGGGGCAGCTTGGCGAGACCGGTCTGCAGCGAATCGACGCTGAAGCGCACCGAGCGCGGGAAGTCCTGGTGCTGGAACAGGAAGCGCAGCACGGGACCGCGCTGGACCCGCACCTGCTCGCTGCGCCGATAGGCCTGATAGCCGGTGAGCGACTTGAGCACGCTGACCCATTGGATGGTCTCGAAGGGACGCAGATCGGTGGTCTCCTCCGGGAGCAGATTGGCCGAGCGCACGTCGATGATGCGGGTGGTCATGTCGGCGCGTTCGAGAAAGCGCCCCAGATGCAGGAAATCGTATCCCTGATCGTGCAGCATGGTCCCCGAGAGCATGCCCGAGATGGTCTGGGTGCCCTGGATCAGGTGCTTGAGATAGGCATGCCTGCCGCTCTTGGTGGTGCCTCTGGAGAGCTCCTCGCGAGCATAGAGATAGAGCTCGTTGAGAAGCTCCCAGGCCTCGCGCGGGACGAAATCGCGGATGGTGCGGCAGTTCTCGCGCGCGGCGACCAGGGCCGAGAGGATGGAGCCGGCGTTGCGCTCGTCGCCGATCAGGAAGCGCACCACCTGGCGCTCGCCGTATTCCTTGTGGTGCTCCTCGAAGAGGGCGTTGGCGCCCGTGATGTCGATCAGCGGACGCCACCCGGGGGCGATGCCTCGGGGCAGGTCCATCAGCAGATTGGCGTTGACCGTGACGATACGGGCCGTGTTCTCGGCACGCTCGACGTAACGCGACAGCCAGTAGATGTTCTCAGCGACACGCGACAGCATTGGATGCGCTCCTCCTAGTTCCCTTCCGGCTGTTCGGGCAGGATCCAGGTGTCCTTGCTGCCGCCGCCCTGGGATGAATTGACCACCAGCGATCCCTTGCGCATGGCGACCCGCGTCAGACCGCCCATGGTGACCTGCTGACGATCGGCGGAGAGGATGAATGGGCGCAGATCGACGTGGCGCGGCTCCAGCTTGCTGCCGATGATGGTCGGCACGGTCGAGAGCTTGAGCGCCGGCTGGGAGATGTAGTTGCGCGGATCCTTCTTGACCAGCTCGGCGAAGGTCTCGCGCTCGGCCTTGGTCGAGGCCGGACCGACCAGCATACCGTAGCCGCCCGACTCGTTCGCCGGCTTGACCACCAGTTCCTCCATGTGCTCCAGGGTATAGGCCAGGGAGTCGGGGTCCATGCAGCGGTAGGTCGGCACGTTCGGGATGATGGGTTCGGCGTCCAGATAGTAGCGGATGATCTCGGGCACGAAGGCGTAGACCACCTTGTCGTCGGCGACGCCCGCCCCCGGGGCATTGGCCAGGGCGACCTTGCCCGCCTTCCAGGCCCGCATCAGCCCGGGAACGCCGAGAGCGGAATCCGGGTGGAATGCCTCGGGGTCCAGGAAAAGATCGTCGATGCGGCGATAGACGACGTCGACCCGCGAGGCGCCGTCGACGGTGCGCATGTAGACGCAATCGTCGTCGTCGACGAAGAGGTCGCGCCCCTCCACCAGCTCGCAGCCCATCTGCTGGGCCAGATAGGCGTGCTCGAAATAGGCCGAGTTGTAGATGCCCGGCGTGAGCACCACCACCTCCGGATAGTCGGCCGGCCGGGGCGAGAGCGCGGCCAATGTATCGAAGAGCTGGGATGGATAGTCGTCGACCGGCAGCGGGGCATAGTGCTCGAAGAGCTCCGGGAAGACCCGCTTGGTCACCAGCCGGTTCTCCAGCATGTAGGAGACGCCGGAGGGGACGCGCAGATTGTCCTCCAGGACGTAGATGGTCCCGTCGCCGTCGCGTACCAGGTCGGAGCCGCAGATATGGGCCCAGATCCCGAGCGGGGGCGATACCCCGACGCATTGGGGCCGGAAGTTGACCGACTTGGCCAGCACCTCGCGCGGGAAGACGCCGTCGGCAATGATCTTCTGATCGTGGTAGAGATCGTCGATGAAGAGGTTGAGCGCCTGGACCCGCTGCTTCAGCCCGGCCTCCACCTGTTCCCACTCGGATTGGGGAATGATGCGGGGGATGATGTCGAAGGGCCAGGTGCGGTCGATGGTGCCGCCCTCCTCCGAATAGACGGTGAAGGTGATGCCCATCTCCTTGATGGAGACGTTGGCCGCCTCCTGCCGGGCGACCAGCTCATCGGGCCCCAGGGCCTCGAGATCGGCCAGCAGACCTTCCACGGCCGGACGCCCGCAGCCGGGCTCGGCGACCAGTTCGTCGTAGAAATCCGCGCAGGGATATGCGTTCCAATCGATACTCATGGCATCCACTCAGTCACCGAGCCCCATCCCGATCTGGCGCGATCGAGCACCGGCGACGCGGGGCTCTTCCGAGACATTTGAAGAGGATCCGGGCAGCCCCGAGAGGCCGGCCGGAGCAGGAATGTCAGGCAACCACGGATGGCCGCGACCTGGACATCAGTATGCTGGAGAGCCGTGGGACAAGTCCATCCCGTCAGCCCCGAGAGGCGGAATCGGCGAGAACCCCCGATTCGCCGGCGTCCCGAGCGTCCTGGGATACGCCTCCGTCCGGATAACGCTCCCAGGGACGCGCCACCCGGCCGGCCAGGAAGGAACCGCCCGGATCCACCAGGGCGCGACCGGCGATCGCGGTGCGCCCGAGCAGCATGCGGAACAGCATGCTCTCGCGATTGGTCAGGGTCACCTCGATCGGCCACGACCGGCCGCCCACCCGGACATGGGTCTCGATGACGTAGCGCTCCTCGCGATGGCCGCCGGAATCGCTCACCTGGCGCCGGTCGATGACCGGAGCCTCGCAGTGCACCACGAGATCGTCGCGATGCTGCAGTGGATGCACCCCGAAGCGCACGTGCAAGAGTGCGTCACGCTCGAACGGCTCGACATAGAAGGCATGCAAGGTCGAGGTACGGGCCCCCGTATCCACCTTGGCCTTGATGCAAGCAAGCCCGAGGTCGGGCAACTCCAGCCACTCGCGCCAGCCCAGACATATGGATTCAGTCTTACTCTCAGCCATCGCCCAACCCTCTCGACCGATCAACCGCCTCTGTTCGATGTGTTCTACACCGAAATCACTGTAAAACGCATTTGATGTATCCGAGGGGTCTGGGCATAGGTTCGGTCATCGGCGCATCGGCAAGACGTCCCTGATCCGCTCCCTGTCTACCAATGCCCAAGATCCGTTCGATGCGACACAGCCGATGAGCCTTGATAGCCGAGTCCGAATATCGGATCAAATCGGCATCGACGCCGCACCCGGGCTGCCCTAGAATCCCCGCCACATCAACAACCTGCCCAGCATTCGAGCACCCCCGGAGCCATCCATGCGCAGCCTGGTCCTATCGCTGCCCGTCACCCTTTCCATCCTGTCTCAGCCCCTTGCCGCGGAGGTTGGAACGGCCAAGATCCTGGCCCCCTGGGAGGCCAATGGGCAACTCTTTCAGGTCGCGGTGGACAAGCTCCAGTTCATCGGCACCTTCGAGGGGATCATGTACATCGAACAGGGCGACGGGCTGCTCGACACCGCGCTCTTCACTTGCCCCTCGACCCAGCTCATCCATGTCATCCCCAACACCCTGGAGGGACATGGCTACTGCACGATCGAAAGCGCCATGGGCGATTATGTCTATGCCGAGTTCGACTGCAATGGGGAACCCGGATCCTGCAAGGGCACCTTCACCCTCACCGGGGGAACCGGCAAGCTCTCCGGAATCAGCGGCCAGAGCCCGATGGTGGTCCGCACGGCCCTGAGCGGAACCAGCATCGACGAGGAGAGCGGAGGCACCATCTCCGCCGCCAAGGGACTCGCCATCTGGCCGGAGATGCGTTTCGAGGTGCCCGGACTGGGCGCGACCTCGGGACTGCTGGGTTCGGGCTCGACCGAGGATAGCGGTCCCGAGGACAAGGATCGGTGAGGCCGGCGAGGAAGCCCGCGACATCGGGGACTCGGACCCCGGTCAGGGGCCTTCGGGGTCGAATTCGAGCGACACCGAGTTGATGCAATAGCGCAGCCCGGTCGGACGCGGTCCGTCCGGGAAGACGTGCCCGAGATGGGCCCCGCAGCTCGCGCACGTCACCTCGGTCCGCCGCATGCCATGGCTTCGGTCCTCCTCGGTGGCGACGGCGGCCTCATCCGCTGGCTGCCAGAAACTCGGCCAGCCGGTGCCCGAGTCGAACTTCTCCTCGGAGCGAAACAGCGGCTCCCCGCAACAGGTGCAACGATAGAGCCCCGGATCCTTGAAGGCATGATACCGCCCGGTGAAGGGCGGCTCGGTCCCCTTCTGTCGGCACACCCGGAACTGCTCCGGCGTCAGCTCGGTGCGCCACTCGGCATCGGTCTTGTCTGTCTGTCGATCCATAGCGTCCTCTCGAAGCAGGGGATTGTTGGCCGGCGGACATTGCCTTGAGCCGGCCATGGGCCGGCATCTATACTCGCCTGTCCATCGCGAAATCCGAGCGAATCCGGCGGACTCTTGTTGCCGCCAGCGACGCGTCCGGATCGCCACCACCGACAGACTCCCGGAAGGCCGCATCATGATCCGTTCCTTCAATCCGCCGGTCCGAACCCTAATGGGGCCGGGCCCCGCCGATGTCCACCCTCGCGTACTGGCCGCGCTCGCCCGCCCCACCATTGGGCACCTGGACCCGGCCTTCGTGACCATGATGGACGAACTCAAGGAACTGCTCCGTCTCGCCTTCCGCACCCGCAACGCCCTGACCATGCCGGTCTCGGCCCCGGGCTCGGCCGGCATGGAGACCTGCTTCGTCAACCTGGTCGAGCCGGGCGACGAGGTGGTGGTCTGCATCAACGGCGTCTTCGGCGGACGCATGAAGGAGAACGTCGAGCGTGCCGGCGGCATCCCCATCGTCGTCCAGGGCACCTGGGGACGCGCGGTCGATCCCGATCAGGTCGAGGAGACCCTCGAGGCCCATCCCAGCGCCCGCCTGCTCGCCTTCGTCCAGGCCGAGACCAGCACCGGCGCCTGCTCGGACGCCAAAACGCTGGCCGAGATCGCCCGCCGGCACGACTGCCTCACCATCGTCGACGCCGTCACCTCGCTCGGCGGATCGCCGCTGGAGGTGGACGCCTGGGGACTGGATGCCGTCTATTCGGGCTCGCAGAAGTGTCTCTCCTGCACCCCGGGGCTGGCGCCCGTGACCTTCGGCGAGCGCGCCCTGGAGAAGGTCCGCAACCGCAAGACCCGGGTCCAGAGCTGGTTCCTCGACCTCAATCTGGTCATGGGCTACTGGAGCGGCGAGCAGAAACGCAGCTATCACCACACAGCCCCGGTCAACGCCCTCTACGCGCTGCACGAATCTCTGGTGATGCTGGCAGAGGAAGGGATCGAGGCCACCTGGGAGCGTCACGCCCATCATCATCGCGCGCTGCGCGCGGGGCTCGAGGCGCTGGGCCTGGAGCTGATCGTCCCCGAGGAGGAGCGTCTGCCCCAACTGAACAGCGTGTCCGTCCCCGGCGGCATCGACGAGGCGCAGGTCCGCTCCCGTCTGCTCCAGCACTACGACCTGGAGCTGGGCGTCGGACTGGGCGACCTCGCCGGCAAGGTCTGGCGTATCGGGCTCATGGGCTACAGCAGCCGCCCGGCCAATATCCTGCTCTGCGTCGGTGCACTGGCCAACGAACTGGCCGCGCTGGGCCATCGCACGGACGCCGGCGCCGCGCTCGAGGCCGTCCGCGCCGAGCTCGACCGGAACGCCCCTTAGCAGGCGACCCGAATGTTCCTGCGCAACAGACACAGCCTCTGGGTCCGCCTGCTAGTGGTCCTGGGGGCCATGTCGCTCTTCGTGCTCGGCTATCAGTGGGGCAACCGGCATCAGCACCCGGATGCCGAGATCCCCGCGATCGAGGGCGTCCTGCTGCAGCCGCCGGGCGACCTGCCGGGCTTCGGCCTCAGTGACGCCTTCGGCCGCCCCTTCGACCAGACGCGCCTCGCGGACCGCTGGACGCTCATCGGCTTCGGCGACCTCTCCCATGCCTCCGGGCAGCGCGGTATCCAGCGCCTGATCGAGGTCTACAACCGGGTCGCCGACCAGCGAGAGCTGCGCGAACGGCTGCAGCTCGTCCTGGTGACGACCGCCGAACAACCCATGCTGGCGCGCCGCTTCGCCGGACTCTCTCCCGCGCTCCACATCCTCGGCGGCGACGGCGACGAGATCGCCCGTCTGCGCGGCGCCCTCGGCGCCGGCGCGGATGCGCCCCTGACGCTCTTCGTCATCGCCCCGGGCGGCTATCTTCTGGCCCTCTTTCCGGACCGGGAGGACGGCTCGGCCATGGCCGAGGATCTCAAGGCGATCGTCGCCAATGCCGAGGCACTGCTCCCACCGGAGACCCCATGACAGACTCGACCAATCCGACCCTGGCGCAACGCCTCTTCGTAGCGCTGCAGCATGCCCTGCCCCAGCGGACGCTGTCCCAGCTCATGTACCGGCTGGCCCGGGTGCGCTGGCGGCCGCTCAAATCGCTCCTGATCCACAGCTTCGCCCGGCTCTACCGGATCGACATGGGCCTGGCGCTCGAACCGAGCCTCTCGGCCTATCCGCACTTCAACGCCTTCTTCACCCGCGAACTGAGACCCGACGCCCGCCCCCTGGATCCGGATCCGAGCGCCCTGCTCTGCCCGGTGGACGGCGCCATCAGCCAGATCGGCACCATCGCCGAGGGCCGGCTGATCCAGGCCAAGGGCCGGGATTACCGGGTGCAGGACCTGCTCGGACTGGACCCCAACGAGCTGCATCCCTTCGACGGCGGCCGCTTCGCCACCATCTATCTCTCGCCGAGCGACTATCACCGCATCCACATGCCCCTGGACGGCGACCTGACCCAGATGATCCATGTCCCGGGCCAGCTCTTCAGCGTCAACGGCACCACCGCCGATCTGGTGCCAGGGCTCTTCGCCCGCAACGAGCGGATCGTCTGCCGCTTCGACACCCAGGCCGGCTCCATGGGCATGGTGCTGGTCGGAGCCATCTTCGTCGGCGGCATGGAGACCGTCTGGGCCGGCGAGATCAGCCCGCCGCACTCGGGCATCTCGCTGCAGCGCTGGGACTATCCGGACGAGAGCCACCACATCCACCTGGAGCGCGGGACCGAGATGGGCCGCTTCAACCTGGGCTCGACCGTGATCCTGCTCTTCCCGCCCAACCGGATCGAATGGGATCCCGAGCTGCGGCCCGGGGACAAGGTTCGGCTCGGTCAGCGGATCGGAGGACTGCGCTGACCGAACCCAATCGCCCCATCGCCTGCCGCCCCGGCTGTGCCGCCTGCTGCATCGCGCCGTCCATCAGCAGCCCCATCCCCGGGATGCCGGACGGCAAGCCGGCCGGGGTTCCCTGCGTGCAGCTGACGCCGAAGCTCGGCTGCCGATTGTTCGGACGCCGCGAACGACCGCGGGTCTGCGGGTCGCTGGTCCCGATGCCGGAGATGTGCGGGTCCGACCGCCACGAGGCCCTGCGGTATCTGGAAGAGCTGGAGCGGCTGACCGGGCCGAAGTGAGCGACGCATTCGAGGCGCCGAGCAAACAAGGGATGCCTGGCGCCATTCAACGACATCCCAAGGAGCCCATATGGAGGCCGCGAATTTCGACCTCGATCGTTACTGTCGGCGCATCGGCTATAGAGGCCCGCTCGCACCCGACCTGACCACCTTGTCGGCGCTGATGCGCCATCAGCTCTTCAGCGTCCCCTTCGAGAATCTCGACGTCCGGGCCGGCAAGGTCGTCTCGCTGATCCCTGAGGAGATCGTCGAGAAGATCCTCGACCATCGACGCGGCGGCTACTGCTACGAGGTCAACGGACTCTTCGCCATGGCCCTGCGGGCGCTGGGTATCCATTACCAATTCGTCGCCGCCCGCCCCATGTTCTACCCGGTTCGCCGCCCCAGAACCCACGCCGCCATCGTCGCCCGACTCGAGGGACGCGACTGGCTCTGCGATCTGGGATTCGGGAGTCACGGAATCCGCGCACCCATCGCACTGGACGACCTGGATCGGGAGATCGAGCAGGACTTCGACCGTTTTCGACTGACCAGACTCGACGAACGGGGATATCTGCTCCAGGCGCTGGTGGATCAGGAATGGCTGAACCAATATGCATTCGATCTCTGGCCGCAGGAATGGATCGACTTCACCCCAGCAAACTATCTCAACTCGACCCACCCGGACACCATCTTCGTGCAGAAACTTTTGGTCGTTCTGCATCATCCCACCGGCCGGGACACCCTCCTCGGCGATCGTCTCAAACGGGAACGGGAAGGACGGATCACGACCGAGACGATCGAACCGAACCGGCTCCAATCGGTGCTTCGGGAGCTGTTTCAACTGGAGGCGGCCGGCTGACCGAACCGCGGGCTGCCGCAAAGCGATGCGGATAGCCGGAGTGGACAGTGATCCTCAGCGTTCCGGCACCGGAGACACCGACCGGTCCGCCCCCCGATCGAGCGCCCTCAGACGCTCCAGCTTCTCGCGGATACGGATCTCCAGGCCGCGCTCGACCGGCTGGTAGTAGCGGCGCTCGCCCATCTCCTCGGGGAAATAGACCTCGCCCGCGGCATAGGCGTCCGGTTCGTCGTGGGCATAGCGATAGGCGCGGCCGTACCCCAGCTCCTTCATGAGCTTGGTTGGGGCGTTGCGCAGATGGACGGGCACGTCCAGCGAACCCGAGGCACGGGCGTCTTCGAGCGCAGCCTTCCAGGCGACATAGACGGCATTGCTCTTGGCCGCGCAGGCCAGATAGACGACGGCCTGGGCCAGCATCAGCTCGCCCTCGGGCGAGCCGAGACGCTCCTGGGCCTCCCAGGCGTCGAGCGCCAGGTGCAGGGCACGCGGATCGGCGTTGCCGATGTCCTCGCTGGCCATGCGCACCACCCGCCGGGCGATGTAGAGCGGATCGCAGCCGCCGTCGATCATGCGCGCCAGCCAGTAGAGCGCCGCGTCGGGCGAGGAGCCCCGCACCGATTTGTGCAGTGCCGAGATCTGGTCGTAGAAGATGTCGCCGCCCTTGTCGAAGCGGCGCACCGAGGCGCTGGCCACCTCGGCGACCGTCTCGGGCTCGATGCGTCCGTCGTCGGCCAGCTGGGCCGCGAGATCCAGCAGGTTGAGCGCGCGACGGGCATCGCCGTCGGCGGACTGTGCCAGCAACGCGGCACCCTCGTCCGCCAGCTCGAGCCCCTGCCCGCCCAGCCCGCGCTCCGCGTCGTTCAAGGCCCGGTCGAGCACCTGCCGGATATCCTCGGCCGTCAGGGACTTGAGCACGTAGACCCGCGCCCGCGACAGCAAGGCGTTGTTGAGCGAGAAGGAGGGATTCTCGGTGGTGGCGCCGATGAAGGTCAGGGTGCCGTTCTCGACATGGGGCAGGAAGGCGTCCTGCTGGCCCTTGTTGAAGCGGTGGACCTCGTCGATGAAGAGGACCGTGCCGCGCTGCTCCAGACGCCGTACGTTCTGGGCCTCGGCGACCGCCTCGCGGATCTCCTTGACCCCGGACAGGACCGCCGAGAGGGTGATGAAGTGCGCGCCCGAGTTGTGCGCCACCAGCCGCGCCAGGGTCGTCTTGCCGGTCCCGGGCGGGCCCCAGAAGATCATGGAGTGCAGCCGGCCCGACTCGATGGCGCGGCGCAGCGGCTTTCCGGACGCGAGCAGATGGCCCTGACCGACGAAGTCGTCGAGGACCGCCGGACGCATGCGATCCGCGAGCGGGGCGTCCTGTGAATCCGGGGTCATGGGCGGATCAGTCCACCTGGAGGAAGTCGTCGACGGCGCGCGGATCGATCTCGAACAGATCCGGTTCGAGGGCGATGTTGCGTCGAGCGCCCGAGAAGTTCAGGCGGGTCTCCTGCCCGAAGCTGTCCTCCATGATGAGGCTGTCGAGCGTCTGGCCGTCGAACCCGACCTCGATTCGGACCACGTCCGTGTCCTTCTGCTTGGGCGTCAGCTGGATCCAGTCGCGGCCATCCGTGCTGGGGATGGACTTGGCCTCGAAATAGGTCTGGATCGGCTCCTCGTTGGCCAGCAGGAGCGCCGGGGTCCCGCGCAACGCATCCTTCTGGTTCTGATGCGAGACCTGCTTGAGATCCAGATCGTGCAGATAGACCCGCTTGCCGTCGGCGATGATCACCTGCTTGTTGGGCGCATCGTATTCCCAGCGAAAGCGTCCGGGACGCTGGAGATAGAGGGTTCCATGCCCCTCCATCATCTGGGTGTGGTCGGCGTTGAAGGTGTACTGCTGGAAGCTCGCCTCGAGACTGCTGAGCTCGGCGAGATAGTCGTCGATCCGCTTGGTCGCATCGGATGCATGGACGCCGAGGCTCCATACCAGGGCCAGAATGGCGAATGGGATCAGGGACGGCGAACGGGAGATGGGGAAAGCGCGTGACATGCTTGGACACCGATGCGAGTGGATCTTGGTTGGGAAAACCGAGTTCGTAGGTTGGGCCGAGGCACGAGGCCCAACAGAAACCGCACGTTGGGCCTCCTTAGGTCGGCCCAACCTACCGCCCGTGTCATGTTTCGGGCCGGCCGGCCACCCTGTGCGTGAGTGAAATCCGAGTATCAGGGCCAGAGACAGACTTTTCACGCCGAAGTGCCCGAATCCCATGGAAACGGCCGCGCGACCAGGGTCCCGCCATCAGTCGTCGATCGGCGGCGGCGCCAGCACCTCGCGATTGCCGTTGGTCTCCGCCGGCCCGACGATACCGATCCGTTCCATCTCCTCGACCATGCGCGCGGCCCGGTTGTAGCCGATCTTGAAGCGGCGCTGGACGCCCGAGATGGATCCGCGGCGGCTCTCGACCACGAACTGGACCGCCTCGTCGAACAGCGGGTCCGTGTCCTCGGTATCGCCGCGCGGCTCGGGATCGATGCCGGGCAGCATCTCGGTCGGCTCGCGCAGCACGTCGTGGATATAGTCCGGCTCGCCGTAGTGACTCTTGAGGAAGTCGACGACCTGATGCACCTCGTGGTCGTCGACGAAGGCGCCGTGGACGCGCTGGGGGATGTTCCCCGAGGGCGGCAGGTAGAGCATGTCGCCGTTGCCCAGCAGCTGCTCGGCGCCCATCTGGTCGAGGATGGTGCGCGAGTCGATCCGCGAGGAGACCTGGAAGGCCATGCGCGTCGGAATGTTGGCCTTGATGAGACCGGTGAGCACGTCGACCGAGGGCCGCTGGGTCGCGAGCAGCAGATGGATCCCGGAGGCGCGCGCCTTCTGGGCGAGACGGGCGATTAGCTCCTCGACCTTCTTGCCCACCACCATCATCATGTCGGCCAGCTCGTCGATGATGACGACGACGTATGGCAGATGGGTCAGGGCCGGCGGCTCCATGCCCGGGGCCTCGGCCGGGTTGAAGGTCGGATCCGGGATGGGTTCGCCCGCCTGCTCGGCCTCGGCGACGCGACGATTGTAGCCGCCGATGTTGCGCACCCCAAGCTTGCTCATGAGGCGATAGCGGCGCTCCATCTCGCCGACGCACCAGCGCAGGGCGTTCGCCGCCTCCTTCATGTCGGTGACGACCGGGGTGAGCAGATGCGGAATCCCCTCGTAGACCGAGAGCTCCAGCATCTTGGGGTCGACCATGATGAGCCGGACGTCGTCCGGATCGGACTTGTAGAGCAGACTCAGGATCATGGCGTTGATGGCGACCGACTTGCCCGAGCCCGTCGTGCCCGCGATCAGGGCATGCGGCATGCGCGCCAGGTCGGCGACCACCGGCGCGCCCGAGATGTTGGTCCCCAGCCCTATGGTCAGCGGCGACCCGGCGTCCTGATAGGCCGAGGAACCGAAGACCTCGCTCAGGAAAACCGTCTCGCGCTGCTTGTTGGGGATTTCGATGCCGATCGAGGACTTGCCGGGGATGATCTCGACCACGCGCACGCTGATGGTGGTCAGCGCCCGCGCCAGATCGCGTGCCAGCCCGGTGATCTTGCTCGCCTTGACGCCGGGGGCCAGCTGCAGTTCGAAGAGGGTCACGACCGGGCCCGGGAACACGGCCACCACCTCGGCGACGACGCCGAAATCGGCCAGGGTCTTCTCGACGTGCCGGGAGAGCTCCTCGATCTGCTCGGGCGAATAGCCGCGCCCGCTCTTGCGCGGCGCGTCCAGCAGCTCGAGCGGAGGAAGGGGGCGCTCTCCGCTCGCCTTGACGGACATGACCCGGGATGGCGCCTTCTGCTTGGCGACCGGTGCCGGCTTGGCGACGTCCTCCTCCAGCTCCGGCTCCAGCTCGGGCTGCTCCGCCTGCGATTCCGGATTCTTGGGAACGCGCCGAACCGTGCGCTTGATCCTCGGGGCGGCCTCGGGAACCGGACGCTGTCCGCGCATCAGGTCGGCCAGGGTCATGCTCTCCTCGGCCTCGGGCTCCGGTTCGGCGGCGAAGGGCACGGGATCGGTCATGGCGTCCTGCAGCGCCTGAGGCAAGCGGCCGGACGGCTTGCGCGAGCGAGCCGGAGCGCGCGGTTTGACGCTTTCCGGGTCGGGAACGGCCGATGGATCGATGAGGTTCAGCGCCTCAGGCAATCCATTCGGACCCGCATCGGCATAGAGTGGCGCCTCGACGCGAGACGGGGAGAGGAATCCGTTCAGCAGCGTCCAGGCCCTGCGCCCTCCAGTCAGCACGGAGGCACCCAAGGTATCGAGAAGCTTGAGCCAGGAGATGCCGAAGAAGAGCGTGAGGCTGACCAGCAGCAATCCACCCAGAAGCAGATTGGCGCCGGTGAGGTTGAAGGCGGCCAGCATGCGCTGGCTGATCAGCAGACCGAGCCCGCCGCCGGTTCCGTTCGGAAGCACATCCCCAACCCCGGAAAGGTGCATCGAGGCGAAGGCGCAGCCAGCCGCCAGGGTGACCAGGAAACCGACCCAGCGCAGCGACAACATCCAGGTCCGCATGGCCATATCCTCGCTGCGTCCGCGAAAAATCAGCCAGGCGCTCCAGGCCACCATGAAGGGCAGCAGGTAGGCGAAATAACCGAAGAGGTAGAAGGCGACGTCGGCGAACCAAGCCCCCGTGCGCCCGCCAGCGTTGGTCACCTTGGTGGCATCCCCGACATAGGACCAGCCCGGATCGCTCGGCGAATAGCTCATCAGCGACAGCGAGAGATAGATGGCCACGCAGACCAGGGCCCACATTGCCCCCTCGCGCAGAGCGCGCTCCAAATAATCGCTGAATGTCAACTGCCCGTGACGTGTCGCCTGTGCCATGCGCCTCTCCAAATAATGCAGCGCATTATAGTCTTACGGAAGATTTTTCGTGGGGTTTCGAGAAGGTCGAGGCCCGATGGGGAAACGGGCATGCAAGTGCTGCCGCCCAGTCATCCGCCTGAGCGCAAAGCGGTATTCGAACGGCTTGCAAAAAAAGACGGCGGATGCTCAGCGATTGAGCATCCGCCCGATCAACGCCGACTGCAGCCGGCACGCGCAAATCGCGGCCAGCCGAGCGGTCGATTCAGTTCGGAGTAACGTTCTCGGCCTGAGGACCTTTGGGTCCCTGCGTCACCTCCATGGTAACCCGTTGACCTTCCTGGAGAGTTTTACGACCCGAGCCATTGATCGCGCTGTAATGAACGAAGACGTCCTTGCCGCCTTCGCGCTCGATGAAACCATAGCCCTTCTCGTCATTGAACCACTTGACCGTGCCCAGTACCAATTCGCCTGCCATATCAACCTCATCAAAAAAGACGCACCAACCTTGGTTGGTAATACTTGGAACCAGCTCCATGTTGGAACAGGTATCGCATCCACCCTCAACCGAGTGGAAATCCATTCAAGAAACCCTGCCCGACCTCACTTCTTATTCGCGTCGATATAGCCAGGCCGACGCCGGTTTCTTCAATTGTCGCAGCACATCACCAACGACCGATTCGGCTCAACGCTCATCGACCAGAATACCATTAACATCAACAGGTTATACCCTTCAAACCCTATATCCGCCTAACCGGAGCCGCAGTCTCCGCGCCGAGCTCGGTTGCAACCGACCTCTCCGAGACATATCCAAACGGATGTGTATGACGCCTGCTTTACATGGAAGACAAAAGGGCGGGGAAAACGCTATTGAGGCAAAACCAGATCTAGTGATGACAATCGTCGCAAGGACTTATACTGCAGAATACTCCAAAACAGTCTCAACGTCGGCACAACGAGGAATCGATCCGTCGTTACAAGCCGCTCTCTCGCGCACCATTGTACAGCAAAAGCAAAAGAAGACGCGAGAGGAAGAATCATTAATCACCCTCATGTCCCTGAACCACCCCGGTGGCCCCCGTATCGATACGCTGTACGCTCGGGTACACCAAATCGCGATTGGGCATACTCATGAAGTTACCCTGGATGGCATCGATTCCGGCCGCAAACAGCATGGGCATCAGGTCCGCGTCCTCCACGGCCAGGGCAATGACGCGGATCCCCTGCTTGTGCGCACATCGGACGAAAGCATTGAGCGCGCCTTGAGACGCGGTGCCCTCGACCAACCCCTGAATGGTCTCGCGCGAAAGCTTCACATGGGTGATGATGCCTGAATTGGCCTCGAGGAAGGCGCAGTCGTCGAGCTTCGGATCCTCGATGAGCAGACCATGCTGGCGCGTCTGCAGCATGTCGGCCAATCGCGCCAGCCCCTCCTGGGCCTCGATGAAGGCCGCCTTGCGAACCTCGACGACGATGGAGCCCGGAGCCATGTGGGCCGCGCTGGCGAAGGTTCCGAGAGCACGAACCGTCATCTCGGAGCGCAGCGTCTCGGTCGCGACGTTGACGAAAAGAATGGTGTCCGGTGCTCCGCCGGACTGCATCTGCTCCAGCACCGAAAAGGCTTGACGGAAGATCCAGAGATCGATCTTGTCCATCAAACCCGCTTCGGCCAAGGTCGGGAGGAAGACATCCGGCATCAGCAGCCGTTCGGATTCGTCCTTGAGACGCACCAGGGTCTCGAACATGTTGCGATGATCGAGATCCGATTTGAAGGAGACGATCGGCTGATACTCGAGCGTCAGGCCGCCGGCGTCGATCAGGGACTTGAGCCGATTCTGATCGAGGATCCTGGCACGGACATCCAGCCCGGAGTCGACCGAGTCGGCACTCTCGTCAAGCCGATCCCTGACACTGCGGCTGAGATCCTTGATGGTGGCGATCGTCACGGCACCCTTGAGCTCTGGATCGAAAACGGCACCGGAATAGCGCAATTCCCTCAGCTGTTTGCGAATGACCGAGTTCCTGATCTCGCGCTCGCAGATCATCAGGAGATGTTCAGTATCCTCACGATCCACCGCATCGACCGCCCCGCGGCGATAGGCATCGGCCGGAGAGAGGTGCACGTTGGGCGCCCTCAGCAGAACAACCGGCGCATCCAGCTTATCCCTGACCGAGTCGAGCGCCGAGGTCACCTCGGGGTAGAGATAAGCCGATGCATCGCAGAGGATCAGGTCCCACCAATGCGGCTGTTGCAGTGCGGATGAAAGCGTTTCCGACCGAGACACCTCAGTCAGATCGGCAACGATCCCCTGCCGATTCAATAAGGCGCCGATCCGCAGCTCGGCGGGTTCAGGATAGATACAGAGTATCTTCTTGACCTTGCTCATCCAGAGTCGACGACCTCGGAACGTGAACGCCATCCATTTGGTATCCGAACCTTACGTCGAGGCCCTGAAAAGCGCAAGTACCTGAAAAATACGTTCCCTAGGAAACGCCTTGAGATCCGTCAATCTCCGAGCAGAATTCTCAACATCCAGATTATCCTTTCGTGGACACGCCTGCAGGCACCTGCCGACGGCGACCAGGCTTGAGGCAATGGCGCGAAAGCGATTTTCAAGGAGTGACGGCAAACCACAGCACACCAGGCGTCAATCGAGATGGAGGCAGCTCACATATCGAGAGGCGCCGAGCCTGACCTCGGGAGGATAGCCCTCGGAACACCGGGAAGTCGCCTCGGGACAGCGCGGATGAAAATGACAGCCTCGGGGCGGATTGCTAGGGGATGGCATATCGCCTTCGAGCCGAATCACGACCCGGCGCTTCTCGGGATCGACCACCGGAACGGCCGACAGCAACGCCCGGGTGTAGGGATGTCTCGGATCGGTCAGGATCTCCTCGACCCCTCCACGCTCGACCACGCGGCCCAGATACATGACGGCCACCTCGTGTGCCAGATAGGACACGACCGAGATATTGTGGGTGATGAAGAGATAGGCAAGCCCGAGCCGGCTCTGCAGATCCTTGAGCAGATTGAGGATCTGGGCCTGGACCGAGACGTCGAGCGCGCTGGTGGGCTCGTCGCAGACGATGATCCGTGGCTCGACCGCCAAGGCTCGGGCGATACAGATCCGCTGTCGCTGACCACCGGAGAACTCGTGCGGATAGCGTCTGGCCGACTCCGGATCCATCCCGACCAGCTCGAGCAGGTCGGCCACCCTGCGTTCCCTGACGGCTCGGGTCCACTCGATCCCCAGCGCCTGGAGCCCCTCCCCGACCACATCGCCGACCAACATGCGGGGATTCATGGAGGCATAGGGATCCTGGAAGACGATCTGCAGATCCTTGCGGTAGGGCCGCATCGCACGGTGACCGAGCCCGGCCAGATTCCGCCCCAGATAGAGAACCTGCCCCGAGGTCGGCGCGATGAGCTGCAGAATCGCCTTGCCCACGGTGGTCTTGCCGCAGCCGGATTCCCCGACCAGGGCCAGGGTGCGGCCGAGACTTAGATCCAGAGACACCCCGTCGACGGCACGCACATGCCCCACGACACGCCGGAAGAGACCGCGCTGGATGGGGAAATGCACCTTGAGATCGACCGCCTTCAGCAGTGGCGATCCGATCTCGCCCACCGATCCGGACGGCCGCTCCGAAGCCCCGGATTCGGGCTCGGCCGCGTTCCGCGCCGGCCCAGGATGCGATGCCTCGCCCTCGCTCCAGAGATGGCAGCGCACGCCGCGCCCCGCACCCAAGCCGATCCATTCGGGAATGCGTTCGCGACAGAGGGGCATGACGGACGCGCAGCGGTCGGCGAAGCGACAGCCCGAGAAGACCCGGTCGAGCGGCGGGACGCGCCCCGGGATCGTGGCCAGCCGTCCCCGGCGCTTCTCGGCCGATGGCAGGCTCTCCATCAGCATGCGCCCGTAGGGATGGGCGGGACCGGCGAAGAACTCGGAGACGGTCGCCGTCTCGACGATCTGGCCCGCGTACATGACCGCGAGCCGGTCGGCGGTCTCGGCGACCACGCCGAGATCGTGGGTGATGAGCAGCACGGCCATCCCGGTCTCGCGCCGGAGATCCCCGAGCAGACTCAGGACCTGGGCCTGGATGGTGACGTCGAGGGCCGTCGTCGGCTCGTCGGCGATCAGAAGCCCGGGGTCGCCCGCCAGGGCCATGGCGATCATGACCCGCTGCTTCATGCCGCCGGAGAGCTGGTGCGGATATTCGTCGGCGCGCTGCTCGGGATCGGGAATGCCGACCGCGCGCAGCAGCTCGACGACACGCCGCCGATTTCGGCCGTCCGAGCCCTCCCCATGCACATGCAGCGCCTCGGCGATCTGGACGCCGACGCTCAGGACCGGGTTGAGCGAGGTCTGCGGCTCCTGGAAGATCATCGCCATGCGACCGCCCCGGACCGAGCGCATCTCGGCCTCGGTCAGATGCAGCAGATCCGTCCCGCCGAGCCGGACCCGGCCGGAGAGGATCCGCCCGCCCGGCGGCAGGAGGCGCATCAGCGACAGGGCCGCCATGGACTTGCCGCAACCGGACTCGCCGAGCAGGGCGAAGGTCTCGCCCGAACGAATCGTCAGATCCAGACCATCGACCACCCTCAGTGGACGCGCGGTCTCGCCGAGCTCGGTGATCAAGCCTTCGACCTGAAGGAGGGGCTCGGTCATGGTTGGACTCCAGGAAGACGGAACAAACGGCGGCCCACCCGATCAGCGTCCGGTGCGGATGCGAGGATCGAAGGCATCCCGCACCACGTCGGCGAACAGATTGGCGGCCAGCACCAGGACGAACATGAAGAGGAAGGCCGCCGCCAGCGACCACCAGACGATGGGGTCGCGCGCCAGCTCGAGACGGGCGCCGTTGATCATGTTGCCCCAGCTGTTCATGGTCGGGTCGACCCCGATGTTGACATAGGAGAGCACCGCCTCGGCCAGGACCAGCCCGCTGAAATCCAGCACCAGGGTGATGATGACGATGTGCATCAGGTTGGGCAGGATGTGGCGCACGATGAGGGTGAAATGCCCGACGCCGAGCGCCTGCGCCGCCTGCACATAGTCCGCCTCGCGCAGCTTGAGCGACTCGCCGCGCAGCAGCCGGCAGAGCCCGGTCCAGCTGGTGACGCCGAGGATCAGACAGAGGAAGAGCAGACGCAGATCGGCCCGCTCCACCAGGCTGGAGAAGGATTCGGCATGGTTGCTCATGTAGACCTGGAGCATGAGGATGGCGGCGGCGATCAGCAGCACGCCCGGGATCGAGTTGAGCGTGGTGTAGAGATACTGGATGAGATCGTCCACCCAGCCGCGGAAATAGCCGGCCGAGATCCCCAGCAGGATGGCCGCGGGCAGCATCACCAATGTGGTGAGGGTTCCGATCAGCAGGCCGGTACGCACGCTCTTGAGGGTCTGATAGAAGACGTCCTCGCCGACCTTGTCGGTGCCCAGGATATGGTATGCGGCGGCCAGTTCGGCGGCGGCGAAGCTCACCACCAGCAATCCGCCGAGCACGGACAACCCGGTGATCCAGGGGATCCCTAGGCCGGGCGCGCGCCAGCGGTTCCAGGTCTCACGCCGGGTCTCGCGCCGCGACTCGCCGCGCCGCCGGCCGCTCAGCCAGAGCGCCAGGGCCGAGACGCCGGCCCAGACCAGCAACCCCTTGATCGACCCCAGCAGCGCACGGGCGAGGATATCTCCGGCCCGGTCCGCCTCCGGGTCCGCGAGATGCGCGCCCCCATGCTGCAGCCTCGGATAGGCGCGGACCACGCCCCCATCCGGCTGCTCGATCGCCTCCTTGACATAGAGATGGGTGGCGAAGGGGGCCGAGTAGGTCACCTCCTGGCGCTCGCGCAGACCGCTCAGAGCCAGGTCGAGCAGGCTCAACACCTCCGGGCCATAGCTGGAGTCGGCGCCCGGATGCTCGACCTGGAGACGGAAATGGACCGTATCCAGCAGCCCGACCGAGGCGTAGCCAGCCAGAACCACCAGGGTCGCGACCCCGATCCGCGAACGGATGACGCGACGCCAGGGTGTCCGCAGATGCTCGTGTCGCGCCGCATGGATTCCGAAGAGGATGGCGACGACGAGCAGCAGATAGACCAGTGCGTCCGTCCAGAGCAGGACCGGCATCATGGGCGCCCCCCTCCCCGGCTCATTGCAGCCGCACCCTCGGATCGACCAGGGTGTAGGAGATGTCGGTCAGGATCAGGCCCAGGATGTAGAGCACGGCGCCCAGGAAGACCATGGAGCGCACGATGGCGAAGTCCTGGTTGCTGATGGCGTCGATGGTATAGCTCCCGAGCCCGGGGATGCCGAAGAAGGATTCGCTGATGAGGCTGCCCATGAAGAGCAGCGGCAGTACCACCACCACGCCCGTGAGGATGGGGATGAGCGCATTGCGCAGCACGTGACCGAAGAGCACCCGGCGCTCGCCGAGCCCCTTGGCCCGGGCGGTGCGCACATAGTCCTTGGCGACCTCCTCCAGGAAGAGGGTGCGATACCAGCGAGTGCCCGAGCCGATTCCCCCGACGACACCGACGATGACCGCCAGGATCAGGAACTTCCAGGCGTTCGGCCCAGTGTCGTAGCCCGAGATGGGCACCAGATGGAAGAGCTTTCCGAGGATGAACTGGCCGCCGATGATGTAGAAGAGGCTCGAGATCGAGAGCATGGCCACCAGCAGCACCACGCTGGCCAGGTCGACGTAGGTGGCACGAAAGAAGACGATGAAAAGGGCGTAGCTGACGTTGAAGGCCAGTCCGACCAGCAGGACCGGCACCGCGATGGCCAGACTCGGCCACATCCGCTGCGAGATGTCGTAGCCGATGTCGCGGCCCTCGTCCGAGGAACCGAACTGGAAGACGAAGAGCCTGGCCGATTTCTCGAAGAAGATGGTGTCGGTGACGCGGCCCAGACCATCCGCCGCGCTGTTGTAGAGCAGCGGCTTGTCGTAGCCGTGCTCCTGCTTCCAGAACTGGACCGCCTCCTCGGACACCCGTTTTTCCCCGAGCTGCATGCGTGCCATGTCGTCCGGCGAGTTCACCACGAAGAAGAGCGTGAAGGTGATGAGGTTGACCCCGATCAGAATGGGGACCGCGTACAGCAGCCGGCGCAGGATATAGGCGATCACAGCGCGGTGCTCCGCTCGCGACGCCGCACCATCCACCAGGCGGGCAGCACCAGGAGGGCCACCGTCGCCGCGAGCAGCCACAGCGGCCAGGTGACTGGGGCATTCCACGCATGCCGCATCCGCGCGCGCAGCTCCGGATCGAGACGCCGGTACTTGAGCGTGTTGTTCGCCATCTGATTCGGATGCGCGTTCATGAGCCAGCGATGGTGCAGACTGAATGCCTTGGGGAAGAAACCCCAGACCCAGGGGGCGTCGGCCCGAACGATCTCGAGCATCCGATCCAGCAGCGCCTGGCGCTCGGGACCGTCGTCCATGTACTTCATGGCGTCGAAGAGACGGTCGAACTCGGGGTTGGCATAGTTGGAGGTGTTCTCGCCCTGACTCCTGGCCTTGCCGTTGGGTCCGTAGAACAGGAAGAGGAAGTTCTCCGGATCCGGATAATCGGCGTTCCAGCCCCACATATAGACCTGCCCCGTGCCGTTGCGCATCTTCTCCCTGAAGCGGTTGTAGTCGGTCGAGCGGATCACCAGCTCGATGCCCAACTTAGCGAACTGCTTGCGCATCCAATTCATCAGAGCACGATCGTCTGGGCCGGTGGCGACCGCCTCGTAGTTGATGGCGAGCGCACGCCCGGTTTCCGGATCCACGCCAGCCGGATAACCGGCCCGCTCCATCAGCCGCACCGCCTCGTCCAGGCCGCGACGCATCGGCCGTCCCTCACCCCAGCGATAGACATAGGGATTGATCCCCGCCTCGCCCTCGCGATGTCCGAAGATCCCGGGCGGAAGCGGCCCCTGGGCCGCCAGGGCGCGGCCGTTGGCGAAGATCGAGATGAACTCCTCGAAATCGACCGCGATCGAGATCGCCCGGCGCAGCAGACGCGCGCGCTCGGAGTCGCCGCCGACGACCGGGTCGAGCATATTGAATCCCATGTAGTAGATGCTGGTCTCGACCGAGGTCAGGAGCGAGATCCCGCGTGCGCGCATCTGATCGGTCAGGATCGGCTCGCCCTGCGCGTCGACGCGCACCGCCTGATCGAAGGCGTCCGAGCTGATTCCCGAACTGTCGTAGTAGCCTTGGAGGAACTTGTTCCAGCGCGGGATGCTCTCCTTCTCCAGGCTGTAGACGGCGCGATCGATGAAGGGGATCGGCTTGCCGGCGTCGGCGAGGATGCCCGTGTCGGCATCGCCGGGCATGCCCACGCTCGGGTAGCGCTCGCCGTGGAAATTCGGGTTGCGCTCCAGCACCATGCGCAGGTTGGGATTGTTCTCGCTCAGCATGTAGGGACCGGTCCCCACCGGATACCAGTCGAGCTGGATATTGCGTTCGGACATGCCGGGCTGGGCGTAGAAGCGGTCCACCTCCCAGGGCATGGGCGAGAAGAAGGGCATCGCCAGCCAGTAGATGAACTGAGGATATTTGCCCTCCAGACTGATCCGCAGACTGTGGGCGTCGATCACCTCGACCCCCGAGAGCCGCGCCCGGCGCAGGGTCTCGACACGCCCTAGGGCACCCTGCCCTTCCGCCGCGCCCAATTCATCGGCGAGCGCCCCGAATCCCCGGATGTACTCTCCCATGAGCCCGGCGATCGGCGAATGCAGCCAGGGCGCGGCCAGCCGTTTGATCTGATAGAGAAAGTCGTCGGCCGTCAGCTCGCGCGTGCCCGTCTCGCGAAAATCCGCGAGACGGTTGATGCCATCGAGATCGTCCCGGGTCAGATCCTGATAGAGATAGCCGCCCTCGGGGCCGCGGGCGAAGGCCGGATGCGGCTGATAGCGGATTCCGGGCTTGATGCGGACGAGATAGTCGCTGCGGGCGATCTCGGCGACGGGCGCATCCTGGGGCAAGGGATTGCCCTCGGCGTCGAAATAGCTGGGCACAGGGACCTCGGCGGCCGAGAGCGGGATCAGCCGATAGGGCCTGAGCAGGAAATGGTATTGCAGTGGCGGCTCGTAGATCTGGGCCAGGAATGCGGTCTCGTCCGAGCTGTAGGAGCGCACCGGGTCCAGATGCTTGGGACGCTCGGCGAACGAGCTGTAATAGGTATTGGATTGCGCATCGGAGGATGGATAGGGATCGTTCCAGGGCGAGTCGCCGCACCCGCTCAGCGCGAACAGCGCGATCGTCAGCAATATGGTCTGGAACGAACGACTCAAAGACCCTGGCCCCTATCCACCCTTTAACCAAACAGCAAGATTGGTTACTGTAACCGCCCGACCTGGCGGGCTCATCGGGATTCTATCCCGAGGCCCGCGCCGGTCGCATCGGGGACAACCCCCGGCATCCGACATTCCGCATCCAAGTCGCGTCCGACCACCCGTCCGCGACCCTTGCATACCATGGAGCTCGAGGTTTCGATTCGCCGTTCGACACGGCGATGGCATCGAGCCCCGACATTCTGCGGCGGTTCCAGCCCAGAACACGACCGGCGCCGCGATGCGCCGACAACAGAACGGAAAGAGACGAAACACCATGGGTTTTCTAGACGGCAAAAAGATCCTCGTCACCGGCGTCGCGAGCAACCGCTCGATCGCCTGGGGCTGCGCCGAGGCCATGCACAAGCAGGGCGCCGAAATCGCCTTGACCTACCAGAACGACAAGCTCAAGTCGCGCGTCGAGGACATGGCGGCCAAGTGCGGATCCGACATCGCCCTGCCCCTTGACGTCGGCAGCGACAGCGAGATCGAGGCGCTCTTCACCGCGCTGGCCGAGCGCTGGGACGGACTCGACGCCATCGTGCACTCGATCGCCTTCGCGCCGCGCGAGCAGCTCGAGGGCGACTATGTGGACGCGGTCACCCGCGAGGGCTTCGCCACGGCCCACGAGATCAGCTCCTACAGCTTCGCGGCCCTGGCCAAGGCCGGGCGCTCCATGATGGAGGGACGCAACGGCGCGCTCCTGACCATGACCTATCTCGGCGCCGTGCGCGCCGTGCCGAACTACAACGTCATGGGTATCGCCAAGGCCAGCCTGGAGGCCAACATGCGCTATCTCGCGGCCTCGCTCGGCCCGCAGGGGACGCGCGTGAACGCCATCTCGGCCGGCCCCATCCGGACGCTCGCCGCGGCCGGCATCTCGGATTTCCGCGACATGCTGAAGAAGGTGGAGGAACGCACGCCCATGCGCCGCAACGTGACGATCGAGGAGGTCGGCAACGCCGCCGCCTTCCTCTGCTCGGACATGGCCTCCGGCATCACCGGCGACGTGGTCTACGTCGACACCGGCTACCACATCCTCGGCCTTGGCTGATCGATAGGCCAGTCAAAAGCGGTTGAACCGCAAAGGCGCCAAGGACACAAAGAGAATCTCGAGGGCTCGTGTCACGCAGAAGTCAACTGCGGGCAGTGGAGTCCATCGAGATGCTTCGCGTTCTTGGCGCCTTTGCGGCTGCGATCCCTAAAGGGGTCGCATCAAGGCGTCTCTTCGGTCGCCGATTCCTTGCGCTCGATATCGGCGCGACGCTCGATGTCGTCGATCATCGCCGAATAGAGCTGGCGTCCCAGCAGCTGTGACAGCATCGCTGCCTCGGGAGTGGACTCGCCATCCTCGGCCGGCTTCACCTCGCCGTCCCGAACCTCCGTGACACGCACGACGGCCGCATCGCCGGCATCCAGGACGGTCGTTCCGATACTGGAGGTCCCCTCGGCCGGCGCGGGCAGCGTGAATGCGGTATCGAGAAGCCCCGCTGGCATCTTGGAGTCGTTGCGATCGACGAGCACGGGCGCCTCGGCACTCTGGGCCAAGGTCTCCCAATCGCCGCCCTCGCGCAGCTTGTCGGCCAGTTCCTCGGCGGCCTTCTTCGCGGCGGCTTGGGCACCGTTCTCCTCGAGCTTGGCCAGGATCTCCTCGCGCACCTCTTCGAGCGGCTTGGTCGAGGGTTCGCGATGATCCACCACGCGCAGGACGATGGCCTGCAGCTGATCGCGGTCGGGCTCGAGCATGTCGCTGTTGATGCCGTCCTTGAGCACCTCGTCGCTGAAGGCGGCCGCGACGACCTTGGGGCTGGCGAGGATACCGCTGCCGCCATCGCGCCCGACCCAATCGCTGTGCTCGATGGTCAGCCCCAGTTCCTCGGCAGCCGGCTCCAGGCTGTCCGGCGATTCATAGACGATGTTGGCCAGACGCTCGCCCAGATCGTAGTAGAGCGAATCCGCCTTCTGCTTGGCAACGTCCGTGCGCAGGGTATCGCGCACCTCCTCGAACGGACGGGCCTTTTCGGGCTCGATGGAGGTCACCTCGATCAGGTGATAACCGAAGGCGGAGCGCACCGGATCGCTCACCTCGCCGACCGGCAGATCGAAGGCGGCACGCTCGAAGGCCGGATCCATGACCCCCTTCTCGACCATCCCCAGATCGCCGCCCTTGGCCGCACTCCCCGGATCCTTGGAATAGGTCTTGGCCAGTTCCTCGAAGGATTCGCCGGCGAGGATGCGCTCGCGGATCTTCTCGATCTCGTCCAGCGTGGACGTGGCCGCTTCCTCGTCGGCATCCTTGGGCAGGGTCAGGAGGATATGCCTCACCTGACGGCGCTCGGGCACGACGAACCGCCCCTTCTCCGACTCGTACTGCTGGCGCAGCTCTTCCTCGGTCACCGAGACCTTGGATGCGAGGGTCGACGAATCGAGCGGGATATAGTCCAGCTTGACCTGCTCGGGCGTCTGGAAATCGGAGGCATGGGCCTCGTAATAGTCCTGGATCGCGGCATCGTCGGGTTCGACGGCATCCGCATAGTCGGCCGCGGCGAAGCGGACATAGGAGATCTCGCGCTTCTGATCCGCCAGCCGCTGGTAGTCGGCCAGCTCGGACCGGCTCATGAATTCACTCGCGGCGACCGAACGCACCAGCTGCATACCCGCCAGCTGCTGACGCAGCTGATGCTCGAACATGGCCGGACTGAGACCCTGGAGCTGCAGTGCCCGCTCATAGGCTTCCTGATCGAATCGCCCATCGCGCAGGAAGGCTCGCTCGGAGAGGATCTGCATCTGAACCTCCTGGTCCGAGACCCGCAGACCCAGTCGCCGGGTGGTATCCAGCAGCAGCACCTCCCGAATCATGTCGTCCAACACCTCGGCACGCAGCGTCTTGTCGTCGAAGCCGGCCGCATCGTAGGCGGCACCGAGACGCTGGCGAAGCTCGAATCGGGTCTGCTGCACCCGCCTGTCGAGATCCCGCGCCGTGATCTCCGCCCCGTTCACCGTGGCGGCGATCGGCTCCCCCCCC
>NZ_AONC01000008.1 GCF_000585215.1 Imhoffiella purpurea | reverse complement strand
GAGGAGGCACGAGCCGAACCTGACCGCCTATTATCGGCTCGCCAGCGGCACGGGCTTCGGCGTCTCCGGTTCCCAGGCCGAGGTCGATCGCGGACTCGAGCGTTTCTTCGCCAAGTGGCGCACGCATTGGACCCCCGCCGAGTGGATGCGGGTGGTCGAGCGCGCGCGTTCGGCGGAGGGGATCGCGGTGATGCAGCGTCAGGTCCGTCTGGTCGAAGGCCAGAGGGATCAGCTCAGCGACCACAATCGGACCCTGCTGACTCGGATATCGGAATCCAATGGCCATTTGGAGCGGCTGCATACACGTAATCGAGTCTTGGAAGAACAGCTATCCGCCGTCGAGTCTCGAATCCGCGATGCTGAAAGCCGGGTGCGCGACGAGATGCAGGCCCATTTCGCCGAGCGTCAGCTCCATTACGAGAAACGGATCGGCGAGGTCTCGATCGAACGCGATCTCCTGCTTCGGAAGCTCGACGAGCTCCATGGCTCCACGTCCTGGCGTCTGACCATGCCGGTACGGCTGTTGCGCAGGGCGGTGGGGGCGGCATGGCGTCGGGCTGGCGCGGCCTATCGAGCGGGCTCGATCCAGGGGCGGGCACTCTATCGCGGATTGGTGCCGGCCGCCGTGCGTCGTCGTCTCACTCCCACCCTGATCCAGGTCCTGCCGGTGAGTCAGGCGGTCGACGTGGAGGCTCCTGTCGTCCTGCCGCTCATGAGCGAGGCACCCTTCAATGCGAAGCCCCTGTCCATTCCGCGCCTCTCTCGGGCTCGGCTGAGACCCTGCGCCGAGTCGCTGGCCCTGCCGACCTCCGAGTCCCCCGAGGTCTCGGTCGTGATGCCGGTGTTCAAGCAGCCCGCCTATACGCTGGAGTGTCTCGATTCGATCGCCCGGAATCCCCCGCTCGCTCCGTTCGAGGTCGTCCTGATCGACGACGGGTCGGACGAGGAAACTCGCGTCCTGCTGCGTGCCGTGCGCGGGATCCGTCTCATCGAGAACGAACGGAATCTCGGCTTTCTGCGCTCCTGCAACAAGGCGGCCATGGCCGCCCGCGGACGCTACCTGCTGTTCCTGAACAACGATACCCAGGTCCGGCCCGGCTGGCTGGACCGGCTGCTGGAACCCTTCGCCGATACCGGGGTCGGCATGACCGGATCCAAGCTGCTTTATCCGAGCGGCCATCTGCAGGAGGCAGGTGTCAGCATGAGGGCGGACGGAACGGCTCGGCTGGTGGGGCTGAACGGCGATCCGTCAGCCCCCGAATACAACCGTCCGCGCGAGGTCGATTATTGCTCGGGCGCCTCGTTCATGATCGATCGCGACCTCTTCGAGCGTGTCGGCGGTTTCGACGACCGCTATGCGCCGGCCTATTTCGAGGACGCCGACCTGGCCTTCCAGGTGCGTGCGCTCGGACACCGGATCCTCTATCAGCCGGCCTCCGAGGTGGTGCATCATCTGAGCGTCACCACGGGGGCCGCGGGCGACAAGCTGGCCCGGATCGAGGCCAACCGCGCCAAATTCGTCGACAAATGGCGCGATCAGCTGTCCGAACTCGACCAGGTGCGTCTCGTCGCCTTCTATCTGCCCCAGTTCCATCCCATTCCGGAGAATGACGAATGGTGGGGCAAGGGCTTCACCGAATGGACCAACGTCACCCGGGCACGTCCCAATTTCGAGGGGCATCATCAGCCGCACCTGCCCGCCGACCTGGGGTTCTACGATCTGCGCCTGGCCGAGACGCGCCGTCGTCAGGCCGAGCTGGCGCGCGAGCACGGTATCCACGGGTTCTGCTACTACTATTACTGGTTCAACGGACGGCGCCTGCTTCATCGCCCGCTCGACGAGGTGGTGGCGAGCGGCGAGCCGGACTTCCCCTTCTGCGTCTGCTGGGCGAACGAGAACTGGTCGCGGCGCTGGGACGGCCGCGAGCGGGATCTGCTCATGGAGCAGCACTATTCTCCCGAGGACGACGTCGCCTTCATCCGCGCCCTCTTCCCCGTCCTGTCCGATCCGCGCTATATCCGCATCGGCGGACGGCCGCTGCTTCTCGTCTACCGTGCCAGCCTGTTGCCCGACACGCGCGCGACCACGGACCGCTGGCGCGAGGAATGCGTCCGGGCCGGTCTGCCCGAGCCCTATCTGGCCTGCGTGAACAGCTTCCGCGAGAGCGAGGGCTCGCCGGCCGGATTCGAGGCGGCGGTCGAATTCCCGCCGCACGGCCATTCGGTCGAGACAGCCGCGCCGGGCGGCATGCTGAACCCGAATTTCAGCGGTCGCTTCTACGACTATGCGGCCACGGCGCGCGCCTTCGCCAAGCTGCGCTATCCGGATCACAAGGTCTTCCGGGGCGTCATGCCGTCCTGGGACAACACGGCGCGCCGTCAGGACGGGGGCGACATCTTCCTGGGGACCTCGCCAGAGATCTACGAGGCCTGGCTGACCCGGGCCATCGCCGAGACCCGCGACCTCAAGTTCGGCGACGAGCGTCTCGTCTTCGTCAACGCCTGGAACGAATGGGCCGAGGGCAATCATCTCGAACCCGACAGCCGGTTCGGCAGCGCCTATCTCGAAGCGACGCGGCGTGCGCTGGATGCCGTCGTCGCCCCCCGACCCATGGGCTGATTGGGTGGGTACGAATGCATTCGCACGAGCAACGATCGTGAATCCCTTGTCCGGCACCCCGAGGTAGAGACGTGACTGGATCCATTCCATCCTTGCTAAACCGCATCCGCAACGCGCGTCGCCGTCACGGCGGTCTGCGTCCGCTGGCCAGGGCGGTCTGGCGCTTCGCCCGCGAGCGCGGCGCGGGCGCGCTTCTGCGGCGGCTGGATGCCCGATCCGGACTCGAGGCGCCGTCGTCCGCCCAGGGGCCGGACCAGTCGGTTCCGCTCCCGGGCGGGAGGCCGCGGGATCCGGTCTGGCTGGCACAGCCGCCGGGCGTACTGCTCGTCGGTCATCCCTATCTCATCTCCGGGCGGGGGGAGGACGTGCGCATGGCCGCGAATGCCTTGGCGGCGACCGGCATTCCCTTCCACATCCGCAACACCTTCGACGCTGGCGAGGAGCATCGCCCTCGGCTCGCGCGCTTCGCCCATTTCGATCGTTTGAGCCGCTCGGCCAGTCATCGCGCCAACCTCTTCGTGCTCAATGCCGACGAGATGATCCCGGCCCGCAACCATTTGGGGCCGGAGCTCTGCGATTCCGGCTATCGCATCGGCTACTGGGCCTGGGAGCTGAGCCGGTTCCCGGATGCCTGGTCGCCCGCGCTCGATCTAGTGGACGAGATCTGGGCCCCCTCGCGTTTCATCCAGCAGGCGATCGCCGAGAAGACCCGGCGTCCGGTCGTGCGAATGCCGCTGGTGGTGGATCCGGAGCCGGGCGACCTGCCCAGATCCCATTTCGGCCTTCCCGACGACCGCTTCCTGTTCCTCTTCTTCTTCGACTTCAGCTCCTTCGTCGCGCGCAAGAATCCCTGGGCGGCGATCGAGGCGTTCGAGCGCGCCTTCCCCGGATCCGAGCGCGAGGGTGTCGGTCTGGTGATCAAGCTCAACGGCGGACAGCTGCGGCCCGACGACTATCGCGCCTTTCTGGAGCACGAGGCGATCCGGCGTCCCGGCGTCTGGGTCATCGACCAGATCCTGAGCGATCGCGAGATCCGGGGGTTGATGAACGGCTGCGACGCCTTCGTATCGCTGCACCGCTCGGAGGGCTTCGGGCGCGGTCCGGCGGAGGCCATGCATTACGGCAAGCCGGTCATCGTCACCGGCTATTCGGGCAATCTCGACTTCTGCAACGACCTCAACGCCTGCGTGGTCGATCACACCCTGGTCGCGGTGGGCGAGGGCGAATACCCTCATGGCGAGGGTCAGCTATGGGCCGAGGCCGATGTGGATCAGGCCAGCTGGTACATGCGGCGTCTGGTGTCGGAGCGGGCGTTCGCCGAACGGATCGCCGATGCCGGAGCACGCTCGATCCGGGAATTCAACGGCGCGGTCGCCGTCGGCCGGCGCTATGCCGCGCGGTTGGATGCGCTCGGGTTGATCTGAGCCGTCTGGCTGGTGCCGGTGCCTTCGAGCGCATCCCGGGTCGCCTGCAGATAGGCATAGCCGTAGCGCTGGTCCGGTTCCAGGTGCGCGCCCTCGGCCCATTCGTTCCAGGCGTTGACGAAGACCAGGCGTTCGCTCATGTCATCGAAGCGGTCCAGCGTGTCGCGGATGGCATTCTCCAGCCACTCGCGGTAACCGCTGGGGCTGGAACCGAGGAAGATGGCCCCGCATCCGGGGCGCCGCGCCTCGTTGTCCCAGGATGGGTTCACGCCCCGGAACAGCCGATAGCGGCAGGGCGCATAATGCCGGCTCTGTTCCGGATAGACGGTCCAGTCGTAGATCATCCCCTTGAAGTCGCGGTTGCGTCGCTCGATGCGCTTGGTGATGGCGACGGGGTGCGAGTTGTTGGGCGGGAACTCGATGGCCGCGTCGAAGCCGTAGCGCGCCGGATCGGCCGATTCGAAGGATTGGGTGTAGGCGAGATAGAGGTCGCCAACCCCATTGTTCTGGCACCAGTGCCGCCAGCGCCTGGCGGTCTCGACCGGGCTTGGCAGCAGCTCGGGGCGGTACACCAGCAGCAGAGGCCGGCCTCGGACGCGGATATATCTCGGGTCGCGAAGATAGCTGGCGGCCGATGCGATGAAGGCGATGTCGTCCTCGGGGCTGTGCTCCTGGGCGATCAGGATCTCGTTGGCGCGGCCGTCCCAGCGCCGGCTCCAGCTCTCGTTCGCCCAGCAGATGCAGAAGGGGAGATCGAGACCGCTGCGCAGATAGTCCTCGAGCGGGCGTTCCAGCAGCCGTCGCCCGTTGAACCAGTAGTGGTAGAAGGCGAAGCCCCCGATTCCGTAGAGCTTGGCCAGCGCGACCTGGCGCGCCATGACCTCGGGTACGCGCAGGTCGTAGAAGCCGAGCTCGCCTGGAAGATGCGGCTGATAGTGTCCCGGGAACTGGGGCCTGCCGCGGACCACGTTGGTCCATTCGGTGAAGCCCTTGCCCCACCAGGCGTCGTTCTCCGGGATGGGATGGAACTGGGGCAGATAGAAGGCGATCAGCCGGGCCGGCGGGTCGGCGAGCGGCTCGGCTTCCAGCAGCCGAACGGGCTGGGCCTCCTGCCGGCCGCAGGCCAGCCGCTCCTCGAGCCATTGGTCGGCGCAGCGCTGGGCGCGGTGATAGGCCTCGAGTCCCGGATGCGACCTGAAGAAGAAAGGGGCCGCATGGAAGAGCCGCTGCTGGATTCGCTGTCGCATCGGGATGTCGAGCGGCAAAAGGCGCCATAGTGGACGCAATAGGTCGACGATCATGTTTCCCTCAGTTGACTCTATTGGCCGTGTCCCCGTTCTTCGCCGCTCAGCGGCGAGCGTCTTTCAGCGTTCGATGCCTCGGCGCAAGGCGATGGTCGGTTGCCGAAGCAAGGCTAAGGTTCTCGAAAGATCGACATGCTATAGTGCGCAGCGTATCAGAAAACCGCTTGCCGGCCTCGATCCAAATCGGTTAAGGCGCTGCGCCGGATCTCCACGGAATCCGGCGGCGATCGAACGGCCTGACCGATCCACCCAGGGCTCCGCCACAGACGATACGAACGCAGATACGTGATCGCCGTCTCATCTCGGAAAGACTCAGATGTCAACCACCGCTAACCACGGAGGCGAGTCGCCTCTACTGCTTCAGTTTCGGCATGGTCTGCGCCGCGATCAGTTCGATAACGCCATTCGCGACATCCGCGGCGGATGGGCGCGCCGCGAGCTGTGGATGACCCTGGCCTTCCAGGATATCCGCCGACGTTACCGGCGCTCCAAGCTCGGCCCCTTCTGGATCACCATCTCCATGGGCATCATGGTGATGGCCCTGGGCCTGCTCTATGGTCAGATCTTCCGCCAGAACATCCATGACTATCTTCCCTTCCTGGCCGCGGGATTCGTCATCTGGGGGCTGGTCTCGACCATGATCACCGACGGTTGTCAGGCATTCATCGACTCGGACGGCATGATCCGGCAGCTCAATGCGCCGGTCTCCATCTATGCATACAAGTCCATCTGGTCGAACCTCATCATCTTCGCCCACAATATCTGGATCTTCTTCGGCGTCGCGCTCTGGTTCGGTGTCGATCTGAACTGGAACCTGCTATGGGTCGCGCCGGCGCTCGTCGTTCTGGTCGCCAACGGACTCTGGATATCGCTCTTCTTCGGTCTGCTCAGCGCGCGGTTCCGGGATGTGCCGCTCATCATCGGCAGCGTGGTGCAGGTGTTCTTCTTCATCACGCCGGTCATCTGGCGTCCCGAGATGCTGCCGGACCGCGCCTTGCTGCTCGACCTCAACCCCTTCTATCACATGGTCGAGATCGTTCGCGCGCCCATGCTGGGGCAGCCGGCCAATCTGGAGCACTGGCTCGCGGTGATCGCCATCGGCGTCGTCGGCTGGGCCGTCACGCTCTTCTTCTATTCGGCATACCGTTGGCGTATCGCCTACTGGGTCTGAGGAGCGTCACGTGGCATCGATTCAGCTCGAAAAGGTTTCTGTCTCCTTCCCGGTCTACAGCGCCTCCAACCGGTCGCTGAAGAACCGACTCATCCAGAGTGCGACCGGCGGCCAGATCCGTGCCGACACCGTCTCTCAGCGCATCTCGGTCGTGGAGGCGCTGCAGGACATCGATCTCGATCTGAGAAGTGGCGATCGGCTCGGATTGGTCGGACACAACGGCGCCGGCAAGACCACGCTGCTGCGCGTATTGGGCGGTATCTACGAGCCCAATTGCGGTCGTGTCAGCGTCGAGGGTTCGACCGTGCCACTGTTCGACATCGCGCTCGGCATGGATCAGGAGAGCACGGGGTACGAGAACATCGTCCTGCGCGGCCTCTTCCTCGGACTCACCCGCCGCCAGATCAAGGCGCGCATGGACGAGATCGCCGAGTTCACCGAGCTCGGCGATTTTCTCAACCTGCCGATCCGCACCTATTCGGCCGGCATGCAGATGCGTCTGGCCTTCGCCGTCTCGACCTCGGTGGTGCCCGACATTCTGCTGCTCGACGAGGGTATCGGCGCGGGCGATGCCGCATTCCTCGACAAGGCGCGCGCTCGGCTCAAACACTTCACCGAGCAGGTCTCGATCATCGTGCTCTCCTCCCATTCGAACGATCTGGTGCGCAACATGTGCAACAAGGCCGTTCTCATGGAGCACGGCCGTATCGCCCAGTACGGGCCGACCGAAGAGGTTCTGGATGCCTACGAGGCGAAGCACGGCACCTACAACAAGGACCGATCCAAGCTCGGGGGCGATGAGGCCATCGCGGGTGCCGGGATCGGGCGGTTGTAGATTCGAAGAAATCAAGCCACACGGCGCCAATCGGCCTGGACGAGATTGCGCGCGCGCCGGGTTGTCGCCCCTTTGCTCCTCGGTCGCGTCCTGCCGCACCGCGCCACGATCCAGCTTGAGCTCCATCACATAGATCTGGCCCGCCAGGCGTACCGTCAGGTCGACCCTTGTCGATGAAGAGCGGGATATAGTGGACCCCGAAAATCGGACGGGCGCCGAGCTGGCGCCAGACGTCCGAGGGTCAGGCGCTGCGCGCCGCCGAGACGAACAGCCAGGCCCCGGTCAGATAGCAGGCGGCCACCAGTGCTGCGCCGACCGTGTCCTGGATCCACTGCCCCGGGCCCAGCAGCAGGATCAGCGTGCCGCAGATGAAGACCGTGGCGCCGCCGACCAGACGGACCGATCCGGCCGCGGAGAGCGGCTGGGAGCCGTGCGTCTTCTGCGGCTTGGTGCGGCTGTACTCCGAGGTCCGCAGCTGCTTGTCGTAGGCCATGAGCATGCGATAGGCGATCAGGGGGATCTCGGGGGTCTGGTCGGCGACCGAGTAGATGTTGCGCTTGGTACGGTCGAACAGCCCCTTGAGACCGACCTGATCCTTCATCCAGCGCTCCATGTAGGGCTTGGCCGTGGTCCAGAGGTCCAGCTCGGGATAGAGCTGGCGCCCCAGTCCCTCGATGTTGAGCAATGTCTTCTCCAGCAGGACCAGCTGGGGTTGGATCTCCATGTTGAAGCGCCGCGCGGTTTGGAACAGCCTGACCAGGAAGTGACCGAACGAGATCTCGGCCAGGGGCTTCTCGAAGATGGGCTCGCTGACGGTGCGGATGGCCGACTCGAACTCGTCGATCCGGGTGCCGTGCGGGACCCAGCCCGACTCTACGTGCAGCTCGGCGACGCGGCGGTAGTCGCGCTCGAAGAAGGCGAGCAGGTTCTCGGCCAGGTAGCGCTGGTCCTCGGTCGTCAGGGTGCCGACGATGCCGAAGTCGATCGAAATGTAGCGCCCGGACGGCTCGACGAAGATGTTGCCGGGATGCATGTCGGCGTGGAAGAAGTTGTCGCGGAACACCTGGGTGAAGAAGATCTCCACCCCGCGCACCCCGAGCAGCTCCATGCTCACGCCCTGGGCCTTGAGCCGCTCCACGTCGCCCACCGGGGTGCCGTAGATGCGCTCCATCACCATGACGTTGGGCCGCGTCCAGTCCCAGTAGACCTCCGGGATGTAGAGCATCTCGCTGTTGATCCAGTTGCGGCGCAGTTGGGAGGCGTTGGCGGCCTCGCGCTGGAGGTCCAGCTCGTCGTAGATGGTCTTCTCGTACTCGCGCACCACCTCGATCGGACGCAGCCGCCGGCCGTCCTTCCAGTAGCGGTCGGCCAGGTAGGCGACGGTGTACATGAGGCCCAGGTCCTGGCGGATGATGCGCTCGATGCCGGGTCTCAGCACCTTGACGACCACCTCGGTGCCGTCCTTGAGCCGGCCGGTATGGACCTGGGCGATCGAGGCCGAGGCCAGCGGGATGGGATCGAAGTGGTCCAGCACCTCGTCGACCGAGCGGCCCCAGGCCTTCTCGATGAGTGCGCGGGCCTCGGCGCCGCCGAAGGGCGGGACCCGGTCCTGGAGCTTGGCGAGCTCGACCGCCAGTTCGTCCGGCAGCAGGTCGCGCCGGGTCGAGAGGATCTGGCCGAACTTGACGAAGATGGGGCCCAGATCCTCCAGGGCCATGCGCACCCGCGCCGGATAGGAAGGCAGGTCGCGCTTCACCCAGTGCCAGGGCAGGAAGAATTTGATCCAGCGCAGGGGCCGGAACAGATGGGTGGCGAGCACGACCTCGTCGAGACCGTGACGGAGCAGCACCCAATTGATGCGGAAGAGACGCAGTGCCTGACGCGGACCGATCATGGCTGGATGCCGGACTCCGATGCGCGTTGGACGAGGCGCTCGACGCGGGCGGCGAGCCGCTCTGTGTCGTCGCGCAGGGTGTCGACCTGAGACAGGAATGCTTCGACCTCGTAGCGGGTCGGGAGCAGGCGGCGCTCTTCCTGCAGATATTCGCGCAGGTTGGCGGTCATGGAGTCCGAGGTTCGCTGGCTCCAGCGCTCGGCGGCACGCACCCGGTTGCCGACCTGATGGGCGAAGGGGTCGCCGATGACGCGGGCCAGCTGTTCCTCCCAGTCGATCTGGAGACCGGCGAGCGCGGCGCTGAAGTCCTGCGCCAGGGTCGTGTCGCCGGTGATCTCGACCTCGCCCTTGACCAGTTGGGTCTCCTTGCGCTCGTCCATGCCCATGCGGGCGAGACCGAGCAGCGAGCCGCGGATCAGACAGTCGGGCTCGGACTCGTAGGTGCCGAAGATCTGCAGGCGTTGGGCGCTGGGGATGATAGTGATCCGGGTGCCGAAGCCCTCGAGCTCGATCCCGATGATGCGTCCGGTGAGGGCGGCGAAGGCGGCCGAGCCCTCGGGATCCAGGGCGATATAGCGATTGATCGTCTGCTCGACGACCGCCAGCACGGCGTCCGGGATCTGAATGCCTTCGCTCACAGCTTGTATCCTCGGTGGATGGCGACGATACCGCCGGTGTGGTTGAAGTATTCGCAACGCTCGAATCCGGAGGTCTCCATCATGGAGCGCAGGGTCTCCTGGTCCGGGTGCATGCGGATGGATTCGGCCAGATAGCGATAGCTGGACGAGTCGTTGACGATGAGCTTGCCGAGCGTCGGCAGCACCGAGAAGGAATAGAGATCGTAGGCCTTGCTCAGCGGCTTGGTGAGCGGATGGGAGAATTCGACGATCAGCGCCTTGCCGCCCGGACGCAGCACCCGGAACATCTCGTCCAGCGCGGCCTGCTTGTCGGTGACGTTGCGCAGACCGAAGCTGATGGTGACGCAGTCGAAGCGGTCGTCACCGAAGGGGATCTTCTCGGCGTTGATGAGGCTGTATTGGACGTTGCCGACCCGGCCGCGGTCGAGCATGCGTTCGCGGCCCTCGCCGAGCATGGCGGCATTGATGTCGGACATGACCACCAGACCGTCCGGGCCGACGATCCCGGCGAAACGATCGGCGAGGTCGCCGGTTCCGGAGGCGAGATCCAGCACCTGCTGTCCGCGCCGAACCCCGGCCAGCTCGATGGCGTGACGCTTCCAGAGACGATGGATGCCGAGCGACATCAGATCGTTCATGAGGTCGTAGCGGGACGCGACCGAGTCGAAGACCTGGCGCACGCGCGCGGCCTTTTCGCCGACCGGTACCTGTTGGTAGCCGAAATGGGTGGTTTTCTGGTCTGACATGCTCTGGGCCCGATAGGAAATGGGTACGGGGCGCCGCTGGGCGCCCCGTGGGATGGCGGCTAGTTTACATCAAAGCGTCAGGACGGCCGCGACTTGCGCTGGTAGCCCGCCTGTTCCAGGTCGTCCAGATAGGACTTCCACAGGGTCTCCTGCTGGGAGCAGAGCCGGTCCAGGTACTCCCAGGAATAGATCCCGGTGTTGTGCTCGTCGTCGAAATGCAGACAGATGGCGTAGTTGCCGACGGGCTCGATGCGGTCGATGCCGACGTCCTCCTTGCCGACCTGCAGGACCTCCTGTCCTGGGCCGTGGCCCTGGACCTCGGCCGAGGGCGAATAGACGCGCAGATATTCGCAGGGCAGCGAGTAGCGGCTGCCGTCTTCATAGGCGATCTCCAGCACGTGCGACTGGCGGTGCAGATTCAGTTCGGTGGGTACTCGGGTCATGGTTGTGAGGCTCGGATAGATGTTCGTTATCGTGAAACGGCCGTTTCGTAGGTTGGGCCGAGGGACGAGGCCCAACGAGACGTCCCCTGTCGGGCTTCCACTTCGTCGGCCCAACCTACAGCCCTTTTCATCTATTAGGGCGGCCGTCCGCCATGTACATTAGGTTCGCCGATGTCGGTCGCACTAGAGGATGTAGCGCGACAGATCCTCGTCCGCCGCAAGTCCGGCCATGTTCTGGTCGACATACTGGGCGTTGATGGTCACGGTCACCCGGTCCAACTCTGATGCGTTGTAGGACACGTCCTCCAGCAGACGTTCCATCACCGTGTGCAGGCGCCGGGCGCCGATGTTCTCGGTGCGCTCGTTGACCTGCCAGGCGATCTCGGCGATGCGGCGGATGCCGTCCTCGGTGAATTCCAGGTTCACGCCCTCGGTGCCCAGCAGCTCGCGGTACTGATCGGTCAGGGAGGCGTCCGGCTCGGTCAGGATGCGTACGAAGTCCTCGGTGCTCAGCGCCTTCAGCTCGACGCGGATCGGCAGACGGCCCTGGAGCTCGGGGATGAGGTCGGACGGCTTGGACAGATGGAAGGCGCCCGAGGCGATGAAGAGAATGTGATCGGTGCGGACCGACCCGTGCTTGGTCGAGACCGTGCTGCCCTCGACCAGCGGGAGCAGGTCGCGCTGCACGCCCTCGCGCGAGACGTCGGCGCCCGCCATGCCCTCGCCGCGCTTGGCGACCTTGTCCAGCTCGTCGATGAAGACGATGCCGTTCTGCTCGACGTTCTCGACCGCGCGCAGCTTGAGCTCCTCGTCGTTGACTCGCTTGGCGGCCTCCTCGTCCTTGAGCAGCTGACGCGCGTCGAGGATGCGCAGCTTGCGCTTCTTGGTGCGGCCCTGGCCCAGGTTCTGGAACAGTCCCTGGAGCTGGTTGGACATCTCCTCCATGCCGGGCGGGGACATGATCTCGACCCCGAGCGGGCTGGCCGAGACCTGGATCTCGATCTCGCGCTCGTCGAAGGCGCCCGAGCGCAGCTTGTCGCGCAGCTTCTCGCGCGTGGCCTTGCCGGCGGTGGAGCGGCTCTCCTCCTCGAAACCGCCGGGCGGCGGCAGCAGGGCGTCGAGGATGCGCTCCTCGGCGGCGGCCTCGGCCTGATCGGCCAGCTTGGCCATCTCCTGCTCGCGCGCCATCTTGATGCCGATGTCGGCCAGGTCGCGGACGATGGACTCGACGTCCCGCCCGACGTAGCCCACCTCGGTGAACTTGGTCGCCTCGACCTTGATGAAGGGCGCGTTGGCCAGCTTGGCCAGGCGGCGCGCGATCTCGGTCTTGCCGACGCCGGTCGGGCCGATCATGAGGATGTTCTTGGGCGTGATCTCGGAGCGCATCGGTTCCTGGATCTGGGAGCGGCGCCAGCGGTTGCGCAACGCGATCGCCACCGCGCGCTTGGCCTCGTCCTGACCGACGATGTGTTTGTCGAGCTCGGCGACGATGCGTTGGGGGGTGATTTCAGACATGGTGACTGTCCGTCGAATGGGCCGCCCTGGGAGGACGGCGGGGAAACCTTCTTAGTGGAGTGGCTGCCAACCTGGGTTGCCGTGAAACAGCCGGTTCGTAGGTTGGGCCGAGGTACGAGGCCCAAAAAGACGTTGCATGTTGGGCCTCCTGTCGTCGGCCCAATCTACCGCCCGTTTCATCTTTCGGGGTGGCGCCGTCCGCTATGCTCGTTAGCTGCGGTTGGCGGGCCGTTGATGCAAGTCGGCCGGCGGGTCTGTCAGGACTCGGCATCCAGCTCTTCGATCACCAGATTGTGATTGGTGTAGATACAGATGTCGGCGGCGATGTGCAAACCCTTCTCGACGATCTCGCGCGGACCCAGGTCGGTGTTCTCGAACAGGGCGCGGGCGGCGGAGAGGGCGAAGGAGCCGCCCGAACCGATCGCCATGATGTCCTGCTCGGGTTCGACCACGTCGCCCGTGCCCGAGAGCATGAGCGATGCCTTGGCGTCGGCGATGCACAGCAGGGCCTCCAGCCGGCGCAGGGCGCGATCGGTGCGCCATTCCTTGGCCATCTCGACGGCCGCGCGGGTCAGGTGGCCCTGGTGTTTCTCCAGCTTGCCCTCGAAGCGCTCGAACAGGGTGAAGGCATCGGCGGTCGCGCCCGCGAATCCGGCCAGCACCTGTCCCTTGTAGAGACGGCGCACCTTGCGGGCGTTGCCCTTCATCACCGTCGAGCCAAGAGAGACCTGACCGTCGCCGCCGATCACGACCTTGCCGTTGCGTCGGACCGAAAGGATCGTCGTGCCGCGAAAGTTTTCCATGATCAGATGTCTTCAGCGATTGGAAAACGTCATATTATCCCGTCTTTGCTCGATTGAGTTCTACTCCGTCGGATTCGTGTCCTATTGGCCCGGGCGAGCGCGTATAAACGCTATATCTGACATGATGTTGCGGCACCCTGTTAGGCTGACAATACTCGTGTGAAGGCCAGAAACTCGCGGAGGGAGACGATCTTGGTGCCTTCATAGCGGTTCAGCGCGAGTAGATCCTGTTTATCACCGGTCACGAGATAGTCGGCCGAGGCCGTGACCGCCATCGCCAGCAGATAGTTATCGTAAGGGTCGGGGGAGACATCGATCGGTGGCAATGTATCGATGCAGTACGCCATTTCCCGAATCTGGTTGATCAAACGGCCGGCGATCGCCGGTGCGAGGCGCTCCCGGATCTTGGGGTAGCGCGTGACGCGCGCGAGTTCATCGATCTGGGTCTCTGAACTTACCAAGGTGAAGGCGCCCAAGCGCCAAGCGACTATGAGCTTGGCCGCCGTCGACGTTTCGACGAGCAAGGCGCTGATGAGGATGTTGGTATCGAGCACCACGCGCATGGGTCAGTGGTCCAGAGTACGTGACTCGGACAGGGCTTGGCGCAGTTCGCTTTTGACCGCCTCTGATGCTTCATCGACCAGGGCCTGCATCATCTCGACAGGAAGGTCGGCAAACTGTGCCCGCGCCTCGTTGATGGTCTGATCGAGGATGCGCCACTTGACCGCTTCTTCGACGAACAGCGAGAGATCGCCTTTCTTAAGACCACGCTGAGCGAGGAAGCTGCGCAGTGCCACGTCCGTCTCTTTCGAGACGGTCAGGGTCCAGCGAGTCTTAGTCGGGTCGGGCATGTCGCACCTCGTAAGAATGGATAGCAGAATCAATGACTTGCATTTTAGGCGCTTAAAATCATAGATGCCTAAGTGTTTAAGGGCAAACAGAGGTTGTCACATGATGCATGATCGAGGGCGTCACCATAGGCAACGGAAAGGCACGGATAGGAGGGTGGCGTCGGCCGGCATGGGTCAGCTCGTCGTAGACGGATGAGGCGACCTCGACGCGGCAGCCGATGTCGATGGCACCACAGCCGGTGCGGACCCCCAGCGCCCCGACCGTCTCGCGCAGCCAGTGGGCGCCCTCGCGGCCCGGGCAGGCGAGGAGGAAGCGGGCATGGACCCGTCCCCCGGAGGTCTCGACGAGAAAGCCGCCGTCCTCGGCCAGGGCCAGATCCGTCACCTCGGTCTCGAGCTGGAAGCGACCGCCCTTGCGGCACACGCTCTCGGCCATGTCAGCCGTGACCCGATGGGCGAAGTCCGTCCCCATGTGCCGCTGCCGTATGGGCACCAGGCTGATGTCCCAGTCCCCCTTGGGCGTGCGGCGCCGGACCCAGGAGACCCGCTCCATCCACCAGCGCACGGC
>NZ_AONC01000007.1 GCF_000585215.1 Imhoffiella purpurea | reverse complement strand
TAGAGTAGAGAGCAGGTCGCCCATCGCGGTAGCCATGGCTTATCTGTTTCCGCGCCTTTCGTTTCGCGGTGCCTAAATAGCCAGGACATGGCGGTGACTCCCAGCCCTCCCTCGTCAGTAGGGTCGAGGACTGGCGCGCCGACGGTAGAAACAAAAAAGGGGACATAACAAAAAAGGGGACAGATTTATTTACCGCTATACTGACATGATGCATAGGCACTCGGATCAGAGCCGGTTTTCAGCATGCCAAGAATCGGGCGCGTCATCCTTCCAGACTATCCACACCATGTCGTGCAGCGCGGGCATAATCGGCAGGTGGTTTTTGCCGAGGAGGCGGATTACCGTTACTACCTCGATACGCTGGAAGCCTTCAAGCAGGTCTATGACGTCAAGGTCTTCGGCTTCTGTCTGATGACGAATCATGTCCATCTGATCCTGCAGCCTGGGGAGGCGATCGCTGATCTCGGGCAGCTCATGAAACGGCTGGCGGGACGCCAGACGCGGGCGGTGATCATAACTCCGGTCCACACTCATGCCGCCAGCGGTGTCAAATATAGAGCAAAAAGGGGACAGATTTATTTACCGCTATACTGACATGATGCACAGGCACTCGGATCAGAGCAAGTTTACAGCATGCTAAGAATCGGGCGCGTCATTCATCCAAACTATCCACACCATGTCGTGCAGCGCGGGCACAATCGACGGGGGCTGTTTGCCGAGAAGGCGAATTACCAGATCGAACATCGCAACCCAGTTCGGCCTCGAAGAAGCAAGCTTGATGACGAGCTTAAATAAATCCGTCCCCTTTTTGGTCTCCTTTTCATAACACTCTGATTTGGCTCAACTGGCGAGTCCTTGATCTCGTCGATGGCGCTAAAATGACGGTGAGCAAGCGGCATAAGTTTATGATTATTAATGTTGTATTTTCGCACCTTCAAAGCCCTGCACACAGGCACTCGGATCAGAGCCAGTCTGGGCCATGATCATAACCCTGGCCAAGACCGAGTGCGGATGTAGGTGATTAGGGTGACAAGAATTGGCAGGACCCTCTCCCGTGCGTACCCT